>JBAXTO010000001.1:0-739407 GCA_037130135.1 Bacteroidota bacterium
TGTGTTATTCATATAAGTTGGTTTATGTGTCAACTTATTTTAGGATGCTTCATAAGGAACAAAAAAAAGGTTGTCATGTAACACGACAACCTTTTTTTTTTTATATAATCATTTTAATTTTTAATAATTATTTTACTAACTGTTTCTCTGGCTCCTGATCGAACAGAAACAATATAAGAACCAGCAGCAAGTTTACTCATATCGATACTCATTTCATTTTTACCTTCTTTTCCATTATAAGTAGAAGTTGAAATTAAAGTACCTGTCATAGAAAGAACATTGATATCAATATTCGTATTCTCACTTAAGATTAAACTTACAGTTGCATTTGATGTAGTTGGATTAGGATATACACTTAAAGAATTATTTGTAATTGATCCAGTGCTTGCTTCTTTAATTCCAACAGATGTTTTACATGTGTTTGGAGTTAATGACGTACATCTCCACATACCTCTACCATGAGTACCAATATATAATACTGGACAAGATTCATCGAATAATGGAGTTCTTCTTAATCTATAAACTGGAATCCATCCTAAATTATTTCCTGCAGTTCCAACATTTTCTTCTACCCAATTAGTCCCTCTATTAGAAGTAGTCCAAATTCCTAACTCAGTACCTATAATATAATTATCAGCATTATTTGCATCAATTACAACATCATAAGCTGGCATGGAAGGTAAATCACCACTTACGTTTGTAAATGTACTTCCATTAGTAGAATGTAAAACCGTTCCAGTGCTACCATATCCTGTACGAGATACAACCACGTGATCTTCATCATTAGGATCTACTGCCACACCACCAATTGTTCTAGAAGGTGCAGGTAAAACACATGTGGTTGTTGTAAGACCTGTTATAGTACCAGTAGTATAGTTATAAGTAGCTGTATTAAAGCCTGTAATTCTGAATAATGTACCACCACAACCGATATATGCGGTATTTCCATTAGATGAAAAATCAATTGCTTGCATTTGCTGATTAACTGGCAATTTGAACCATTTAGGATTTTGAGTGATGTTTAATGGATTGATACATACCCAAGCACCACAACCAGGTGTTGCTGCTAAAGAAGTAGCAAAGAAATATTTTGCATCATAAATATCAGTAGTAGTTACACTTAAACTAGTATCTAAATCTGCTAGTAATGTATAAGGGAAAGTAACACCGGTATTACTTAATATTTGTACAGTAGTACCTGCAGTTAATAAAGAACCAGTTTTATTGGTATAAGTTGAATTTTTTGTAGAGTTAGTAGCTGTTTTTGTTTCCATTAATGAACCAAACGTAAAGAATGGACTACAACCATCACAACTACCTGGTTCGCCGCTACCATCTGGATCAATTTTACTATCAAAGAAACCACCAAATGAAACCCCTTTATTACCTGAACGAGCGATATCGCTTGTATATACAGAGGCAAACATGATATTTGGATTTAAACGAGACATATCAGAAGCAAAACCATCACCACCTCTTGCTTCCGCAGATGACATTCTGGTGTTTCCTGTGTAATTTAATAAACGTGATCCATTATCTTGAGCACCAGCTAACATCCAACCATTATAATTCGCAGCTACACCATAGAATTGAGTTACTCTATAATCTTTATCAACTGATTTGAAAGTAGGAGTTGGGAAACCAGCACCAGCATTAGATGATTTGGCAACACCACCATCATGTCCTATATACATCACCTCTGGATTATTAGGATCAAAAACAATAGTATGTTTATCTGCGTGAATATAATGTGCATTTGAGTAACCAGCACCTTCAGAACCAATTTGATCGGATCTCTGCCAGCTTAAACCATCTGAAAATGACCATAATGTGATACCAGCTACATATATTTTTGTTCTATCACTTGGTACAACAGCTATACAGTGATCATACCAACCTTGACAACCACTACCACCACCAGGTTGAGCCATTGGATCTGCTGTAGAACCAGCTCCTAAAATAGCTGTCCAAGTAACACCACCATCCGTTGTTCTAAATACACCAGAAATACATCCAGAACCACTGTTACACGATAAATAAGCATAGTTATTGTCTGATGGAGCGATTGCAATTTGAATTCTAGTAGAAGTACCATAACCTGGCAATAAACCTAAGTTAGTAGAGGTAGTTACATTTGTCCAAGTAACACCACCATCATTAGTTCTCCATATTTTATTATTGTTGATAGTAGCATATACTAAGTTATCATCAATACCAAATTTTACACAACCTGCTGATGTATTTGGAGAAAGAGCTACTGGTTTTGACCATGTAGTACCACCATCAGTTGATTGATATAAACCACTATTAGCTAAAGCTGCAAATACGTGATCAGGATTTGTTGGACTTACCGCGATATCCGCTACAATTGACCATGTATATCCACCCCCTGGTGTAAGTAAAGTAGGAATTGAAGTAGAAGCTAAATGTGACCATGTTGCTCCATTATCTGTTGATTTATATACCCCATTACCTGGAATTGTACCAGAAAATGGTTCCCCTGTTCCTACATATATCGTATTTCCAGATTGAGTAATACAAGAAATAGGCATGTAAGAACCACCTGCTAAATCTCTAATGGCAGTTACAATATGCCAGTTTAATCCGGCATCATCACTTTCCCATAAACCACCGCTTACACCACCTGCAAATAAATGACTTGAATTGTTTTTATCTATTAAAATAGCACGAGTTCTTCCTCCTACATCATCTGGTCCCATTTCTTCCCATGCTAATCCTAAAGCACCTCTTGAACCATTTGCACGCATTGCAAGTGCTTGTTTTACTGCATTATAATAATCTTGTAAATCTACTTCCCCAGTAGCCACGTTTTTAATCAAACTCTGTCTGTAAAGATAAGCTTCATAAGCAATTTCGGCTTCAGACTTTTGATGTCTTGGATGCTCATTCTCTCCTTTAAAATTCTTGTACACTAGCACTGAAGCTGTAGAAAGAATTAAAATTGCTACAAATGAAAATAGTAAATTAATTTTTTTCATAATTTATTGATATAATAGTTAACTTTTGTTATTAGCTTATGCAAATATATTTTTATTTAATTAAAAAAACGTCATTAAAATGTCAAAAGTTCATAATTAATAGGACATAAGTTTATAAGTTCAAATTTGTTTAGACTTTTGTTATTCATTACCATCTTTTACCAAGTTGAAAATTCAAATAAGCGCTTACTAAATAGGGCTTATTTTTATTAGTAGCCAAAATATTTACATTTCTATGATAAATATCTAATTGTGCACCAACTTCAAGTGCTTTAATAAAATCACTTTGTTTTGCCCAATCAAAATGCAATCCCAGCTTAATATTCCCTCCTACAAGCGCCTGCATCCCTTTAAATCCATAGGCAAATCCCGCATATCCTACAATCTGTCCATTGGTAGGCGAATTATTCAAAAACCGATCTTTATTCGCATTACTATAAGGTTCAGCATTTACATCATTGATATTATCAATATCTCTTAAATAAAGATAATAGGGTTTTTCTATGCCTAAGTTAATTCCTGCCATATATACGAAGTATAAGGCCACTCCATTTTTTTGCATAGCTCGTTCTGCAATAGTTTTTCTATAACCATAATTAAATTTAATCGCAAAAAAGTCATTTCGTTTGGCATATACATATTTTTTATAGGTTCGATCACCTAATACCAATCCATCTAGTTTTTTTTGCATGGGATCTACATAGTACATCAAATCTAATTGTATTAATTTTTTGCTGTAAATGCTGTTAATCCATACCTTTTCTAAGAATAAGCCATAGGAGTTGGTTTGTACTTTTATACCACCCGAAAACTCATGCTTATAATAAAAGTCCTTATATTCCTTATCAGTTGCTTTTTGAGCAATAATAGACTCAACAACTATAAGAAGTAAAACCAGCAAAAAGACAATTCTTTTCATTAAACAAATATAATTATATATAACCCAATTTTTTTTAATAAGTTTCTGTATATTAAATATTTTCTTCCTAAGTTTGGACCTTGATAAGTAAAGAGTATGACATCAAAAATTGAATATCAAGGGGATTTAAGAACTTTATGTGTGCATTTGGAAAGTGGAAATCAAATCATCACGGATGCACCTAAAGATAACCACGGTAATGGGGAAGCATTTTCACCTACTGACCTTACGGCTACCTCACTGGGTGCTTGTATACTAAGTATCATGGGAATTAAAGCGAAAGATATGGGTATTGATATGAAAGGAACAACTGCAGCTGTAACCAAAGTAATGTATACCGAACCAAGACGTATCGGAGAAATTCATTTAGTCATACAATTTCCTAATATCGAAGCATTTACAATACAAAAAAACAAGGATATATTTGAGCGTGTTGCTATGAATTGTCCTGTTTATCATAGTCTTCATCCAGCTATCATAAAAAAAATAGAATTTAAATACCACTCGTAATAGGCATTATATAATCTGATATAAATTATAGTAATGTCATTTTCTTAATCTAAAAACCATATATCAAAAAATGAAAATAGAAAGTGAAAAAGTTGTAACACTTCAGTATTCTTTATCAGTAATAAATGATGATAATACAGAGACACATGTAGAAAAAACCAGCGAAGAAAATCCATTAGTTTTTTTAGCAGGTATTGGAATGATGATTCCAATGTTTGAACAAAATATTATGGGCAAAATTACAAATGATCCATTTGATTTTGTATTAACACCTGAAGATGCTTATGGCTTACACCATGCAGATAATGTAGCTGAATTGCCAATGAATATCTTTTTAGATGAAGAAGGAAAATTTGATAGCGATAAATTTAAAGTAGGCACTTTTGTTCCTATGATGGACAATCAAGGAAACCAACATCATGGTAGAGTAAATAAAGTAGGTTTAGAGGCTATTGAAATGGATTTTAATCATCCAATGGCTGGTAAAAAACTTCATTTTACTGGAACTATTTCTGATGTTCGTGAAGCTACTCCAGATGAATTAAGCCACGGTCATGTGCACGGACCAGGCGGACATCATCACTAAAAACTATTTTATAGTTTCTGAATAGATCCGATAACGAGCACTCACATTCTTTACAAAGTTTATGGTTTCAGTTGCTCTACAATATCCTAGTTTACATACTGGGTCATTGTAATAAGTAGGATCTCTTTTTAAACTTAAATATTTCTCTACATTATCAAACCATATATTAGGGTTGGATTTATATTTGGTGGCTAAATTTTGCGCATCAATAATATGACCTTGTCCGCTATTATAGGAAGCCAATACAAAGTATATGACTTGGCTACTATCGCTTACTTTCTTCGTCCAATAATTAGTTAAGTATTTGAGATACATACAACCAGCTTTTATATTCTGTTCGGGATTAAACAAGCTATCCGCTCCGAATTTTTTGCCAGTTTCGGGCATTAATTGCATTAATCCACTTGCACCATACGGACTTTCAGCATAGGTATTAAAACCACTTTCTTTTTGAATGACTGCCGCTACTAGTTTCCAATCGAGTTTATTTTGTTTAGCATATTTTTTTATAGATTCATCGTAAATGGAAATGGCTCCTCTTTTATACTTAATTTTAGTAATTTCTCTAGGTATTTCGTCTTCACTGATGGTTAATAGCTCAGCATTCGTTAAATAGCGTTTGCTTATTTCTTTATATTTAGGAGTTAATTTAAATTGATCAATAATCGCATTCACCGTATCTAATAAGGAATTATTATTACGTGCTAGTATAAATGTCATTTGATTATCAGTAGGAATTTCTTGAGATTTAATCGAATGAATTTCATTCAAATTTGATAGTTGATATAGATAATCCCAAGTGATTAAAATGGTACTATCTCTATTATTCAATTTACTCATTAATCCAAAAGAAGAACTAGTATCATCGAAATATACTAAGGAATGTGCTGGTAATAATTTAAGAATATAATCTTTTGGTAAGTGTTCAAAGTCCTTAGTTGGAATATACACTTTAGAATATTTTAGCTTATTGCTTATCTCATTTTTACTAGTATCATGATTCGAAAAACTGATCATGGTTACATGTGTTTTCATGATGTCATTGGTATATTCAAAATCTTTAGTATAATTATTTTCTAAACTCAGAAAATGATTCATAGCCAAATCGATTTGTCCTTTACGAATCATACTATAAAGTGTAGAATCATTAGCCACTTTTACAATTTGTAATTTTACTTTAAGTTTTTTAGCGATATGTTGTGCAATTTCATATTCAAATCCTGCTTTCGCATCTCCATGATAATAGAAGCTGATAGGATTTATAGTGGTTCCAACGATTAAGGTTTTTGATTCGATGATACTGCTTATATTTCGATGACGTGTAATATCATAAACACGTTCAGCTTTTTGATGTATTAAACCAGTTTGGATTAATACAATACCTAGAATCAATAATCCTAAAGCGATAAATAAAGGATAATATTTCTTTATCAATATAGTTTCGTTTCTGTAAGTGAATACGAATATACTAAAGCTACTTTAAATATCTATATTTAAGTAAAATATAATACATTTACTTTATGTTAGAAGCCAAAAATCTTTTTAAATCTTACGGTCAAATTCGAGTGCTAAATGATGTTTCTTTATCTGTAAATACGGGAGAAATAATTAGTATAGTAGGTTCATCAGGCGCTGGCAAAAGTACTTTATTACATATTCTAGGAACTTTAGATCAGGCAGATAAAGGATCTGTTTGGATTAAAGGGATTCAAGTGAATACGCTAAAAAATAATGCTTTAAATCAATTTAGAAATCAACATATAGGATTTATTTTTCAATTCCATCATTTATTACCTGAATTTACAGCTCTTGAAAATATCTGTATTCCAGCATTAATTAAAGGAGATTCAGAAAAAGAAGCTCAAACTAAAGCGATGAAGTTAATTGAATTATTAAAATTAACACATCGAAAAGATAATAAACCAGGACAAATGAGTGGAGGTGAACAACAGCGTGTGGCCGTTGCTCGGGCATTAATTAATAATCCTGCGGTTGTTTTTGCAGATGAACCAAGTGGTAATTTAGATAGTGAACGTGCCAATGAATTACATGATTTATTTTTTCTGTTACGTAAAGAACTTCAACAAAGCTTTATCATTGTTACTCATAATAATGATTTTGCTGATAGAGCGGATAGAAAATTAGTGATGAAAGATGGATCTATTATCTCTTAGTATGATATTTAATATATCGCTATACAAACTTTGAAGAATCTACACGAAATAGTAAAACAATATTGGGGATTTAATTCCTTCAGAACACCACAACAAGAGATTATTGAACATTTCTTAAGTGGTAAAGATACCTTAGCATTATTACCTACAGGTGGAGGAAAATCTATTTGTTTTCAAGTTCCGGCTTTGGCTTTAGATGGTTTATGTATCGTTATATCTCCATTGATCGCCTTGATGAAAGATCAAGTGGATAATCTGAAAAAAAGAGGGATAGCAGCTGCATCCATCAATTCAAGTATGCATTATAAACAAATAGATATTGTGCTGAATAATGCCATGCAAAACCAATATAAATTATTATATATTTCTCCTGAACGAATTCATACCGACATATTTTTAGCACGTGTCAAAAACATGAATGTATCGATGATTGCTGTTGATGAAGCACATTGTATTAGTCAGTGGGGATATGATTTCAGACCTTCTTATCAAAAAATAATCGCCCTTCGCGATTTATTACCAAAGGTACCTTGTATAGCATTAACAGCTACAGCAACAGAAGAGGTGGTGCTAGATATTCAAGAAAAGTTGAGACTCAATAATAAAGAAGTATTTAAAAAGAGTTTTGCACGAAGTAATCTGGCGTATGTTGTAATAGAAGAAGAAAATAAGTGGGCTAAATTATTAGATATTGTACAAAAAGTAAATGGCACAGTTATTATATATGTACGTAATAGAAAACGTACCAAAGAAATTGCTGAATATTTATGGAAGAATAATATCAGTGCTGACTTCTATCATGCAGGCCTGAATAGTGAAGAAAGAGAATTAAAACAAGTTAATTGGATACAAGGAAAAACGAGGGTGATTGTTTGTACAAATGCTTTTGGTATGGGTATAGATAAACCTGATGTTCGACTCGTCATTCATTTGGATATTCCACCAGATATTGAAAGTTATTATCAAGAAGCTGGAAGAGCAGGAAGAGACGGTAAAAAATCCTATGCGGTCTGTTTATATAATTCATTGGATATTGAAAACACGAAACAAAGTATTCTGGAGAATGAATGTAGCATTGATGAAATTCGTGAGTGTTATGATTATCTGGGTCAATTTTTTCATTTAGCCATAGGTAGTGGTCAGTTTGAAACCTTTGATTTTTTGATAGAAGATTTTTGTAAAAAATATGCACTAAAGGCACAAAAGGTGATGAACATTATCAAAATTTTAGAACAACAAGACATACTGCTCGCCAATGAAGCGGTTTACAATGCTTCTAAACTGATGTTTACCTGTTCGAATGAAGATTTATATAAACTTCAAATTTCTCATAAACAATACGAACCATTAATAAAATTATTACTTCGATCCTATGGTGGTTTATTCGATAATTATGCGTTTATCAAAGAAAGTTTTTTAGCCAACAAATTATCAACGAGTGTCGATAATATTAAGAAAGCATTAGTACTGTTGCAGAGTCATCAATACATCGATTATATTCCTGAAAATAATAGTCCTACTATTGAATATTTACAAGCTCGTCATAGCAAATCTAATTTGTTATTAGATACTGCATTCATCATCAATAGACAAAAGTTGAAGCTCAAAAAATGTAATGAGATGTTGCATTATATGCAATCAGAACATTTATGTAGAACCAATATTTTATGTACTTATTTTGGTGATAAAGACACTCCAGATTGTCAGGTTTGTGATGTTTGTTTGAAAAAGAAAAAGTTAGGTTTACAGGATCATAAATATGCACAAATTTGTGAGCGCATCATAGAGCAATTAGCCTACAAAGAACAAAATATCGCAAGTTTAGTAAAATCAATTTCAGCAGAAAAAGAGGCAGATATTATACAATGTATTCAGTGGCTATTAGAAACCAAAGTGCTTACCCAAAGCAATACAGGCAAATTAGTCTGGCAAAAAACATCCAATTAATCGATTATAGGGGTTAGATAATATACAAAACTAGACATATTGACTTTTTACACACAATTTGTTGAATAATCAATCGCTGAGACTTCGGTACACTGTAAAAGGTAGCTTATCTTTGTAAAATAAAATAGGATTGAAGTATGGCTGAAAATATTGAGTATAATGAAGATAATATACGCTCGCTCGATTGGAAAGAACATATGCGTTTACGTCCGGGTATGTATATTGGTAAAACCGGAGATGGTTCTTCACAAGATGATGGAATCTATATCTTGATTAAGGAAGTGATAGATAACTGTATTGATGAGTTTGTGATGGGCCATGGTAAAAAAGTCGAGGTAAGTGTGAGCAAAGAAAAAGTGGAAGTACGTGATTATGGGAGAGGAATTCCATTAGGTAAAGTGATTGATTGTGTTTCACAAATAAATACAGGTGGAAAATATGATAGTAAGGCCTTTAAAAAATCGGTTGGTTTAAATGGAGTAGGGACGAAAGCGGTAAATGCATTGTCCACTTATTTTAGAGTAGAGAGTGTTCGGGATGGTCAAAAGAAAGTAGCGGAATTTGAAAAAGGTGCTTTAACAAGTGACCATAAAATCGTGAAAACCGATGAACCAAATGGAACACGTATTGTTTTTACACCTGATAATACGATATTTAGAAACTATCATTTCATTCCTGAATATATCGAAAATCAAATGTGGAATTATGCCTACTTAAATACAGGCTTAACGATACATTATAACAATCAAAAATTCTTATCTAAAGATGGCTTACTTGATTTATTAAAAAGAAAAGTAGATGAAGAAAGTATAGTGTATCCCATTATACATTTAGTAGGAGAAGATATTGAAGTAGCGGTGACCCATGTGAATCAATATGGTGAGGAATATTATTCGTTTGTCAATGGGCAACATACCGTGATGGGTGGTACACACTTAGCTGCTTTTAGAGAAGCCTTTGTAAAAACCATACGAGAGTTTTATAAAAAAGATTATGAAGCGATTGATATTCGTTCCTCTATTGCCGGAGCTATTAGTATCAGAATTCAAGAACCTGTTTTTGAAAGTCAAACCAAAACCAAACTAGGTACGGTAAACATTGATGAAAAATTGACCATGAAAAATTTCGTGGCTGATTTCTTATTGAAACAATTAGATGATTTTCTACATAAAAATCCAGCGACTGCTGAAGCATTGCATAGAAAAATTATGCAAAGTGAACGCGAACGTAAAGATATGGCTGGGGTGAAAAAATTAGCCTTACAACGAGCGAAAAAAGCCAATTTACACAATAAAAATTTACGTGATTGTCGCATTCATTTCAATGAAGGGAAAAGCGATAAAAAACAAGAAACAACTATTTTTATTACGGAAGGGGATAGTGCGAGTGGATCTATCACTAAAGCACGTGATGTAGAAACGCAAGCGGTATTCAGTTTAAGAGGGAAACCATTAAATTGTTATGGCTTAACTAAAAAAGTAGTATATGAAAATGAAGAATTCAATCTATTGCAACATGCCTTAAATATCGAAGAAACGATAGATGATTTACGCTATAATAATGTGGTGATTTCAACGGATGCCGATGTGGATGGGATGCATATTCGATTATTATTACTTACCTTCTTTTTGCAGTTTTTTCCTGATTTAGTAAAAGGGGGACATGTGAAAATTTTAGAAACTCCTTTATTTAGGGTTCGAGATAAAAAAGAAACCATCTATTGCTATAGCGAAGAAGAAAAACAAGCGGCTATTATTAAACTCAAAGGGAAACCAGAAATTACCCGATTTAAAGGTCTTGGGGAAATTAGTCCCGAAGAGTTTGAAGGATTTATTGGTGAAAATATTAAATTAACTCCTGTTATTTTTAAAGAAAATACAACAATTAAGAAAATGTTAGAGTATTATATGGGGAAAAATACCATGGAACGACAGTTATTTATTATCGATAACCTTAAAATAGAAATTGATGATGCTTCGTTAGTAGCATAATGTAACAATTCAAACAAACAATCGTATACCTTAATATGACTTTAAAAAGACTATTTATCTTTACAGTTTTACTGTTTATCACTAGTAAGTGTTATTTACAAGTGCAAGAAGATATATATTTAAAGCCGGGGTACCAGATTATTTATGAAAAAAATTATATGTATCAGATTAAAGCACCATCTGATTATAATGCTTCTGTACAAACACATTCAATATATGATGGACATGTGAAATTTTTACCTATTTCTTCCTCACGTAATCCATTTGAATTTTATATTTTAGATAAAACTAGCAGTGGACCAGAACAAGCTCTTAAATATATTACTGATAATTATAAAATGAAAGATGCAAATGTCATCGTCAAAAATATAGAAGTTAAGAATTTGGCTTTTACTTGTACGGCTAAAATGTATTCTGTAGATAATAAATTTTATGATTATTTGTTTTATCTCAACTGTGGAGATAAATTTAATTACTGGGTAGTAGCCTCTGCTCATAGTGAAAAGAAACCCCTTAGTTCATCTGATTTAGAAGCCTTCTTCAGTACTATGACTACCTTGATTCCAATTAAGTAATACTATATCAATTTTATGTCTATTTTTGCATAAAATTATTTTTATGGATTTTATACATAGTATTTTAGGTAACGATATTCAAGCGGCTTTATTAATTATACTTAATCTTATTGTAATTGAGAGTTTACTCTCGGTGGATAATGCAGCTGTATTAGCTACTATGGTATTAGATTTGCCACACGAGCAACGTAAAAAAGCTTTACGTTACGGGATTATCGGAGCCTATGTATTTAGAGGGATTGCCTTATTACTTTCTCAATATTTAATTAATATCTGGTTTTTAAAACCATTAGGAGGATTGTATTTATTGTATTTAGCCTTTGATTTCTTTAAAGGAAAAATGAATCAAACTGATAGCGATGAAGAAGCGGGCGATACCAATAATAAAGAAGAAAATATAGTTTATAAAACCATCATCTCATGGGTGGGACAATTTTGGGCAACCGTAGCTTTGATTGAAATTATGGATATGGCTTTTTCTATCGACAATGTATTTGCTGCAGTGGCATTTAGTGATAATATTTATTTGATTTGGATTGGTGTATTTATAGGGATTTTAGCGATGCGATTTGTGGCGCAAGCTTTTGTGAATTTAATGGAAAAATATCCGTTCTTAGAATATGCCGCTTTCATCGTAATTGCATTATTAGGTATTAAACTCACTATTTCAGTAGTTACACATTTCGATAATGAGTCGATGATTTCTAAATTCTTAGAAGCTGAATCTACTGATTTAATCGTTTCTGCCATTACCGTTGCCGTATTCGCTATACCATTACTTACCTCATTTCTCTTTAATTTTCCTAAAAAGAAGGTACTGGATAAATAAGTCATCTAGATACTAGATGTTAGACTATACATAAAAAAAACAGGATACCTCGTATCCTGTTTTTTTATTCTTGAATCTGAATGATTGATTTATTTTTTATTCGCTTTTTTGGTTACTATCTCATCATATTTGATTAGGAAATCTTCGATTTGTTCAACACCAATTCGTTTCGCGATGATACGTTTATCTTTATCTAATACATAAATTACCGGAGTTGAGGAGATATCGTATAATGTTCTAAAGCCAGGAGCAAATTGGTTGTATGGATCTGCTACATTGATAAAATCACATTTATTGGTA
Source organism: Bacteroidota bacterium (assembly GCA_037130135.1). GTDB lineage: Bacteria > Bacteroidota > Bacteroidia > Chitinophagales > CAMDFR01 > CAMDFR01. The sequence continues at coordinate 12,831 of JBAXTO010000001.1, forward strand.
CGAATAAATTCTTTCCATTTATCGATTTCTTCATAAGAGACAGTAGAAACAGCATAAATCGTAGCCCCTAGTTTTTTCAATTGAGGATAGATATTCGCTAATTGAGGAATTTCTTTTTTACAGTGACCACAATCTGGATCCCAAACAACAATAATGGTATATTTCGATTTGATATCATACATACTATAAGCATGTACACCAGTAGTATCAGTTAAAATTAAATTAGGAGCAATTTTATCACAAAGAATAGGTAATTTTTTATTCGCCTCCATTTTCATTTTTATCAGTGTAAAAGAATCTACCCAAGGAGCATCGCCTTTAGCATAATAGTTCAGCACCAAATGCACATAAATGGCATCCATACACATGATTTTGGTAGAAGCATATTTATTTAATAAAGTAACTAATGTATATTTAAAAATCTCTTTGTTGGCGCGAGCTTGTTTAAGTACAAAATCACAACCTTTGATTAAGGTATCGGGTATTTGAACCAATGTTTTTTCGAAGTAAGTTTCTAATTTATTCGCATAAATAGGCGAGCGGATCAAACCTTCTTCGCTAAAATCGATATTATCCCAATAGTGAGCTAAATAATCTTTATACGCGAAGTTGGTATCAACAGCAGAACCATCTTTGTTTCTTGGAACTTCAGCAGGTTCGTGTTCTTGTAATGCATTTAAAATTTTTGCATATAAAGTATTTGGGTTGCTACTAATTAAATTCGTTCTATAGGCTTTTACTTGTTTGTCTAACTCGCTTAATTTTTTAGTATAAAAAGCAGCTGTATCTTTATTTTCTGATTTAGATTTAGCCACATAATCGTCAGCTATTAGTCGAGCTTTAGACATATAAAGTAAATCATCAAAAAATACTTGGTTTTCTTTAGAACCGATTACTTTCATATCACGATTCAAATCACTTTTGTCTGTTTCGAGCGTAAATGTTTGAGGATCGCTGATTAAGAATTCAAAATAGTTATTATTCATAGAAGGAATCACCATCATATAAACACCTCTATCTAATTTATTTGCACCCGACCAGGTAACGCTTCCATTTTCATCTAATAATAACGTGTCTTTTATATACTGATTATCAGCATATCGATAGGCGATAAGCACTTTCTCATTACTGAGACCTTTTATTTTAAATTTGATTTCATACGCTTTCGTATCTTTTCCAGCGAAGATATTCAAACTTATTCCGATACATAAGAAGGTAAATAGTATTTTTTTATACATAGCTCTTTAAATTTATTTAAATTCAGCTGTAATATTAAGCAAAAATAGTACCACTTTTAAAGCAAAAAGCAGTTTTTTACTAAGCTTCTACTTTTTTGTAGTCTGCTATGAACTTTTCTAATCCGATATCTGTAAGTGGATGTTTTAAAAGTCCAAGGATAGAATCGAGTGGGCAAGTAGCGATATGCGCGCCAGCTTCTGCACACTGTACGATATGTAAAGGAGTACGAATAGAGGCTGCAAGAACTTCTGTTTCGTAATTATAATTTTCGTAGATATGTACGATTTGTTCAATTAATTGAATACCATTCCAACTACTATCGTCAATACGTCCAATAAATGGAGATAACATAGTAGCACCAGCTTTGGCCGCTAAAATAGCTTGACCAGCACTGAAAACTAGCGTACAATTGGTTTTGATATTTTTAGAGCTGAAATATTTAATCGCTTTAATACCATCTTTAATCATAGGTATTTTTACCACAATATTTTTATGTAAAGCTGCTAATTCTTCTCCTTCTTTAATCATCGCATTAAACTCTGTAGCAATCACTTCTGCACTTACAGGTCCATCAACGATATTACAAATATTCACATAATGATCTAATACATTATTTCGTCCGCTGATACCTTCTTTAGCCATTAATGACGGATTAGTAGTAACCCCATCTAAAACACCTAAATCATATGCTTCTTTAATTTGATTAAGATTAGCTGTATCTATAAAAAATTTCATTGTAAGGATAATTAAGTTGGAAAAAAAGAAAAAAAAAGTGGCAAGTTACTTACATCGCACCGCTACAACCAATTACCCTTGCTGTATTCCTACCCTGGGGGCTTCATCAGGAGCTGGTCGTATAAGACTTGCCGTTGCAAAGGTACATTCTTTTACAGAATTAATCAAATTAATAAAAAAGAAATCTATATTTCTTTTAAATCTTGTATCATTTGAATAGGCTGAGCGCTTTTAAACACAGCACTTCCAGCTACTAATATAGTTGCTCCAGCATCTTTTACAGCTCTGGCATTATTTATATCTACGCCACCATCTATTTGAATTAATGTATTTAAATTTCGTTCCGCTATATATTTTTTTAATGCGGCAATTTTAGTAATACTAGATAGTATAAACTTTTGTCCACCGAAGCCAGGATTGACACTCATAATAAGCACATAATCTAATTCATGAATGATATCTTCTAAAAAATGAATTGGGGTGTGAGGATTTAAAACGATTCCCGCTTTCATGCCTAAGGATTTAATTTCTTGAATGGCACGATGAACGTGAGAACACGATTCCCAATGAATACTAATCGCATCTGCACCATGTTTTTTAAACTCGGCGATATAGCGCTCAGGTTGTTGCACCATCAAATGAACATCACATATTTTAGATGTTTTTTTACGAATGGCTTCTAAAATGGGGAACCCAAAGGAAATGTTTGGTACAAACATTCCATCCATCACATCGATGTGAATCCACTCGGCAACACTTTGATTAATCATGTCAATTTCTTCTCCTAATTTAGAGAAATCGCAAGCGAGAACAGAAGGGGCAATGATGATACTCATAATTCTTGTATTTGTCTCAAAATTATTACATAGCCTGCATATTATAGGGAAGTATTTAACAACAATTTGATAACATCCTTTTGCTGAATTGCTATTTAGCTAGCTGTAAGTAGGTTTTTTGTAACCTAGCCCTAAAACTATACGTATAAAGTCGTACCAACTTAAAAATACAATGAAACGATTCTTTTATATAATGCTTTTATGCATTCCTATAACTACAAATGCACAAGTGTACTTAGATCCGGAGCCAATAAAGGCTTACGACTTTGAAGAATACATCAAAAATGATTCTTTTTATGACTATAATCCTAAAACAGTGCACTATGTGGAATATAATACAGGCTCTATCAGTTTAAAATATATTTTCGATTTATTTGCGAATATTACCCATATTAACCCGAATACTTCTAACGTCACCTTACATATTTATAAGCCAGGTAAAAAAGCATCTAAGCCTTATAGTTATGTAGATGTATTTCTAGATAATACTGGTTATATCATCCCTGAGACTTGGTTTAAATATTATGAAAACTGTTTTTCAGAATTTTTTAAAGGCTTACAAACGCAATCCATTTCTTCTAAAGTAAGCGACAAAAAACATATTCGATATTTTGATAATGAAAATATGATTTTCTTCAATGTATATCTCTATACAGAAGGCAACAGAAACTATATCGAAATTCTAGTGAATGAAAGAGATATGGTTATAGAAAATCAAATTATACAAGAAAACTTATCTAAATCGAATAATTTAAGTGCTATAACAAAGGATAATTAAGCGGTTCGGCTTCATTCATGATCGCATATACCTGATTGAAAATTTCTTCTGCATTTGGTTTAGAGAAATAATCGCCATCTGATCCATAAGCACTACGATGATCTTTAGCTGTTATCGTTAATGGTTTAGCATCTAAGTATAAATACGCATTTTGTTCTTCTATTAATTTTTGTAATAGATACGAACTTGCACCCCCTTCTACATCTTCATCTACAATCACAATACGATTTGTTTTTTTAATCGATTGGATACAATCATGTGCGATATCAAATGGGAATAAACTTTGTGCATCGATCAACTCTACAGAGATTCCGTGTTCTTTTAGAAATTCAATCGCTTCGGCACATACACGTAACGTACTACCATAACTCAACATGGTGATATCTTCGCCTTTTTCGATCACTTCTACTTTTCCTATTGCTAAGCTAAATTCATTTAAGTTCTCAGGCATTTGCTCTTTTAAACGATAGCCATTTAAACATTCTACAATGATAGCCGGCTCATCGCTTTTCATCAAGGTATTATAAAATCCAGCTGCTTGCGTCATATTTCTAGGCGTAAGAATATACATACCTCGTAGCGAATGTAACATCATCCCCATAGGAGAACCTGTATGCCAGATGCCTTCTAATCGATGACCACGTGTACGAATAATACAAGGCGCTTTTTGTCCGCCTTTGGTTCTATATTGTAAAGTAGTTAAATCATCTACCAATGGCTGTAAACCATAAATCAAATAATCGAGATATTGAATTTCAGCAATCGGACGGATACCACGCATCGCCAATCCAATGGCTTGTCCCATGATACTCGCTTCTCTAATTCCCACATCAAAAATTCTATGTTTGCCATATTTTTCTTGTAAGCCCGAGAAACCTTGATTCACATCGCCAATTTTACCTACATCTTCACCAAAAGCCACCACATTGTCGTATTGGGTAAATAGATTATCAAAGCATTTATTAATGATTTCAAATCCATTTAATACGGTTGGTTCATCGCTATAGATGGCAGGTACTTCTGTTACTTGCAAAGCATTTAAACTAGATTCGCTATACAAATGCGAACTATAACGATCTTTATTGATGGCCATTTGTTCGTTGAGCCAGTTTGTCAACTGATCTTTAGCAGGCGTTTGAATGCTTAAACAGGCACGTAAAGATTTATGAATCGCTTTCATCATATCTCGTCTATAAGGATCTAATGCCGAATTTAATTCATTTTTAGCTTGTAAGATGATCTCTTTAGAAGTCTCATTATAAAGGTTTTGTAATAATTCATTTACAGTGACAATTTCACTTTTAATCGGATCACTGTATTTTTTCCAAGCGTTCTTTTTAGCGGTATTAACCGTTTCTTTGGCGTCTAATTCGATTTGATTTAATTGTGCTTCATCTGCGATGGCATTATTCAATAACCAAATACGCATTTGGCGAATACAATCAAATTCTTTTTCCCAGTTTAAGCGTTCGCTATCTTTATATCTTTCGTGCGAACCAGAAGTAGAGTGACCTTGCGGTTGAGTAACTTCCACGATATGAAATATAGCAGGGATATGTGTTTCTCTAATTTTTTTTACGCCTTTTTCGTATGCTTCACATAAAGAAGCATAATCCCAACCTTTTACGGTATAGATATCGAATCCTTGTCCATTTTCATTCAGTTTCATCCCGCTCAAGGCTTCTGAAATAGAGCCTTTTACGGTTTGGTATTTACGAGGAACAGAGATTCCATAGCCATCATCCCAAATGCTGATTGCTGCAGGTACTTTCAAAACTCCAATCGCATTAACCGCTTCCCAAAATACGCCTTCAGAAGTAGACGCATCACCAATGGAAGTAAAAACCACTTCATCGCCATTCGAAGAGAATTGCGTATAGTTTTTCAATTCGGGGTTATTGCGATACATTTTAGAAGCTTGTGCTAAACCAACGGCACGTATCATTTGAGAGGCAGTAGGAGAGGTATCAGAAGCACTATTTTTTTGTGCAGTTAAATCTTTCCAATGACCCTGTTCATCTAAATTTCGAGAGGCAAAATGCCCATTCATTTGTCGACCAGCGCTGGCAGGCTCTTCATTTACATCTGGAATAGCATATAATTGAGCGAAATATTGTTCGAGGGTAGTGATACCGCTGGCAAGCATCCAAGTTTGATCGCGGTAGTAGCCACTTCTAAAGTCGCCGTTTTTAAAAGTTTTTGCAAGAGCGATTTGAGCCAATTCTTTTCCATCGCCAAAAATTCCAAACTTGGCTTTACCGGTTAATACTTCTTTTCGACCCATCAAACTAGCTTCTCTACTGAGGCAAGCCAATTTATAATCTTCTAAAATGGAAGATTTGAAAGTTTCGAAATTTATTTTTTCTGATTGATTAACCATTTCCTGCATACGTTGTCAATTTGTTGCAAATTTAATAAGAATATCATTTTTTTAATAATTAATTGGCATATACATTGCAGTTGTGCAATTTATCAATAAATTTGTAACCAAATAAAAATCAGATCAAATGAAAAACACAGTATTTAGCTTATTCGTATTACTTTTCACCTCTTTGGGTGTTTTTGCACAAACTACAACGACTACTGAAACCAAACCAGTCAATCCGAATGCACCAAAAATTGAGTTTAAAGAAACTGAATATGATTTTAAAGAAGTAGAGGAAGGTCCACAAGCCAAACATGAATTTGTATTTAAAAACACGGGTAAAGAGCCTTTGATTTTATCGAATGTAAAAGCTTCATGTGGTTGTACTACTCCATCATGGCCAAAAGAGCCGATTTTACCGGGACAAGATGCTAAAATTTTAGTAACGTATAATACACAAGGCAGACCAGGTACATTTACAAAATCTATCACGATTACTTCAAATGCTACTGAAGAAACGAAAGTGATTTATATCAAAGGAAAAGTAAATACGGTTCCTGAAAAAAATACGATGCCGGTAAAAGAAAACAATATGTTATCGCCTGAATAACTAGATAATAAAAATCAAAAAAGCGCTAGACTAACTCTAGCGCTTTTTTTATGTGAATTTAGTTTTTCGTAGCAGTGGTCCTCAGATATTCGGGACAAGAATCAAGAGCGTAAAACTAATTTAATATGCGTTTTTTATTTTTTTATCAATTCATTGTATACACCATCCCAAAGTTCTATTCTTTTTTGTAAAGCCTGAATAGATGATTCTTCTGCTTCCTTCCAAAAGCGATCATTTGCTTGACATAAATTAGCTGTCATTTGTAAGGCTAAATGACTGTGATGGTCTCCATCTACTTCTATGTGTCGTTCGATATAGTATTTGAAAATAGATATTTCTTCAGGAAACAAAGAATGTAATTCGTTGATAATGGATAGAAACATACCAGGAATTAAATCTTCACGACCAAAAGTAAATACAGCTGATTGTAAATAATCTTTTTTACTATCGATAATCTCAAATGTATATTTTACAAATTCTTGCGCAGCTGCTGGTGTATTTGATTTTGCAAATGCTTGTTCAAGATTAGCATTGTTTTTTAATTCATTAATAAAATTTTCAATTGGATGAGTATCAGCACCAATTTGTTTCATGGCATCGAGGTATAATTCAAAATGACTTTTTCGTTGACCTTGTAAATCGATATCAGACTCTTCGCCTACTACAATTTCATTAATCAGAAAACGAGTATCTGCATTTCCAACAGGAAACCAGGGAATACTTGTGCATGTTAAATTGTTTTGTAAAGATTTGAGTAATGACATAAAATCCCAAACAGCATAAACATGGTACTTCATAAATATTTTTAAATCCTCAGTATTTTCAATTACTCCATATACTTTATGGTTGATAATTTGTTGACGAAGAGGTTCTATATTGTTTTTGATTTTTTCTAATCGGTCAATCATATATACATGTATTTAATAACTTGTTAAACCTTAAAAAACATAAAATGTTTTAGGTATTTGTTGCTGCAAAACTATTAGTTATATATTATATTAAAAATAGGTATTAGTGTTTTTTAGATTTGTAATGGCATATATTAATTAGTCATCCAACAGCTATGGTATGCAGATGGATTTAATAGCAGATGAGTGGGTGTAGTTTTATCTTGCTCTTTTAGATTTATTATCAGGAAGCAATAATCAAATGATAGCTGATTTTTATAAGTCAGAGACTTATTATCGCTGCATCGTAGTCGGGAGACTACGACGAAAGTGGGCCTTCTAAATTGACATAAAACCAAAAAAGGCAACCAAAATGGTTGCCTTTTTTTTAAATCTTATCCTTGTTAATCCGCTTTCATCAATTTAATATACTTAACTTTTTTAAGTTTTCCATCTTCGCCTTTTACAACACATATAATACCATCTTTTAAATCTGTAATTGTGTACTTGACACCCATATACTGAACCACATCGCCAACCTTAAATCCTCGAACGTCAGCTTTAACGCCTCCGTGACCCCACACATCACCCGCTATGGCAATATATTTGCCGTTGATTACATAGACCTTGACATTCTTTAAAAACTCGCCACCAGGCGTATTTCTTACTGTCTGATCAATAGCGTCTTCAATGGTTACTGATTTAGACTTTTTCAATTCTTTTTTGTTGTCACCCATGTAAGAACGAACAACAACATAATCGTCCATTTTGGAATCAATGTTGCGGTTTGACATCATAGTTAAATTTCCAATCTGCTTAAAAGTCATACAGCTTGATAGCGTTAGCGCAATGGCGCAAATAGTTAATAGTCTCTTCATTTTCTTTAATTTTGTTTTATCTGCGACCCCCAAACAGATGATTAGTTTTAAAACAGCGTGGGTTCACAGCCTATCCAACGCTTGTAGAGGTAGTCGAATACCCATGCCACATTGAACAAAACCGCAAACCCACTTACCGCAGGCGTACGAACTTTATTCTTGTGTGGCATTTGAACTTTCGACTTTTCTACTTGCCAAGAATCTAGCTGACGCTATTATTTTGTGTCACAAATATATTTTAAAATATTGGAATACAAAGTTTTTTGATACTATAAATAGAAATTTCGTATTTTTGCATAGTAATTACTTGTGAAATTAGCTGAAAGTATTGCTAATAAAAGGTTTTACTAAATTTATCCCCAACACGTATGTAGTTACCTAATATTTTAAACCTTATATCTGATTTGTTTTTCATTGTAATTTTTTATTTATATGGATACTTTTTTTTGTGTCATGATTTTAAAACTAAGTTTTTATATCAAATTTCATTGAATACTTATTCACTAAATGTTAATTCAACCCCTAGCCCTGACCATGCAACGGCAGGCAGGTTGCAGCAGGTTTAGCTACTCCAAACAATCCTTCTATATTCCCTATTTACTAGTCCTTTCCGCTCCATACATCCCACAATTTCTTTTTTCCACATAGTATTGAATAAATAATAAATCTGCTTGATTTATTTGCTTAATTTTGCACTCTAAGTGGCATAAAAACTACCTACAATCGCATCGATTGTTTCTTTTATAAAAACTGTAAACTACAATATTATATGCCTTTAGACACGTCCATCAAATCCGTATTAATTATCGGTAGCGGTCCTATTATTATCGGTCAAGCTTGTGAGTTTGATTACTCGGGTACGCAAGCGGCTCGCTCGCTGCGCGAAGAGGGGATTAAAGTGATTTTGATCAATAGCAATCCTGCTACTATCATGACTGATCCTATGACTGCCGATAAAGTATATCTGCTGCCTTTGAATATTGAGAGTCTCGAAACGATTTTGAAAGAGAATGCGATTGATGCGGTATTGCCTACGATGGGCGGACAAACAGCGCTTAACCTCTGTATAGAAGCGGATGAAGTGGGGCTGTGGAATGATTATAGTGTACGAATTATCGGCGTGGATATTCATGCCATTGAAACGACGGAAGATAGAGAGAAGTTTCGTTTACACATGATAGCGCTCGATTTGCCTATCAATCCAGCGTTTACAGTGAATTCGTATTTAGAAGGGAAAGAGATTGCTCAAAAAATTGGGTTCCCATTGGTGATTCGTCCTTCTTTTACACTGGGCGGTACCGGCGGCGGAATCGTGTATTTAAAAGAAGATTTTGATGATATGTTGTTGCGCGGCTTAGAAGCATCGCCTCGTCATGAGGTGCTACTCGAGCGTGCGGTATTGGGTTGGAAAGAATTTGAATTAGAATTATTGCGCGATAGCGCGGATAACGTAGCGGTGATTTGTACGGTAGAGAATCTCGATCCGATGGGGATTCATACAGGGGATAGTATCACCGTAGCGCCTGCTATGACCTTGAGCGATACGGCTTATCAACGCATGCGTAATTATGCGAAAAAATTATTGCGTTCGTTAGGTCAATTTAGCGGGGGTTGTAATGTACAATTTGCGATTAGTCCGGATACCGATGAAATCATCACCATTGAAATCAATCCACGGGTATCGCGTTCGTCGGCATTGGCTAGTAAGGCTACGGGCTATCCGATTGCGAAGGTAGCTGCGAAGTTGGCGATAGGCTATAATTTAGATGAGTTGAAAAATCAAATCACGAAAACGACGTCTGCGTTTTTTGAACCAGCCTTAGATTATGTGATTGTAAAAATACCTCGTTGGAATTTTGAGAAGTTTAAAGGATGCGATGAAACTTTAGGCATTCAAATGAAGAGTGTAGGGGAGGTGATGGCGATTGGTAGAACGTTTCAAGAAGCGCTACAAAAAGCTTGTCAGAGTTTAGAAAATAATAGAATTGGGTTAGGTGCTGATGGCAAACATGAAATGAGTGTGGAGCAGATTCTACAAGGGATTCAGTATCCGAGTTGGGATCGAATTTTCAGGATTAAAAAAGCGCTTTATTTAGGCGTGCCTATTTCTAAGATATTTGAATTGACGAAAATTGATCCTTGGTTTTTGCAAGAGATTATGGATTTGGTAAAGACGGATGCGCAGATACGTAAGTTGAAACCCGAGACGATGAGTGCGGAGTTTATGCGTATGGTAAAAGAGAAAGGTTATAGTGATGCGCAGTTATCGTATTTGATGAAAGTAGATGATGAAGATTTGATTTATCGTAAGCGTAAAGAATTGGGCATTCATCGCGTGTATAAAATGGTAGATACTTGTGCAGCGGAGTTTGCGTCGACCACGCCGTATTTCTACAGCACCTTTGAAACCACGAATGAGAGTATTGTTTCGGATAAAAAGAAAGTGATTGTATTAGGTTCGGGTCCGAATAGAATAGGCCAGGGGATAGAGTTTGATTATTGTTGTGTGCATGGCATCCAGGCTATCAAAGAGAGTGGCATGGAAGCGATTATGGTGAATTGTAATCCAGAAACGGTTTCTACTGATTTTGATACGGCGGATAAATTATATTTCGAGCCGGTATATTGGGAGCATATACGCGAGTTGATTGAGCATGAAAAACCGGAAGGGGTGATTGTGCAGTTGGGTGGACAAACCGCGTTGAAGCTCGCAGATAAGATTACGAAGATGGGGGTGAAAATTATTGGAACTTCGTATGATAATATGGATATTGCGGAAGATAGAGAGCGTTTTTCGGATCGATTGAAAGCTTTAGATATTCCGTATCCAAGATATGGAGCGACTAAAAATGTAGATGATGCGATTGCGGTGGCGCATGCGGTGGGGTATCCGGTATTGGTTCGTCCTTCGTATGTATTAGGCGGACAACGGATGCGAATTGTGATTAATGATGAAGATTTGACGCGCAGTGTGATTAGTATTTTGAAGCATCATCCAGATAATAATATTTTGATTGATCATTTCTTGGATCGAGCAGAGGAGTGTGAGGTAGATGCGATCTTTGATGGAGAGAACTTGCAGATCATGGGAATCATGGAGCATATCGAGCCTGCAGGGATTCATAGTGGGGATAGCAATAGTGTGTTGCCAGCGTTTAATTTGAGTGAGAAGGTGATTCATTTGATGAAAGAGTATACGTATAAGATTGCGAAAGACTTGAATATATTGGGATTGGTGAATATACAGTTTGCGGTGAAGAATGAGGTGGTGTATGTGATAGAGGCGAATCCACGGGCATCACGTACCACGCCGTTTATTTGTAAGGCTTATCAGATTCCGTATTTGAATATTGCGACGAAGATTATGTTGGGAGTAAATAAGTTGACTGATTTTACGTATGAAGAGAAGTTGGAGGGTTATGCGATTAAGGAGCCGGTGTTCTCGTTTAATAAATTTCCGAATGTCAATAAGGAATTAGGTCCGGAGATGAAGAGTACTGGGGAGTCGATACGATTTATTAAGCATTTGAAAGATCCTTATTTTAGGGAGTTGTATAAGATGAAGAGTATGTATTTGAGTAGGTAAGAAATAATAATGCAAAATAAATAGTATTAATTAATATATAAATACTACCTTTGCGACTTATTAAATTTTTTATACATTGAATACAGGAACAGTAAAGTTCTTTAATGAGTCTAAAGGTTTTGGATTTATTATTGAAGATGGAACCAACAAAGAGTACTTTGTACACGTAAACGGATTGAAAGATCAAGTGAAACAAAATGACAAAGTTTCTTTCGAAGTGGTTGAAGGAAGAAAAGGATTAAATGCCGTAAATGTTAGAGTAGTAAATTAACTTATTTCATATTTACCAATTTAGTTTAAAATGTCTGTGCGAAGCACAGACATTTTTTTTTGTGCTTTGGGATGAGCAGTGGGTTAAAACCCACTGTAGGGAAAACCTTTTTTTCGCCCTTGTTGGTCTTATGACCAATAAGATTCCAAGTACTAAACAGTTTTCATTGTTGTAACAAAGTAATCGTTTATAATTTTAATACAGGTTGGTATTAGGGAAGTTTCCTGCTGAATGACGAGGTGGGTGGATAGTTTTTTACCCTGTGGTTGGTGTTGTATTTTTCACCAACCACTTTGATTATTGCTTATTCATTTTGATTTCGATGATAGATTATTTTCGTTATAGTCTTCGACGACTCACTTTTTTGCAATCGCACAAAAAAGTAAGCAAAAAATGCTTGTCAAAATAATCCCTCCGGGTATTTTGACGGCCACCGCACCTTTGGTTGATGGCCTAGGTTGTGTGATGAACAAGTTATAATACTAACTCGAGCGCTTCGATATATAAGGAGTCACGCCAAGGCGTGATCGAAGGAATAATAGGTGAACATTTGGAATGTTCTTATATATCGCATTACAAATGCGATTTTATCTATTCTCGACATGACAACGCTAAGGCGTTGAACATATCGAGGCGCGGATTATTTATCGAGTATGGGTTGACTTTTAAAATAAATAGCATTATTAAAAATATAAAGACTACCTTCGTTACTTATTAAATTTTTTATACATTGAATACAGGAACAGTAAAGTTCTTTAATGAGTCTAAAGGTTTTGGATTTATTATTGAAGATGGAACCAACAAAGAGTACTTTGTACACGTAAACGGATTGAAAGATCAAGTGAAACAAAATGACAAAGTTTCTTTCGAAGTGGTTGAAGGAAGAAAAGGATTAAATGCCGTAAATGTTAGAGTAGTAAATTAACTTTTATCATATTTACCAATTTAGTTTAAAATGTCTGCGCGATGCGCGGACATTTTTTTTTGTGTTGAGATGAGCAGTGGGTTAAAACCCACTGTGGGGAAAACCTTTTTTTCGCCCTTGTTGGGTCTTATGACCAACAAGAATATACTTAAGTACATTGTTAGTTATACATTCATTTTGATTTCGATGATAGATTATTTTCGTTATAGTCTTCGACGACTCACTTTTTTGCAATCGCACAAAAAAGTAAGCAAAAAATGCTTGTCAAAATAATCCCTCCGGGTATTTTGACGGCCACCGCACCTTTGGTTGATGGCCTAGGTTGTGTGAATGCTACACAGCAGCGCCCTTGTTGGTACTTCCGAACATTCTAGAGATCTATCGTAATTCTTAATTTGAAATTCGTTCACGCCTCGGCGTGACTTAATTCGTAATTTGAAATTCGTAATTCGTAATTCTTTCATGCCTTGGCATGAAAGTAATTACTTCTTAATAGATTCTTCGTATTCTTTGTTCAAGCCTTGAATCACGGCATTGGTGATATCATAGGTTTTGTCGGTATAGAGTAAGGAAGCAGAATTACGAGAATAGGTCAATACAAACGTATATTTTTTATCTGCATTAATTTTTTGGATATAATCTTCTAAGCGTTTGAGGAAAGCTTCATTAAAGTCGGCGGTTTCTCTATCTAATTGATCGGAGAAATTCGCTTCAAAATTTTGCAATTCCATTTGTTTATTTTGCAATTTATTTTGAGTCGCTTCCATTTCATTATCGGTCATGGTAGGAGCACTATTTTGAGCACTTTCATACATTTTTTGGAACTCCATTTTTTTGGTTTGAAGTGTCCCTTCCATGCTTTCTGCTTTCTTTTTTAGTTCGTCTCTTTTTTCGGTAAAGTATTTATAATTATCTTGAATACTATCTACGTCTACATAGGCTATTTTAACAGATTTATCCACTTTTGCACCCTCTTGTAATTTGATATCGGTACCAGTAGACTTTTTATTGAGTACTAAAAAAAATAAAACACCGATAAGCACTAGAAGCACGGCATTGATAACATATGATATTTTTTGCATAAACGTATAATTTTCTGCAATATTAGTACAATAATTTAAATATACGGGAAGATTATCAAGGTATTAACATAGATTAATTTTTGGAAAAAAGTCATTTTTTAAATTATTATAATTAGATTTGTTCAAATTTAACTTAAAATCAATATGAAACAATTCTCTATTTTATTACTTGCTACTTTTTGTTTAATGGGCAGCTTGAATGTATCGGCTCAAGCTACTAAGGAGCTTAAAGAAATGATGCCTTTAAAAGATTCTTTATATTTAAAAAAGAAGGATTACCAAAGACAAATGGATTATGAAAATAATACCTATGCATTTGCACCTAAAAAGAAAAATATGTGGTCAATAGGAGTGCATGCAGGTATGCCTTATTTAATTGGTGATGTAGATATGAAAATGGCATATGGTGGAGGAATTAATATCCAAAAATCATTAGGACATACATTTGCATTACGTTTCCAAGGAATCTATGCACAATTAAAAGGGCAAGAGATATTCAAAACTACAGCAGGTAATTTTAGAAATTACAATTTAGAATTTATGGATTTCACTTTACAAGGAGTGGTATATTTAAATAATATCAATTTCTACAAAAGAAATCCTAGAACTTTAATTTATGGGTTTGCTGGAGCGGGTGTATCAACTAGAAAAGTAAGCACTAACTTATTAGATGCGAATGGAGCTGCTTATGATTATACAGCTATCAACTCAACATCTGATTTCTTAGATCGTTTTAGAGTACAAAAAGATTTGAAAGCTTTACAAGATAAAACTTACGAAACATTAATCAATAACAAACCAGGTTCTATTAGAGGTGGAGGAAGACAAGTGAATCCAACTATAGTATTAGGAGCAGGTTTAATGTTTAAATTATCTAGAAGAATTGACTTGAACATAGAAGAAAGAATTTCATATCACGCAGATGATGCGATGGATGGTACACGTTTCACAAGAGAAGGTTACTATTCAGGTTCACAAGATATCATGTCATACAGCAGTATTGGATTAAACTTTAAAATTGGTAAACGTGAAGAGCCGTTATATTGGGTGAATCCAGTGACTAGAAGTTATGAAGATTTAATGGCATTAAAAATTGCTACTAAAAATCCAGAATTCTTAAATGATGAAGATGAAGATGGTGTGATGGATATTTATGATAAAGATTTAAATACACCAAAAAATACAATGGTAAATACTCATGGTATCGTTATGGATATTGATGGTGATGGTTACCCTGATAGATTAGATGACGAACCATTCTCACCAAAACGTGCGAAAGTAAATAAAAATGGTGTTGCTATGGATACTGATCAAGATGGAGTTGCTGATTTATTTGATAGAGAAAATGGAAGTCCAGCAGATGCTTTAGTAGATGCTAAAGGGATTGCAATCAATAATAATGGACCATCTGTTAATGCAAATGTATTTGATCCAATTTTCTTTGATTTAAATAAAGATGTAGTTAAAAAAGAATTCTATCCAAACTTATATAGATTGGCTAGTTATATGCAAGCTAATCCATCTGCAAAAATTAAAGTTACAGGTAATACAGATAATAGAGCTAATGACGATTATAACATTAAATTATCTGACAGAAGAGCGAATAACGTAGTGAATTTATTAGTTACTACATTTGGTATTGCTAAAGATAGATTTGAAATTGTAGCTAATGGAAAAAACAATCCAGTTGTTGGAGGTTTACCAGCAGTAGCAAATCCAGCTAACGAAGGAAGTTACTATTTAAATAGAAGAGTAACATTTGAATTAAAATAATTTAAACATACATATAGAAAAAACGCTTCTAATTGAAGCGTTTTTTTTTGTAAAAAATAAAACTATACCTTGATTAAAGTTTGTCATATCACTACCGTTCATCCTTCTAAAGATGTGCGTATCTTTCATAAAGAATGTACTTCTTTAGCTCGTGCTGGATATGAAGTTCATTTGTTGGTATTAAACGCTACTAGTGAACAAGCCAATCAAGTAGATATCATCGGGGTGAATCATCCATTCAGTGGACGAATAGATCGTATCAAGAATGCTCCTTCTATTGCCTTACAACATGCATTAGCAGTAAATGCTGATATTTATCATTTTCATGATCCTGAATTTTTACGTGTGGCACTAGATTTAAAGAAAGCAGGAAAAAAAGTAATTTATGATGTACATGAAGATGTACCTCGACAGATACTCGCTAAATATTGGATTCCATTTGTATTTAGGAAAATGATTTCGGTATTATTTGAAAAATATGAAAATTATGTAGCTTCAAAATTAGATTATATCATTACAGCCACCCCTTTTATTCGCGATCGATTTTTAATAATAAATAAAAACACGATAGATATCAATAACTATCCGAAACTAGATGAATTCGATTTGGATATAGAACCGAGTTTTAATTCGAATCAAGTTTGTTATATTGGGGGCATTGAAAAAGTGCGTGGTATCCATGAAATGGTTGATGCCTTAGCATTTTGTGATGCAAAGTTAGCCTTAGCGGGTAAATTTTCGAGCGTATCATTAGAGACAGAAGTAAAACAAAAAGCAACTTGGAACAAAGTAGATTTTGTAGGATTTTTAGATCGACCATCTGTTCAAGCTTTATTGAAAAAAAGTATGGCAGGCTTGGTAACACTCCATCCCATTATCAATTATATAGATGCCTTACCCGTAAAGATGTTTGAATATATGGCCAGTGGCATACCTGTTATTGCCAGTCATTTTCCTTTATGGAAAAATATTATAGAGGAAGTTAGCTGTGGTATTTGTGTTGATCCTATGAATCCCAAAGCCATAGCAGAAGCAATGAAGAAGTATATAGAACATCCCGACATAGCAAGGCAACATGGAGCGAATGGTAAAAAAGCCATCCTCGAAAAATACAATTGGACGATTGAGGAAAAGAAATTAATCAATATTTATAACCAATTATCAATATAATAACAAAAATCAGTTACTGCTGTTCTTTTCTGTATTATAGTAAAGTTTATTTTTTAATCTTCTTCTTAAGATACCAAGCGCTATAAAGAATGATAGAAGTGGTAATACAGCCTTTAATGATAAAAAAGGCGATAGTGTATTTGGCTAATGATTTGACGTCTATACCTAAACGTTCGATCAATGATGGGCAGCACAAATAGGTAATATAAATTAATAAGAAACTTATAATGACAGTCCAACCAATATATCGAAGTGCTTTTCTATACTTTTCAAGAATCATTTGCAAATGTAAAACTTAATACAGAATTAAACTCATAGAATTTAAATATGTTTACATTTGTATATGAAAAAAATCAGTTTATTTATTTTAGTTTATATCATTTTTTGGAGTCAATTATATGCTCAAACAAGCACTACTAGTGCTGTTCCAGATAAACCCAAATTGGTTGTAGGAATTGTAGTAGATCAAATGCGATGGGATTATTTATATCGATTTGAATCGAAATATTCAGCCAATGGTTTCAAACGATTATTAGCACAAGGCTACTCGTGTGAGAATACGCAAATACCCTATATTCCTACTTATACCGCACCGGGACATACTTGTATTTATTCAGGTTCGGTACCAGCGTTACATGGCGTAATTGCGAATAATTGGTATGATAAAAAAATAGAGAAGTCGATTTATTGTACAGATGATGCTCGATATTCAAGTGTTGGCGATTCGTCTATTGCAGGGAAGATGTCGCCTGTACAATTATTAACGACTTCTATTTGTGATGAATTGAAATTAGCGAATAATTTTAAATCCAAAGTAATTGGTATCGCCATAAAAGATAGGGGCGCCATATTACCAGCAGGACATAGTGCAGATGCGGCGTATTGGTATAGTGGTACAAGTGGAAGATGGATTACCTCTACCTATTATAGAACTAGTTTACCGAGTTGGGTAAAAGCGAGCAATGATAGTTTAGCGAAGAATTATAAGATGAATGATACATGGAAAACGATCATGGATTTAGAAAAATACAGTGAAAGTACCGAAGATAATGTGGTATGGGAAAGTCCTTATAAAAATGAAGATAAGCCTGTATTTGTACATAATGTAAAAGCATTATTAGAGATGAGTCCAGATATATTAAGAGCATTGCCTTATGGAAATAAAATGACTTTAGATTTTGCAAAGAATGCTATTAAAGGAGAAGAATTAGGGAAAGATAATATTACTGATTTTTTAACGGTAAGTTTTTCTTCTACTGATTATATAGGTCATCAATTCGGCACCAATTCAGTAGAAATTGAAGATACCTATTTACAGTTAGATAAAGAATTAGCTTCGTTTATTACTTATTTAGATGTAACAATAGGGAAAGGAAATTATTTACTTTTTTTAAGTGCAGATCATGGAGCAGCCCATAATGCTACTTTTTTACAAACGAATCATATTCCTGCGGGTAATATGTTATTAGATTCGATGAATAGAAAAATCAGTCAATTTGTATTATCTGAATTCAAAGATTCTACTATTTTATATGGTTTATGTAATCAAGAAATTTATTTAAATCACGCTGCTATTGAACGTAATCATTTAGATTTAGACGATGTAAAAGCGAAGTTGATCAATTATGTAAAAGGAATCAATGGAGTGATGAATGCTGTAGATTTAGAAAATTTGTCAGCATGTACTTTAATTGATAATCTACGTACATCGATAGAAAACGGATATAATGCGCAAAGAAGCGGTGATATCTATATCATTTTTCAGCCTGCCTGGATGGAAGATTTCACTAAAGGAACAACACATGGATCTTCATATAGATATGACACACATATACCTTTAATTTGGTATGGTTGGAATGTAAAAGCGGGTAAAGATTATAGTGAAATACATATGACTGATATTGCTCCAACTATTGCAAGTATGTTGCATATCCAAGAACCCAATGGTACTGTAGGAAAGCCTATACTAGGATTATTTAAAAAATAATAGATAATTTGTATTATATTACAAAAAAATACCAAATTGAATTATACTATCAAATTAATCATATACCTAGTTCTTAATTTTGCTGCATTGGGAATTGGAGGAATATTTACAGCTAAGGCAGTGAACGGACCTTGGTATTTAGCCTTAGAAAAAGCCCCTTGGACACCACAAGGTTGGGTTTTTGGAGCTGCGTGGACTTTGATAATGATTACATTTTCATTTTTTATGGCGAAAATCACTCCTGAAATTTCAAGTGATCTATTTAAGTCAATTGTAATAATTTATATTTTTCAATGGATATTAAATGTGATATGGAATCCCATATTTTTTAAATACCATCAAATGTTATTAGGATTATTAGTAATTATCATGTTGACTCTGGTGATAGGCTATTTGGTATATTATGGATTTAAAACACAAGAGAAATATTATGTGTTATTAATCTTACCTTATTTTTTATGGCTATGTATAGCGAGCAGTTTAAATGCCTATGCGTATTTCAAAAACTAAATTTTCTATTTAATATCAGCTAGAAAATCGGTGTTTTCAAGAATAAGGGTGCCTTTTGTACGATATCTAGAATTTTCCATATCCCAAGCCCCTGCAATATTATAGTCTTTCCAACTCTTTATGGCATTCGAGGTTTGTACGTTAAGGATTTTATATTTCCAAACAGTATTCCATTCTAAATCGATTCCTTCTCTATCATATTTTGATATGGAGAATTGATCACCAGGTTGTAATGTCTTTTTAGTACTAGTCGTTTTACCTTTACTAATGTATTCAATAATGATTGTATCTGTAGTATTATTTCTAATTTTTAAATCGACTGTATAAGTAGGTGTACAAGCCACTAGAAATAATACTAAACTAAACCCCACCCCCACAAAAAACTTTTTCATTGTATTTAAATTCTATATCTACCTTTGAGACGTAAAAGCCATAATTTAAGTTGCTTTTATCCTTACATTTGCAGTGCAAATATAACAAAAAAAATAGTTTTTACCAATCAATACTTTGATTAGTAGTGATTTATAAAGTAAATTAGCCTATGTTAGAGAATGTTAAAAGTTGGATAAGTGCTATGCGATTGCGAACATTACCATTGGCGTTGGCATGTATATTCACGGGTTCTGCATTGAGTTTGAAGTATTATGATATTTTTACTGGAAATGCTTTTAGCTTATCCATTTTTATTTTAGCATGTCTTACTACTATCAGTTTACAGATATTATCCAATTTAGCTAATGATTATGGAGATGGACAAAAGGGGACTGATAATGCCCAACGAATAGGTCCGATGCGTGCAGTTCAGAGCGGTAGTATTAGTTTAGACGATATGAAAAAAGGAGTTATTATTTCAGCCATATGTTCGTTTATTTTTGGCGTATGCTTATTGTATGTTTCATTCGGATGGGAACATATGCTTTATAGCTTATTTTTTTTAGTAGTTGGTATAGCTGCAATTGCTGCTGCCATTAAATATACGGTTGGTAATAATGCCTATGGATACAATGCGATGGGCGATATATTTGTGTTTATTTTCTTCGGAATTGTAGGTGTAATAGGCACTTCATTTTTATATACACATGCTTTTCGTTGGACCTTTGTTTTACCTGCAATCACTATTGGAGGATTATCTACAGGCGTATTAAACTTGAATAATATGCGGGATATTGAAAATGACTTAGCCTCTAATAAAATTACATTGGCTATAAAATTAGGTTTACAGAATGCTAAAATATATCATATCCTATTAATTGTTTTATCATTATTGAGTTTATTAGTATTTACATATATAACACATACACATGCTCCTTTTTTAAACTCTTATCTGTACGTGTTGAGTTATCCAATATTTGTTATTCATTTAATTAAAGTGTATAAAATAAGCGAACATAAAGATTTCAATCCCTTATTACCTATGTTGGCGATGAGTACTTTTGTACTATCTATTTTATTTTTCATCTCTTGTTATTTATAAATGCTAACAGCTTCTTATATTAAGTATAAATTACAATTTAAAGTACCAAGTGCTACATCACGAAGTGTATTAACTGAAAAATATAGCTATTTTATTATACTAAAGGAGGTGAATGACCACACAAACATAGCTATTGGTGAGGCTGGTCCATTAGATGGATTGAGTATAGATGCACATGCACATTTTGAATTTTTTCTGGAACAAGTTTGTAAAAACATCAATGAATTTATCCATCAAATTGCAACGATACGATTCAAATATCCGAGTATTGCCTTCGCTTTAGAATCGGCTTTATTATTATTAAAAAACCAATCGACCTCTATTTTATTTTCTAGTACATTTAGTGCAGGTAAGAGTAGTATTCCCATTAATGGATTGATTTGGATAGGTAGTATCGAATCGATGAAAAAACAGATTGAAGAAAAATTAGCTGTAGGATATAAGGTGGTGAAATTAAAAATTGGAGCGAATAAATTTGAAGAAGAACTGGCGATATTAAAGTGGATTCGTGCTACCTATAAAGAAAATGATTTAGTACTAAGATTAGATGCCAATGGAGCCTTTTCAAAAGAGGAAGCAGCAGAAAAATTAAAACAACTAAGTGTATATGATATTCATTCGATCGAACAACCCATAGCAGCAGGGCAACTAGATGCTATGCGAGATTTATGTGCTCAAAAAATCATTCCGATTGCGCTGGATGAAGAATTAATTCCAGTGGTAAGTTTGAAGGAAAAAGCAAAATTGATTCAGCATATTCAACCCAATTATATTATCTTAAAACCTAGTCTGCATGGAGGTTTTGGTGGATGTGAGGAGTGGATTCAACTAGCGCGAATCAATCAAATTCCTTATTGGATAACCTCTGCATTAGAAAGTAATATAGGGTTGAATGCTGTTGCTCAATGGACTGCCCAATTGAAAGATAGTAGTAGCATGACACATGGATTAGGAACTGGACAATTATATACTAATAATATCGATTCGCCATTATATATTGATCAAGGACATTTATATTTTGATACTTTGAAATCATTTGATTATTCCTCTATTTTATAATGCAGTATACTATTCAACATAATACGTATACGCAGGAGGAGCTTTTAATGAAAGCACTACAAATGCAAGCAGATAATACTGTACCTGAATGGGAGCAAACTATTTGGGCGTTTATATATGCATTTATAAATCCTGAAACAGATTCATTTATCAATAAAACCAGTGGTAGTACAGGCATTCCGAAAGAAATAAAAATTTTAAAAAAACAAGCAATAGCAAGTGCACAAAAAACAATAGATTTTTTTCAATTAAAAAAGAATGATCGCTTACATCTTTGTATGCACGCCAAATACATTGGTGCGAAAATGATGGTGGTAAGGGCCTTGATAGGAGAGATGCAGTTGAGCTATAGTGAACCCACCTCAGAGGCCTTATTAAAAATTGGTTTCCCAGTCGATTTTTGTGCAGCTGTTCCGCTACAAGTACAAAAATTAGTAGAGAAAAATAAAGAAGGAAATCCCTTTATAAAAACCTTATTGATTGGAGGGGCAAGCATCTCTTCTTCATTGAGAAATGTAATAATACAACAAGCAACACACTATTATCATAGCTTTGGTATGACCGAAACCATTAGTCATATTGCATTACAGCACATAAATACAAATGAGCGTTTCTATACATTGCTGGATGGAATTGCAATAGGAGTGGATGATTCCAATTGTTTATGGATAGATGCACCAGTAATTGGAGTAAATCATTTACAGTCGAATGATATAGTTGAATTGATAAGTGCTAGTCAATTTATATGGCAAGGACGAAAAGACTATATGATCAATAGTGGAGGCGTGAAAATAATTCCTGAATTGATTGAAGCAAAGATTCAACCCTTGATACCATTTCCTTTTTTTCTTAGTTCGATACCAGATGAATTACTAGGAGAAAAATTGATTTTACTCATTGAATCGAAAGCTGCTGATGTAGTAGATAAAAAATATTTAGTAGAATCGATGCAAGAAATATTGGCTAAATATGAAGTGCCTAAAGAGATTTACGTATTAGCACATTTTCTTTATACCGAGACCAATAAAATCAAACGCAAAGAAACAACGGCTTTAATTAATGTTTAATGTTGAATGCTTAGTTTTGAATGCTTAATTTTTTCACGCCTTGGCCTGACGTAATTCGTATCCCGAAGCTTCGGTACGTAATTCGTAATTTGAAATTCGTAATTGGTACACGCTACAGCGTGAAATAATTATCTCACTCCTCTTCCGCCACCGCCATTATTATCTTTTAATAAATTCTCTTCTTTATTTCGACCGTTACCCATTCCAAAACGGTATACAAAACCAATACTTAATACTCTTGATTGGTATTTGCTATTGAAAAGTTGATAATTATCAGAAGTATATAATGAGCCAGTATATCTACGTGTAAAGAAAATATCGGTGCATTTTAAAGTGATAGCAAAATTATTTTTATAGACTTTCCAACGCATGGCGATATCTAAACCATGTGAGCTTTTCATCGTACCTTGTAGATATTTTTGTTTAGGTGTGAATCCATATTGTGTTTGAATCAACCACCATTTAGTGGGATTGAAGTTCATAATCCAATTTAAATCCATATTCAAATACGAGAAATTTTTATAGTTGATATTTCTATTTTCTTCAATAGCTTCGAAACGTGGATTGATATTTAAAGTGGTGCTATACCATTTTTTAGGCGACCATTGAAAAGATAAATCCAATCCAATATTATGGGCGATAGCAACATTAGAAAGGGTTTGATAAACGATTCCATCAGCATCTGCTGTATTGATACTCGTAAAAGTATTTTGTTTTAATCTATAATAAAATGAGCTAACGATACTTCCTTTATCATAGGATTTCATATGGGTGAAATCAAATGAATTTATAATTTCAGGTTTTAGTTTCGGATTTCCTAATTCTTTGATACGCGTATCACCGCTGAAAGTCCATGGAGATAATTGCCATACTTCAGGTCTATTAATTCGTCTACTATAGCTCAGCGTATAGCTATCATTTTTCTTGGATGTATAATTTAAGTGTATAGTAGGGAAGAAGCTGATATAATCGCCTTTGATATTTTGCGTCGAACCACTGGAAACACCTTTAAAATCAGTTTGTTCAGCACGTAATCCCAGTTTGTAATTCAATCCATTATACGAGCTATTAAAGGATAGATAAGCACCATTGATATGCACACGATAATTCCATTTATAGCTATACAAAGGAAAACCAGCATATTGCGTTTCTAAATAATTAAATAAATTACTACGATTTAAACTGAAATCATTGTCAGATACAAAACCTGCATCTATTGAACTGTTTTCTGAAAGAGGTTTAGAATAATCAATACTGACGTCAAAATCATTACCATTTTCTTGGCTGCTCGTTCTAATACCATAAGGTGTATTGGACGAATTAGTTAAATTATTTTCTACATTTCTACTACCGCCTTTAAATTGACCACGACTATAGAAAAGTTGTGAGCTGATAGTACTCATATCTTTACCAGTATGCGTATGATTAATATAAGCCCCCCAGAAAGTTCCATTCCAATTTACTTTTGATTTACCTTGAGTATTTAAAAACGAATTACCATCACTACTAAAGAATGTATTGTTGATGGTGTTTGGTTGATATCCTGTAAAGTTAAATAACCATCCACCAATATCTATTCTATCATTACTATCGATATTCAATCCAATATTTAACGAAGCATTATTATCAAAGTTTTGATTGATACCTTTAAAACTTGATTCATAATAAAAATTGGTATCGGGCGATTGAATAAAGGTAGTATAATCATTATTAGGACGTCCATTCCAAAAACGAGCGGAGTAGGAAGCATTGATATCAAATTTGTCATTGCTATAGCCTAATTGCGCATTTCCATTGCCATCTGGATTGGCTGTCGCATTCATTTCAATAGATCCATTTACACCAGGTTTCTTTTTCTTTTTAGTCACAATATTAATCACACCACTACTTCCTTCAGAACGGTATTTAGCACCCGGATTATTAATAACCTCCACACTTACTATATCAGATGCATTCATCGCTTGTAATACTTTTGTTACATCTGAGCCGTAACGTTTAGCTGGTAAACCATTAATTAAGATAGATACATTTTTATCTCCCCGTAAAGAGACATTCCCATCGATATCAACGGTCACTGCAGGAGCACTTTTTAAAATGTCGGTGGCATTACCACCGGCTGCTACAGCAAGTTTATCCGCATTGATTACAATCTTATCAATATTGTTTTGTATCGCTTTTTTTTCAGCAATTACATCCACCGATTTTAAATTTTTGCTTGTAATAGCAAGTTTGATTTGAATATCATTTAGATTAGTGTTGTTCGCTATTTTTACAAAGCCTATATTATATCCAATATATGAAGCCTTTATATAATATGCAGTTGTTTGGATGGTACTTATTGTAAATAGTCCTGCTACATCCGTCTGCGTAGAGGCGATGAGGCTTGAATCCTGATTTAGTAGGGAGATACTTGTAAAAGGAATAGCTTGATTTTTATCGTCAATGACTTTTCCTTTATAAGTAGTTTGGCTAATAACTAAACTACTCATGCTTATAAATAATAAGCTAAGAATTTGATTTTTCATATTTTGTTTTTGGCTTTAATTACAAAATTACTAAAAATTATAAGCCTGTAAAAATTACAGGCTTATTTTAACAAGACCACTATAAGAAAACTATTATGAGAAAACTATTTATTGTCTTTAATGTGTATCACTTTTTCTTCCACTCCATTTTTCTCAATTTTGATATCAGCGCCTTTATTGTTATTGTCTTTGATAATTATTTTTGAATCGCTACCATCTTTTTTATCCACTTTCAAGCTCAATCCATCTTTATCGATATTAATGTTTACATTTTCAGCATTTTTCAAATCATTTTTTAAACTATCAGCAGCTTGATCTAAATCTTTTTTAATGGCCTCATCCGTATCTTCCTCATCAGCATTTTCATCTTTAAATATTTTATCCAAACATTTCAATCCTTGTTCAGTCATGATCCAATAGTGACCAACCATTTTTTTATCATACGTATTCGTTACATTATCGATATCATAAATAAAATCTTTGGTACTGATATCTAAGTAAATCACTTTCCCTACGGGAACTTCTAATAACATTTTTACTTTTTGTGCACGAAATTTATCTTTTACAGGGAAGCTATAATAATCATCAAAATGAATAGAGTTGCTATCAGAATTTAGATTATAATGAATATTTCTAATTTTGTCTAATGCATTTTCATCACTACTTCCTTGCGTAATAAGTTTTTTAGTCAAGCTTAAATGATCACCTTTTTCAATATCTAATTCGGCATTTTGCCAAAAGATATCATCGCCTATTTTACTAATTCCATTCACTTCCATTTTACCGAAAGTAAAATTCGTACCATCGTTATTGATGTTTTTATTATGATTCGCATAGATAAAAATAGTATCTGCTTGTACATTTTTAATATCTACTTCATTTACTACTTTTTTATTGATATGCCATTCTTTCACTTGTATCGCTGCTTCAAATCCAATAATGATCGAACCAATAATAAATAAAGCTAATAAAACCCAAGTTAAACCAGGACGACGAACGGTATTTCCTAAGATCCAACGTAATCCAAAATAAATTATAGCAATAGAAGGAACCATTCCAACTAATAAGAGACCAATATTGGCAATATGAATATCGGCTACACTAGTAGCAAACATTTTAGCAATATCAGAATTTGCACCTACTAGAATTACTATGAATACTAAGATTGAAAAGAATAATGAAGTAATATTACTAAATACGAAACAACCTGCAATCAATTTACCTAGGATGCTAAAAAAGTCTTTGATACCAGATCTACTAGATGATACAATTTTTTGACCCAAATTAGAAGCTTGATTCACACCTTTATTCATCTCATTCACTACATTATTTTTGATATTATTTAAGTTTACATCTTCACCACGCATTTGTAATTTTTCGGATGCTGTATTAGCTAATGGAATGACCATTGATAGAATAATGTAAATAATAATTGATAATGGTAAAACACTTCCTTTAGTAACAAACATCAATAAAAGAATAGTAGCAATCACTACGATACGAGAGATAGTAGTATCTTCAAAACCTAAATAAAGAGAAATACCACTGATTAAACCAGCTAATTTTTTATCATCAGGATTTCTGAATAATTTTCTATTCAATTTGCGAGATCCTCTATTAATAGTCGATTGAGAAGCATTATTTTGTTTAGTTTCAGCTTCATCTTCCATAAAAATATCTTCTGGTCTACCTAATTTTTGAATGATATCATCCACCATGTTTATGTCCACTATAGGTTTCAGTGTATTTGTTTTTTTAGAAAATAACTCTGCTATACGAGCTTCAATATCTTCAATCACTTCATTCGCTTCTACTTCATTATTAAAACGAGCTTTAATATTTTGTATGTACGAATTTAATTTATGGAAAGCATCTTCATCAATAATGAATGCTTGTTTATTTAGATTAATATTAACTGTTGTTTTCATTTTTTAAATTTTATAGTGGTTTTTTTATTTGTTATTTGTGGCTTTATTGATGGCGGTGCTTATTTCATTCCAGGTATTGTTCAATTCTTTTAAAACTTCTTTTCCTTCCTCTGTAAGTGTATAATACTTTCGTGGAGGGCCAGAGGTGCTTTCTCTCCATAAATAGCTGAGTAATCCAGCATTTTTTAATCGGGTTAACAAAGGATATAAAGTACCCTCTACAACTACCATAGAAGATTCATTTAATCGTTCGAGTATTTCGGATACGTAAGCTTCTTTTTCGCTGATTACAGCTAAAATACAAAACTCGAGTATGCCTTTTTTCATCTGGGTACGAGTATTTTCAAGATATGCGTTCATGTTTCGTCATTTTTTTTTTGAGTGATAAAGCGAGTGTCATTTGTTTTGTTTTCGTTTATTGGCTGAATAATGATCACCCGCTTATCTCTCTTGTGAATGTTTTGTTTTACGGACTTTTTTTGTTTTTATGGCTTTCAACTATTTTTATTTATCACAGTAGCTTTTCACTACAGATTTTAAATTTCCTTCTTCATCAAATATGAAAGTAAATTGGCAAGTGCCTTTTTCAAACTGACATATTACTTGACTAATATCGAATTTACCATCTTTAGTTGTTTTCATTTCTTTAATAGACATGAATTTTCCGCTATTATTTTCGGTGTTATTCCAAGTCGTTTTAATTTCTTCAGGTGCAATAAAAGTTGCTAGATCGGCATCGTATAGTCCGATGATTTTATCAAAATCTCCTTTTGCACAATATTCAATATAATTTACTACTGTTTTTTCTTTTACAACTGGATTAGCATTCGAATTAAAAAATAAGGCTAAAGAGAAAATGGCTGTTAAAATTGTTGCTTTCATTTTTTTTGTTTTGTTTTTTTGGTTTTAAATATTTTTTTGTTTGTTTTTGCTTTTGATATTGAACTAGGCTTTAGTTAGTAATCATCATCATCAGCTACTTGACGATACAAAGATAAGTACAAAAAATAGTATTATGCAATACATAGTACTAAAATTATTTCATTAAAACAATTAAAGTATTGACAATCAATGATAAAAAATTTCATTATTTTTTTTGATTAGATGTTAAAGTCAATTTTTGACCTGGATTTTTATAAAATTTCTATACTACAATCAATAAAAATGTATAGAAAAAAGTGGTTTTTCTGTTTTAATTGAATTGAAAATTGACATGTAAGGTGACCTTAATCAATTTATAGAGGAACTATTTCATATAGATTAACAATATTTCAATATATTTATGCAGTAATATGATGATTAAAAAAGTACTACTTTCTATCGTGTTGTTTAGCTTGTCGCAATTGAGTTTTGCGCAGGTTTTTCTATCTAATAATACATCCATTTCTATTACTGATAAAGCATTACTAAGTGTACGAGGTGATATTATCAATAGCTCTAATGGTCTTATTTATAATACAGATACCATCGATTTAATAGGAAATTGGCAAAATAATAATGCCAATCATGCGATGGATTCTACTTATGCTGGAATAGTTCGATTTAGCGGTGCAGATCAACGTTTAGAAGGATTGTATGAAACTTATTTTTATCATCTATCCCTTGAAAATACAGGCATTAAAAGCGCAAGTATCGATCAACGAAATTATGGGAAACTACTTTTAAATGATAGAGAATTAGCCATGAATCAATATACTTTCTGGGTTAAAAATCCGAGTATCGATGCTGTAACTAATACAACAGGTTTTGTGAGTAGTACGGATGATGGAGGGATACAACGGAATATGAATCAAATCGGATCCTATCTATTTCCTGTAGGAAGCAGTGCTGGTTCAACTCTTTATCGACCTATCTATATTCACAGCAAGAACAATATATTTCAACAATATAAAAGCGGGATGACTCCTAGAGACGCTAGCTTGGATGCTTTTGATAGAGAAATAAAAGAACGATTTATTTGTTCGATTAATCCTTTGTATTATCATCGAATCTATAAAAATACCAATACCGATGCGGTAGATATCGATTTTTGGTATGAGCCTATCGATGGCAATTTTAATACCATTGCCCATTGGGATAATACAGCTATTTGGCAGAAGCCAGATACAACCATACAAAATTTAGTGGGTGCTTATTGGGTAACGCAAATAAAAGATTGGAGCGACTTTGATGAAAAGCCTTTTGCATTAGCCTATGCGAGTGCTCCATTTGGTTTAGCTGGAAATGATTCAAGTATATACTTGGGTGCCTCCATTCAATTGCAAACAGAATCGAGTATCAATGCCACTTGGTCGCCTGATTATAATATCACTTGCACTGCTTGTGACAATCCCATTGCTACACCAGATACTAGTACAACTTACTATGTATATACCGAACGTAAAGATGGATGTAAGAATATAGATACAATACATATCGAAGTGATTCCTAGTTTAGATCAAGTTGATTTATTTATTCCCAATCTTATCACACCCAATGGAGATGGGTCGAATGATAATTGGATAATACGTGCATTAGAGCAGTTTCCCAATAATGAAGTGGTTGTTTTGAATCGATGGGGGGATCAATTATTTGTAAAAAAACCTTATGATAATAGTTTTAATGGAACACTTTGGGGGAAAGAATTACCTGAAGGAACCTATTATTATTTAGTGAAGATTCATGTATTGGATGAATCAAAAACCTTTGATGGACCTTTAACGATTATTCGATAATGAAGAAAAGGATAGGCTTATTATTGTTGTTATGTAGCTGTGTTGTGATGATACACGCACAACAAGTATATCATTATAGTTTGTATTCCGACAATAGTTTTATGATTAATCCAGCACTTACCGGTATTAAAAATTATTCAGAAATCAATGCCTCCTTTAGAAAGCAATGGCATAAAATAGATAAAAGTCCGATGACCTCTTTAATTGGATTTAATAGTGGTATACCCGATAAACATATAGGTATTGGAGCCTTTGTATATGATGATGAAACAGGTCCGAATGCCTTAACAGGTGCAGGTATTTCATTTGCTTATCGCATTTTAGATAATGAAAAATATTATAAATTTAAACGAAGAAGAATGGGGACTCGTAGTTTCTCATTTGGACTAAATGCCTCCATTGTATATTATCGTTTAAACTTAAAAAATGTAAAACTAGATGATCCATCAGATGTTCTGTTAGCGTCAGGAGCCAATACCTATAAGATTTTTCCTGATGTTGCTTTTGGATTTATGTATAATGCACCTAAGTTTTATTTAGGCTTTTCCATTCCTCAATTATTAAATTTAAATATCAAATATAAATCGGATGCCACGTTAAAGGATATCCAAAAAATGCAACATTATTATATTCAAACAGGTGGACGAATTTATTTTAGTGATGATCGTTTTAGTTTAGAACCTAGTGTTTGGTTGAAATATGTAATAGGGGGATTTCCGCAAGGAGTGGCAAATGTACGTTTCAACATCATTGATAAAGGATATGCAGGTATCAGTTATAGAAGTTTAAATGGATTAACATTAGAAGGAGGAGTCATTATCAAAAAGAAATTTAAAATAGGTTATGCCTACGATATTGAAATGAGTAAGTATATTAAAGACTTAGGTATGACTCATGAACTTTATTTGAGTTATCGTTTTGTTCCAAAATATATGAAGTAAAAAATACCTATTCATATTGATTCCCAATTAGAATTTCATATATTTCTAATACATTAATTATTTTTCTACTAAAATGTTATATTTTTATATCAAATATATCTATACTGATTAGTAGTGTTTTGTATATTTATGTTTTTTTATATACAATCTGTTTTTCTTTATTTTTATATAAAAGCCTATATGAAAACGAAATTGGAAACTAATTTATAATTACATCGTAAAATACATCATCTAAAAAAATGTTTTATCAATAGCATATGGCACACTTAACAAAAAAAGTAATTTTGGCAGGCCAATTATTAGTAGGTAAAACATCTATTTTTAATAAGTATATCTATAATAAATTTTCTGAACAATATACCTCCATCATTGGTGTCCATATAGATAAGAAGACACTTGAAATTGAAGAGCATCAATTAAATTTAATATTATGGGATTCTAATCAAGAGAATACACCACAATCTTATTTTTTAGGAACTGGTGGAGTGATTTATGTATTTGATTTAAGCAATGCATCGTCATTTAATTCTATAAAAGAGGATATTAGTTTTATCAAGAATAGATTACCTAATATTCCAATCTTAATTGTAGGGAACAAAAAAGATTTATTAAGTGAATCGGTTTTAAGCGACGTAATTGATCAATTACCCATTACCCCAGATTTACTTACGAGTGCTAAAACAGGTGAGAACATCGATTTAATTTTTGAAACAATAGGAAAAATGATGATTGCTTCTTAGTATTAAATCAATGCAATTACACTAATTTCTACATTCACATTTTTTGGCAATTTACTTACTTCTACCGTTTCTCTTGCTGGATATGGCTCTGACATATATGTTGCATATACTTCATTAATTTTAGCGAAGTTGTTCATATCATTGATAAAAATAGAAGTTTTAACTACTTTGCTAAAATCACTACCTGCTTCAGCTAATATATAAGAAAGGTTTTTCATGACTTGTTCTGTTTCAATTTCAATGCTCTCTTGAATTAAATTACCAGATGCTTGATCGATGGCTATTTGACCCGATACAAACAATAGATTTCCAACCTTTACGGCTTGATTATAAGGGCCAATAGGGGCAGGTGCCAAAGCACTGTTGATTATTTCTTTATTCATAAGTGTGATGTATTATGTATTTTCGTGCAAAAGTATTACAAATATGCAAATTATAGCAATTGGCGATGATCAAAGATATGAAGAACTTCGTAAAAAATTAGCCGCTTTACAAATTGAGATTACACGTATTACAGATGTAGAAGAAGAGATGGATGAAATTAAAACGGCGGATATCATCTTTGATTTAAATTTTGATGATGATGCAGATAATTTATCTTTCTATGCTACTCTGAAAGATAAATATATTTTTGTAAGTGCTGTAAAGACCTCTTTAGCCGAACAAGTATATCTATTGGGTGATAAGTTGAAGTGTAAACTGATAGGCATGAATGCCATTCCAACGTTTATTGATAGAGAAAGATGGGAATTGAGTTTATATTATTCTTTTATGGCCGATGATGTTCAGAAAATAATGAATCAGTTAAAAATCAATTATGATATAGTAGCTGATCGAGTAGGAATGGTGACTCCTCGAATTTTATTTATGATTATTAATGAAGCATGTTATACTTTACAAGAAGGCACCGCAAGCATCGAAGATATAGATCAAGGGATGAAATTAGGCACCAGTTACCCGTTTGGTCCCTTTGAATGGTGCGACAGAATTGGTATTACAGATGTATTTGAAACTTTAGTCTCCATTTATGAAGATACCAAAGAAGAGCGATACAAAATTTGTTCTTTATTAAAAAATAAATATTTACGCAATCAAACGTTCTATAAAATAGCCAAATGATATTAGTGTATGCACCAAGAAAGTCGAACCGACTTTCCTTTATTTTAGATACTATTTTTAAAAGTATATTAAAGACCGATTATAAATTTACGGCCGAAAAAAATGTATTTGAACAAAGTGAATTGCCTAAATTAAGTTATGGCGAATGGGCGATTGATGATGAAATTTTTATCAAAGCTGATGAAATACTTTTTGAAAAAGATATTGAACCTAAAGAGATCGCTGTGGCAGAATGGCAAGGGATGCCCATTCTATTTGCACATGATCATACATTAGCTACTATTCCATTTGATTTATTTGCAGCATCATTTTATTTAATAAGTAGATATGAAGAATATTTGCCTAGTAAAAAAGATATGCATGGTCGATTTGATCCGCTCAACTCCATCGCACATAAATACCAGTTTATCGAACGACCACTAGTAGATGAGTATGCGATGTTATTACGCCAATTATTGCTAGAGAAATATCCCGATTTAGAATTACCTATTCGTCCTTTTCAATTCATTCCCACTTTTGATATTGATAATGCTTTTGCGTACTTATACAAAGGTTTTTGGAGAGGGTTTTTAGCTTCTGCAAAATCGCTAGTGACCTTTAAATTTAAGGCTTTTGCGCATAGAGTCAAAGTGCTTTCTAAAAGTCAACCCGACCCTTATGATACCTTTGCATGGATTAAAAAAGTACATCAACGATTAAACACAAAACCCATTCTATTTTATTTATTGGGCGATTATGGCAAGTACGATAAAAATATTCCCTATAACAGAGAAGAGTTACAAGAATTAATTAAGGAAACAAGTCAATGGGCACATATTGGGATACATCCCTCTTATCACACTCCCTTACAAGCCAATAAATTGAAGGCAGAGATTAAACGATTGAATACGATTAATAATCAAATCACTACTAAATCACGTCAACATTTTTTACGTTTATTAATGCCGATTGCGTATCAAAATATTTTGCAAAGTACGATCGTAGAAGATTATACGATGGGATACGCACCAGTAGTAGGCTTTAGAGCAAGTACTTGTACACCGCATTATTTCTTTGATATAAAAAAAGATGAACGAAGTATTTTGAAAGTGTATCCATTCTGTTTTATGGATAGTACCTGGCGCTATTATTTAAATCAAGAACCTGAAACAGCCAGTATCAAAATCACTGAGTTGATGACTAAAGTGCAAGAAGTAGGAGGAGTATTTATTACCTTATTTCATAATGATACCTTTGAGCATACTGAATGGAAATGGGTATATGAAAAAATGCTCGATCAAATTCAATTGTATTTGAAAAAAGAAGATGAATATTAAATATATCTTATATGCAGCGATAGATAAAGTAAAATGGGATGCTTGTGTAAAACAGGCTCGTTGTACTCATCCTTATGCATTAAGTGCTTATTTAGATGCCACTACAGAGTCAAAATGGAATGCTTTGGTATTAGGAGATTATGAAGTGGTGATGCCATTAGCAGTTCGGCAAAAAATGGGCGTTCAGTATCTTTATCAGCCTTTTTATTCACAACAACTAGGGATCTATTCGCTTGTAGCAATTGATGAATCAATAGAACAGGCTTTTATAAATGCTATTCCACGTAATTTTTCTTATATCGATATCCAGTTGAATTATACGCATCCAGTATCGTTAAATCAAAAGTGTAATTTAATACTAGATTTAAATCATCCGAAAGAAGAGCTCTATGCCAATTATAGCAATAATTTAAAACGCAATATTCAAAAGGCATTACAACAGCCTCTTCAATGGAATAAGTGTGATGAGACACATACTTATTTGACATTTGCCAAGCAAGTGATGTTAGAGGAACAGCAATCGATTTATTCAACTGCCATCTATGCCTCGCTTGAAAGACTCACAAAGATGCTGTTTTCAATGGGTATTGCTCAAATTTATCAGGTACGTTATCACGATGAAATTTGCACGATGATGTTATTGATTGAATACAGAAATAGATTAATTAACTTAGCGCCACTTACAACGAATAAAGGAAAAGAAGTCTTAAGTTCGCCCTTTTTATATCATCAGTTGATTCAACAATATGCAGGAACGCCTATCTACTTTGATTTTGAAGGCTCGGAGATAAAAGGAGTAAAACAATTCTATAAGCAATTTGGAGCTACAGAAGAAAATTATCCGATTTTAAAAATCAATCGATTGCCAATATGGATGCGTTGGTTAAAGAAATAAGAAATTTATTATAGAAATAATTTAATCGCTTCCAGGATATTAATAACTGTTTTATCAGTAGGCAACAGGATATGTTCTTCGTTTTTCAATTCATCGATTTTAATCCATCTAAAGTTTTCATTAGAGCCTTTTTCAAAATCAAACTTTTTACTACTGGTTTTGATTTTACTCCAATCATTACTGCCCACTAAGTAATATATACAGAGCACTTGTTTATTGTCGTCGAACAACGAATGGATATATACATCCGTGGTGTATAGATGTTCTTTCACTTGAATGAGTACACCTGTTTCTTCTTTAAATTCGCGTATCAAGCAACTACGTGTACCTTCTCCAAATTCTAATCCACCACCAGGAAATTTAGTGTATTTTTCACCACGTATCAATTCATCTGATACCAACACATGATGGTGTTCATTGATAAGAATACCATACACACGTACATTAAAACCGATTATATGTTCACTCATTTGATCAAAATTCTACCACAAATTTATAATTAATTTAAGAGAATAAATTTAATTTCTAAATTACTTTTTTTTTATTCATTAAATACATGAATTCATAATTCTTAGACTCCTTGGCAGAAATTAATTCGTAATTCGTAATTTATTCATTTTCTTAAAATTTCCAACCCAATCGCACAATTCAAACAATTTTTAGTCTCACAATATTGATTTTTTAAAGTCAGTAACGCCTGTGATTCTAAGGCTGTTTCTATCGTAAAACCAATCGACTCATACAAGCGTGTAATTTTATTTTGTTCTGCTTTGATTAATTCTAGAATATTTATTGATCTGTCCATATAATATTCATTGCCCGATGCTTGTCCGTAATAAAACATCAATGGCACAATAGCATTGATAATAATAATATCAATAGTTGATTTACCTAATGTTATAGTTTCTTGTTTATTTGGCGACCATACTTCACGGCATTGTACATCCAATTGTTTGTAAATGTTTTTGATGTCGAATGCTAAAATAATTTCATCGAAAAAATTAGGATACAAAAATAGTAAATGCGCTAATTGGGAGATACGTACTGTTGGAAAGGCTACTGGACGCATCTTAGCAAATTTCCATTCGATTGCTTGAATAGGTTCTAATTCATTTAAAGTTTGTAAATGTTGGTACTCTTTTTTCAATTGCTCGATATAGGGGTGTTTTCGTTTCGCTACATACGCCGAATGTAGTATCGCGCTTTGTCCCATTAATAAGGCTTCCGTCTTGATTTTGTTTTTACAATATTTACTTATTATTCGCAAATCAAAACTCATCAACAAACGCATAAAGGCTTCTTTATTGATATTCTGCCCCATATAGGCACTCAAACTTAGGATTGCTGTTTTATTCCAATCGCCTTTACATTGCTTGTGTAATACTGCTATCTCATGCACTTTTTTTTCTAATCGTTCGATGCATAACTTTTGAGCAAATAAACGAAACCGAATAGGGTCTATACTTTGATACAATTGCTGACAAGGAACAGTACTTAAAGTGTCCATCAATAAAGCATATTTGGCTAAGGTATGCTCCTCTAAATAATGTTTTAGTTCAATCGTTGGAAATGCAATATTCGCAAGGGTTTTATCTTCTTCATATACCACATGTAAAATGATGTTTTTATAGCGTGAATCATTCGTGTGTTTATGTTTGATATAATCACTAGCATATACATGAATCTCTATATTTCCAACTAAAATGGTTTGATTGATTCTGATTTTAGCCATACTAAAATCAGGTCCTGCATCGAAGTTATATCGTCCAAAATCAAGGATCTCAATTTTTTCACCATCGGTGCTATAGAGCGAATGGGTATGAAATAACTTATACTGCCATATAAAATGGAGTAGCTCTTCTTTTATTTTCATGTGGGTTATACGAAAAAAGTTATATTTTTTGTGCCACGAGTATAAGTCGATCGGCACTTTCTTTTTCGTATGAAGTTAAGGCATAATTGCCGAAGATGTCAAGCACTTTATAACGAGTATCCATAAGCATTTGACAGATGTCCTCTTTTGTAAATAACTGTACTTGTTCTTGATATTCAAAATCCTTTCCTTGATCACTAAATCGTATATTTTTAATGATTTTTCCGTCCACAACTTTTTTCTCTAACTGAAATAAAATCCCTCCAATTTCTTTTTCTTCATAGGGAATCATTTGTTGGATGACCTTATGACTATTAAAAAAATCGATGACTAAAATTCCATTAGGAAGTAGCATTTGATGTATCGATTGCAGCATTTTGAGATTATCACTGGCGATGTCAAAATAACCAAAGCTGGTAAACAAGTTAAAAACATGCGTAAAATAATTATTTTTAAACACTTCACGCATATCATGCACTTCAAATTTCAAACATTCAGTTTCCTGTTTTTTAGCTTCACAGATGCTGTTTTCTGATAAATCTACCCCATAGGTCATAGCCCCCATTTTACTCAACTGAATGGCATGTCGCCCTTTACCACAAGCTAAATCTAATAATACATCGCTGTCTTTTAAACCCAGATAAGCAGTCAATTGATCGATAAATTGGCTGGCTTCATTTTCATTTCGATGTTGGTATAATAGATGATAATACGGACTATCAAACCAAGTAGCAAACCATTCTTTTTTATTTTTGTGCATATACTTCTTTATATAAAAATAGATATTTATTAATTTTGTACTACAAAAATACATTACATTGAGTTTAATAAAATCAATTTCAGGAATCAGAGGCACTATTGGTGGATTACCAGATGAAAATCTTACCCCATTTGATATCGTAAAATTTACAACGGCCTTTGCTCGTTTCATTATCAATAAAACAGGAAATAAAAAAATTGTAATAGGTAGAGATGCCCGTATATCAGGCGAAATGCTGAATCAATTGGTGAGTGGTACCTTGATGAGTTTAGGTATTGAAGTGCTTGATTTAGGTTTTAGCACCACTCCAACCGTTGAGATGGCAGTGACTATAGAGAAAGCAGGTGGAGGAATTATTTTGACCGCTAGTCATAATCCGAAACAATGGAATGCCCTGAAATTATTGAATGAGAAAGGAGAATTTATCAGTGGTAAAGATGGGGAAGAGGTATTAGCTCTTGCCAAAGAAGCAAATGTTTCATTTGCTACCGTTGATGAAATTGGTATGTATAGCAAAGATGATTCGTATATCGACAAACATATTGATTTGATTTTACAGTTGCCATTAGTAAATAAAGCGGCTATTGCGGCTGCTAATTTTCATGTGGTGGTAGATGCAGTGAATTCTACAGGTGGAATTGCGGTGCCTAAATTATTGAAAGCTTTAGGAGTGAAGCAAATCACTGAATTATATTGCGACCCAACAGGTCATTTTCCGCATAATCCAGAGCCATTGCCGGAGCATTTAACAGAAATTGCTTCATTGGTAAAAGATAAAAAAGCTCATGTAGGAATCGTGGTAGATCCTGATGTTGACCGTTTAGCATTGGTTTGCGAAGATGGTTCAATGTTTGGCGAAGAATATACCTTAGTGGCTGTGGCAGATTATATCTTGCAACATACACCAGGGAATACCGTTTCAAACTTATCTTCCACACGTGCGTTACGTGATGTGACCGAGAAGTATGGAATGAGCTACGAAGCATCTGCCGTGGGCGAAGTGAATGTAGTTGAAAAAATGAAAGCTACGAATGCTGTGATAGGAGGAGAAGGGAATGGCGGTATTATCTATCCAGAATTACATTATGGAAGAGATGCCTTAGTAGGTATCGCTTTGTTTTTATCTCATTTAGCTAAGAGTAAGAAATCCTTATCATTCTTGCGTAAAAGCTATCCTGATTATTATATCTCTAAAAATAAAATTGAAGTAGATGCTACGGTAAATTTAGATCGTATCTTCGAAAAGATTAAAACGAAATATAAAAAACAACCCATCAATGATATCGACGGATTGAAAATTGAATTTGATAAAGAGTGGGTGCAACTACGTAGATCCAATACAGAGCCGATTGTGCGTATTTATGCGGAGAGTACACAAATGATGACCGCCGATAAAATTGCACAACAATTGATGAGCGATATCAATTTATTTATACGAGAGTCGTAATATTTTTTTAAGATTTATTAATAAGTCGAATTAGCTATATCTTTCATTAATAAGTACTTTTGTACAGTGAAAAAAATATTCTTCTTATTTATTGTTATTGGCTTATTCCATTCGATTCAGCTGCAAGCTCAAAACACAAATAAAGTAGTACAACTATCTGGGATTATCGTTACATCGGATAGTTTAGAAGCAGTGCCTTATGTAGCTATTTTTAATAAAACAGATAAACGAGGGGTTTTTGGTAGAGAAGATGGATTTTTTAGTTTAGTAGCACGTGAAGGTGATAGTGTACAATTCAATAGTGTTGGGTTTAAAGCAAACACTTATGTTATACCTGCTAACAATGATAAAGATAAACTGACCATCGTACAATTATTATCTCGTGATGATGAATATTTAGATACGGTTTTTGTAATGCCTCGTATGTCGAAGGAAGAATTCAAAAATCGATTTGTAAACGACCATTATACAGATGATCAAATAGCAATTGCGCAACAAAATTTAGATAAGCAACGAATGGCCGATATCAGCGACCATATGGCGATGGATGGCAAAGAGAATTCGAATTATTTTATGAAGCAAGCCCAACAACAGTTTTATTATGGCAAGCAAGTACCTAGTACGATTACTCAAGTAAATCCGTTGGCTTGGTATAAATTCATTCAAGCTTGGCGTAATGGCGATTTTAAAAAGAAACGTAATCCAGATGATCGATTGGATTAGTGCATTAGACTATTCCCACATACAATAAAAAAAATCCTCCCCAGTAAATTTACCAAGGAGGATTTTTTTATCTAAAATAAGTTTTTACTGTGTATTTATCTCTTCCATAAATTTACTGAAAACTATATTTCTATCTGCATTACAAGTTGGAATGCTATGATCAATTTGATCAATCACTAAATGCTTATATTTCTCGTATTGTTTTGGATCGGTCAATAACTCGATAAACGTATCGTATTTACGATGGTTTTCGAAGAAATCGCCCGCCAATAAATAATGCACTAATGAAAAGGCAGTGTCATGTTGTAAGTGATTATTCAATTCTTTATCACCCACTTCCGCCAAACTAAAGGCATCCGGATTGTAAAAGAAATAAATAAATTTCCCTACTAAATCATAAGCACCTTTGATGGTTGTATAGGCTTCTTCAAGAGGTGTATTGTCTTTTAAATTGCCTGATTTTAATTTTTTATCTATAGCCTTTGCTAATAAATACGAGCTTTTCATACAAAGATACACCCCACTAGCAAATATCGGATCTAAGAAGGCAGATGCATCTCCTGTAACCACATAATTATGTCCAAATTTTTTCTCCGAATAATAGGAGTAATCGCCATTCACCAATACTTTTTGACGTTGTTTGGCTTTTTGTACGATTTCATAAACATAAGGCGAATCCTTAATTTCATTAAGATAAAAAGCTTGTTGCCAATCTTTCTCTCCTGCATCCATCAATTTTTGTTTTTCTTCTTTCATGTATGAATTGTTCACTACTACTCCTACACTAATTCTATTGACACCTAAAGGAATCACAAATATCCATCCCATTTTATTGCCCCCTAGATATACAATTTTTAAAATCCCTTCATCGAGTCCTGCAGGCATTTCATCTACCATCCAATGCGTAGCGAAAGCAATTCTATCTAAATTATCAAAGGCTTTTTTACAATCTAATTTGCGCGCTAAGAAAGTCATTTGACCACTTGCATCAATTAATTGTTTGGCTACAATTTGTTCTTCATTACCCTCTTTCGTACGAATGGAAATACGAGCCAATCCATCTGTATGGTCTAAATCAACATCCGTCACACGAGTTTCTTCTTGTACTTCGGCACCTAATCGTCTACTATTTTTCAATAACAAATCATCAAAATCGGCACGTATTACGTGAAATGATAAATGGCTATCGTCTTTGATTACATGTCCGAAACAGTAGGTGGTTCTACTTTCACCCGTAGGGCTGATAAACTGCACACCTGGTTTACGTACATATCTTTTTTTCATGGTATCTAAAACCCCAAGATCTTCGAAAAGGCTATAGCAGAAGGGGAGTAGACTTTCACCCACGTGTTCGCGAGGAAATTTCTCTCGTTCATATACTACCACATCATGTCCCTCACGGGCTAATAAAGAGGCCATGGTTGAACCAGCGGGTCCTCCTCCAATAATCACTACATCTCTAATTTTGTTTTCCATGTTTTATAATCCTAAGTTTGAAGAAATAATATTTTTTTGAATATCGTTAGTGCCTGAATAAATACTTGCGGCTAAGGCATCACGCACCTCTTGTTCTATACCATAATCTTTGATATAACCTGATGCACCAAAAATATGTAGGGCTTCCAACATAAATTTAGCAACAGCTTCGCTCACATAAAGTTTTGTTGTGGAAGATTCTCTACTTACATTCAATTTTTTATCTAACATACGAGCAGTGCTATAGGCTATCGTTTTGCTGGTATCTATCATTACTTGCATGTCGGCAATACGATGTGATATCGCTTGATATTTACTAATACTTAATCCATTTGATTTACGTGACTTTGCAAATTCAATCACTTGTTGCATCACACGCTCCATAGCTCCAATATGCAAACCCGCTAAACAAGTCCGTTCCCATTCCATCGATTCATTGAAAATAAATCCACCACCCCCTGCTTTACTCAATAAACAAGATACATCAACTACAGATTGTTCAAATAGTAACTCGGATAAATCGACTGATTCCAATCCCATTTTAGAATAACTTTGTATACATCGATATTTATTTTTTGGGACTAAAAAAGCGGAGATCCCTCCAAAAAATCCTTTATTAGCAGTAGTTTCGGCATATACTAAACAATAGTCGGCAATCGCTCCATTACTGATAAATGTTTTGGAACCATTTAGTATATATTGATTTTCATTTTGCAAATGTGCTTTGGTTTGAAGTTGATAAACGCTCGAACCACTTTCACTTTCGGTCATAGCATTTGCACAGATAGAACTCCCATTTAGTAATGTAGGTAAGATAGTTGCTGCTTGTTCACTAGATGCATACTTACTAATCGGAACTACGCAAGCCAAGGTATGTGCCGCCATAGCAAAATTAAATCCATTGTCGGAGGATGCTCTACCTAGCGCTTCAAAAGCCACTAACTGATCGAAAGCTCCTAAGCCTAATCCCCCTAGAGAAGGATCGACAGCTATACCGATGATACCCGTTTGAGCAATAGCATTCCATTTCTCTTTAAAGCTATGAGCAGGCTCTTGCTGTATCATCATTACTTGTTGCTTGATACTATCATGCATCAGTAATTGTTCTGGAGTTAATTCATGCCTCATAGTTTTTTACTAATTGTGCTTTATCTGTTTTACCACTAACGGTGGTAGGAAACGAATTTAAATATACAAATTTATTAGGAATCATATAAGTAGGAAGATATTTTGTACAAAAAGTTTTCAAGCTAATTATATCAAGGGCTTCCATTGTTTTACTGATATAAAAACAGAGAATTTCATTTTTCTGTTTAAGATACACACAAGCAACTTGTTGTATGTTTTCATGTTGACTTAAACAAGCTGTAATTTCTTCTAATTCGATGCGATAGCCATTCTTTTTGACCATATTATCTTTTCGATGTGT
This sequence comes from Bacteroidota bacterium, assembly GCA_037130135.1. Taxonomy (GTDB): domain Bacteria; phylum Bacteroidota; class Bacteroidia; order Chitinophagales; family CAMDFR01; genus CAMDFR01. Next base: position 55,949 of record JBAXTO010000001.1, read on the forward strand.
ATACATCAATTCATTTTGTTCATTATAAAATGCGATATCACCTGTTTTATAATACTTTTCATTATCTATCGTGATAAAGGCTTCATTCGTTTTGGCATCATTTCCCCAATAGTTAGTAAATAAGGAAGAACCTGCAACTAGTAATTCTCCAGGTGTTTGGATGGCTGTTATCTTTTGCATCGTTTCATCGATCAACATGCAAGAGGCGTAATCACAAGCTTTTCCGATGGGGAATGCATCCTTGCTTTGTTCATCGAAGCTCGCAGGCAATGTATAATAGGTACAGACATTGGTTTCGGTGGGTCCGTATAAATTATGTAATTGTGCTTGATGAAAAACCGATTTTAATTGTTTGATGCCTTCTCGTGGAAATACTTCTCCTGCAAAAAGAATTTGCTTCACCTGTGCAAAATCATATTTATGCATTTTACCATAAGCGAGTAGGGTTTGGTAAAAAGTAGGCGTTGCATAGATCGTATTTATTTTCGCTTGATCTATATAAGAAGCAATCAACATAGGGTTTTTGATCTCTTGTTCGGCAACTAAATGCAAACAAGCTCCACTCATTATCGTTGCATAAATATCGAATACAGATAAATCAAAATTAAAGGGTGCAATAGATAAAAGTTGATTGCGCTGATCTAATGCAAAATATTTCGATGACCATTCGATAAAGCTCAAGGCTGCACGATGAGAGATGCTCACACCTTTGGGTAGTCCTGTTGAACCTGAAGTAAATAAAATAAATGCAATATCTTTTGTGATGCTAATCGTATTTTTTTTAGCGATTTGCAGGAATATCAGTGAAGTTATTTCAATTTTAGATTCAATGCTATAGCAACTTGAAAGCTCTTCTAATAATGCGATATGAGAAGAATCGATACAAATATAATCGGCACTTGCTAGTTGAATAATTTGTTGCAAACGAGCCACAGGATTCAACAATGAAACAGGTACATAAATCAGATTCGCCTTACTACAAGCTATAAAGGCGGCGATGGTTTCACTACTTTTTTCAGTGTAAAATACAATGCGTGATTGTGCTGGAATTGCTTGCTGTATCAGCTTTTTATAAATAGTATCGCTAAGCTCAGCTAATTGTGCATAGGATGTTTTTTTATCGGCTGCTTCGCAAATAGCCATATGGTTTTGGAAAGTGATAGCACTTTCTTCGATCAGTTCATGTAAAAATGAATGTTTGATTTGCACTATTTCATTTTAGATTGAACAAACGCAGCTATTAATTCAATGGAATCTAAGTGGTCTTTATCTACTTCATGTGGCATGAATTCGATATGGTATTTTTTTTCTAAATAATCTACTAATTTCAAAGTCGAAATTGAATCGATGAGTCCACTGCTAATTAAGGCTGTTTGGTATTCTAGAGGAAAAGAGGTATCGTCTAATAATTGAGTGCTTATATAGGTTTTGGTTTCTGCTAAAATAGTTTCCATATCAGAAGTATAATTATTTTTTAGTAATTGATAAGTTGAAAATATCTTGTTGCAAGATAATAGTTTCTTCTAATTTTTTGGCGATTAAATCATTCCCCACTTTATTCGGATGAAAATCAATTTCAGAAATGGATAAATCTTTCTTTTTCTTATCGCCATAAACGTTTTCTAAATTAAGTAATGGGAATTGATATTGCTTACTCAGTTGCATAAAATTTTGTAAATCGCTCGAGTTAATAGGGTCTTTCACCGCAGGTAAAAATACACCCACTAATAAAATAGAATCTTGCTTGCTCATAGTGGCTAAACTTCTTAACGAATAAGCATTTAAGCTATCTGGTGCAAAACCCATTTTACTTTTTAAAGTGGCTTCGGTATCCGATTTTTTGAGTTGTTTATTTTTAATAATTGCCGATAAATAAGGGTCTTCCACACTATTATTATTGTATAATAAACGCGCCACATAATTAATCATTCGTTGATTGTAATTGCTATGTAAAAACAAGAGTGCAGCATCTGCTTCATACAACGTAGCATATTTTTTATATTGATATACACGTTGTAATAACATATAGCCATTAATAGCCATATTGATAATTTCTACTTTAACGGGCTGACCATTTTTTTCGATGCGATAATTTTTATTCAAATTATTTTCTACCAAGGTGATAAAGTCTTCATTATCATTCACCCCATTTCCACTCTCATACGAACCCCCTAAAACGATGATTCTATAGGTGTTTAGCGGTTTGTTTTGGGCATATTCTATATCATGAAACCCGGCACTATTAATAGAATATATAATATTGTCGACTGCAATTTTTTTGTTCGGAATATATTTACATAACATCATATCATTCGTCATGAGCGTGATATTTTGATTGATGTACTTAGTCCGTTTTTTATCTTTATTCAAATCACTCGACCATACTTGTGTGCAATAATCATTGGTGCTGATTAAATTAGTATAGTAACCATTATCTACATTTTCTTGATCAGCTTTATTTAATTTTTCGGTGATAATCGGTTTTAATAATAAACCATATTGAATTTTTTTCTGGGAGAATACCTGAGCCAATAATAAGGCTATAATCACCGCTAGATAAGGATAAATGGAGATGGATTCAAGATGAGTAGCAATATATTTATAACGAGTATTTTTATTTTTTTGATAACTATGATACATATATACAACGATCAAATAAGCTACAATCCAACACCCTACTAAACCAATACTTCGTACACTTATATTTTTTGCATGGGCTAATAATTGTATCCAAGCATGTAAATCGGGTGCTATCCAGATACTCCATAAAATCGACATGCTAACAAATACCAGTAAACTACCCAAAGATAATTGAATCAATTGCGAGTTTTTTACTTCCTGTTTATGCGATTCTTTATGCACTAATTTTCGTTGTTGCCAAAGCGAACTCATCGTTACTAGAATGCCAAATATTCCCCAAAAGATTAGGTCTTTGATTTGAACAGGAAAGCTGCCTTTAATCCAAAACCATTGATAATTATGCAAAAACCAAGTGATGGCAAAACAGATTAACGTAGAGATGGTGATTGCCACATATTCGCCTCTTTTCTTTAAGTTGAAATAAAGTGGAAAGTAAAATATTTTAGTGATAAATTCTTTCCAGTAGATATTGGTTCTACGCCATAAATCGCTGAATCCATGAGCAAAAAAGATATTATTAAATAAATCTGGAATACTATATCCACACAAAGTTATCAATCCAATACAAATATGAAAGGCACCAATGACACGTAGTACAATTAAGAAATTGCTGGTTACATAAAGCGCTACATCTGCAATGTTTTCAACTCCAGAAATAGGACTAACGATATAATGATAAATAAATCGATAGACTAAAAGTTGAATAATCCCTCTGCAAATAAATAAAGTGCCTCTTCTTAATTGTCGGAAATTAGGGGCCGCATAACTCGCTACAAAGTCTTTAAAATCTACAATAGGGAAGAGGGGCATACTCAAATTAGGTAAGAGTAAGAAATAATTGATTTTATCGATAGTGCTGATTTCTTTTTTAGTAAATCGCATTTCATGAATGAAACTAATACTTCGAAACATAAATAAACTGCCCATTAGAAAAGGCACATAGCGAATTTGTTCGAATGCGGTATTCGGAAATACGTAAATAAAAGAAAGTATAAAACCCGCTACTAATAGTAAACTTATTTTGATACGGAAGTTGTAAGTGGGGATGATGATCCCTAATAATATAGCCAATGCACTGATGATATAGAGAAACTTCATACCTGGATAGAGATAAAATAAAACCGCTAAAAAAAACAAAGGCAATAGTGACTTTGCATATTTTTCGCTGAATGGACGAATACAAATAAATAACAATACTGTTGTATAAACTGATAGTAGATTAAAACTTTTCTCAATTTGAAATTGATAGATAATAAATCCAGATAAGAAGAGTATAAAATAATATAAGAACTGATGCAAACGACTTATTGGTTGGTTGTTATTCATAGCTGTAATTTGAAAAAATGGGTAATTGAATAATGCTATCGTTTACTAATTGAATTTCGGCTGTAGACCAAGCATGTTTTTTTCTGCTTTGATGCACTTGACCAAATAAATTTTTACTAATTTGTTCAATAAAACTAGTATTTATTTCTAAATCTAAGAAATTAAATAATGGTAGTAAGGTGCCTGCTGGGTTTTCAACCAACGCTTCATGCGAAAAACTATAGATATCATAAAGCCCTGTATCGATTAATTGCTGATTCATGCGAGCTTCAGCAGAAATAACAGCGGTACTTTCAGCAATGCCAGCTGTAGTAATGGGCACATTTTTCAAATCTTTATAACCTGCTTTAGTGGTGATTATATCAAAAGGATTTCGCGTGACATGAATGATTTTAAGAGGCAATTGAACAAAAGCAGTAAAAGCCTTCAATGCATCAATATCTTTGATTAATTGTTGGGTGGTTCCACTCCCTTTCTTATCGCCAATTAATTGTAGTACCTCTGTTTTTCCTGCAGATAATGTGTCAAACTGATACGAATAGCCATAAGATATTCTACCATTCTGGGCTTGTGTTGCAGATAAGTCTTGAATTTCACGAAAGAAGTCTGTAGCACTTGCAAATTTTTTGTATGTGGCTAATGCATCCATTTCATGCGAAATACAGGCATTTGGATGAGCATCGATAATAGAACCTACTAAACTATGTCCACTACGAGGATAGCCAATAAACATACAAAAGGCTTTTAAATGGGAAAAGTCGTAGTCAATTCTGCTATTCATGCTATAAAATTACGAAAATTTACAAATACATTATTAGATTTGCTACAATACTCTATGCAGGCATTCATTAAAAGCATCCAAACCAATAAGTTTTTGATAGTTGAACTATTAAAACAAAACTTATTTACTCAATACAAGCAATCAAAATTTTCCTTGTTTTGGATTCTATTTAATCCTTTTTTTCAAATCATTATTTGGAGTATACTTCATTATTCAGGTTTTTTAAGTGTAGGAAGTGTTCAAATTCCCTACCTGATTTATTTAGTGGCTGGGATGATTTTATGGTGGTTTGGGTTTAATATCTATGAATCAGTTTCTACCATTTACAGCAAATATTCGGGAATTATTTTAGAAAATAGATTCGATTTAAGTGTTTTGATTATTGAAGCGATACTCCGTCAAATTATTTTCTTCGTCATTCATTTAATCGTTTTCATCCTTATCTGTATTTATTTTAAATTTCATTTTCAATCTACTAGCATTTTATATCCCGTATTGATACTTCCGTTAATTTTCTTTAGCGTAGCCTTAGGTTTAGTATTTGCGGTATGGCGCATCTTAGCAGTTGATATAGCGATGATTTTTGATAAAGTAATGGCCTTATTATTTTTTATTACACCTATTCTTTATAAGCCCACCTACGATAATCCCTACAAACCCAATTTTGATAATTCTGTATTAAGTTATTTGATTCGATATAATCCATTTACACACTTGATCTTATTGCCTCGAAATGCAATTATTTACGGACAATTGCCAATGAAATTACAGATACTCCTGCTTTTTATAATCAGTTTTGTTTTGATGTATCTGGCCTTTCGTTATTTCCATAGAATGAAATTTAAAACCATTGAAAAAATATTGCAATAATGAATACTCCTATATTACATATAGAAGCGTTGAGCAAATCTTTTTCCTTATTGGGAGAAGAGCATTTTTTTCAATTGTTATTTAGTATACGCAAAAAAACTTCTACTCAAATTGCACCACTTGAAAATATTAATCTAAGCGTTTATAAAGGCGAAATTATTGGCGTTTTAGGATTGAATGGAAGTGGCAAAACAACGCTCACACGTATCATTACAGGGATCTACGAACAAGACGCTGGTACTATAAAAATTGATGGTAAAGTAGTGGCTATATTTGCCCTTCGTTCAGGATTTAATCCTCTTTTAACAGGTAGAGAAAATATATATTTAAAAGCAGCCTTATTCGGATTGAATCGCAAAGAAATTGACCAGGCGATGGAAGAAATTATTCGTTTTTCTGAACTGCAAGAATTTATCGATAAACCACTAGGCATCTATTCTTCGGGGATGAAAGCCAAATTAGGATTTGCTATTCTCACTCAAGTGAAAGCTGATTTATTTATTATTGATGAAGCACTGGCAGTAGGGGATAAACTCTTTCGACAAAAATGTATGAATTATTTAATCGATCATAAACAACAAAGTTCGGTGATATTCATTACACATGTACACGAACATTTACAACAGTTTGCTGATAGAATATTGATTTTAAATAATGGTACTTTTGAATTTGAATCGACCGATTATAAAACGGCTATCGATTATTATGATACACTCAAAAATAAATTACCCGAATGAGTAGCTTGCAATTATTATCCTTACACATCCCTAAAACAGCGGGTACATCGTTCTATAGCACCTTAGAGGAAGCCTATGGTTTTTCAAAGGTTTCACGTTTCGATATTAAACCGAATATTCAACAAGTACTGCTCAATCACTTACCTTATGTAGAAAGTGTTTTGCCTGCTACTTTTCAGGTATTACACGGACACTTTGCAATAGAAGAAATGTATCGTTTATTTCCAGCCGCACAACAATATCCTATGATTACTTGGTTGCGACATCCAGTTGAACGAGTAGTGTCGAATTATTTTTACTTGAAAGAACGACTGCAATTTTTCATGAAAGAACATGAACAGAATAGAGCGATACTCGATAAAATGATGAAAACAATTGAAGAATTTGCAGCGAGCCCTATCAATCAAAATCGAATGAGTTCTTTCCTTCAAGGAAAGCCTTTACAAGAGTTTCACTTTGTGGGCATTCAAGAATTTTATCAAGAAGATTTAGCTTATTTAGGTCAATTATTACAACGCAACTTAGTTGCATTTGAAGTGAATAAAACCGCACATAAAGAATCTCAATTAGACCCATCAATTATTCAATTGATTGAGCATTATAATGCCGCAGATATGGCGTTATATCAGCAAGCACTCGAACTTCGTAAGCATAGAAAAGTTCTACTATGAAATTATGGTTAGCCTCATATCCTCGAAGTGGAAATACATTTTTGCGTAATGTATTGTTTCAGTGTTATGGACTAGAATCATCTACCTATCATCACGAAACCACCTATGCACTCGAAGATAATTATGATCGCTTTGACCTAGTAAAAACACATTTATTGCCCACTGAATTACCCGAGCAATATAAGCATTTACCCAAAGTATATTTAATTCGTGATGGTAGAGATGCCGTATTATCGATGGCACATCATAAAAAAGATTTAATCGATATCGGTTCTACATTCGAAGATAATTTACAAGAGATTATCATTGCTGCCAAAGGGACTCATTTTGGGGGTTGGTCAACGAATGTGAAAGCCTGGGTAGAAGCCGCAGATATTATCATACGATATGAAGATTTGATTCAAGATCCGATCAAAGAAGTAGAACGAATCAGAGCCATTTATCCATTGCCCGAACCGGATCGAACCAAGCTGCCCACTTTTCATCAATTAAAAGAAGGACAAGCACAATATGGCAGTGGGAAATTTCATAACTTAACTGGAGAGGATGAAAAAACGTTTTCGAATAAAAATTTTAGAAAAGGAAAAGCGGGTGCATGGAAAGAAGAAATGAACGATTTTCAGGCGCATTTGTTTTGGAATTATCATGGTACCGTGATGCAGCAAATGGGGTATTTGTTCGATGGAAGTTTGTCGGCACTAGATGCTACAACTAGATTTCAAATTCGAAAAAAAATAAGTGATGAATCGAATACGACTTCTACAACTTATAAAGTGCTAATCGATGCCTCTAAAATTTTAGGGGTTTCTACCGATGGGGTGAAACGCTATGTGGTAGAGCTATTGCGACAATTACGTGAAAGTCAAGTATGGGGCAATAAAGAATTTCATTTTCATATCTACTTAAATGGGAAAATTTATGATATTGAAGAAATAGAATTATTTATCGATCAGCCTATACAACAAGGAAAAGAATTTTATACCTATGAACGACTCTTGTTAGGTGTTAAAATAGGGATTCAATTCCTCTTACCAAACGCACTGTATAATAGGCTCAGTCCCATATACAGGAATTCAAATATGCGAGAAAAACTTTTGTTATTACGTGAAAAAGTATCGCGTGATATTTTTTATCACAAAGTAATCAATAAAGAAAAAAGCGATTCAGTCTATACTCAATATGATTTAGTTCATATCACCTTACCACAACATATTTCTTTATTTGGAAACTATAATATCCCACGAGTAGTTACAGTACATGATGTGTCTCATCAAACTCATCCAGCATTCCATTTAGAAAACAATCGACTATTAGCAGCAAAAGGCTTTGAACTATTGAAACAAGAGGCTCTAGAGGTCATCTCGGTTTCGAAGTCAACGACCCATGATTTGATAGAACAATATCAACTAGAACCCACAAAGATCCATACCATCTATGAAGCGGCGAATGATATTTTATTTAGATATAATACCAATCAACATTTATTAACGGAAGTATTACATAGATATAATATTCCAACGAATAAAAAATACCTGCTTTGTTTATCGACGATTGAGCCACGTAAAAATATAATGAATACGATTAAAGCCTTTCTGGCGCTTAAAAAGGAAGCCCATACGCATGATTTGATCTTAGTGATTGCAGGTAAAAAAGGATGGTTTTATGAGGAGTTGTTTGCCAGTGTAGAAAATACTTCAGATATCTATTTCACCGGCTATGTGCGTGATAGAGACTTGAGTGCCTTATATAGTGGTGCTTTATGTTTTTGTTATGTATCGCACTATGAAGGTTTTGGTTTGCCGATTATTGAAGCAATGCGTTGTAGAACGCCTGTCATTGTAGGTAATAATAGTTCGCAAGTAGAGTTGATCGGCAAAGGCGGAATAGCTGTTGATGCGAATGATATATCAGCAATCAAAGAGGCGATGCATACTATGGTAGAGGCAACGAATAGAGAACAATATGCAGCACAAGCTTGGTTGACTTCCTTTCAATTTAGTTGGTATGAAACCGCTAAATCTACTATAAGCGTTTATCGTAAATGTATCGAATCTAAAAAAGTATGAAACGAATCGCCATCATAGCAGACCCTATCGATAATCAATATGCAGGGGTACATGTATATACCAAAGAGATGGTACTTGCTCTTGTAGCGCAAGAAAGTGCACATCAATTCATACTTTTTCGTGAAAAGAAAGATGATTTATTGGCGGCTTATCCTAATGTAAAAACTATTGTAATCCCCAATTTTATTGGGTTTACAGCCATTCGAAAATTTTTAATCATTCCCTTTTTAGCACGCAAGTATCAAGTAGATATGGTCATTGAACCTGCACATTTCGGTCCTTTTTTATTACCGAAAAAAATAAAAAGAGTCACCGTCATTCATGATTTAAGTGCCGTATTATTCCCTCAATGGCATAGTTTCTATAGCAGTACTTTACAGCGACTTTTTTTAAAACGCATCTTACGTAAAGCCGATTTAATTATTAGCAATTCGCAATTTACGAGTGAAGAAATTATCAAACATTATCCATTTACCAATGCTAAAATAGCCACTATCTATCCGGGAATACGTCGTTCTGTAAGCGAACAAACAAATGAGATAGATATCGATTTTAAACCCTTCTTTTTATATGTAGGTACTGTTGAACCACGTAAAAATTTAACACTTTTACTAGAAGCATTTCAACTCTATAAAGAGCAAACAAATTCAAACATACAGTTATATATAGTAGGAGCTAGAGGTTGGAAAGTAGATTCTTTTTTTGAACGATTAGCTAGGCATTCTTATAAAAATGATATACAAATTTTAGGATTTGTATCCAATGACTTATTACGATATTACTACCAGCATTGCGAAGCATTTATTTATCCCTCTCAATATGAAGGTTTCGGATTCCCTGTATTAGAAGCCATGCAAGAGGGAGCTACCTGTATTACCACCGCCGAAAGCAGCATGAGTGAAATCTCGTATCCCTATGCGCTTTATTTTCAAAACAATGTGTCAACAAGCTTATTAAATGCCATGTATCAAGTTCCTTCATTTAAACTTACTAATAGTGTAGAAGAGATTCAATTACATATTAAAAAATATAGTTGGAACAATTTTGCAAAAGAATTCTTAGCTTATATAGATAAGTTATATATTTAATTAATGAAAACAATACATACAGATGTCTTAATTATTGGAGGAGGACCTGCTGGCTCAACTATGGGTTCATACTTAGCTCGTAATAATATACGTTGCACAATCGTAGAAAAAGAAAAATTTCCTCGAGAACATGTAGGTGAATCATTAGTAATTTCTTGCAATAAAATATTTCAAGATTTGGATTTATTTCCAGATTTAGAAAAAGCAAATTTTCCAAAAAAATATGGTGCTGCATGGTCAAACACCAATAAGAAAACAATATTATCACATGATTGGAGGATATATGGTATCGAAAATACAGCTTCAGTTTTATTTGGTGAGCGACAACAAGAAGGGGTACATTCTGATTATACCTACCATGTTGATAGAGGATTATTTGATCAAATATTATTAAACAAGTCTCGACAAAATGGTGCAGAGGTTTATGAAGAATCCTTTGTAACATCTATTTCTTTTAAAGAAGATAAATCAGGTGTAGTTTGCACCGCACATCACCGAGAAGAGGAGATGAATATACATGCCAAAATGATAGTGGATGCTAGTGGAAGAGCTACTGTAGTAGGAAGAGCCCTAAAAATTAAGGAGAATGATCCAGTATTTAATCAGCTAGCCATTCATACTTGGTTTGAAGATTATGCGAGAAATGAAGATGTACATAAAGACTATATTTATATACATTTTTTACCTTACTCTCATACTTGGGTATGGCAAATACCAATCTCAGAAACGATAACAAGTATTGGGTTAGTTACACATAAAGATCATATCAAAAAATCAAATAAATCATTAGATGAAATATTTCATGAATTTATTCAAACTAAAACGGATGTATTAACTAGAATTCAATCGGCTAAGCAGCTTAAACCATTCAAAATGGAAGCTGATTATAGTTATAAAATGAAGCATTTAACGGGTGATAATTTCATACTAATAGGTGATGCTGCTCGTTATGTAGATCCTATTTTTTCAAGTGGTGTTAGTATCGCTTTAAATGCAGCTCGAATTGCTGTACACGAAGTAATTCAAGCAGTAAAGACAAATAATTTTACCAAAGAAAGTTTTACTTATTATAATGATACAATTGAAACAGGTTGTAAAAACTGGTATGAATTTATCACATTATATTATAAACTAAATGTAATGTTCACATGGTTTATTTCAAATCCTAAATATAAAAGTGAAGTCATTCGATTTTTGCAGGGTGATGTATATGAGAAAGAAGAATCATTTTTAATACGAGATATGAAAAAAATGTGTAATGATATCGAAATGAATGAAAATCATATATTACACCAATACTTAAATAAAAAATAATACACTAATTTATTAATCCATATTTTTATACATAATTAATCGACTATGACAAATTTAGAACTCTTTGTACACAGTGCCACAGCCATGCTAGTCATCATTATTATGGCGCGATTAGTTGGCTCTTTTATGGTATACATCAAACAACCACGAGTGGTAGGAGAGATGATTGCTGGGGTATTATTAGGTCCGACTTTATTTAGCACTATCTTACCAGAAGTGACCAATTATCTTTTTGCGGATACCAAACCTATGATTTATTTTGTAGGGAATATCGGATTATCGTTTTATATGTTTATGGTAGGGATGGATATCGATTTTAGTAAAGTCGATAAAAGTATACGCAAGCAAGCCAGTATACTTTCTGTATTCGCTACTATAGTACCTTTTGCTATGGGTATTCTAGCGGCCTACTTATTTTATGATACATTAGCTTTGCCTTCTATCAGTTTTTTAGTGTTTGCAGTATTTATGGGAACGGCCCTATCTATCATGGCTTTTCCGATGTTGGCTCGAATATTAGATGAGAAAAAATTAATACAAACAAAACTTGGTTCATTAGCTTTATTATCAGCCAGTGCACAAGATGTAGTCACTTGGATTTTATTAGCTTTTATTTCTTCTCTCGCGCTAAGCAATTCCTTTGGAATGGGCTTTGTCACTTTGATTGGTGCAGTATTTTTTATCTTAATTGTCTTTATATTTATTCGACCTTTATTAAATAAAATAGCTCAAAAAATAAAAATAGCAGGAGAGATGAATCAAACGCATTTCTCATTTATCATTATGGCCATCTTAGTTGCTGCCATTATCACTGATAAGATTGGTTTGTATAGTGTATTTGGGGGATTCATTTTAGGTTTGGCGATTCCACGAGAAAAAATAATGATTGATACCATCAAAAATAAAATGCAAGATATCGTAGTGGTGATGTTATTGCCATTATTCTTTGCATTCTCGGGACTCAAAACCAACTTCCTTCAAATCTTTAGTCCGGGTTTAATCGTACCAACCATTGTGATAGTATTATTCGCCTTTGCGTGTAAATATATTCCGGTATTTGTGACGATGAAATTTAGTGGATATAGCAATAGAGAATCTTCTGCTACAGCTGGATTGATGAATGCGCGTGGTTTGATGGAATTGATTGTGGCGAGTATTGGCTTAGAATATAAAATCATCGATAGCAATACTTTTTCTATTTTAGTATTGATTGCCGTGAGCACTACCTTATTAGCGATGCCTATCTATAATTGGAGTATGAAAGGAGTAGAAGTGAAATAATTTTTACATGAGCGAATTAGAACAATATATTCATTCTTATTTTGGTATTACACAAGCAGAATTAGCACAAGTAGTCTCTTTTTTTCAATTAGAAGAATTAGCCAAAGCTGAATTTTATGTGAAAGCAGGCAGATACTGCGATAAACTTAGTTTTATTCAAAGTGGATTGATGCGGGTATATGCTTCTACAGGCGAGAAAGAAATTACGCAATGGATTTCAACGAAAGGATATTTCATCACCGACTTATCGAGCATGCAGTTTAAAACACCTGCTCGTTGGAATATACAAGCACTGAGCGATTGTACTTTGTATACCATACATCAAAAAGAATATGATTTATTACAAAAGCATGTGGCGAATTGGCAAGAGCTCGAAAAATTATTTATTGCGAAATGCTTTCTAACACTAGAAGATAGAGTATTTAGTTTTTTATCGATGTCGGCCGAAGAACGCTATGAATTATTATTTTCATTTCAGCCCGAATTATTCAATCAAGTACCACTTCAATATATCGCTTCGATGTTGGGTATGACACCCGAAACATTCAGTAGAATACGAAATAAAAGAATTTCTTGATATATATCAAGAGCAACATTCCATTTTAGCTACAATTTTGTGCTATGCTTTTTAGGTAACTAGAAAGCGAATATTTCATCACAAAAAAAACAGTAAATAAAAATGGAAATTATCACAAGCATAGACATTCAAGCCAGTCCAGCACAAGTATGGAACGTATTCAGCGATTTTCAATCCTATCCCAAATGGAATCCATTCGTAAAAAAAATGATAGGTATACCTAAAGTAGGCGAGACCATTATCGTTGATTTACCGGGCATGCAATTCAAACCAAGAGTATTGGTCTATGAAGCTAATAAAGAATTCATATGGTTGGGACATTTATTATTTAAAGGCTTATTTGATGGCGAACATCGATTTGAGTTAAAGCCCAATGCAGATGGCAGTACCACCTTTATACATGCAGAAAAATTTGCAGGGATTTTAGTGCCTTTATTTAAATACAAATTACTTACAGATACCAAAAAAGGCTTTGAAGCCATGAATCAAAAATTTAAAGAGGAGGTGGAGAAGAAATAATACCAAAATAGGATGATTAAATAGTAAGAATCGCAACTATTTTATTTCGTATATTTACTTACTATCTATCTGATTATTATGAGTGAATTGATTACTCCAACATGTACCTTATGTAAAGCCGGACTAAAATCCATTTTTACGGAATTGAGTCCTGCGGAATTGATTCAACTCAATCAGATGAAAACTTGTCAGTTGCTTAAAAAAGGCAAAGTCTTATTTAGTGAAGGCACCTATCCGCGTGGTTTATATTGTGTTCAATCAGGCAAAATCAAAGTGTCACAAATTGGAATGGATGGCAAAGAACAAATTGTGCATATGGTACATAATGGCGATATTATGGGCTATAGAGCGATTTTCGGTGCCGATAAATATTCTTGTTCTGCGGTGGCTTTAGAAGATTCGATTATTTGTTTTTTGCCCAAAGAACCTTTTTATAAAATGGTTGAAAACAATAGTAAACTCGCTTTGAAAATTGCGCATATATTGGCAGATGAATTGAAAGATGCCGAACGAAAAATTACGAGTACCGCCCAACAACCCGTTATACAACGTTTGGCGCAAAACTTATTGATCTTACAAGAACATTATGGCGTAGAGGCGGATGGCGCTACGATTAATTTGCAAATCAAACGAGAAGATTTGGCGAATTTAGTAGGTACGACTCGTGAAACGGTGACACGTATTTTATATGAATTACAGCATCAAGAAATCATCGAACTATCAAGCAAAAAAATCAAAATACTTCAACTCGATAAGCTAAAAAAACAAGCACATAAGATTTAGTGCTGAGCAGAGATAATTCAATTACGTCACGCCATGGCATGAACGAATTTTTTCATAACGTGCTCTTTCGGATTTGCAATCCGGAACAGCGGTCATAAATAGATTTCGTTCTTATACTTCCGATGTGTGAAGACACGACATCGGGGGGCGCGTTTATTAACTAGCTTAGCCATCAACTTGAGGGGTTTCGATACAGTGGGTTTTTAACCCACGCCAAGGCGTGACAAGTCCACTGCAATTTACTGCATGGGGTTAAAACCCCATGTGCCAAAACTGCTTCGAATGATGATCAAGATTCTATAATATGGCATAATTTTTTTTAACTAGCTCAGCCATCAACCTAGGGTGCGGTGGGAGGTCAATATACCCGGAGGGATTATATTGACAAGCATTTTTTGCTTATCACGCCTTGGCGTGACAAAAAAGTGAGTCGTCGAAGACTATAACATAAACAAGCTACTATCGAAATCAAAATGAATAAACAGTAAATAATGTGGTTGGTGGAATCACGCCAAGGCGTGACAACACCAACACCATCACTTAAGAACTTTATTTCTGTGATATACATCACATTTTTATCTTATTCATCCTATTACTTTTGGTTTATTATTTTATTCAACTAAAAATAAATATATCATGCCCATCTATCACCAATTAGGAAAAGTACCATACAAGCGACATATCGTCAATCGTCAACCCAATGGTACATTGTATCACGAAGAGTTAGTAGGTACACAAGGCTTCTCTGGAATGTCTTCTTTGGTTTATCATTTATACCCCCCTACGCGTGTAAAACAAAAAGATAAAGCCTATTCAGTCGCTCCTAAAATTGCCGTTGAAAATGGCTTAGATGCGCTTAGCTTTAAAGGATTTGATATTCAACCTGAAAAAGATTTTCTAAAAAGTAGAAAAACATTATTTGTCAATAGTCATATGCATATCGGCTTAGCGGCTCCTATGGAAAGTACTCCATACTTCTATAAAAATGCCGATTCAGATGAAATGATTTTCGTACATAGAGGCTCTGGTAAAGTGACTACCATGTATGGTGAATTAAACTTTAAATATGGCGATTATATTGTGATTCCAAGAGGTACAGTTTATCAAATTCATTTCGATACAACCGATAATCGTTTGTTTTATATAGAAGCGCATGATCCAATTTTTACTCCTAAAAGATATAGAAATAATTTCGGACAATTGCTTGAACATTCGCCATATTGCGAAAGAGATATTGTTCGTCCACAAAATTTACAAACACATGATGAAGAAGGGGAGTTTGATATTTTTATCAAGAAAAAAGGATTTATGTTTCCTTATACCTATGCTAATCATCCCTTTGATGCTGTAGGTTGGGATGGATATCACTATCCATACATCTTTTCTATTTTCAACTTCGAACCGATTACAGGTCGTATACATATGCCACCTCCCATACATCAAACATTTGAAAATGACCACTTCGTAGTTTGTTCATTCGTTCCTCGTATGTATGATTATCATCCAGAATCTGTACCTGCTCCTTATCATCATAGCAATATCGATAGCGATGAATTATTATATTATGTAGATGGTGATTTTATGAGTAGAAAAAATGTAGAACAAGGTCAAATTACTCTACACCCAGGAGGTATACCACATGGTCCACATCCAGGTACGATCGAAAAAAGTATTGGTAAAAAAAGCACCGAAGAATTAGCGGTGATGGTCGATCCTTTCAATGCTTTAATGATTACTGAAGAAGCGATGAATATTGAGCTTAAAGATTATTATAAATCTTGGTTAGAATAATATATTTCATTTTAAAAATTAAATTGTATGTCAACAGATAATTTAACACAAGTTGAAAATTTCAATTATGGAATTGAAAAAATATTTCAAGAAGCTAAAGATTTCTTACCAATTAATGGAACTGATTATGTAGAATTATATGTAGGAAATGCCAAGCAAGCTGCACATTATTACAAAACCGCATTAGGCTTTCAATCGCTTGCCTATAATGGTTTAGAGACAGGCAATAGAGAATCATGTTCCTATGTAGTAGTGCAAGATAAAATCAGATTAGTGCTAACAACTCCCTTCAATCCGAATAGTGAAATATCTGAACATATCCGCAAGCATGGAGATGGAGTGAAAGTGATTGCATTGTGGGTAGATGATGCTACTAGTGCCTATCAAGAAACCATCAAACGAGGAGCTGTCTCTGTGATGCCTCCAACCGAATACTCAGATGAACAGGGAACGATTATTAAATCGTCTATTCAAACCTATGGCGATACGATTCATATGTTTGTAGAACGCAAAAACTATAAAGGCATTTTTATGCCTGGTTTTGTTGCATGGAATTCGGAGTATAACCCTCCTGCAATGGGCTTAAAATATATTGATCATATGGTAGGCAATGTAGAGTTAGGTGCCATGAATAAATGGTCGAAGTTTTATGAAGAAATAATGGGTTTCGCTAATTTAGTCACTTTCGATGATAAAGATATTTCGACACAGTATACAGCATTGATGAGTAAAGTGATGACGAATGGAAATGGTCGAATTAAATTTCCTATCAATGAACCAGCACATGGATTAAAAAAATCACAGATTGAGGAATACCTCGATTTTTATGGTGGTCCGGGTTGTCAGCATATCGCTGTTGCTACCGATGATATCGTATTTACAGTTTCGCAAATGCGTAAAAATGGTGTAGAATTTTTACATGTACCAGGGGCCTATTATGATACGGTTTTAAATCGAGTAGGAGAGATTGCAGAAGATATTAAAGTACTCAAATCTTTAGGAATAATGGTTGATAGAGATGAAGAAGGTTATTTATTACAAATTTTTACAAAACCAGTAGAAGATAGACCAACCTTGTTTTTTGAAATCATTCAACGTAAAGGAGCGAAATCATTTGGCAAAGGCAATTTTCAAGCATTGTTTGAAAGTATTGAAGCCGAACAAGCAAAAAGAGGAACATTATAGATTTTTTAGTGTTAAGTGAATTCAAATACATACTTTTATTTTTGAATTTAACTTATAAAATCATTTTTTGATGAGTACAACAAGCAATCAACAACAAACTACTAAAACGGCCACTATTGTAGGAGCAGGATTAGTAGGTTCACTATGGGCTATCTATTTAAAAAAAGCAGGATATACCATCAATATTTATGAAAGACGATCAGATATGCGTTTAGCTAAAATGTCGGCGGGCAGATCTATTAATTTAGCTACCTCATACAGAGGTTGGAAAGCTTTAGATGATTTAGGAATTGGCGATGAGATACGTAAAATTGCTATCCCTATGTATGGTCGTACGCTTCATAAAACAGATGGTGTTACAGCCTATCAACCTTATGGCAACAATAATCAAGCGATATATTCTGTTTCAAGAGGCGAGCTAAATGCAAAATTGATGAGCATTGCTGAAGAAAGTGTCGATACGAACATACATTTCAATGAAGAATGTATTTACGTTAATTTAGATCAAGGAATCAATCATTTTAAAAATTCAGTAACGGGTGCTATTACAGAAGTGAAAGCCGATTTAGTATTTGCAACAGACGGAGCATTTTCTGCTACTAGATATCATGGCATGCAAAAATTAGATCGTTTTAATTATTCGCAAAATTATATACCGGATGGTTATAGAGAAATTCTATTACCTGCCAATGCAGATGGATCCTATAAATTAGATAAAGAAACCTTGCATATATGGCCACGTGGACGGTTTATGATGATTGCTTTACCAAACTTCGATGGTTCTTTTACTTGTACTTTGTTTATGCCATTCGATGGACATACACATTGTTTTAATAATTTAACTAGCAAAGAAAAAGTACGCGATTTCTTTAAAGAAGTATTTCCAAATTTCTATGAGATGATGCCCGAAGTAGCAGATACCTGGGATCAACATCCATTATCTTCATTAGCGATTGTTCGTTGTTTTCCATGGACGCACGGAAAAGTAGCATTGATGGGTGATGCAGCACATGCTACGGTTCCATTCTTTGGACAAGGAATGAATTGTGGATTTGAAGATTGTAGTGTGATGTGGAATCTAATGGAACAATACGGTGATGATTGGAATACCATTTTTAAAACCTATGAAACACTTCGCAAACCTAATGGGGATGCGGTACAGGACTTATCATTGCAAAACTATATCGTGATGCGTGATAAAGTAAATAATCCAGATTTTCAGTTATTACAAAAGATTGAAAGACGTATCAACTTCTTATATCCCGATTCATATTTCCCTTTATATACGATGGTTTCATTTACGAACATCGAATATCAAACAGCTTTGAATAAAGGAAATGAACAAGAAGAGATGATTAAAAAATTAATTAAAGATCATCATATCACACCTGATACAACAGAAGATGCCATAGATGAAATCATCCATAAATTTATAGGAGCAGTAGCTACAGCATAAAAAAACACCTATCCAAAAACCAATAATATGAGTCCTGAGAAAGAAGCATTAGTTAAACGAATTGAAGAAAAATACCAAGCGATAGATCAAAATCCAGACGTGCATTTAGAAGGATTAGTTTGGTCGAATCCAATCACGTATTGGGATTATATAATGCCTGAAGCATTGTTGGGCTTGCAAGTGCAACGTACTACACTACCCGATGAAATGGTATTTATCATGTATCATCAAATCAATGAATTATTATTCAAAATGATTTTATGGGAAATTGATCAGGTAAGTGCTACTGAAAAAGTAGAGGCTGCATTTTTTACAGAAAAATTACGACGTATTAGTCGCTATTTCGATATGCTTTCCACTTCATTTGATATTATGGGTGATGGAATGGAAGTAGATCAATACATGAAATTTAGAAATACCTTAACGCCTGCAAGTGGATTCCAAAGCGCACAGTATCGTTTAATCGAATTTGCATCTACCGAGTTAATTAATTTAATTGATTTCAGATTTAGAGCTACTATTGATCGAAATACACCATACGAACATGCCTACGAACATCTGTATTGGCAGGCTGCTGGTAAAGATCATTCAACGGGTAAGAAGAATACCTTGATTCGTAATTTTGAAAAGAAATACAAAGTGATGTTTCTTGATAAGATGGAAGGTTATAATACTACTAACTTATGGACTAAGTTTAAGCAATTGCCCGAAGAAGTGAAAAAAGATGAAGCCTTGATTCAAGCGATGCGCCATTATGATTATACGGTGAATGTAAGTTGGGTGATGGCTCACTATCATGCAGCAGCCAAATATATTGGAGGGGGTGAAGCAACAGGAGGAAGTGATTGGCGCAAGTATATGCATCCACGTTATCAAAAAAGAATTTTCTTCCCCGAATTATGGTCAGCTGATGAATTAGCACATTGGGGCGAAAATGTATAAAGTCTTTTATCTTTGTAGGGTACTAAGCTTCTAGATTTGTTTTGATACAAGAATACTATCTTTTTTTACTCTTGGCATTAATAGCTGAAATAATAGGCACTATCAGTGGATTTGGTTCCTCTATTTTATTTGTCCCTATCGCATCCATATTTTTTCCATTCAAAGAAGTTTTAGGAATCACAGCTGTATTTCATGTATTTAGCAATCTATCTAAAATATTTTTATTTCGAAAAGGTATCGATAAAAATATTGTCCTAAAATTAGGGATTCCAGCCATTATTTTTGTAATTATTGGTGCCTTGCTCACTGATTTTATTCCCCAAAAAGAAATTGAATTAGGGATGAATATCATTTTGATATTTCTTTCTATTTATATGATTTTTACTACTAATAAAAAAATCGAACAAAGCAATCAAAATTTATATGCTGGAGGTGCCATCTCAGGTTTCTTGGCTGGTCTAATTGGCACTGGGGGAGCTATACGGGGCATTACACTCGCTGCATTCAATCTCGAAAAAAATATCTTCATTGCTACCTCAGCAGTGATTGATTTGGGTGTTGATTCAAGTAGAGCGGCTATTTATGTGTATAATGGTTATTTCTTAAAAAAATATTTGATACTGATCCCATTCTTAATTGTGATAAGTATCATTGGTTCATGGATTGGAAAATTAATATTGCAAAAAATTCCAGAGATCTATTTTAAGTACATTGTATTGCTATTGATTGTAGGCACATCGATTTATCAATTGGTTAAATATTTCAACTAAGTAGCTACTTCTATTGATTTAGAAAAATAGATGCGTCAATATTTGATTTATAGACTAACTTTGAATGAATAATAAAGAGCTCAAATTAAACATGAAAAATGAAAATTATTTTTTGTTTAAAAGAGTAACCATAAAAAACATAAATACATGAAAATTTCCTTAGTAGTAGCATGCGGATTAAAAAACGAAATTGGAGCCAATAACGATTTGCTCTGGCATCTACCAGCCGATATGGCTTATTTTAAAGAGTTAACCATGAATCATCATGTGTTGATGGGTCGTGTTACCTACGAGTCTATTCCTAAAAAATTTAGACCATTGGTTGGTCGTGAAAATATTGTTATTACAAATAATCCAGGTTTTACGAATGAAAACATTAGAGCTTTTACCAGTATAGAAGCAGGAGTTGAATATGCTAAATCGAGAGATGAAAAAGAATTATTCATCATAGGTGGTGCTAAAATCTATGAACAAACACTAGATATCGCAAATCGTATTTATCTAACGAAAGTGAATGAAATGTTCCCTCAAGCAGATGCACATTTCCCTTCGTATAATACACATGATTGGACTTTAACTAAATCACGCTTACAAATCAAAAGCGAATCAAACAACTATGATTTGTATTTTGAAATATGGGATAAAATGAAAAAAAGATTCTAAAAATACTCATAAGAATCATACTGTTTTCATAGGTTTGAACTACGTTTTATACTATTTTTTTAATTTCAAAAGGGATTTATCTTTTTTTATAGTAAATTTGAGTATAACTATTTACTATGCGATATATCTACTTGTTGCTTTCATGTTTATTTATTCAATTTTCATTACATGCACAATTGCTGATTAATGAAGTATCAACCTGCAATAAATCTGTCTTATTCGACGAAGATTATGAAGCTAAAAGTTGGTTTGAATTATATAATAATAGTGCTAGTCCCATCAATTTATCTAATTACTATATTAGTGATAAAAAAAATATATTAACGAAGTTTAGATTACCCGATAGAGTTTTAGCTGCTTATCAATATCAATTAATATATACTTCGAGTAAAAATAAAGGAGCTTATGTAGCACCTATCACTACTCATCATTGGGAAACAGTAGTAAAACAAGGCGATAACTGGAAATATCAAGTTGCAGATGGGACTAATGATCCTTTATGGAGAAATAGAGGCTTTAATGATGCCACCTGGTCAACTGGGGCTAGTGGTATAGGATATGGCGATGGCGATGATAATACCATAGTGCCCTCTTCTTTTGCAGTTTATATGCGTTACTCTTTCAACTTAAGTGATACTTCAAAAATTGCAGATGCTCTATTACATATGGATTATGATGATGGATTTGTGGCCTACTTAAATGGAGTAGAGATAGCACGTGCTAATTTATTAGGCTATCCTCCTAACTGGGATGAAACGGCTGCTGACCATGAAGCTATACTTTATTCAGGTGCTCCAGCTCCAGATATGTTTATATTGAATACCGCATTGATCAAAAGTATTTTAAGAAATGGGGTCAATGACCTAGCGATTGAAATTCATAATGCAGATACTGCTTCTGCCGATTTGAGTGCTATTCCATTTTTTAGTTTGTTAGTCAAAAATGGCAGTACTTTATTTAGTACTCCTCCGAGCTGGTTTAGTACAACCTATACAGGAAATATTCATGCTAATTTTCAATTATCAAATGGAGGTGAAACACTTTACTTATCAAATCTATCAAGTATTATCACAGATAGTATGCTACTTACTCGGGTGAATGCCAATGAAAGCAAAGGAAGATATACAGATGGAACCAATACCATACGTTTTTTTGCATCACCTACACCAGGCTATACCAATAATGTAAGTTCACCCTATACCACACATGAAATACAACCAACTATTAATACTGCAAGTGGTATTTTTGTAAGTACCATAAATGTTAGTATAGTTAATAATTCTACAACGGGTGGTATCGTTCGTTATACTACAAATGGTCAAGATCCTATAGCTAGTTCACCGATATATACCGGCCCCATTACAATTCTTACTACTACTATTTTAAAAGCTCGTTGTTTTGGTATTGCAAGTGTTTTGCCAAGCACCATCGATGCCAAAACCTATGTGTTTAATGATTTGTATACCGTACCTATCTATAGCATAACTGCCGATAGTTCCGATTTATATGGTTGGCCAGGGATCATTGATAATCCTTGGTCTGATTATAAAGTACCTTGTCATATCGATATTTTTGATACAGATAATTCTCTAATTGCTTCACAAAATTCATCTATTCGTATCGATGGCGGAGCAGGTGGAAGTAGAGGAAATCCTCAACGTAGCTTCCGATTAGATTTTGATAATAATAATTTTGGGGAAGGAGTTGTGAATAGTGTATTAATTCCTGCTAAACCAAACGTAGATAAATATTCATCAATATACTTACGTAATGGAAGTAATTTTTGGAATAGTATATTCTTTAAAGAAGCTTTTATGGAGCGAATAAGCAGAGAAGATACCTTTGCTATTTATAATGCTTATAGACCTGTAGTAGTATTATTAAATGGCCAATATTTTGGTTTATACGAGCTACGAGAAAAATATACAGATTCTTATTTGAAATATAATTATGGGGCTGATAAAGATAGCGTTGATATATTATCCGTTTCTTATTATAATGGCCCTGGAATTATACAAACTTTAGATGGTTCTTCAGAAAGTTGGTTCGATGCACATCGATATATTATGGATTTAGATACCACCAGTCCGAATTTTGTAAGAAATGTAAATACCGTTTTAGATTCCAGAAACTTCGCAGATTATATGGCTATTGAAAACTATTGGGCCAATTTAGATTGGATTTGGAATAATATGAAAATGGTTCGTATGAGTAGTGTCGATAAAAAATGGCGATTTGCATTGCAGGATATGGAGTGGGGTTTTACGGGTTGGGGCAACTATTGGGATGATATGTTTGGTTATATGGATGCCACTAGAGGTTATACCTACTCTAATATTTATTTTAGATTATTACAAAATCCTGAGTATAAAAACTTTTATATAAATCGTTATGCTGATTTATTAAATACAGATATGTTGCCCGACACGATGAAATCTATATTTAAAGATATGTGGACTGAAGCTTTACCGGAATGGGATAGACAAATACTAAGATGGCAAGATCCCGATACAGCCAATTTGACAACTCATTTAAATGAATTTAGAGATTTGAGAAATCGTTTTTCTGAATATATGGATTTACGCCCAAATGTAGTGAGAGACCAAATTATATATCATTTCAATCTGGTACAACCTATTGAAATTACCCTGAATACAAATCCTCCTAATGGGGGAAAAGTACGAATTAGCACTGTTACTGCTCCCTATTATCCATGGTCGGGAATTTATTTTGATGGTAATTCGGTCGACTTGGAAGCTACTGCCAATCCGGGTTATGTATTTTCTAATTGGGATACCAGCGAATTTATCACGGATACCTCGCTTGCCTCGTTTCGTTCGAATGTATCTAGAAATACAGTGTTTACTGCTAATTTTATTTATGATTCAACGGCCTCTGTGAAGAATATACAAACCACACAAGAGACTATTCATCTTTATCCAAATCCAAGTGCTAGTATCTCCTATATCGATATGCCTTTTAATGGAGATAAAACCATTTATATCTATAGCAATACAGGTGTTTTACTAGACACTAAAAATACGTCGATGAATTTGGCCAAAATAGATGTGAGTAATTTAGCTAAAGGACTTTATATTATTAAAGTAAGCTGTAATCAACAAAGCTATACTACCAAGTGTATTGTTGAATAGTATTTATAGTTATAATACAAATTTAGTACTACCCATTTAGTTTCATTTAAGGTGGATAATAATCCATAAAGCATATTCAATAATAATCGAAGAATAGCTTATTTTTGCATATCCAAAAATTAAAAAAAATATACTATGATAAAAGGATTTTTTCATGTACCTACAGCTATAAATGAACCAGTATTAAATTATGCACCAGGTTCTCCAGAAAGAGACAAATTAAGAGCGGCTATTAATGAATTAAAAAATAAAAATCACGATATACCGATGTATATTGGAGGTGCAGAGGTTCGTACAGGGAATACAAGCACCATGCATCCACCTCATGAAATCAAACATACCTTAGGTTCTTTTCATAAAGGTGATGCATCACATGTAACGGATGCCATCAATGCAGCATTAAAAGCTAAAACTGCATGGGAAAATACCTCATGGGAAAACAGAGCAGCCATCTTCAACAAAGCCGCTGAATTATTAGCGGGTCCTTATAGATATACGCTTAATGCAGCCACCATGCTATGTCAAAGTAAAAATGCCTTTCAAGCTGAGATTGATAGTGCTTGTGAATTAATCGACTTCTTCCGATTCAACGTGCAATACATGTCGGAGATTTATAACGAACAACCAGATTCAGCTCCTGGTATCTGGAATCGCCTTGAATACCGACCTTTAGAAGGATTCGTATTAGCAGTGACTCCTTTTAATTTTACAGCTATCGCAGGTAATTTACCTTGTAGTGCTGCTTTAATGGGGAATGTATGTGTATGGAAACCCGCAGAAACACAGATATTTTCAGCGTATTATATCATGCAAATATTGAAAGAAGCTGGCTTACCGGATGGTGTTATCAACTTGGTTTATGTAAGTGGTAAAACAGTTGGTGATGTTTGTTTTTCACATAGAGATTTTGCAGGGGTACATTTTACTGGTAGTACAGGGGTATTCAATGGAATGTGGAAGACCATTGGAGAAAATATGCATTTATATAAAAGCTATCCGCGTATAGTAGGTGAAACAGGTGGTAAAGATTTTGTGATGGCACATAAATCAGCTCATGCAAAAGCATTGGCTGTTGGATTAGTGCGTGGCGCATTTGAATACCAAGGACAAAAATGTTCAGCAGCATCTAGAGCCTATGTACCTATTAATTTATGGGAAGAAGTAAAAGGTTATATGCTGGATATGTTGAAAGATATTAAAGTAGGTACCACTGAAGATTTTAGCAATTTTGTGAATGCCGTGATTGATGAAAAAAGTTTTGATAAACTAGCTACATATATTGATAATGCTAAGAAAGACAGCAATGCAGAAATTATTGCGGGTGGTACATATGATAAAACAGAAGGTTATTTCATCCAACCGACAGTCATCTTAGCAAAAGAGCCAAAATATATTACAATGTGCGAAGAATTATTTGGTCCGGTGTTAACTGTTTATGTGTATGATGAAAATAAATACGAAGAGACTTTAGCACTATTAGATGAAACATCGCCATATGCTTTAACCGGAGCCATATTTTCGCAAGATAGATATGCGATTGATATAGCAACAACAGCCTTGAGAAATAGTGCAGGAAATTTTTATATCAATGATAAACCAACTGGTGCGGTAGTAGGTCAACAACCATTTGGAGGTGCAAGAGCCAGTGGAACGAATGATAAAGCGGGTAGCAAATTGAATTTATTACGTTGGGTAAGTGCTCGTACGATCAAAGAAACATTTGTATCACCAGTAGATTATAAATATCCATTTTTAGCGAAATAGCAGAAGGTTTCAAACCACTAAACCACAGTGGGTTTTAACCCACTGCAAAACATTAAACATTAAAAATTCAACATTAATTATATATGTCAAACTTATTAAAAGGCGGTCAATTTTTAGTGAAAGAATCATCATTCAATGATGTATATATTCCAGAAGAATTTACAGAAGAACAACTCATGTTTCGTGATTCAGTGCGCGATTTTGTAGCCAATGAAATCTCACCTATCCTTGATCGATTAGATAAAATGGAAGAAGGATTAGCCGTAGCTAAATTAGAAATGGCGGGTGAAATGGGATTGCTCGGAACAGCCATACCAGAGGCTTATGGAGGTAGTGCCATGGATTTTAATACCAATTCTATTTTAGTAGAACAAATGGGTGTAGCTCATGGATTCTCAGTGACACTAGGAGCTCATATTGGTATCGGTACTTTACCTATTTTATATTTTGGTACTGAAGCACAAAAACAAAAGTATCTTCCGAAGCTTGCCACTGGCGAATTAAAAGCCTCGTATTGCTTGACTGAACCGGGTTCTGGCTCAGATGCTTTATCCGCTAAATCAAAAGCGATGCTTTCGGAAGATGGTAGTCACTATATTTTAAATGGACAAAAAATGTGGATTACCAATGCAGGTTTTGCAGATGTATTCATCGTATTTGCGCAAGAAAACGGAACAAATTTCACCGGCTTTATCGTAGAGAAAACGATGGAAGGAGTGAAGCTTGGAGCGGAAGAGCAAAAGCTCGGAATCAAGTGTTCAAGCACTCGTCAAGTGTTTTTCGAAAATGTAAAAGTGCCTAAAGAAAATGTATTAGGAGAAGTTGGCAAAGGGCATAAAATTGCTTTTAATATTTTAAATATCGGTCGTTATAAATTAGCTGCAGGCGTTACTGGAGGTGCTAAAAAAGCATGCGATGTAGCCATTAAATATGCCAATGAACGAGTACAATTCAAACAATCGATTTCTAATTTCGGAGCCATTAAATTTAAAATTGCGGAGATGGCGATTCGTTTGTGGACTACTGAAAGTGCAGTATATCGTACTTCTGACATGATTGATAAAAAAGAAAAAGAATTACATGCTGCAGGAAAAGCGGCTAATGAATCTTTGTTAGGGGCAGCAGAAGAATATGCGATTGAATGTGCGATGTTGAAAGTAATTGCCTCTGAAACCTTAGATTATGTAGTAGATGAAGCCTTACAAATCTATGGTGGCATGGGCTATAGCGAAGAAGCTCCAGCAGCAAGAGCCTATAGAGATGCACGTATCAATAGAATCTTTGAAGGAACGAATGAAATCAATCGTTTGCTGACTTTGGATATGTTGATTAAACGCGCGATGAAAGGACAGATTGATTTGTTGACCCCAGCTATGGCGATACAAAAAGAATTGATGTCCATCCCTGACTTCGGAATGCCTGATACAGAAGATATTTTTTATAATGAGAAAAAAGCTATTGTCAATGCAAAGAAAGGTTTATTGATGGTAGCTGGTGCAGCGGTTCAAAAATTGATGATGCAATTAGAACAAGAACAAGAAATATTGATGAATGCAGCAGATGTGATGAATGATATCTATGTGATGGAATCGGCTTTATTACGTACGCAAAAATTGATTGATAAAAAAGGAATTGAAAATTGTCAATTGTATATAGATATCACCAAAGTATTTATTTCAGATGCTATGGAACGTATTAACATCAATGGAAAACACGCGATTGTTGCTTTTGCAGAAGGCGATGAATTGCGTATGATGTTGATGGGCTTAAAACGTTTCACCAAACATGAAGCGATCAATACCAATAAACTTAGAAGAAATATCGCTGCGAAGTTGATTGAAGCGAACGGCTATATTTTATAATCATATGTATAGTTAGATGAATAGCATAACACATTCAAATTATTTAGCTACTCATCGAAGTAATCTATTTAAAATTATAGGAATAGCGCTCTTAGTGAAGTGCGCTTATTTTCTTTTTAATTTTATAATTTTTTCTTCTACTCCTGCTACAGTATCCAAAGCCAATGAACATAGTGCTTTTAGTATGTCATTGTTCAAACGCAACGACTCTGATTGGTATGAACGAATTTATACGAATGGCTATCCTAAAATGAGCGATGCCGATTGGAAGCAAGTCGATTCATTGCACGAACAATCTACTTGGGCCTTCTTTCCGCTTTATCCCATGTCGGTAAAAGTAATTGCCAAACTTACTCAAAGCAATTTTTGTACTGCTGGAAATATCCATGCCTTAATCTTTTCATTGCTCTGTTTTACTTGTTTTTATTTGCTAGCATTCGAATTTTTTCATGAAGATAAGAAAGCCTATTATTGCTCTTTACTTTTTATCATCTTTCCATTTCACTATTATTTTTCGATGCTCTATAGCGAAGCGATATTTACTTTTTTAGTTTTATTGGCGTTTCTAAGCATTCAAAAAGGAAAGTATTATGTATTGCTCATTCCTGCACTGTTATTACCTTTAGCTAGAGTTAATGGGATTATTTTATTATTGCCCTTTGCTATCGCCATCCTCGAACAAGAACAAATTCTTACTACAACGAAATTACAGTTATCAAAAATAAACACTAAAACAATTTTAAAACTTAGTTTACTTGTAGTGATGATTTTAAGCTTTATCGGCTATGCCTATTATCAGCATCAAATGACAGGTTCATATACCGCATTCTCTCAGGCGCAGAGTGGTTGGTGGCGACAATTAAAAATGCCTTATGAATCGTTTTTTGCTCGAGCTGAAATGCAAGCACAATTCAATTCGGTATATACCATTTTAATTATGCTTGTAGCGATATTCAGCTTTAAAAAATTACCGATAAGTTATAATGTATTTATCTGGATCT
Source organism: Bacteroidota bacterium (assembly GCA_037130135.1). Taxonomy (GTDB): domain Bacteria; phylum Bacteroidota; class Bacteroidia; order Chitinophagales; family CAMDFR01; genus CAMDFR01. The sequence continues at coordinate 85,188 of JBAXTO010000001.1, forward strand.
CTTTATTATTACCTCTGCTTTCGGGCTCTACACAATCGATGCAGCGATTCATAATCGTTTTATTTCCTTTTATGTTTATCTTCGGAGAATATATTTATACTCATTTCCCTAAAACCAAATATGCCTGGCTTTTTATATTGTTTTTCTTGCAACTAAGTTGCTTTTATTTTTGGATTATCAGTAATCCGTTTTCGTATTAATTCATTTGTAATATATACAGTTCCACTTTACTCACTAGTCCACGAAGTGGAATGGCATATGATTTTACACTCTTGATTTTTCCTTCTTTTTTTAATCGAGCTAAAAAGTCAACCGCCATATGTCTATTGGGTTCACTCAATAATACAATACTATCTGCATGCGAATAAGCAAGAATACAGGCTTCTAAATCGTCAAATGCTTTTCGTTCATAAGCCACATCTGAAGCGATGATAATATCATATTTTTCAGTAGTAGGAATACTTTCACGCCAATCCAATAGATTGAATTCAACTTGATTTAATGCTGTATGATTGAGTAAATAATTTTCTTTCGCAAATTGAATAGCCTCTACAATATAATCGGTACAACGAATACTAGCGGCATAGTTACCTGCTACAATAGTTGGTAAGCCTAACCCACAACCAATTTCTAAAATAGATTTTCCACGTATCAAATCAATGTTTTCTAAGAGAAAAGTCGACATCGCAATCGCACTCGGCCACAGCTCCGCCCAATACGGAATTTTTTCATCTAACACATCAGCATGCGCACTTCCTTTGGCCAATAAAGCATCAAATAATTTATCTATATCGCCGATACGATTGATTTTATAGCTGTTTCCAACTATCTCAAGTTGCTCATGTATCGTATCAAACTGTTGGCTCATCATCAACAAATGTAAATCATTTCAACTACTACAAGACTTATCATTTCAGATAAATGAATTATCTTTACAACTGAATTAATTAATTCACGCCTTGGCGTGAAAAAATTAATAATTAATCACGCCTAGGCGTGGAAACATTAAACATTCAGCATTCAAAATTAAAAATTTAGCATTCAGCATTAAAAATTAAATAGGTTATGGAGTTCAATTTTTCGGAGATAGAGCGTAAGTGGAAACAAAAATGGCAGGAACAAAATTTATATCAGGTATCTAATACATCTGATAAACCCAAGTATTATGTACTCGATATGTTCCCTTATCCTTCAGGTGCAGGCTTACACGTTGGGCATCCACTAGGCTATATCGCTAGTGATATTTTTGCTCGACATAAACGTATGCAAGGCTTCAATGTATTGCACCCCATGGGCTTCGATGAGTTTGGTCTACCTACTGAACAATATGCCATCGAAACGGGTCAGCATCCTGCTAAAACCACCGAACAAAATATCAAACGTTATAAAGAACAATTAGATAATATCGGTTTCTCTTTCGATTGGAGCCGAGAAGTGAATACCAGCAGTCCAAAGTATTATAAATGGACACAAACTTTATTTATTCATTTGTACAATTCTTGTTTTTGTAAAGCAGATAATAAAGCACAGCCTATCGAATATTTGATAGCTCAATTCGAACAAGACGGCAATTTAAAAACAGCTGCATATGCAGGTACGTATAAAGATTCTTTTACAGCAGCTGATTGGAAAGGTTTTAGCGAAAAACAAAAGAGCGATATCTTAATGAAGTATCGTTTGGCTTATCTCGATTATGCTGAAGTGAATTGGTGTCCGGCACTAGGCACCGTGCTTGCCAACGATGAAGTAAAAGATGGGGTAAGCGAACGTGGGGGACATCCAGTTGAAAAAAAGAAAATGCGTCAGTGGTTTTTACGTATCACTGCTTATGCAGATAGATTGTTAGAGGCCTTACCTTATCTGGATTGGAGCAAACCGATGAAAGATATGCAAACCAATTGGATTGGTAGGAGTGAAGGGGCTTCGGTGAAGTTTAAAGTTCAGAGTTCAGAGTTCAGAGTTCAGAGCCTGCCTGACGGCAGTCAGGTTCAAAGTACAACAGAGGAAATTGAAATTTTTACAACCAGACCAGATACTATTTTTGGGGCAACCTTTATGGTGATGGCTCCTGAGCATCCGATGATTGAAGCGATTTGCAGTGCTGAACAAAAAGCAGCTATCGAAAAATATATCACGTATGTGAAAAGTAAAACGGATGTAGAACGTCAACAAAATAAACAAGTAACAGGTGAATTCACCGGTGCATTTGCAGTTCATCCATTTACTCAACAACCCATTCCAATTTATATTGCAGAATATGTATTGTCGGGATATGGAACAGGGGCGATTATGGCGGTGCCTAGCGATGATGAGCGTGATAAAGCCTTTGCTGAAAAATTTGGATTGCCGATTATCGAAGTGATTGATAGAAGCATGTATCCGAATGCAGCTATCGAAGATAAAGTGGGTAAACTGATCAATAGTGATTTTTTAAATGGACTTGAAATCAAAGAAGCCATCACTAAAATGATTGATACCTTGGTCGCAAAAGGTATTGGCGAACGACGAATCAATTATCGTTTGCGAGATGCGGGCTTTAGTCGTCAAAGGTATTGGGGCGAACCAATTCCAATCAAGTATATCGATGAAGTACCACATATCGAATATAAATTACCTTTGATTTTACCCGAAGTGAATAGCTTTAAACCTAGTGCTGACGGTCGCTCGCCATTAGCGAATGTAGAAGACTGGACAAGTATGGGTTACGAAACGGATACCATGCCTGGTTATGCGGGAAGCAGTTGGTATTTTTTACGTTATATGGATCCTACAAATGAAAATGAATTCGTTGGCAAAGAAGCAGAAGCCTATTGGCAAAATGTAGATCTGTATATCGGCGGAACAGAGCATGCTGTAGGACATTTATTGTATGCACGTTTGTGGCAAAATATCTTCTTCGATTTAGGTTTGGTTAGCCAAGCAGAACCTTTCAAAAAATTGGTGAATCAAGGAATGATACAAGGCAGAAGCAGCTTGGTGTATAGAGTGAATGGTACCAATCAATTTGTTTCTAAAAATAAAAAAGCGAATTACGAAACGACTGAAATTCATTGCGACGTCAACATCGTAGACAATGATATTTTAGATATAGAAAAATTCAAAGCATGGCGTGAAGAGTATGCCAATGCAGCGTTTATACTAGAAGACGATGGTACGTATGTGTGCGGTTACGAGATTGAGAAGATGAGTAAACGCTGGTATAATGTAGTGAATCCCGATGATATGGTGGCGAAGTATGGAGCAGATTGTTACCGTATGTATGAAATGTTTTTAGGTCCGCTAGAAGACAGCAAACCATGGAACACCCAAGGGATTGATGGGGTAGCGAAATTCTTACGTAAAGTATGGCGTTTGTTTTATGATGATAAAGGAACTTTAGTATTGAATGAAGATAAACCGAGTGCAGAAGAATATAAAATTATCCATAAAACCATCAAAAAAATCAATGAAGATATTGAGCGTTTGTCGCTAAACACGAGTATTCCAGCCTTGATGATTTGTACCAATGAGTTGACTTCACTAAAATGTAATAAGCGTGAAATATTGACCTCATTAGTGCAGTTGATGGCACCTTTTGCGCCTTTTATCAGTGAGGAATTATGGGAGGTATTAGGACATACAAGCAGTATTCATACCAGTACATTTCCGCAACATAACGAGGCTTATTTAGTGGAGAATTCATTTAATTATCCAATATCCATTAATGGCAAAGTTCGTTTGAATATGGAGTTTGCATTGGATTTAGCGCCTGCCGATATTGAAGCGATTATCTGCGCTGATGAACGCGTAACGAAATACTTCGAAGGCAAACCCATCAAGAAAGTCATTATCGTAAAAGGGAAGATAGTGAATGTGGTAGTGTAGATTAAGTTAAAAGTTAAAAGTTCAAAGTTTTAAGTTCAAAGCCTGCCTGACGGCAGTCAGGTTCAAAGTTTGTATACCGCGAATAGATATTATCTACATTATGAAGTTCCAGCGGGGTCTTCCGAAGGAGACCCCGGTGATTTGAGATCGTGTTCTTTTTTCAATTCTGATAAATCTCTGCCCACCTAGTCATTCAGTCTCGAACATCCGAAGATTCGGAACGGGAAAACTTCCTTTTTTAATAAACGAAAACTCGATGGCGCGTGCGTTTCGCGCGTGACCATTAAGTAGAAATCTAACAGCACCTCGATCAAATCAACACCTTAACTGATTTATCATATTAGCTCATCCGTCAACCTAAGGAGTTTCACCACAGTGGGTTTTAACCCACTGCCTGATCTCAAAGGGTTTCAACTCACGCCAAGGCGAGACAAGTCTAATTCCATTAAAGCATGGGGTTAAAACCCCATGTGCCAAGAACCGCTCTTTCAGATTTGTATCCCACCAACCACGTCCTTCCTCGCCTTGGCAAGGAATCTACCCTTTTTTGCAACAAGATTAAAATAAAGAAAATGATTCCCCACTTGGGTTTCAACTCACTGCAAAAAAAAAAGAGGCTATCAACGATAGCCTCTTTTTATATAGTTTAGAATACTAAGAATTACTTCGCAGCATCATCACCTTCAGGTTTAAATGTAGATTTAGATTTAGCATCTTTCTCCATTTGCTCTTTCAAGTTAGATAATGCATCTAAATCACCTAGAGTTGATTTCTCATTTTTGCTATTGATTGACGTAGCTACTTTTCTAGCAGTTTCAGTCTCTTCATTTTTAGCAGCTCTATCAGCGTTTTTAGCATCTCTATCATTATCTTCCCAGAATCTTAAATGCGATACCATGATTTTTTTATCGTTTCTATTGAAGTCGATAATTTTCACTGGTATTTTCTCATCGTTTACAGCAAATGTATTATCTGCTTTTTTCAAATGTTTAGCTGGTGCATAACCTTCTAATCCATATGGTAAACCAATTTTAGCGCCTTTTTCATCTTTATCGATTACTTGACCTTCATGTATTGAACCTACTGGGAAAGCAGTTTCAAATGTATCCCATGGATCTTCTTCGATTTGTTTGTGACCTAAAGATAATTTTCTTCCTTCTGAATCTACGTCTAATACAACTACTTCTAATTTTTCGTTTAATTTAGTAAACTCATTTGGATGATTATATCTTTTCGTCCAAGATAAATCTGAAATGTGAATCATACCACCAATACCATCTTCTAACTCAACAAATACACCATAAGGAGTAATGTTTTTAACTGTACCAGAATGTTTAGTACCTGCAGTGTATTTACTCATTGCTTTTTCCCAAGGATCTGGTAATAAACGTTTGATAGATAATGACATTTTTCTTTCGTCTTTATCGATTGTCATTACAATCGCTTCATGCGTATCACCTAATTTAAAGTATTCTCTTGAGTTAACTGGTTGATTTGACCAAGAAACTTCAGAAACGTGGATTAATCCTTCGATACCTGGAGTTAATTCTAAGAAAGCACCGTAATCTTCGATATTCACGATTTTACCAGATACTTTACTTCCTACTTCAATAGTTGGATCTAAGTTTTCCCAAGGGTGTGGAGTTAATTGTTTTAAACCTAAAGAAATACGTTTTTTGTTATCATCAAACTCGATAACTACAACGTTTAATTTTTGGTTTAATTCTAATACTTCATTTGGATGGTTAATTCTACCCCAAGAAATATCAGTAATATACAATAATCCATCAACACCACCTAAATCGATAAATGCACCGAAATCAGTGATATTTTTGATTACCCCTTCTAATACTTGACCTTTTTCTAATTTAGAAATGATCTCTTGTCTTTGATCTTCGATATCAGACTCGATCAACGCTTTGTGAGAAACTACGGCATTTTTAATAATTTCGTTAATTTTCACAATTTTGAATTCCATTGTTTTACCAACATAGATATCGTAATCTGTAATTGGTTTCACATCGATTTGTGAACCTGGTAAGAATGTATCTAAACCAAATACATTAGCGATTAAACCACCTTTCGTTTTGCTCATGATAGTACCTTTTACGATAATATCATTTTTGTATGCATCACAAATTTGATCCCAAGCATCTAATAATTTAGCATTTTTTCTAGATAAAACTAATTGACCTTTGCTATCTTCTTTAGAGATTACAAATACATTTACTTTATCCCCTACTTTTAAATCAGGATTGTCTCTAAACTCTGATAATGGAACTAATCCATCAGATTTAAAACCAATGTTTAATACCACATCAGAAGATGTAATACTAGCTACAATGGCAGGTACAATCTCTGCATTATTTACGGTGCTAATAGTAGCATCATACATTTCGTCCATTGCTTTTGAAGTAGCTGCTGTATAAGTAATAGCGCCTCTTTTGTCAATGTTCCAATCAAAATCATCATGTGCAGTCTCTACAAAAGTTGATTTTTTCTTTTTAGTTTCTACTACTGCTGTATCTGCAGTGTTTTCGGTAGTTGTAGAAGCTACCTCTTCGTTGTTTAATTCTTCGTTTTCCACGATTTTTTATGAATTTGTATCACTATGAATTGAGCATAATGAGTTGTTTATAAATTATCCCACTCAATTTGGGAGTGCAAAAGTACGATTTTTTTAGCAAAATTCAATGTTTTGAGCTTTTTTTTTGAAGTATTTTATTGTCTTTTGGGCATCGAATACACCTGATTTTGGTGCGAGTATTCCACTCGTGCCTTTATGTTGGCCTGAGTAGCCCAATGTCTCACCATTATTTGGGCAGAGGATGCCGCTTCAATCAGGGATGCAATAACACGTTTATCCAATGCTTGGTGTTGTTTGGTCCTGGTGTGAGTTAAAAACTACTCGCTGTAACACTTTTCTGAACTTTCTGACAATTAACTAAGAACTTAAAACTTTGAACTTAAAACTTTAAACTTTGAACTCAGAACTTTAAACTTATCTCCCCTCGTGCTTTATTCTATACACTTTACCCACATCTTTGTTTTTAAGTAGAAAAGTTTATGTGGTTTTTAAACGAATCTTTCAGACTTTCGCAACCTGATTAATTTCTAAGTCTATTTGAGACTTTGTAAAATGTTATTGTAAAAATGAGCGAAGAAAACAATAAGGAAGAAGGCTTGAATATTCACTCTATTCAAGTAGATGACCTATACAAAGAGTGGTTTTTAGATTATGCCTCGTATGTAATCTTAGAACGTGCCGTACCCAATATCGAAGATGGTCTAAAACCCGTGCAACGACGTATTATGCACGCCATGAAAGAAATGGATGATGGTCGTTACCATAAAGTGGCGAATATCATTGGACAAACCATGCAGTATCACCCACATGGGGATGCTTCTATTGGCGATGCATTAGTCAATATCGGTCAAAAAGATTTGATGATCGATTGTCAGGGAAACTGGGGCGATTCACGTACTGGTGATAGTGCAGCCGCTCCACGTTATATCGAAGCTCGACTCTCTAAATTTGCCCTAGAAGTGGCATTCAACGGTGATATTACCGAATGGCAACTAAGTTACGATGGTCGTAAAAAAGAGCCCGTAACCTTACCCATTAAGTTTCCTTTGCTTTTGGCACAAGGTGTGGAAGGGATTGCCGTAGGTTTAAGTACCAAGATTTTACCACACAATTTTTGTGAATTAATCGAAGGGAGCATTCAAATACTGAAAGGTCATAAAACAAATATTCTACCCGATTTCCCTACTGGTGGATTTATTGATATTACGAATTATAATGCCGGCGAGCGTGGAGGAAGAGTAAGAGTGCGCGCCAAACTGGAAGTAAAAGATAAAAGCACGATACTTATTAGAGAAATTCCATTTGGAGTGAATACCAATTCGCTTATCGATTCCATCGTGAAAGCGAATGAAAAAGGGAAAATAAAAATCAAAAAAGTAACCGATAATACCGCTAAACATGTAGAGATTGAAATTGAGTTACCACCCGGTATTTCGCCAGATGTAACAGTTGATGCCCTATATGCATTTACCGATTGCGAAAGTGCGATTTCTCCTAATTGCTGTGTGATTATCGATAATAAACCACGTTTCACAACCGTAGATGAATTGCTTCGTTTAAGTACAATAGCTACAAAAGAATTACTGAAACGTGAATTAGAAATCAATCTGGGTGACCTCGAAGAACAATGGCATTTCTCTTCACTCGAAAAAATATTTATCGAAAAGCGTATTTACCGAGATATAGAAGAAGAAGAAACCTGGGAAGGCGTGATTAAAGCCATAGATAAAGGTTTGAGCAAATATAAAAAATTGTTCAAAAGAGAAATTACCGAAGAAGATATCGTAAAGCTGACTGAAATTCGAATCAAACGAATTTCTAAATTCGATGCTAAAAAAGCAGATGAAGCAATCCATAAATTGGAAGAAGGGATTGAAGAAATCAAAGAAAACCTCAATCAATTAACCAAATATGCCATAAAATATTTTGAAGGCTTATTAAAGAAATATGGAAAAGGTAGAGAACGCAAAACGGAGTTGAAAGTATTCGATACTATTGAAGTGAAAGCAGTAGCTGTGGCTAATAAAAAACTATATGTAAATAGAGCCGAAGGATTCGTAGGGATGGGCTTGAAAAATGACGAATTGATAGGCAATTGCTCCGATATAGATGATGTGATTGTATTTACAAGAAATGGTAAGATGATGGTGAGTAAAGTAGGAGATAAGAAGTTCTTTGGGAAAGATATTTTGCATGCAGATGTATGGAAAAAAGAAGAAGATAGACGTATCTATCATATGATTTATACAGATGGCAAATCAAAAAAATCATTTGTAAAACGTTTTGCTGTAACAGCAATCACACGTGATAAAGAATACGATCTTACTACTGGTGAAGCCGGAAGTAAAGTGATGTATTTCTCTACACAACCCAATAGCGAAAGCGAATCGGTGATGATTCACCTGCATCCAGCTTCGGCAGCTAAAAATAAGATTTTCGAATTTCATTTTGGCGAATTAGCGGTGAAAGGTCGTCAAAGTCAAGGCAATGTGATTACGAAGTACCCAATCAAAAAAGTAGATTTTAAATCTAAAGGACAAAGCACCTTAGGTGGAGTGGATATTTGGTTTGATGAAGTTGTGGGCCGTTTAAATAAAGATTCGAGAGGCAAGCATCTAGGTACATTTGATACCGATAATAAAATATTGGTTTTAAATAAACAAGGCGAATATGAATTGACCAGTTTCGAATTAACGAATCGATATGAACCAGAGAATATTATTGAAATCCAAAAATTCAATCCGCTTTTAGTTATTTCAGCAGTATACTATGATGGTAGTAGTAAGAATATTTATGTGAAAAGATTCAAGGTGGAAGCTTCGCAAGAGAACAAAAAATACAAGTATATTACCGAGCATAATGATAGTAAATTACTGATTTTATCGATTAAGAAAAACCCTAAAATAGAGTATACAATACTTAAAGGAAAGGCTAAAGATAAAGAACTTGAACAAGTGAATATCAACGACTTAATCGAGATAAAAGGATGGAAAGCTTTAGGTAATAAATTGACTTATTTCCCTATCAAAGGAGAAATAAAAGATATCACTCCTGAAGATGCACCAGAGGATACTTCGTATGTAGATATCGGCACCACCATCGAATTTGATTTAGATGGAGGTAGTGAAGATACCGGCGAACAAAAAGAGCTATTCGATTAAAACGCTCGTGTTCATTATCGAGAATTGCGCGCCACGTTATGTTCAACACCTAAGTTCCCGTACCGAAGTTTCGTTACTTCGTGAGGCTTGTCGATGATAGATAAAATCGTATTTGAAATGCGATATCGAAGAACATTACAAATGTTCACTAATTTTCCTTCGATATACTGTCGCTTTGCTCCTTATATATCGAAGCGCTCACGTTTCTTAAACGAGAACCGCGCCTCGATATGTTCAACACCTATTCGCCCACCTCGTCATTCAGTCCCGAAGCTCCGAACATTCGGAACGGGAGAAACTACCTTCTTTTTTTAATGTAAAACCCACTACCAATGAATGCATGGGGTTAAAACCCCATGTGACCAGAACCGGTTCGTTAATGAACGATTGAGATATTTAACAGGTTGTGCGTTTTCGAATTAGTTTATCCATCAACCTAAGGGTTTTCACTACAGTGGGTTTTAACCCACTGCCCAAAATCAAAAAATTAAAATAATAAATAGAAAATAATTAATACAACTTCATCAAATCATCTACCCCTATATAACGCGGCGTAGTGAACCCTTCTGCATATTTAAATCCAGCTATTTGTCCAAACTGAACCATTCTCGACTTAATAAAATCTAAGAATTCTTTACTCGATATAAAAGTATCTTTTTCTTGGCTATTCGGATTATAAAACTGACTACTATAGGCAAGTACTGCATTCATTTTGATATCTTCAAATCCTGAAATATCTACTACAAATTGTGGTTCAATATGATAAGATTGTATATAATTATGAATATTTCTTGGACGCCATTCACTTTGTTTTTCTCCATTAAAGGTAGTCTCAATCATGCTTAATCCAGCTAAAAAACAAGCATCTCGCACTAATTCATGTCCTCTGCCATGATCTGGATGTCTATCAATTAAAGCATTGGTAAGTACTACACCAGGTTTATAATGACGAATCATTTTTATAATTTCTAACTGATGAACTTTATCATTTATAAAAAATCCATCTGCAAAACCTAAATTATCTCTACTATGTATTCCAAGTATTTTGCTAGCCGCATCAGTCTCAGCCTGACGAGTAGCAATAGTCCCTCTAGAACTTAATTCACTTTGAGTTAAATCAACGATCCCAACTTTATTTCCTAAATGAATTTGTTTTGCTATCGTACCTCCACAACCTAATTCTACGTCATCTGGATGAGCTCCAAAGGCTAATAAATCTAATTTCATGTTATTGCTTTATGATGCAAATATATGAATTATAACAATTTACTAATAGCTTTTTTAATTTTTGAAGTCGTTGGTGAAGTTATAGGTAAATAATAATCTACCACTTCACCTTCTTTATTGATCAAGTATTTTTGAAAATTCCATTTTGGGGCAACATTCACTTTACCATTCAAACTTTTATCAGATAAAAAATGAAATAATGGACAAGCATCCTTACCTGTCACCACCACTTTATCAAATAATGGAAAAGTAGTTTTGAAATTGATATCACAAAACTCTTGTATTTCTGCTCCATTCAATGGCTCTTGGGCACCAAAATCATTGGATGGAAAAGCTAATATATCGAAGTCTTTGCCCTTAAATTCGGCATATAAATCTTCTAAATCTTTATATTGAGGAGTTAAACCACATTTAGAAGCGGTATTAACAATCAACAATACTTTGCCTTTATATTTTTCTAATGAAACATCTTGCTGTTTCAAATCTTTTAAGGTAAACTGATGTATACTATTCATGCTACTCTAACGTGTAACTTTATGAATAAGTTTATATTTTACATATTTTTCTATAAAGCGAAGTACCATTTCGCATCACTATTTTAAGTACATAAGTTCCAGTAGCTGCTTTTTCAATATCCAATATTGCTTCATTCCCTTCTAATACTTTATTTCCTTGCAAGTCGAATAAAATTACCTGATCAATAGGCTCATAACAGATGATAGAAATTTTTGAGCTAGTTGGATTAGGGTAAATTTGAATGTCATTTAAAGTAAGATTGTCCACTTGGTCTATTATGAAAGAAACGCTTTTATATATCGTATCGCTCAAACATCCATTACTAACGATCAATTGTATGGTATATGTTCCACTATGCGCATAACTATGTTGCATAAAAGAATCGCTTCCACTTTGTCCATCCCCAAAATCCCATATATAACTATTAGGTACTAGACTACTACTAGCATACAAATCAACAACACCCGTACTACTATGAATAGTACTATATATAGTTCCAGTAAAAGTATCTACTTGGTTAATCCATGCAGTATCTCCCATACCAACACTACTGTTATAATAGGTGCCAGATGCAGATGTTTCTAGTCGAATGGATTTCACAATAAACGTATCGATTCCAATATCAGTTACACAAGTATAATAATAACGATTGTTATTTACAATCAATGGTGAAATAGCTTCATAAATACCAGCTTCATTTTTTTTGTATACTTTGTAACCTAAAATCCCTTCGTTTAAAATAGTGTCCCATTGTATTAATACTTGAGGGTTTAAATAGGTAGCTCGTACATTCTTAGGTGGCACAATCATATGTGCACGTACTGTTGGATCGCCCATTAAGGCTATTTGTATGCCATTATCAAAACTACTACTATAATACATGCCTGTATTATTTTGTACCCTTCGTTGCGAGTATCCAATATTTTCTCCTAAAGCTAAATGATGTAAATACCAATGTGGTCGACCACTCCAGCAGGTAGTTAAGGCAGTTCCTTGTGCAATCATACTTCGCATCAAATTATTAGGACTATCCCAATCACCAAAATAGGAACCAAATAACATATTGATCACTGTTCGTAAAGAATCAGTAGATAAGGTACCACTCGTTATGACTCCTCCACATGATTCATACGAACCTGGTCCACAGCCATAACTATACATAAACGACTCACTACTACATCGAGTTTGAATATCATCTTCTATAATATTACTATCTCCAATAATTGGCGCAAAACTTTTCCATCCACTACTGGCAAATGCTTCTCCACTCATAGTTCCAAAATTATCATCGATAATTCCTTTTGCACGCATCGAAAAACCTGCTTGTCTATATTTGATGTCTTTTCGTAAGTAATTTTGATAGAGTACAAATTCAGTAATAGGCGAGTAGTAACTTAAATTATAAAAATCAACACGACCAATTTCTAATTCGATATCTGTTGGAGGAGTATCATAATCAAATTTGCCATCGCCAGGTATATTACGATTTCTAGGATCTGAGCCAGAAGTACTATTCACACTGATATCATCCCAAATGGCATCCATATCTCCATAATACGAATCTGTTGGCCAAGCAGCTACATGGTCGGTATGTCCATCTGGTGGTACCGTAAAACTTCCTGAATAAGGCACTGGTACATGTCCTAATATAAATAATGTTTTAGTACTTATAGGATCTTCAATATAAAGATTGATGATTTTACTTTTTACACTGCTAACTGCTTCGTATCGACCTACTACTAATGGTTTCACTTTCCATCCATCTGCTTCTATAGATTGAATATAATTTGTTATGTCAATACCTAAACCAGCAACAATACTATCCATTAATAAAATTAAAGTGCCTCTATACTCTACTAAATCGATATTTATACCCGATACTATATATCCATATCCATTATAACCACTAGCATTTTTTGTGATTTTATATTCGTATTTGGTATTTACTAGTACATTCGTATCCGTATAACTTCTTGTAGTACCTGCTATTCCTGTTGCTAAAACAGTCCATGTATTGGCAGTTTCTAGTTTTCGATAAAGACTAAAATTAGTCGCACTCGTTGCAGTCCAATATAAGGTGATAGACGGATCACTTGCATTAATGATCGCTTGAATGGGCACGGCATAATCTTTCGTTACTTGTGCATTAGAATCGATATTAATAAAAAGAAATAGGCTAATGAATAGTATAATTTTTCTCATATTCAAATCTATCTATTTTAGGCTTAAAATTTTTGAATAATTACAAAGAGTATCCTTACCTTAGATTTTTAAATTTTACATTACTAATTAAATAAACGAATATTCTTTTGCTATGCAACATTTATTACCACATTTAGAAGCTAATAAAGACAAATACTTACAAGAACTTATAGATTTACTAAAAATACCAAGTGTTAGTGCTAATCCTCAGTTTGCTGCCGATGTTAGAAAAGCAGGTGAATTCACTGCCGCTAAATTAAAAGAAGCTGGGGCTGATAAAGTAGAATTATGTGAAACTTCGGGTTATCCAATAGTGTATGGCGAAAAGATAATAGATCCATCTTTACCCACAGTTTTGGTTTATGGTCATTATGATGTACAACCCGCAGATCCTATTGAGCTTTGGACCTCTCCACCTTTTGAACCAGTAGTGAAAGATGGAAATATATATGCTAGAGGAAGTGCTGATGATAAAGGACAATTTTATATGCATGTAAAAGCATTCGAATTGATGATGCAACATCAAGCTTTACCTTGTAATGTGAAGTTTATGATTGAAGGGGAAGAAGAAGTTGGAAGTGAAAATTTAGAAACCTTTGTGAAAGCGAATACGGAGCGACTGAAATGTGATGTAGTTTTAATTTCAGATACTGCTATTATAGCTAATGATGTACCTAGTATCACAGTAGGATTGAGAGGACTTGCTTATTTACAAGTAGAAGTTACTGGTCCGAATAGAGATTTACATAGTGGTATTTACGGAGGTGCAGTAGCTAATCCCATTAATATTTTATGCGAAATGATTGCTTCTTTACATGATAAAAACCGACAAATAACGATTCCGGGGTTTTATGACGATGTTAACGAAGTGAGTGAAGCTGAGAGAAACATGATGAATAGTGCTCCATTTAATATCAATGATTACAAAAAACATTTAGATATTGCAGAAGTATTGGGTGAAAAAGGATATACTACTATAGAACGAACTTCTATCCGTCCAACATTAGATGTAAACGGAATTTGGGGAGGATATACAGGTGAAGGGGCTAAAACAGTTTTACCTTCCAAAGCATTTGCAAAAATATCGATGCGTTTAGTGCCAAATCAAGACAATAAAAAAATCTCCAAATTATTCGAAGCGCATTTCAAATCAATTGCTCCACCTTATGTTACTGTGAAAGTGGAAGATATGCATGGGGGAGAAGCTGCTGTAACTCCTACAGACTCGATTGCTTATCAAGCAGCTTCTAAAGCGATGCAAACTACTTTCGGAAAAGAACCATTGCCTATGCGAAGTGGAGGAAGTATTCCAATCGTAACTATGTTTGAACGAGTATTAAATACTAAATCAGTATTGATGGGATTTGGACTTGATAGCGATGCTATTCACTCTCCTAATGAACATTATGGTCTTTATAACTTTTATAAAGGAATTGAGACAATCCCATATTTTTTTAAGTATTTTGCAGAATTAAGTAAATAGTTTGGCATATAATTGGCTGTAATTATTCTTAAGATTTCTTAAAAAATCTTGAAAAATTAAAAAATGAAAAAACTATTTTTTATATCGTTTTTGATGATAGCTGCTCACTTGGTGCAGGCTCAAAATACACAAGTAAATGCAGCTTTAAGTGCAGGTAATAGTGCTTTATTAGCTACTTACTTTGAAACAACAGTGAATATTACTATTCTAGATAATGAAAATACCTATAGTAAACAACAAGCTGAAATTGTGATAAAAGATTTTTTTGCTAAACATTTAGTGAAATCATTTAGTGCCATTCACGAAGGAGCTTCTCCTGAAGGTTCAAAATTTGCTGTAGGTAAATTAGTAACTAGTAATGGTACTTTTAGAACTTTTGTGCTCATCAAACAAAAAGGAACTTCTTTCGTCATACAAGAGATTAGATTCGAAGAATAATTTTTTGTTTTATCTTAGATGTATTACTTTTAATTAGTAATATAACCTTTATGATACAATTACATCAGGTTTGCTTTAGCTACGGAAATAAAAAAGTCTACGATTCTTTTACTATGTCTTTACATAAAGGATCTATCTATGGTCTTTTAGGCAAAAACGGTACAGGTAAATCAACTTTCTTAAAATTACTTGCAGGCTTAATTTTTCCTGATAAAGGAACTATTACGATTGGTCTTTTCAATCCTAAAAATCGTCATCCCGATTTTTTAAAAGATATTTATCTCATTCCTGAAGAATTCAATTTACCAGATGTAAAAATTGATGCTTTATTAAAATATTATGCACCTTTTTATCCGAAGTTTGATAAGATGAAATTTGATTATTATATCAAAGAATTTGAAGTGCCCATTCAACATTCATTCTCTCAAATGAGTCTAGGACAAAAGAAAAAAGCAATCATTAGTTTTGGATTATCTTGCAATACTTCTTTATTATTAATGGATGAACCTACCAATGGTTTAGATATCATCAGCAAAGCACAATTTAAACAAGTGATGAAACATACGCATAATCCTGAGCAATGTATCATTGTAAGTACGCATCAGGCCAAAGATTTAGAAAGTTTAATCACTAGAGTTTGTATTATTGATGAACAAGGAATGATACTCGATAAAAATGTAGAAGATATTATTCATAAACTCCAATTCAAATTCAGTCAAGATCCTGAAGAAATTGAAAGAGCAGCCTATGTAGAAGAATATATGAATAATACTAAAACGATTATTCTACCTATTGATACACCTATTTTAGATAATAAACTAGATTTAGAAATGCTTTTTAAAGCAGTTGTAACTAATAAACAATTCATTCAACAACACTTACAATAAATGGTTTTTATTTATGCAGGCATATTTTAATTTTAGTAGATTCAAAAAACTAGTCTTTAGTCACTGGACAGAATATAAAAAACGTTATATGCTTTTTATATTAGCGCTATTTGGTATTATGCTGTTTGGTGCCATTTGCCTTTTATTAATAGACGGAAAGTATGCTGCAGATGAAGAACTACAATATGCATTATTTCATTTTTGTTGGATTACTTCGGCTTGCATTTTTAGTGGTACTTTTTTATCCAATCTTAATGATAAGAGTAAGGGTATAACCTATATCCTTTTACCTACCTCTATTTTTGAGAAATTTCTTTGCACATTACTATATACCATTCCATTATTTTTTATTGTTTTTGCTTTAATATTTTATATCATAGATATACCCTTCGTAGCTATATCTAATTATATTAAATATCAAGATTATCTGATAAGTCATTCGATTAATTATGTTCAGTATACCAATAAATTCGAACCTTATAAAGTAATTTCTCTATTTATAGATGTCAAACATCAATCAAATAGTTACTCAATGACCACCTATAAAGCATTTTTGCAGTTCTTCTTTGTAGGATTATCCCTACAAGCCTATTTCTTAATGGGCTCAGCATTCTTTAAAAAATTTGCCTTTGTAAAAACTATTTTATCTGCATTCGTGATTATGCTTTTTTTTACGGTTTATTCTTTTTTAATGCTAAAAAACAATCATGTTCCTGAACGTATAGTTGATAACTATTTTAATACGAATCCCGTTATAGATACTTATTATTGGATTTGCCATGCCTATGTCTGGTATTTTAAAATGGGATTAGGAATCCTATTCTATATCATTACTTTTTTTCACATGAAAGAAAAGGAGATTTAATATGAAATTTATTAAAAAAACGGGTAATATACTTTTTGTTTCAACGGTCATTTTCACCATGATACTCATCTTTGCATTTACACAATTCAGAAATGATATCGACTATAATAAAAATAGAAAAGCTGTTCAACAGGAAGCATCTATTAAAAAATACAATGGAGTCCATACAGTAGTTATTGTGAATTGTTCTGGTAGTAAAATTGAATTGACATCATCTAATCAAGTAGAAATTGCAACATCAACTTATAGTAATAATGTAGATGAGTCCATTAAAAGTAAAATGAGTCACGATACACTATATATTAATAGTGATGATTACCACGGTCAAGAAGATGTTAATGCTACTTTATATTATGGCGATTTAGAATTTAAAATACCAGCATCGGTTCAACATATAAATATTATAAATGGCAATTGTAATTTTTTCGCTTATCGCGATTCAACACTACATGAAAATATTAACTGGCATTTAGATGATGTAGAATGGCAATTATATGCACACGATTATCGTAAAGAGGATGATTATATTTATATACACTATCTTAATACAATTCGAATAGAGTCGATACATTCCAATATATATATAAGAGAAAACGGAACTCCATTGAAAATCCATTCTTTGCAAGTAGCTTTAAATAATGAATCTACACTGAATACAAATCCAGATTTTGAAAATAATTATTCTTTTGATGAATTTACTATTGAGGCTTCTCCAGATACTAGATTAGAAGTAACAGCAAAATATTTGAAAAAAATTAAAATACTAGATAAGTAAATCATTTTATTTCTTTTTCACCGGCACCCATATCTCGAGTTCTGAACTAGGATCCATACCTTTGAATCGTTCGTCATACCACTCAAAATCATAATTGGAGGATTGCTCATACTCCTTATTATTAGGCATCCAATCTTGATAGATATAATCAAAGGTAGTTCCAAGTGTTTCCGTACTTCCTTTATGTGTAAATACAGCATGTAGTCCGCCTTCAATTGTTTTTGCACACATATTGGCAGGAATAACACTCAAATCATTCACTATAAATGAGGGCATATAATAAAAATAACCTGTATTCTTAATATCAAATGGATAAAACTCTAAGCCAATGCATTGCACAGGCATTTTTTTATTGGTGATTTGCTCAGCTGAAGCACGAAGTTGATTCCAAAGTATTGGAATCATTTCTTTTAGTGTAGAAACATGTAATATAGTGGGATAACCAACAAGAATTGATGGCTCGAAATGTTTAAATGTAATATCCAGGGATTTGTCCATTACATATTCTTACATGCCGTCTAAAGCACCTGTAAGTCCTGTTAAAAGGAATGGTAAGGTAGTCCAAAACCAAGGACTTCCAAAAAATAAAAATCCAACACAAGCAGCTAATCCTAATACGAATAAGCCCCAATACATTCCTTTTGATAATTCTGGTTTTTCAGACATAAACTTGATATTTTGATAGCCCAAAATTAATCCATTTTTTAGAAGTTTAATAATTTAAATCTATTTTTTATCAACCATCTTATCTGTATATCCTTCCTTTTTTTGAATGTATATTCAATAGTCATTCAACTGAAAACTATTACCTTTGTATATTAAATCTATACGATATGACTATGCAACGAGATACAGCCCTTTTTAATATCATACAAAAAGAACTACACCGCCAAGAAGAAGGCATCGAATTAATTGCTTCTGAAAATTTCACCAGCAAACAAGTGATGGAAGCTATGGGTTCTTGCTTAACCAATAAATACGCTGAAGGCTATCCTACTAAAAGATATTATGGTGGTTGCCAATTTGTAGATGAAAGTGAACAGTTAGCTATTGATAGAGCTAAGGAAATTTTTGGTGCTGTATGGGCCAATGTACAGCCTCATAGCGGCGCGCAAGCAAATATGGCGGTGATGCACGCTTGCTTAAAACCTGGCGATTCCATTTTAGGTTTTGATTTAAGTCATGGTGGACATTTAAGTCATGGTTCTTCTGTAAATTTTTCAGGTCAAGTATATGCACCTCATTTTTATGGTGTGGAACAAGCTACAGGGATTATCGATATGGACAAAGTAGAAGCTAAAGCCCTAGAAGTAAAACCTAAAATGATCATTTGTGGTGCTAGCGCTTATTCAAGAGATTGGGATTATGCTCGTTTTAGAAGTATTGCCGATAAAGTGGGAGCTATTTTATTAGCTGATATCTCACATCCTGCTGGTTTAATTGCAGCTAAATTATTAAACAATCCAATTCCTCATTGTCATATTGTTACTACCACAACACACAAAACCTTACGTGGTCCTAGAGGTGGATTGATTGTTATGGGACAAGATTTCGAAAATCCTTGGGGATATACCACTCCTAAAGGAGAAATTAAAATGATGACTGCTTTATTAGATACTGCTGTATTCCCTGGTATTCAAGGGGGGCCACTAGAGCATGTCATAGCTGCTAAAGCGGTTGCCTTCTTCGAAATTTTACAACCCGAATATAAAACCTATGCATTACAAGTTCAAAAAAATGCGCAAGCTCTAGCCAAAGCATTTACCGATTTAGGCTATCATATTGTTAGTGGTGGAACAGATAATCATATGATGTTAATCGACTTAAGAAACAAAAACATCAGTGGTAAAAAAGCAGAGAATACACTTGTAAAAGCAGATATTACTATCAATAAAAATATGGTTCCTTTCGATGATAAATCGCCTTTTATAACCTCTGGTATTCGTATAGGTGCTGCAGCTATCACCACTCGAGGAATGCAAGAAGCACATATGAAAACAATCGTAGATTGGATAGATGCTATATTAATAAATGCAGATGATGAAGCTACTATTGCTCGTGTAAAAACAGAAGTGAATGCTTTTATGAAACAATTCCCATTATATAATGCTTAAAAAAGTGCTATCGTTTAATTTTTCTTCAATGCCATTCATAGTATTATTACTATTGAGTACTTCTGTATTTGCATTGGTAGATAATCAAAACTATAGTACTTTATTTACTCAAAAAAATTATACAGCTTGTATTGCTTCTTGTGATACTGTGATAATGAACGATGAGCGTAATATCAATGCGCATAATTATAGAGGTCTTGCTTATATCTGTATCAATGAATATGAAAATGCCTTAGCTGATTTAGAATTTGCATATGCCTTGAATCCCAAAGATGATATGGTATTGGCCAATATAGGTCGATGTAAAATGGAATTAGGAAACACTACTGCTGCGCTGGAAGACTTTCTAAATGCACATCTATTAAATCCTACCAATGCGGATGCGTATATCCTAGATGGGGTATGCAATTATCGAATCAACAATAAAGATAAAGCCTTACAATTGTACGATTCGGCTTTAGCTATTAATCCTAATATTGCTATTGCATATAATAATAAAGCAATCATCTATTATGATGCTAAATATTATACTAAAGTTCTAGAAGAAGTAGATAAAGCTTTAGCTATCGAACCTACTTTGTATGATGCTATCAATACAAAAGCAGACGCTTATTATTATCTTAAAAACTACGAACAAGCCAACCAATATTATTTGCAATTACTTTCAGATAAAGCACATGAAATCAATGCGTATAACGGTATAGGTATGTGTTATTATATGCATGGCGATTACCAAAAAGCCTATGAAAATGTAAGCAAATCCATTGCTTTAGGCGCAACAGATGCCGAGATATTTGCCAATGAAGGCAAATCCTTATACATGCTCAAAGAGTATAAAAAAGCTATTCTTTCTTATAGCAAATCCCTTCAAATCGATTCAACACAAGTAGATGTGCTAAAAGAACGTGCTACTTGTTATGAACAAACAAAACAATATGATTTAGCGATTCAAGATTTAGAAAAAGCCAAAAAACTCGATCCATCTATTGATGTTACTGCTCAAATAAAATCTTTAGAAGCTAATAACTTCATCAATAAACAATTGATTTTTTTATTATTGGCATTGATATTTATACTAGTAGCAATAGTATTAACTATTATCTACTTTGTAAATAAGAAAAATAAATAGCGAAAAAAAATTAGATACCAATCTTTTTTGAAATCAAATAATGATTTCTATCGGATGAATTTCGAGTGATTAACTCAGCTAAAAATCCTGATAAGAATAACATAACCCCAATAATTAATATCATAATACCAAAGTAGAAGATAGGTTTGGTTGTCATTCCATATTCATGGAAAAATATTTTATCAATCGTTAAATAGCCTAATAAACCAAACCCAAATATAAAACTCAATATTCCTAATGAACCAAATAAGTGCATCGGTTTTTTGGCGAAGCGAGTCATAAAAGTAACACTCAATAAATCTAAAAATCCATTGATAAATCGTTCCCAACCAAATTTAGAAACTCCATATTTACGTGCCTGGTGACTGACTACTTTTTCGCCAATAGCTGAAAACCCAGCATTTTTAGCTAGTACAGGTATGAATCGATGCATTTCACCATATACTTCAATACTCTTAATTACTTCTTTACGATAGGCTTTCAATCCACAATTCATATCATGCAACTTAATTCCCGTAATCAATCGATTAGTAGCATTATACAATTTGGAAGGTAAATTTTTAGTAAACGTATTATCATATCGCTTCTGTTTCCAACCACTTACTAAGTCAAATTTCGACTCTATTATCATTTTATATAACTCTGGTATTTCATCCGGACTATCCTGTAAATCGGCGTCCATCGTAATCACCACATCACCTTCTGCTTGCTCAAAACCAACATATAATGCGGCAGATTTACCATAATTGCGCGTAAATTTCATGCCTTTGACAGCGCTATTCTCTTTGCTTAATGTTTCAATGACTTGCCATGATTTATCTTTACTTCCATCATCAATCATGAGTATTTCATAACTCAGCTGATTGGCTTTCATCACACGCTCTATCCACGAACATAATTCGGGTAAAGATTCTTCTTCATTAAATAATGGAATAACTATCGAAACTTGCATAAATTATTATTGTGTAGGTAAGTCATTACTACTTCTATTTTTCATAATAGCTGAAGTAATTAATGATGTAATAGCTCCAAATACCGTATACATCAATAATGCACTTACAATCATAAATGGTAATGACATGAATTTTTCCATCATTGGAAGCGTTTTCTCCATCTGTTCATCCGTCATTCCTCGTTTCATCATTTCATCCATTTGCATTTGTTTCATCACCGACATAAATTCTGGATTCACTACTTTGATATAAACCACCATCCAGATACAACCAATCACCGCAAAAATTAAAGTTGCTTGCATACCTGCCCAAAAGCCCTCTCTGAAACTCATCGAATCATTCATGTCGTTTTTCTTGTATAAATAAATACTCGTTACGATAGTTCCTACAACAATCAAATAAGTAATATAGCTTACAGCTTTATTGTATGAATTTCCTGTGAAATGCATGATTAATGCAAAAATGATTACCAATAATGAACCGATAATCGCAATTTTAAGTGGACTTGATTTCATGTATTTATTTTTAATAGTTTCAAAAATACTTTTTTTTTCTGGTTTATCCAATTTGAATTGGAATGCATCAATGGCAAGGAGAGTGTTCTAGTGTTCGTTTAAATGTAATTTTCGTTTATTGATGATACCAATCACTTTACCTACAAAATCAAACCCAATAAATGGCGTGTTTTTCGATTTCGAATGGATATGTGATTCATTAAAAACCCATCTTTTTTCAGGGTCAAAGATACTCATACAAGCATTGCTATTTTCTTCTATACTATAACAATATTCACCTATTACTTTCTCCGCCCCACTCGTGAATAAAGCCACGATTTGTTCGGTGCTTAGTTGCTCTCTTAATACGCTATTCGTTATAGCAAAACAAGTTTCAAATCCTATCATTCCATAATCTGCCAAATCAAATTCTAAGTTTTTACACTCTTCATCTAATGGTTGATGTGCCGAACAGATTGTATCAATCGTGCCATCTTTTATCCCTTGTATCAAGGCTTCTATATCAGCGATATCACGCAAAGGAGGATTCACTTTCAGATTCGAATCAAATGAAATTAAACTATCAGCATTCATAAATAAATTATAGGCATTCACCGAAGCACTTACTTGCAATCCTTGTGCTTTGGCTTTTCGAATCAAATCCACGCTCTCTTTCGTAGATATATCAATAAAATGTAAACGTGATTGAGTATATTCTAACAAATGAATATCTCTAGCTACACAAGCACTTTCCGCAATCGCTGGAGAAGCATGTAAGCCTAATTGAATACTCATCGGTCCTTCATGCATATGCCCTTTTTGTGAAATAGATTCATCTTCAGGATGATGAAAAATAATGCCTTCAAATGCTTTTACATATTCTAAACTACGCAATAATAAGCCACTATTCTGTATGGCATGATTCCCATCCGAAAAGGCAATCGCACCACTTTCATACATATCATGCATCTCCGTTAAATCTTTACCTGCCGTATGTCTAGTGATTGCACCAATAGGGTAGAAGTTTATGATAGTTCCTAATGATTTATTATTGATATATTCAATTTCTGTTTTTGAATGAATACTTGGTTGAGTATTGGGCATCATAGCCACACAAGTAAAACCTCCACTGGCTGCACTCTTAGCAGCACTTACTAAATCTTCTCGTTGTTCAAATCCAGGATCAGGAATGGTTGCATTTAAATCGAACCAACCTTTTGAGACACATAAATTAGGGGATTCTATAATTTGACAAGAATCGTCCACTTCAATATCTGTAGCAATTTTATTGATTACTCCATGTACTATATAAATATCTTTTCTGCTCAAATGATGACTGGAACCTGAATCTATAATAAGTGCATTTTTGAGTAATAGTTGCATAGTTTATATATTAATTATTGGATGTTGTTTTCCAGAATCGAATCAATAAAATCTCTACCAATAGAAACAATAGCACAAAGATAATGCAAAGTTTCCATAACACGATACCTCTATTATTTTCTTTTACTTCATGTGCAATACTCCCCATATTGCCTTCATAAAATCGAGTGTTTTGATGCGCATATTGTGCCGCTAAATCCTGGTTGCTATAAAATTGCATGTCGCTCTCTTGGCGATTATAATTCATAGCAAAATAAGCGATGATATTTGTTTGATTCGATTCATTGATTTGATAAATACCAGCCTCAGTCACCTGATCTCTAACATCAATGATTACTTGATTATTGACTAAACTCTGCTCGGGTATAAATTCAATTCCTTGACCTTTTACCTTCAAACTACTCTCACTTATTGTATTGCTATAAGTTGGTATCAAAATACTTTTTTTAGCTCCAATGGTATATTGAATTTCTTTAAAAGTATTGCCATCAATAGCCATTTTAAATAATAGGGGTAAGAATAAAGCATGCATAGGTAAATTACATACACTCATATCTAAGGGCACATGGAAGATATAGGCTTTCCCTTGACCAACCGTATAAGCTGTCATAAACGATTGCCCATCTGCAAAGCTCATGATCTTTTCTGATTGATGTACTGTATTTGTATTACTCTCAAAACTGAAGCTTGTTTGAGGTAAGCTCATATTATTTTGAGAGGCATTTTCGAAAATATCATTGAGTAATGAAGACGATGTATTTATCGATTTAACTTCTTTACTACTAGCATTACTTTTAGTAAATGTTGCTGCTTGTATACTATTCAAAAAACTATTCAGATTGCTGATATTCGCTTCCTTAGCAGGGAATAGCGCTATGTGTCCTCCTTGTTCTATATATTTTTTTAATTCATTTTGCAAACCACTACTCAATTCTTTGACATTGCTAATAATAATTAATTGCTGTTGCGGGAAGCTGCTATAATTAATTTGATCAATCGAATTGCTGGTTGTTTTAAAAAATGTACCAATACTACTTAATGCATTGATGTATTTATTATTTCCCAACCCATCAATACTTTGAACTTGTATGGCTTTATATACATAAAAAGAAACAAAATAAGTATTATCAAATTGAATAGGAAAATCTTCAATACTGATTTGTACTTGATTCCAATCGCTTGTATTTTGATTGAATTGTAAGGTGTCGATAGCAGCACTATGAGGCGCCATAGCAAGTGTACTGATGGCTTTTTGTTGCTTATTTAATCGCATCGAAACTCGAAGCTTTTCAATTGTTTCATCACTCTCATTTACAATATGTACCAAAAGCTTATTGTTTTGTCCCACTACACACAAAGGATTTTCAAGCCAGGCGCTATCGATATAAATATTTTTTTGAGCAACAGCTGCTATACTGACTAAATTCATTTCATGCAAAGAATCATTACTACAAATGCCCATATTCTTTTGAAAATCGGAAATGATATAGATTTTTTTATTATCAAAACGTTCGGTAGCTAATGCATTCACCTGACGTTTATGTATTTCATCAAGGCTATGTGAACCAGCACTCACTTCGATGTTTTTTACTTGTTCAATAAAATCTTCTTTGCTATATAATCGTTGCTGTTTGCCCGAAAAATCTTGTGTGATTAATTGAAAACGTACGTCATTAGCATAGGTATTGGCAATATCGATAGCGAGTGCTTTCCCTTTATCTAATAGCGTTTGGTCGCTGGCATGACTTTGCATACTAAATGAATTATCTACAAAAATACTTACCCCAATGGGTCCTTTTTTTTGGTCGTTTGCACTTGGAATAAATGGTTGTGCAAAAGCCAATACTAAAAAGAGGATAGCTAAACAACGGGCTAATAAAATCAGTAAGCGTTTTATTTTTTGTGCATTATTGCTTTCTTCGAGCAATTCTTTTAAGAATCCAGTATTGGAGAAATAAACTTTTTTATATCGCCTAAATTGAAATAGATGCACTATGATAGGGATAGCTAGTGCAGCCAAAGCCCATAAAAAAGTAGGATAAACAAATGATATCATTGCGTCTACAAACCTACTAAATAATGTGCAATGTACAAGTACTTTTTGTAGGGTGCCTATTAAATTTAAATGATTATATCTGATTATAAGTTAATTAAAATAATTTCATTAAATTAGCATACTAACTTATATTAATTTGTCAAATTTAAAATAACTAGTTAAATCAATCCAAATTATACAATAAGATAATCTCTTAAAATCATGAAAAAAACACATAGTCTTTATATTGTTTATACACTTAGGTTTTACCTCAAAAACTAAATTTAATGTATTTCATTAAAGTATTAATCAAAAAGTATAAAAATAATTTTCGGCTAATATTATTATTCATTTTTTTTACAAATAATGTATTAAGTCAAGGAGAAAATAATATTTGGTGTTTTGGGGATAGTAATATGCTTAATTTTAATTATAAACCACCTCTACTAGAAAAATCAAACATCAATTCTGTAGAAGGTTGTGCAACAATTTCTGACAAAGAAGGAAACTTATTATTCTATACAAATGGGGTAAACGTTTGGAATAAGAATCATAATTTAATGCCAAATGGAAATGGGTTGGGTGGAGGTTGGAGTAGTACTCAAAGTGCTTGTATAGTAAAACAACCAGGTAATTTAAATATATATTATTTATTTACTACAAGTATGGGAGAAGATTATACAACGCCAAATTACAAAGGATTATGTTATAGTATAGTTGACATGAATTTGAATAGTGGTTTAGGCGATATTATTCCAAGTTCAAAGAATACGTTGTTATTAAATCCAAGTTGTGAAAAAATTGCAGCCACTTTTCATTCTAATCAAAGAGATATTTGGATAGTTTCAAGAAATCTTTTAATCAATAAGTATATTTCATATTTATTAACACCATCAGGTATTATAGATAGCATATTTTCAAATATTGGATATGATTATTCTCCAAGAACTGATATTGGCCCAGGTTATTTAAAATTTTCGTTTAATTCAAAGTACTTATGTTCTTGTATTAATAATGGAAGAATTGAATTATTTAAATTTAATAATCTTCTTGGCACATTAAACTTAATCTACAAGGATAGTACTTTATTTAATTCATATGGTTGTGAGTTTTCAGATAATAGTAAATATTTATATATATCAAATAATGGAATTTATAGATTTAATATAGTAAGTGAAAATATAACAGACATAAATAATTCAAAATCTATTATAAATAATACGTTAATAGAGTCTAGAGGTATGCAAATAGGCAATGATTATAACATTTATATTCTAAATACTTCAAATTCTTCAATAAATTTAATAGTTGAACCTAGTGATACTTTAAATACAAGGATTCAACTAAATAATTATATTGTTAAAGGAATAAGTCCATATAATTCATATGGTCTCCAAAACATCTATTATTTCCAATTACCCAAAATTTATGCTATTCATAATTGCATTGATGATACAATTAGATTTCATATAAGTGATACAAGCTGGATGAGTAAAATAATATGGGATTTTGGCGATGGGAAAGGTGATACTTCATTTTATCCAAAACATATTTATAGTGATACCGGTACTTATGATGTTACTGCTACTTATTATTATTATACTTGTGATAGTGTAAGAGTGCAGAAGTTACGTGTAAATATTTCACCATTAGCAATTAATTTAGATATTGTAAATAGTACTTGTACTTCAAATAATAATGGAAGTATTACGATTAATGCAACTGGTGGAGTTTCCCCTTATACATATTATTTAAATGGTGTATTACAAAGTACTAATTCATTTTTTAATTTAAATGCAGGATCATATATTGTTGAAGTGAGAGACTTCAATGCTTGTAGTGTTTTTGAATCAGTCAATATTACAGTACCTATTGGATATTCGATAGATTTAACTGCTTCCAATAACATTATTAGTCAAGGTGATAAAGTTACGCTTACAGCAACATCAACCTCTGTTTTTCCAATAATTAATTATATATGGACTCCATATGATATAATAACATGTAATAGTACACCAATATGTAATTCAATAACTAGTGCGCCTGAAGAAACAACTTTATATACAGTAACAGCTATAAACGAAGATTCTTGTAGCTCTACAGATACAATTACAGTCTTCGTTAAACAAGATAAATCAGTATTTATACCTACAGTGTTCTCACCAAATGGAGATAGTAAAAATGAAACATTTGATATTCAAATATTAGGAGCAAAGTCCATGTTTGTTACAATTTGGGATAGATGGGGAGAAAAAGTGTATCAAAACGAGAATCAACAAAATGGTATTGGACAAGGATGGGATGGAAAATTCAAAGGGAAAGAAATGACAACAGATAATTATACTTATCAAATAGAAGTTACTTATAACGACGATAAAAAAGAAATATTTTCAGGTACTTTTCTATTAATGAAATGATTACTATCTCTTATATTTTACTTTATCTACAATCTCTTCACACTTTCTTTAAGCCAAGCGATATCAGCGGTTTTAGTAGCCAATTCAATTTCTTTTTGTATTTTTTTAATCTTCAATTTAATGCCTTTGGCTTGTTGCATTTTCATCACATAACTAATCATATTGCTATAAATTTCTTTTTGATAGGGAGATATAATATTGTCGCGACGAAGAAATTTTTTAAAGGCTTGTGCATGATATTGCAAAGTAGCATACTCATTCAATTCATAATAGGTTTTTAATAACATACTGCGTGCATCTAATTTATAATATACATCGGTCATATTCACTTTCTGGAGTAGTTTTAAAGATTTATCATATTGTCCTTTTCTAAATAATACATTCGCATAATTATAGGAATAGGCATTCTCTTTATGTTCTTCAGGTATATAGTTTTTGTATTTCATAATAAAACTTTCCGCCCAATCATAGGCTTGCATGCGCAGTGCTATAGTCACTATGTTTTTGAAATCCCATTGCGATATCTGTCCACTATAAATCAAAATATCATTCTCCATTTGCGTCTGATAATTCTCAAATAATTTTTGCTGATAAGCGATAGCGCCTAAATTGATTTTTTTAATACAATAATTCTGTAAGTACTGATAAATTTCATACAGTTCTTTTCGGGTGAACTGTTGCATATAGGTTTTTAATAACTGCTCTAATTGCAAATAATGTGTTTCTTCTTCAGGATCTTGCAAGGTGCGTATAATGAGTAAATAAACTTGAATAACGGGTGTTTCATTGTAGGCATGATGTGATAGATACGCCATGATTTCATCCAACATAAACATGGTATAATCAGTAGACAAAATATTCCGAATATTGATTACTTCACTGGCTATTTGTAATTTTTTGGCGAGATAAAAACTATCTAAATTTTTCAATACTTGTTCAATATTGTTTTTCTCATTTCGAGTATGAGTCATCGAATGATAGGTCAATTGCAATAACTCATATTGATAGGCCTGATAATAATATTCGGCATCTCGTATAGGACGTTTGGCTAACTCCTCTTTACTTTTTTCATGTATAGCGCTGTACTGATGAAATAATTTTCGCTCTAAAATTTCTTGTTCTAATTGTGTTTGGTATAATAATTTATTCTTGAATACCGATTGTATCACCAAGAATTGTTCGATATATCCCTTTAAATAAGACAATTGATATCGTACCAACTTATCGTCATACTTCTTTTTGGGATAGGCTTTTTTAAAATAGACCTGTTTCTCCAATGTTTGCTCATCCCAATTGGGATAAAGGTTTTCTAAATACTGTATTAATGGACTAATATCTTTATATTTACTTGCATGTAAAGATGGGAGCATCGCTAAAAAAGCATGCCACTCGTTTCGAGAAAAACTATGTAAATAAGAAATGGCTTTGGAATGATACATTTGACAAATATATAAAAATGGATTACTAAAAACACAATAAAATTAATACTTTTATACTAAAATAAAAAAATAAAACAAATAAAAATAATTGACAAAAGAAAAATAATGGTCAAAATATACCTGTTTTTACTACTTAC
This sequence comes from Bacteroidota bacterium, assembly GCA_037130135.1. Classification (GTDB taxonomy): domain Bacteria; phylum Bacteroidota; class Bacteroidia; order Chitinophagales; family CAMDFR01; genus CAMDFR01. The sequence continues at coordinate 115,294 of JBAXTO010000001.1, forward strand.
TTTTGTCTTATAAAATTATAAAACATGAATAATAAAAACTTTTTTACATGCTTAATTTGTCTACTAGCTAGTATACTAACTATTAATACAAATGCCCAATCAAGATGTTCCATAAACATTGATGCAGTTAATACCTATTGTACAGGTAATACCGTTATTCATACCACTGTAACTTCTGATGTGCCTTCTTATACCCTAACATTTACACCTGCCACTAGTTTAGGCGGCGATTCATTTCTAGTAACTGGCTATACAGGTATTGTTACAGGTTCGCTTACAACAGGAAGTGGATGTAGCGATATGGTTACAGTACCTGTAATTCCTTTTGCTTCTAAAAAAGATACCTTATATATCTGTGATACTTTTATGCACGATTTAATGGCAAATAGCGGTGCGGATTCATATCTTTGGAGTGATGGCACTACAGCCGACTTTATAGATGTAAATACTCCTGGATTATACTGGTGTGCTACTACTTATGCAGCCTGCGGAACTTTGTATGATACTTTTGTAGTAATTGCAAATACCACCTATTATCCTGAATACCCAACATCTCGTGTCATAAATTTATGTTATGGAGATACCACTACTTTATTTGTTGGACTTGGAGCTGCATCCTACGTTTGGAGTGCCATGGGTAGAGGCTTTATCAGTACCCTTCCAGATTCAACAGCGTATTTACCTATTGATAGTGCTAATACGTATATATGTAATGTAACTGATTTTTGTGGTCATTCATTCACGTATACTTTTACTGTAACGGGTGCTGCTTGTTATAATCTTGTTTGGCCAGGTGATGCTAGTGCAGATGGTATAGCTAATATGTACGATTTCTTATATATCGCTAATGCGATGGGTGATACAGGCAGTGTAAGAGCAGGTGCTACAACTACATGGGTTGGACAAACAGCTACTGATTGGGCAACTACCTCATGGGGATGGACGCCAGTAAATAGTAAACATTCTGATTGCGACGGTAATGGAGTGGTTGATTATTTAGATTTTGCACCACTTATCTCCAACTATGGATTGATTCACTTTAGAGGTAATGGCAGTGGTAGTGGTAGTCGTGCCGATGATCCAACTATCCCAAATATCACCTTACATGCGAATTATGATACATGTGGAACCAGCACAGTGGTATCTGTAGATGTATTATTAGGCGATGCCACTAAACCTATCGATAGTATTTCGTCTATAGTTTTAGAATTTCATTTCGACCCTACTTTAATTGATACCAATACCATTAATATCAATTATACGGGTTCTTGGTTAGGTACTTTAGGTAGTAATTTAGTTTCCTTCCAGAAAAATCTTTTTGATAATGCTCGTATTGATATCGGCGCTAGTCGTACCGATCATATCAATAAAAATGGGTACGGTAAATTAGCAACCATCAGTTTTGTTACTACCGATAATCTTTCAGGTATTGCTAATTGTCCATTGAATATTGGTAACTATTTAGCAATCACCAAATCAGCGGATACGGTTGAGCTTGATGCCATCAATGATACCTTATACTTAGATCCACAAAAGTCTACAGCTATTGAAGACATCGCTAAATTGGAAGCAAGCATCACAGCATATCCTAATCCAGCTAGTCAAGTATTAATGCTTGTTAGTCCTACATACACCATGGAATCTATTAGCATTCAAAATGCATTAGGTCAAACGGTATATACAAAAGCTAGTCAAGCGAAACAAACACAACTTGATTTGAATACTTTAGGGAATGGCATATACTATATAAGTATTGAAATGAATGGTCAATTCGTTCATAAAAAAATAGAAATTATAAAATAAGTAAGCCCAGTCATGAAAATGAACAAAGGTTCGCCAAGTGGCGAACCTTTTTTTTTATAGTACCTAAAAAACTAGTACTTTTAAATCATGAAAAAAATCATTTTGTTTTTCTTTATTACTAGTACTTTAAGCCTATCTGCGCAATTTAAACTCAATGTATCATACGATAAAAAATTATCCAATGAGTCTTATTCTTATTTACTAAAATCAAAAGAAGAGCTTCGTCAGGATTCATTCATCAATGAAAAAATTATTGACTTAGTAGAACCTAATACTATTGATTCTATCATTGTTCGTAAATACCAACACCACCGCTTATTTATGGTGGGTTGGATGATTCATGTATTAGGCTATCATTGGATTAGCGTAGACTATCACCGACATAAAGTAGTGGGTACTTTGAAGCGTGAGTTCTCTATGAGCGACGAAGAACAATTTACAGAGTTTGATATCAATATGGATATTATTCCTCATCTTCAAAAATATATTGATATCGATTGGGAAGCGTATCAATACACTAAAAAGTTACATCGCCGACTATCTAAAGAAGCTTTAACGAAAGCTCCTTTTATACCACCTACATTAGAAAGCATTAGTCAATATAGATTACACTGCGAAAATACGCCTGATAGAGCTTCACGCGCCGCATTAAACGCACAGTTTTATCCTACTCTTCGTCCGACAAACACGTCTACACATATCAATATCGGCGAAGCTCGTCCCACGATGGGCGTATATGGTCCCTTATGTCTTGATTGCAATCATCATTGTGGGGTAGAGATTCATCCCTATGAATGGTTGTGGTGGATGGATTTGAATCCTACCACTCAAAATAATACCAACCAAACCAGATGGTTATTTGAGTTTACGAAAGATGGAAGTAATCGATTTAAAGAATGGAGCACTGCACCTCGTGTGGGAAGTATTTCTTTTCCTTTTATTTTGCCTGCCGATAAAGACTCTTTAGTGATACAAATAGAACCTTTAGTATTTAAAGATTTTGATGAAGAGGCTTTTCAAAAAATGCAATGGATTCCATCTGAGGCAAAAACCATGCACTTCGAACGACACGAATATGCACTCAGTGGATTGAATAAAAAAATTATTGTCACCAATAATAAATTCATTCCTTCTGATGCTTGGATATATTGGATTAGTGATTTACACTTCGACAGTGTACATAATATATATACTGGAAATATACATTTTGCAGGAGCCGTTAAAGATTTATTTACTTGTAGTTTAACCATGAATTACTAAACCAAGCATGCAACGTATCAATTCTGAAAAAATAAAAAATATCCTACTGAATCCCAAGAAAATGGTATTCATGGATAAGAACGATATTCAATCATTCGAGCCACAAGAAATGGTTTCGTGGTATCATATTCCTCAACTTGCAGCTACCGGCATTCGAAGTATTGTGTCAGAATTGTTTGGCTCCTTTGCTGATAAACGAGAAATCATGAGCACCTTGGCTTCTGATAAAAATGAAGTATTTGATTATTCAAAACAAGAGGAGATTTGGGTCGATTATATGAGCGATTTAGGGGATGGTTTTGATAGTACCTATACAATGGCGCATCTTTTAGCTCAAGCGAATATCGAAGTAGATAAACAGCCATTACCTAGAGCCCAAATATTGATATTAGGCGGTGATCAGGTATATCCAACTGCTACGCGTGAAGAATATAAAAATAGATTCAAAGGTCCTTATCAAATGGCTTTTCCTTATAATGCAGCCAGCAATCATCCGCATTTATACGCAGTGCCCGGAAATCACGATTGGTATGATGGATTGACCAATTTTTTAAAAGTATTTTGCCAACAACGTTTTATTGGGAATTGGAAAACGGTTCAAACCAGAAGTTACTTCGCGTTGCAATTGCCTCATAATTGGTGGATTTGGGCAATCGATATTCAACTGGAAGCAGATATTGATCAAATGCAATTAGAGTATTTTGAACGCATCAAAAATAAAATGGATATAGGAAGTAAAGTCATTTTATGTACCGCCGAACCTAGTTGGGTATACTTTGCTAATGGCACTAATGCAGGCTATAAAAGTTTGCGTTATTTTGAAAATCGATTTTTACAAGATGAATTAAAACCTTTTGAATATGTTGCTACCTTAACAGGCGACTTACATCACTATAGCAGATATACATCGACCAATAAAGAAATCAAAACTCAAAAAATCACCAGTGGAGGAGGAGGAGCTTTTTTACATCCTACACATAACTTGCCCGATCAAATAAAGGATTTAAGAGAAGGCGATATTGCATTGCAACAAACATTTCCTTCTAAAAAAGAAAGTAAAGCCTTATTGTTTAAAAACTTTTTATTCCCTTGGTATAATAAAACATTTAGTGTTTATATGGGAGCGGCGTTCTTGCTTATCGCTTGGATTATTCAAAGCAAAGCCTATGGAATTAATGAATCTAAAACATTTATAGATTATATTGCTGCCGTGCCTTTCTTTCAATTTAAAGCATTTTTTTATGAGTTAGGGCAATTGTATATTAATAATTTAATCTTATTAGGATTTAATATTTTATTGATTTTATTCTTATATAATATCGCCAATATTCCTACCAACTTAAAATACCAGCCAAGTATATATAAGATAGGCAGTGCAATGCATGGAGCAATACAAATTTTTGTGTTTTATTTGGTATTGTGGGCGGTGTCTCATATTCATTGGGCTTTACCTAAACCATTTGATAAGATTATGTTGCAAATCGAAATATTATTAGCCGGTGGTTTTGCTGTTAGTACTATCTTTGGAATACATCTCGTACTAACCAATCTAATATTAGGCAATCATGATAATGAAGCCTTCAGTAGTTTACGATACGAAGGATTTAAAAATATTTTGCGTATGCATATTCAAAAAGATAGTATCACTATTTATCCGATTGGTGTACGCGAAGTTTGTGATTGGACACCCGATGTAGCCTCTATGACTGCTACCACAAAAGATACTTTAAAGACTACATTAATTGAAGCACCTATTCTAATTGAATATAAAAATGAGTACTAGTTTACAAGAAAAAGAAAATACCTTATACGAAACCTTTGAATGGATTGAAGATCCATTGGATAAGTATGAATTGATTATGGATATAGGTAAAAAATTACCTGCATTAGATCCCATCTATCATCAAGAAAATTATCAAGTAAAAGGCTGTCAGAGTGCTGTATGGCTTAGAGCTTATAAGAAAGACGATTTGATCTATTACGAAGCTGATAGTAATACCATTATCACGAAAGGCTTGGTTGCGATATTAGTACAATTGCTTAGTGGCGAAACAGCCAATACTATTTTAGCATATGATTTCTCTGTTATAGATCGATTAGATTTGAGAGCGCATTTAAGTAGTCAGCGAAATAATGGATTTTCTGCGATGATAGAAAAAATGAAATGGTATGCCACAATTTTATAATTAGCGCATGATTGATTTAGAAAAACATAAGGCACAAGCTCAACAAAAGTCGAATGAAAACAAAGACTTTTTAGCTAAATTAAAAAAGAAAAAACCAAAAGATTTAGATGATCAATTTCATGAATTACATCTTGAAACTTTTGAACGTATCGATTGCTTGGATTGCGCTAATTGTTGCAAAACGACCAGCCCTATTTTTTATCAAAAAGATATAGAACGAGTAGCAAAGCATTTGAAGATGAAAGTACAAACCTTTATAGATACGTATTTACGCATCGATGAAGATAATGATTATGTACTCAAATCTTCTCCTTGTCCATTTTTAGATCATGAAAATTATTGTATGGTATATGAAAGTCGACCAACCGCCTGCCGTGAATATCCGCATACTGATAGAAAAAGAATGTATCAAATCTTGGACCTCACACATAAGAATACGATTGTTTGTCCAGCAGTTCTCGATATTGTAGAACAATTAAAAAAAGTATATAAATGATTTTAGCTATTTTATATGCGCTTTGTTTTTATTTGTTAGGTATATACATCCTTTATCGCTTGCCATTTTTTAAAGACGAACAAGTATCAAGTTCATTTGTAATAGGCTTATACTCTTTGAAAATACTAGCATTTATAGGCTTTTACTGGGTATATACCTATTATTATCCAGAGCGACAAAATGCAGATATGTATAAATATTTTGATGATGCCAATTATCTGTTTGACTGTTTATGGAAAGATCCACATGCTTTTATACAAGTGCTCTCCCGATCAGATATGAATCCTACTGCACTGTATTATAATACTAAAATAAATCATTGGTTTATGAGCAGTGATTTACGTTATGAGAATAGTCATCGCTTTATTATTCTATTTAATTTTATATGTCGCTTTATTTCGTTTGGCAATATTTGGGTACATGGCTTGATTATTAATTTCTTAGCGTTCACCGGACTTTGGGCCTTATATAAAAGTATAGCAACTAGTTTTACAGAGCGTAAAAGGATTTTATTATTAGCTATTTTTTTATGTCCATCGGTATTGTTTTGGGGAAGTGGATTATTGAAAGAACCATTGATTTTGTTTTTAGTTGGAATGGCAGTATATCAAGCACAGCAATATCTACAGAATAAGAAAATGATATACTTAATCATGGTTGTATTGTGTATTAGTTTATTGTTTTTACTGAAAATATATATTGCATTTTTATTGTTTTTTGTATTTGCAATTTATTCCTTCTATCGTTTACAAAATTACCAGCATCTACTACGAAACACTTTTATAGTACTTATAATACTGCTGATTGCTTTTACTACTTTAAGTAAATGGGGTGGAAGTTTTAGTCCGCTATATGTAATGCAACAAAAAATAGCAGCTTTTGAAACTTTAAACAATGCAGTAGTTTCGGGTAGCAATTATATGATTACTACTTCGCAATTAAGTCTGTCTAAATTATATTTTGATATCTTGCTTAAAGCGCATATCGTTTCCTTTTACAGGCCTTTTCCTTGGGAGATTAGCAATCCATTTATGTTGCTTGCTTGTGTGGAGAATTATATAGCATTGCTACTACTTATATTTTGTATCATCTATCTATTTATGTATAAGTCAAGCTATACGTTATTACAACAAGCCATATTGATTTCGATTTATATAGGAGTACAATTGTTGTATCTTTTAGCAGGAGTAGTCTCTATGAATTTTGGGGCATTGATGCGTTATAAAATGCCAGGCTTATTATTCTTGGCTATAGTTTTAGCCTTGCTTTTTCCTCTTTCCATTTGGAGAAAATTTGAAAAGTTGTTGAAATAATTCAATTATTTTGCACAAATACCCTCTTTTTTGCACATTTCACCAAAAATATTTTAATTATTTATACAAAATGCTCTAATTTTGTCGAATAAATCCTAAAATATTTAAATAATATGAAAAATACTCGTTTCCAATCTTTACAACAAGCCCAAAACAGAGAAGAAATTATCGTAGAGTTACCATCGGTAAAAGTATCTGATTACTTTGCTAGTATGGTGTTTCACGATGAGGTAATGCAAAATTACTTACCTACAGATGTATACAAAAGCGTTAAAAACGCTATTAAAAATGGTACTAAATTAGATCGTTCTATTGCAGATCAAGTGGCATCATCTATGAAAACTTGGGCTGCAGAAAAAGGGGCGAATTCCTATACACACTGGTTCCAGCCATTAACAGGTGCTACTGCAGAAAAACATGATAGTTTTTTTATGCCCACAGGCAATTTTAAATCGATTGAAACATTTGGTGGCGATGCATTAGTGCAACAAGAACCAGATGCTTCTTCTTTCCCGAATGGAGGGATTCGTCAAACATTCGAAGCAAGAGGTTATACAGCTTGGGATCCAACATCTCCAGCATTTATTATTGGAAGAGGAAATGGAAAAACATTATGTATCCCTACTATATTTATTTCATATACCGGTGAAGCATTAGATTATAAAGCTCCATTATTAAAATCAATGGCTTATTTAGAGCAAGCAGCTTTACCTGTAATCAATATGTTTGATCGTCATGCTACGAAAGTAATTCCAACTTTAGGATGGGAACAAGAATATTTCTTAATTGATGAAGCATTATTTTATGCTCGTCCCGATTTAGTGTTGAGTGGTAGAACTTTAATTGGTCATGCTCCAGCTAAAGGTCAACAATTAGAAGATCATTATTTCGGTACCATTCCAGATAGAGTGTATCAATATATGTTAGACCTCGAACAAGAATGTCATCAACTAGGTATTCCTATTCGTACGCGTCACAATGAAGTAGCGCCTGGTCAATATGAATTAGCACCAATGTTTGAAGAAGCGAATGTAGCAGTAGATCACAATCAATTGTTGATGGATGTGATGGAGCGTGTAGCTAAACGTCATAAATTAAAAGTATTATTCCACGAAAAACCATTCGCAGGGGTGAATGGAAGCGGTAAACATAATAATTGGAGCTTAGGGACAGATACAGGAAAAAATTTATTAAGTCCAGGTAAAACACCACGCACCAATTTATTATTCTTGACATTCTTCGTTAACGTCATAAAAGCGGTAAATGAAAATGCAGATTTATTAAGAGCCTCAATCGCATCAGCTAATAATGATCATAGACTTGGCGCAAATGAAGCACCGCCTGCAATCATCTCCGTATTTATTGGAGATCACTTACAAAAAGTATTAGATGAAGTAGTATCCAAAGTAAAATCGGGTAAAACGAGTATCGATAAATCGGAAGAATTGAAATTGAATATTCATCATCGTATTCCAGATGTAATGTTGGATAATACAGATAGAAATAGAACTTCACCATTTGCCTTCACTGGAAATAAATTCGAATTCAGAGCAGTTGGTTCATCAGCGAATTGTTCTTTGCCTATGATGATTTTAAATACCATTATGGCGCATCAATTAGTGAAGTTTAAAGAATCGGTTGATAAGCATATTAAATCTGGCGATGATAAAGAAGGAGCTGTATTAAAAGTATTAAAAGATTATATCGAAACTTCTCGTCCTATTTTATTTGAAGGCGATAACTATAGTGAAGCTTGGGCAAAAGAAGCTGCTAAAAGAGGTCTTTCAAATGTAAAAACTACGCCACATGCATTAGATTTCTTTATCTCTAAAAAAGCGAAAGAAGTATTAGTAGGAACTGGTGTTTTGAGTGAAAGAGAACTAGAAGCACGTTATGAAATATTTCATGAAAACTATGTAAAAAAAGTACAGATTGAAGGGAGATTAATAGGAGAGTTGGCTTTAGATTATGTAATTCCATCAGCTATTGAATACCAAAATAAATTAATACAAAATATAATAGGATTAAAATCTATAGGTGCCAAAGCAGCGAGTTATAAAACTCAGATGACTATTATAGATACGATATCAGAGCATATCAGTGCTATTTATACCAATACAGAGAAGATGATTGAGGCACGTAAAAAAGCAAATACTTTACATCATGCGCCACAAAAATCAAAAGCATATTGCGAGAAAGTGATTCCTAATTTTGAATTGATTAGAAAACATTGCGATAAATTAGAGCAATTAGTTGACGATGAAAGTTGGAAATTACCTAAATATAGAGAGATGTTATTTATTAAATAATCTTTAATACAATTTATAAAAAGGTGCTTCATTACAAGTGAAGCACCTTTTTTATTGGATATTGGTTTTGATGCTGCTATGTCTGCATATCGTTTTAAGTGTTTCGATTAGATATACTTTATCTAAAGCATCTACTTGATTTAAATCGACAAAATAAGCAGTAGTTTTAGATGCATAAAATAATAGCGCATGCTGATAACGTTGTATTTGAGGGATATTTTTCCACTCTGTTTTTAATTCAAAGGATTCCCCTATAATCTGCAAATGGGTTTCACTGATTGTAAATTGAAGTTTTTCATTTAATGCTGCATTGCTTTCATAATTACTTTTGGCATTGCGGTATACCGACCATGGATACATAACTAAAATATAAAAAAACAATAAGCCATAGGGTAGAAAAAAACGATAACTATACTCGTAATAATATTGACTAATCCATTTATAAATAGCAAAACAGATCAATATAATAGGAATGATAAATGTAATGGATATCATCTTTTTGAGCATAATACGAAAAGAAGTTTTCAAGTAAAAATCCCAATTTAATTGCTGAGTGAATTGTAAATTGCTCAATATGTGTAGTATCTTAAGTATAAAATTAAAAACTAAAACTAAGTTAATTATTTTCATTTACAAAGCCCTAAAAAAATAGTAACTTTAATTTTTAAAAATAAAAACACCACTTTATTCGTATGATTAAAAAAGTACTATTTATCTTAAGTATTTCTATAAGCATTCTTTCATGTAATATGAAACCAAAAAGTAATGCTATGAAAAGTGAAGATGTAGTGAGCAAACTACAAGAAAAATTAATCACAGCTAAAGAAGGCGATATCATTGAATTGCCAGAAGGGAATTTTGAATTCACGAAACCTTTATCTTTAGATAAAATCAATAAAATTACCTTTAAAGGACAAGGGAAAGATAAAACTAAAATCTCTTTTAAAAATCAATCAGAAGGTGCAGAAGGATTTAAAATCACCGCTTGTAATGATTTGCATTTAGAAGGATTTACGATGACCGATTGCAAAGGCGATATCATTAAAATTCAAGAATGTGTTGGCGTTACTATTAGAGAGGTAACTGTAGGTTGGACGAATGGTGCAGATAGTTTGAATGGCTCGTATGCATTATATCCAGTGACTTGCCAAAATGTATTAATTGAAAATTGCGAAGTCTATTGTGCAAGTGATGCAGGTATTTATGTAGGTCAAAGTAAAAATATTATTGTTCGTAAAAATTATGTACATGAGAATGTTGCTGGTATTGAAATTGAAAATAGTACCAATGCAGAAGTATATAAAAATAGATGCGAAAGAAATACAGGTGGTATTTGTGTATTTGATTTACCAGATGTACCTATTAAAAAGGGAGGTAGTGTAAAAGTATTTGATAATGATATTACAGATAATAATCATCCCAATTTTGCACCAGCTGGAAATAGTGTAGCGGTAGTTCCTGCAGGAACTGGTTCATTTATATTAAGTGAAGAATCAGTAGAGTTTTATAATAACCGAATTACCAATCATAAAACAGTTGGTACTGCTGTGATTAGTTATTTGATTTTAGGTAGACCTCTTAAAGATTCTTTATATGATCCTTTCTATAGCAGTGTATACATCCATGATAATGTATATAAAAATGATATGAAGTCGCCAGATATGAACCGCGAAATGGGCCAATTGATGGGTAAATTATTTCAGGGTAATACTCCTGAAATTTGTATCGATGGTATTTTTAATCCTGCTTTTGTAGATATGAAAACAGGTCAGTTTATAGAGGGGAAAGGGATAGTAGTAAAAAATAATGGAGCAGTAATGGTAGCTAATTTAGATGCAGGCAATGGATTTAAAAATGTGAAAGTAGCCGCTGATTTATTTGCTACAGGAACTGTAAATGTTAGTACAGATCCTTCTTGGTACAAAGAAAAAGAATAAGATTTTCAATGAGAAAATATTCGTTTTATATTTATTTATTTTTGGGGATATGTTTGAGTATCCAATTATATCAATGCAAACAAGTACCTAAAGAGGTACAAGTAGATATCACCAAACCAGTATTTGATAAGTTGAGTGATTATCATTTTTTTACTGGAGATATTAAATTATTGAATCCTAATAAAGGCATTGTTCCCTATCAATTAATCAATCCATTGTTTACAGATTATGCACAAAAACTACGATTTATCTATGTGCCTGCAGGAAAGACAGTGCCTTATAATGAAACGGAAGTATTAGATTTTCCGGTCGGGTCATGTATTATCAAAAACTTTTTTTATTACAATGATGAGCGTGATACAACCAAAGGTAGAAAGATTATTGAGACTAGAATATTAATTCACCGCAAGGAAGGATGGGAAGCTTATCCCTATATTTGGAATGCCCAACAAACAGATGCCTTTTTAAAAGTGGCAGGTGGTGATACACAAGTAGAATGGATTAATAAAGAAGGAGAAAAATTTAAAACAACATACTCCATTCCCAATAAAAATCAATGTAAAAGCTGTCATTGGAATCACGAAAAGTTTACGCCTATTGGTCCGAAGGTGAGTAATTTGAATTGTGATATGGTGTATGCAGATGGTAAAAGGAGAAATCAATTAGATAGATGGGCTACGCTCGGCATATTAAAAGGATTGAAATGTCCAGCAACTTCTCCACGTATGAGTGCCTGGAATGATACGATTGCTGATTTACAGAGTAGAGCATTAGGTTATTTAGATGCCAATTGTGCGCATTGTCATAGTGCTGGTGGGCAAGCAAGCACCAGTGGATTATTATTATCCATTACAGAAAAGGATCCCACAAAATTAGGCATTTTCAAATCACCTGTAGCTGCTGGTATTGGAAGCGGAGGGAGGTTATATGATATCGTTCCAGGCTTACCAGATTCATCTATTTTATACTATCGAATGCAATCGCTTAATCCAGGAGTCATGATGCCTGAGTTAGGTAGACATATGATACATAAAGAAGGAGTAGCTTTGATTTATCAGTGGATTGCACAAATGGATAAGACGCATCCAATCGTTTTTCCGACAGATAAAGCAGCTTGTACCATTAAATAATTGATATTAGAGAAGAGATACTATTTCTTCAGGAACGAATTTATGTACATCGCCTTTCCCTCTTAATATTTCTCTTACAATAGTAGAAGAGATATGCCCTAAATTAGATTTGGTCAGCATTAAAATAGTTTCTATACCAGGTTCCATTTCATTATTCAGATGTGCAATTGTTTTTTCATATTCAAAATCGGCAGCACTTCTAATACCACGAATAATATATTGAGCATGACGATCTTTACAGAAGTGTATAGTTAATCCTTCGAAATGTTCAATTTTTATTTGAGGATATTTATCAAAAACAGCATGTAAAAAATGTAGTCGCTTTTCTAAAGAATACAAGGAATTTTTTTGCGAGTTAATGCCCACAGCAATAATAATTTCATCAAATAAACTCAATGATCTTAATACGATATCTACATGTCCAACAGTAATAGGATCAAATGAACCAGGAAAGACTGCAATTTTTTTCATCTATCAAACATACATAAAAAAATTATTTGGAGTGAAACAAATAATTCCTAATAACTTTGAATGGTCAAATAAATAAGTAGATGTTAAAGAATAATAATATCAAATTAGTGGTCTTAGATGTTGATGGAACCCTTACAGATGGTGGAGTTTACATAACAGAGAAAGGAGATAGTTTCAAAAAATTCAATGCCAAAGATGGCACAGCTATTCGCTATTTAATGAAAAATGGAATTGAAGTAGGTATTATATCGGCTAGTATCAGTCAGGAAATAGTTCGTACAAGAGCTAAAATGTTGGGTATGAAATTATGTTATGTTGGAGATGATGATAAAGCGATGGTATTGGATAAATGGCTAAAAGACTTACAAATAGAGGCGTCACAGGTAGCTTTTGTAGGAGATGATGTAAATGATTTAAGCATTATAAAAAAAGTAGGGATGAGTGCTTGTCCAAGTGATGCAGTTGAAATTGTAAAGAATCACGTTACCCATGTCTTAAAGAATAAAGGTGGAGATGCTTGTTTTCGAGAGTTTGTAGAATCCTATTTAGGCACTATTAGTTAAGAGCAACCTTTAAAACAAGTAGTACGTTATAATTGAAAATGACCGTATGAAAACTAAAATATTTAGTGTTTTATTAAGTACTTTCATCCTATTTTTATTAGTATCATGTAAAAAACAGGTGGAGACATATAATGCAAAACTAGTCAATTATACTGGTCTAGATGGATGTAGCTGGATGGTGAAAATGAATGATGGGACGATCTATGAACCCTTAAATTTAAATGCATTTGAAGCATATCCTAGCGATAATGAACCTGTGCAAATAACGTTTCAGTTAGAACCAACTATTTCAATTTGTATGGTAGGTAATACCATCCGTTTACAATCACTTAAAAATAATTTGCATTCCCTAATATATTTAGTATTTTTATGCTCAAATATTTAGCAAATGGAATATATACATACGAATCTTAAATTCTTAAGAAAGTCGAAAGAGTGGACTCAGGAAGAGTTTGCGGATAAATTAAAAATTAAAAGATCCTTATTAGGAGCTTATGAAGAAGGTAGAGCAAAACCTAATTATGAGGTATTGGTTCATATTGCTAAGCTTTTTGAAGTAAGTTTAGAAAATCTGATTACTAAAAATTTAGAGAAGCATAAAGCGCCTAAAAAGGCTATATCCAATATGAAAGTGTTATCTATTACGGTAGATAAAGAAGGCAATGAAAATATTGAGATTGTACCTGTAAAAGCAGCAGCTGGCTATTTAAATGGATATGCTGATCCGGAGTATTTGCAAGAATTGAAACGATTTAGTTTACCATTTTTATCGAAAAGTACATACAGAGCATTCGAAATAAAAGGGGATAGTATGTCGCCATTACCAAGTGGTAGTATAGTAGTAGGTGAATATGTAGAACATATTTCAGACATTAAAGATGGTCAAACATATGTATTAGTGTCGAAAAATGAAGGCATAGTTTATAAGCGAATATTTAATAAAGTAGAAGAAAATGAAACCTTGATTTTACGATCCGATAATTTATCCTATGAGCCTTATACTATAAAAGCAGATGAAGTATTAGAGATATGGAAAGCAGTGGTACATTTGAGTTATGCCAATAAGGGTTCAGAATCTTCTTTTCAAAACATAGTAAGTCTTATGCAAGACATGAAAGAAGAGATTGAATCTTTGAAAAAAGATAAACATACCTTGAATTAAGCGAACTGTATTAGTATACTTTTTCATTTAAGTTGTTTATCTTTACTTATAAAATTTAAATAAATGAAAAAGCTATGCACCTTACTCTTATTATTGCCAGTTTATTTTACACAAGCACAAATTTCGATTACACAATCAGATATGCCTAATAGTGGTGATACTATTCGATATAGTACTACTACCGATGTGAATGATTATGTAGTTACTGGAGCAAATTATACTTGGGATTATTCAAGTTTAACTTCTGCGGGTCAAGGTAAATATGAATATAAATCAGCATTAGCCATCAATCCTATTTATGTAATTCCATTTGGATTATTTGGATTTGGATTAAAAATTTCGGATGGTTTTGGTGCAGGTCCTATTTCATTAAGTAATATTTATAATTTTTTCAATAAGTCAGCTAGTAAATATACTGTAGAAGGATATGGTGCAGAAGTTAGTGGTATTCCATTGCCTAGTACGTATAGCGATCCAGATGAGTTTTATCAATTTCCATTAAACTATGATGATCACGATACCTCTACTTATGATGTTACCATTAATATACCAACGATAGGAGGCATTCGTATGATTGGAACACGTATCAATATTGCTGAAGGTTGGGGTACATTAATGACACCTTATGACACCGTAAATGCATTAAAAATTAAGACCTATACCAATGAAATAGATTCAGTAAATATTTCATTATTGCCATTTCCTTTTGCATTACCTAGAAATACGGTTATTTACAAATGGTTAAGTAATACTGAAAAAATTCCTGTATTAGAAGTAACCGGAACGGAATCAGGTACTGGTACTTTTACTGCTACTCAAATCAGATATAGAGATAGATTTAATGCATCAGCCATTCCATTTACACCTGTGGCTGATTTTACTGCAGATAGAACGGTTTGTTCAACTATCGACACAGTTAATTTTACCAATAATACAATTCCACCATTTGGAACGAATACCTATAGTTGGAATTTTAGTCCATCTACAATCGTATACGTAGGCGGTACAAGTAGTACAGATGCCAATCCAAGAGTACAATTCACTGCGAATGGCTTATATACGGTATCCTTAACTTCTACATTAGCTCCTGTAGGAAGCGGCGGGGTATCTGTAACAGATGATACCACAAAAGTAGATTATATTTTAGTACGTGAGAATGGGGTTTCTATTGAGCCACTTGATGGAGCTTCAGCATTTAAAATATATCCTAACCCGGTTCAAAATGAAATTGAGATTGTTGGTGTAAAATCAATCACACAGGTACAAGTATTAGACATGAATGCTCGTGTTGTAATGAAAGATATACCAGTTACTGGTTCAAAAATCAATGTTGAAGGGTTGACTAAAGGAAATTATTTATTAGAAATAATGGATCAAGACCAACATACAAGCATCGTTAAGTTTGTCAAAAACTAATTTTAAACAATAGTGTTTATCTATAATTGATAACTACTTTATAATTGATTTCTTTTTTAAACAATCTTTTATAAAAGTTGTTAGTGTATTAAATAATTGTTTCAAAATGGGTAAATATTCAATAAAAGATATAGAAGTACTAACTGGTGTACATGCACATACGATTCGTATATGGGAGCAACGTTATGGAATTATAGTACCTAACAGAACAGAAACCAATATTCGATATTATTCTGACGAACAACTTAAACAAGTACTAAATATAGCTTTTCTAAATCAGAAAGGATTTAAGATATCAAAATTAGCTTTGATGAATACAAGTCAAATTAATGATGAGATCGATAAGCTATATGAATCGAGTGAAAGTAACAATATCTATATACATGGTTTACAAACAGCCATGGTAGATTTTGATAAAAATAAATTTGAAAAAATATTTGCTACTTGTATTTTGAAAGATGGAATTATAAAAACGATGAAAGATGTCATCATTCCATTTATGCAAAAAATAGGAACTATGTGGATTACAGGTATAATTAATCCTGCACAAGAACATTTTATTACAAACATGATTCGCAAAAAGATTTTAGTGGCGATTGATGGTGTGGTTCCTGAACATAATCCAAATTCTAAGAAATTTATTTTATATCTTCCTGAAGGAGAGCAGCATGAAATTCCATTATTAATAGCTTATTATATTATTAAGTCAAATAATCATGATGGCTTATATATGGGTGCCTCTCTTCCACTAAATGATTTAAAAAAAGCAATCAATTTTATTGAGCCAGATTATTTAATTACAGCCATTACAGTTCCTATGCCCGATTTTTCTATGGATGATTATTTTGATATAATTTGTAGTTCTTTTAAAAATTTAAATGTATGGGCTATGGGTAGTCAGACTAAATTTTTAAATAAGGCAGAAAAGAATTTAGTCAAAATAGATGAGGTAGATAAGTTAATAGAACAAATTCATTTTATTAATAAATAGAATCCTAAACTTTCTTTAGTTTTTTAAGTTTATATATTAAAATTATATATGAACAATCTTTTGGAAAAAGTAATACTTCCATCTATACAAGAGGAAGATTTAACGAACCAACATATGACTCCATTTAATATACAAACACCATTGCGTGCAGATGCATTTGATTTGACGAATAATGAAAAAATCGAAAAAATTACAGCGTATTTTCAGGAGATTATGTTGACTTTAGGATTAGATTTAAATGATGCAAGTTTAAAGGATACCCCTAAACGAGTTGCCAAAATGTATGTGAATGAAATATTTAAAGGATTGGATTTACGTAATAAACCTAGCATCAGTTTATTCGATAATCAATACCATTATAATCAAATACTAGTAGAGCGCAATATTACTATCTATTCTTATTGTGAGCACCATTTTGTGCCTATTATTGGGAAAGCACATATTGCCTATATCCCTAAAGCACATGTTATCGGTTTATCTAAATTAAATAGAATTGCTCAATTTTTTGCAAAACGACCTCAAGTACAAGAACGATTGACTGAACAAATTGCATTCGAATTAAAAAAGATATTAGGAACGGAAGATGTGGCGGTGATGATAGAAGCAGATCATTTATGTGTATCCTCAAGAGGAATAGGAGATACGAATAGTAATACCATCACGTATCATTTAGGAGGACAGTTTCAACAAGAACCTAAAAAAGCTGAGTTTTTTCAATTAGTAGCACATAAATAACAACATAAATTATTTTATTGATTCCCTGTTTTGTTCAACAAAACAGGGATTTTTTTTGTCATTTTCTGTCAATCGATACATTAGACATAGGTTAAATAGGAAAAAAATCAATATTGTTTAACGAATATATTTAAACGTTAAACATTTTTTCTTCCTAAGAATCAATAACTTAAGTTTTGTTTAAGTTTTTTAACTAAAAATTATTTGCACTTCGCACTGTTTTGTTTAATATTACATCGTAAAAATTAAACAAAAACAAGTTGTACTTCTAATAATATTTCGAAATGTTTAATTCTTACATAATATTGCTAAACAACTTAAAATAAAAAAATTATGCAAAAAGCGGCATTTACTTCAGAGATTTCAAATTACTCTAAAACATTAAAACCATACGCTATGAATTTAACAAGAAGCGTAGAAGATACAGAAGATTTGATACAAGATACAATGATAAAGGCTTTAGTAAATTTTGATAAATTTCAAGAAGGTACCAATTTAAAAGCTTGGTTATATACGATTATGAAAAATATATTCATCAATAATTATAGAAAGAAATCCAAATTCAATTTTGTTCGTGATGAATCAGAGAATGGTTATATGATCAATCTTTCTACTCAAAAAACGTATAATTTAGTTGAGCGTTATCAATTACATGAAGAGCTTACAAATGTTATTGATATAGTAGATAAAAACTTGAGTACTGCTTTTGTAATGCATTATGAGGGCGTGAAATATGAAGAAATTTCAGAAAAATTAAAATTACCATTGGGTACAGTAAAGAGCAGAATCTTTTTAGCGAAAAAGAAAATGCAAACCTTATTAGTAGATAGAGGTATTGATAGTACTTATAAAATAGCATCTTAGAGTATAATTGTTTTTTATCTTAAGGCTGATTCACTGAATCAGCCTTTTTTATTTTACATCGTTCAACAGACTAAAGTATAGTACCTTTACCAAATGAGATTTCATTACAACCAAATTGCCCCGATACACGAAACATTAGTAAAAATATTTTATGATCAACAGAAAGACCATATGGCCGTGGCGTATATGTTGGAGCATAATAAAAAATGGGGAAGTAATGATCGAAAAACAGCCTCTAAATGTGTGTATGATTTAGTTCGATATTGGCGTCGATATTGGTATAGCATCGATCAAATGCCTAGTGCTTCACTTGATGAATATCCTAAATTAATTGCATTGTGGCTCTCTTTGCAATCGGATGATGAAATTAAAATACCAGAAATTACACCAGCAGAAATTATACTGTGGAAAGAGCGATATGCTCAAGTAGAAGAATTAGCTATTCAAGAATCGCTAAGTGATGAATTAAATCATTTAGCTATACAAGAATTAGGTGCAGCAAAATGGAAAGAAGAACTACATGCATTGAATGAAGAAGCCTCTTTTATTTTGCGTATTAATACCTCCAAAGCTAAAATAGACCGAGTGGCTGCCTCATTGATGCAGGAAGGGATTGAGACAGTGCGTATCGACGAAGTACCCACTGCATTGAAAGTATTGAAAAGAGTAAATATTCAAAAAAGTCCGACGTATAGTCAAGGTGTTTTTGAAATACAAGATGCTTCTTCGCAAATGATTGTACCGATGTTAGATATTCAAAATGATACGGTAGTGATTGATGCTTGTGCTGGAGCAGGAGGGAAGACCATGCAGATTGCAGATAGTTTGCGTAATACAGGAAGAGTGATTGCGATGGATGTTGAAGCCAATAAACTCAAGGAATTAAAACGTAGAGCAGAAAGAAATAAATTTACTAAAATAGATACCGTACAAATACAAAACGATAAAAGTATTTTAGCGTATAGTGAAAAAGCAGATCGTTTATTATTAGATGTGCCCTGCACGGGTATTGGTGTATTGAAGCGAAATGCCGATGATAAATATAAAATCAATAGTGTTCGTTTGCAAGAAGTACTCAGTAAACAAGAACATATTTTACAAGTCTATCCAGCCATGTTAAAGAGAGGGGGCATATTAGTCTATGCTACCTGTAGTATTTTTCCGAGTGAAAATGAAAAACAAATCAAACGTTTTTTAGAAAAGAATGCCCAATTCACATTGCTAGAAGAACGAACAATTTACCCTTCTGCAAGTGGATTTGATGGATTCTATGCAGCTAAATTGCAAAAAAAATAATGTTTCTTTTTTAATTATTATGAATTAGTTTTACATATTAATTTATTTTGATGAATCATTTTTTACAAAAATTAAATAAAGAAAAAATATACATATTCATTGTATATATCATCATATCGAATCTTTCACTGATGGCACAAGAACCATCTATAATACTAGGCAGACCTACAGACACAACGATAACTGCAAGTATTTTATTTACACAGAATACTGAATATTATTTACAATATGGTACTGTATCTGGAGTGTATACAGTTACAACAACTACATTTACGAGTATTGCAAATACCCCCGATGAAATTGATTTATTTCCATTATTAGCTGATACCAAATACTATTATAAAATGTATTATCGTACAGTAGGAGTAGGTAGCTATATAGCCACACCTGAATATTCATTTCATACACAACGTGCTATTGGAAGTACATATACTTTTACGATAGAAGCTGATGAACACTTGTATGATAAAAAAGGGGTGAAAAATATGTATAAAATTACACTTGATAATGAGGCAAAAGACAATCCAGATTTTATGTTGTCCTTAGGAGATATATTTGGCGATGATCATAACCCTTTTACAATTACATCAGGTGCATTAGACTCATTGCATAGAGATTATAGACCTTTTTTAGGTGCAATTTGTCATTCTATACCATTTTATATTTGTTTAGGCAATCACGAAGGAGAAAATGATTATTATTATTCATTTACTCCCCCAAATAATTTATGTGTATGGGGAACTCAATGGCGAAAATTTTATTATCCGAACCCTTTCCCAAATAGCTTTTATTCGGGAAATACAGATAATGAACCATATGGTATTGGGAATCCAGAAAACTATTATGCATGGACATGGGGCGATGCATTATTTGTAGTCTTAGATGTGTATAGAGATGAATGTGATACCTCAGCAAAACCTGGAGCATGGTCATGGACTTTAGGATTACCACAATATACTTGGCTTAAAAACACCTTAGAATCAAGTACAGCAAAATATAAGTTTGTATTTGCACATCATATTAGGGGACAAGGCAGAGGAGGAATTACAAATGCAAAACTATTTGAATGGGGTGGATATGATCAAAATGGAACTAGTTTTACTTTTCCTACAAAACGCAGTGGTTGGGCAAAACCAATACATCAGTTATTTATAGATAACGGAGTAAATGTTTTTTTTCAAGGCCATGATCATGTTTTTGCACATGAAGTGTTAGATGGAATTACCTATCAAGCTGTTCCGATGGCTGCTGATTCAACATACGAAATAGGAAAACTTGCAAATGCAGATGCCTACGTATCTGACACTTTAGATGGAACAGGACATATTCGTGTTACAGTTTCACCATCATGTGTTCAAGTAGATTATATTAAAGCATACTTACCTGCTGATACATTAAGTGGAATACATCATAATAGGGAAGTTGGATTTTCATATACTATTGGAAACTGTTCAACATCAGGATTGAATGAAACAAAACAAGAAGAAGAAATAAAAATATTCCCAAATCCGGTAAATGATTTTATTACTATCCAAAATACTAATCAACAGGTACAATCTACAATTCGCTTGCAAAATACATATGGACAAACAGTTCTTCAAACTACAGCATCTAATATAGATGTACATCAACTAGCATCAGGGATGTATTACTTAATCGTTGAAACTATAAATAGCAGGATTGTTAAAAAGATTGTGGTAAATCATTAAATTAATATGAAATCTAAATGAAAAATATATTCTTTTTATTCTTTTTAATTTTAGTTTTATTTATCCAATCTATTAAAGCACAAAATATCTTACGTAATGAAATTATAGGTAGACCAACTAATAATGGAATTACAATACAATTAATTTTTTCAGATTCTGCAGAAGTGCGTGTTGAGTATGGAACAATAAGTGGTGTTTATACAAATCAAACAACTTGGCAAATATTTGCAGATAGTATTCCTGCAGAAATCGTATTAAATGGTTTAGTATCAAATACACAATATTATTATAGAGTAAATTATAGACATCCACATTCAACTACTATTATAATAAGACCTGAATATACATTCCATACACAGAGACCAGAAGGAAGTTCATTTACATTTATAGTACAAGCAGATCCTCATATGGATAGTCAAAGTGATACAGCTTTATATACCTTATGTTTAAAAAATCAATTAGAAGATCAACCAGATTTTATGATAGATTTAGGTGATTTTTTAATGACGGATAAATTAAAGAATGCCTCTAACATTGTTCCTCATGATACAATACCCTATCGTTGTAATCTATTACGTTCTTATTATGAAAAGACCTGTCATTCAGTTCCATTATTTATTGCTTTAGGAAATCATGAAGGAGAATCAGGTTGGAATTTAAATGGAACAGCAGATAATATTGCGGTATGGGATACTAAGGAACGTCAAAAATATTTTTTAAATCCAATACCCAATAATTTTTATTCAGGAGATACAACTCCACAAAACTATGTTGGATTACGAGAAGATTATTATGCTTGGCAATGGGGAGATGCATTATTTATAGTTCTAGATCCTTATTGGTATACCTCACCAAAACCTGATTCATTGCATGGTTGGAGGTGGACACTTGGAGAAACACAATATAAATGGTTGAAAAACACACTAGAAAGTTCAACTGCAAAATTTAAATTTGTATTTGCTCACCAAATAATTGGTGGCGATCCTGATGGTAGAGGAGGAGTAGAATTTGCTGATTATTATGAATGGGGAGGAGAAAATTTAGATAGTACAAATGCATTTACTGCTAATCGTCCGGGATGGTATAAACCTATAAAAGATATATTAACCGAGAATAGAGTGAACATATTTTTTCATGGGCATGATCATTTATTTGGCAAACAAGAGAAAGATTGTTTAATATACCAAGAAACACCACAACCAAGTCACCCTAATTTTTCTTCAGTACCATATGCAAGCGATTATGGTTATATAAATGGTCAAATTTTACCACAGTCAGGTCATTTAAGAGTAACAGTAGATTCAGCTGGAGTAAGAGTTGAATATATAAGAGCCTATTTGCCTGTTAATGAAACGAGTACACGACATAATAAAGATATTGCTGCAACTTATTATGTTGGAGCTGTAAATTGTTATGATTCTCTTTCAACTGGAGTTCCAGTTTTATGGAATAGCAATTACTCCGACGAATTAGTTTATCCCAACCCATTTTCAACAGAAACAAAAATTGAATTTAAAATACAAGAATCAGAATTAATAGACTTAACTATATATAATTTGAATGGAGCCCTAGTTAGAAAGTTAATTGCAGGTAGTATGGTCTCTGCAGGCACTTATCAACTGATATGGGATGGTAAAAATTATGAAGGGAATGAACAAGCTAATGGTACTTATTTATATCAGATTAAAGGTCAAAAAAGTGGGACTAAAACCATAAAAATAATAAAAGAATAATATCAAAGAAGGATTTGGTTTTTTAAATCGTCTTATGTAAAGCTTATATTTAAATTAAACTAATTATTATCGATGAAAAAAATATTCTTTCTTATATTTTTAAGTGTTTTATGCAACTTTATATTTGCACATGATATCAATTATGAAAAAGTCATCTTAAAAAAATGGTCAATCGAAAAAGAGCATAAAACCATAGAAGGTTCATTTTATATGCTCAAGAATGGCAATGTTTTTATAGAGGATGCCAACAGAAAAATCATCTCTTTCCCTTTGTATAAATTATCTAAAGAAGATCAAGATTTCGCAAAGAAAAAAAATGATTGGGTAAAGCAACTTAATAATCAACGTATTGAAGAAATAAAAAAAACGATACCAGAGCAAACAATTCTAAACTATAAATATTGGTTATTGTTGATTTTAATTATTGCATTAGCTTCGTATGTATTTTTATATGTGGAAAAAAATAAAGTAAAATATTTTATTCCAGTTTTTATTGTAGGAATCAGTATGACATTATATAGTTTTACGAATGATGCATTTAAAACTACAACTTCACCAACAACTATAGATGATGCTTTTGATCCTTTTAAACCATATGTAAATACATTTTGGGATTCCACTTATTTTTATGTTGAATCGAAAGGTATACCTACTACACATGAAATGATGGTTGGAATTTCGAATCATGGTTGGCAACAACAAGTGCCTATTCCACAATGTTATACGGGAACAAATTCCTGGTCAATTCCATTAAATCCAGTAATGGCTTCAGTTCCTATTCCAGTTGATAGTATTCATTTTACTCGCGGAGCCATTGCATTAGCAGTTAATGGAGTTCCTATATTTAATGTGCATACGAATACAGGAGTAGATTCATATTTAGATGGACAGTTGGATAATTATGGAGGACATTGTGGACGAGCTGATGATTATCATTATCATATAGCACCTTTACATTTATATGCACATACTATAGCAACTTTACCTATAGCTTATGCATTAGATGGATATGCCGTATATGGAAGTTCTGAGCCAGATGGTACAACTATGAAACCATTAGATGCAAATCATGGACATTCTTATACAGGTGTATATCATTATCATGGAACATCAACAGCACCCTATATGATTGCAAATATGGCAGGTGTTGTAACAGAAGATGGCACACATCAATTGATCCCACAAGCAGCTGCTCATCCAGTTCGTCCCAGTTTAACACCATTAAATGGCGCATTAATTACTGCTTGTAATCCAAATGCTACTGACAATGGTTATACCATTATTTATACTTTAAGTGGACAAACAGATTCAATTCAATATAATTGGAATACAGCGGGATTATATACATTTAATTTCTTCACCGCTGGTAATGGAACAAGCACCACATCAACA
The DNA here is from genome assembly GCA_037130135.1 of Bacteroidota bacterium. Taxonomy (GTDB): domain Bacteria; phylum Bacteroidota; class Bacteroidia; order Chitinophagales; family CAMDFR01; genus CAMDFR01. The sequence goes on from JBAXTO010000001.1 coordinate 140,060, forward strand.
TATAACGGCTTTGTTCAATGTGATGTTGTTTCTTCAATTAATAATGTGAATAGTAATATGAATATAATCAATGTTTCTCCTAATCCGAATAATGGTTTATTTCATATAAATTTAAATAATACATTTGAACAGAAAAATATTCATACAATTTCTATATATAATATACAAGGAGATTTACTTTATCGCACGAATAAATATCAAGAAGACATTGAGTTAAAAAATATTTCAAGTGGGATTTATTATCTTAAATTGGAACATTCAAAAGGACAAATCACTAAAAAAATAGTTGTTCAATAGATGAAAAATATAGTACTAATCATATATCTATTGTTCTCTATACAATCCATTTTTTCACAATCGGTCCTTAAAAGTATGAGGCGCTTGCCAGATACAGGTGAGAATACAAGTTATACAAGTACTTTTGGAGAGGATAATGATTATAATTTTAATACTCCTTTTTTTATTCTTAATGCTAATGGAACAGTAACTGATACTATAACTCAATTGATGTGGCAGCAGACTGAAGGAGCTGAAATGACGTATGCTAATGCTAAAATATATTGCGATACATTAACTTTAGGAGGATATACCGATTGGCGATTACCCAATGCTCATGAATCATTTTCTATTCTCAATCATCAATATGCGAATCCATCATTAGACCTAACAGTGTTTTCTCCAACATCAGCTGAATATTGGTGGACAGGTACTTTACAATCAAATGATTCAAATAAAGTTTGGGTAACAAACGCTGGTGGTGGAATAGGGAATCATCCTAAAACAGAAACTATTAGTGCAGGTGGTAGTAAACGTTTTCAAGTAAGGGCTGTAAGAGATATTACTGTACCACAGATGATAGCAAATCATTTTACTGATAATGGAGATGGAACGATAACTGATCATTTGACTGATTTAATTTGGACGAAATCTCCTTATATAGATTCTATTACCTGGGAACAAGCACTTTCATATGCAGATACACTCTTATATGCAGGAGCAAATGATTGGCGAATACCTAATATTAAAGAATTACAATCCATTAATGAAGAAGTATTAATAAATCCATCCATAAATAGCGTATTTTTTAATAGCACACATGCGAATAAATTTTGGTCCTCTACAACTTTGCCTAATCAAACAAATAAGTCTTGGTACCTAGATTCACAATATGGTATTACTACCTATGATTTAAAAACAAATAGACATCTTATCTTTTGTGTACGAAATAAAAATGTAAATACAAATATCAATATAATAGATAATTCAAAATTGATCGTTTATCCTAATCCGTTTCATGCATTTATCAATATTGTGAAAACAAATGGAAATGAAATTTATGAATTAGTAAATAATATAGGGGGGGTAATTTATTCAGGTAAGAATATTCAACAACAAGATTTTACAGATTTAGCAAAAGGTATTTACTTTTTAAAAATTAATAATAACACGAATTCAATAGTTAAATTAGTAAAAGAATAAGTATTGAATGATAGCTGTAGAAATCATTAAAAAATATATTTTTTTAGGTTATACGCATGTAATACCATTAGGATTTGATCATATACTTTTTATTATAACGATTTATTTACTTAGTTCTAACCTTAAATCGGCTCTTATACAATGTTCGGTATTTACTATTGCACATAGTATTAGTCTTGGAATAACGGCATCAGGATTTTTTGTTCCTAATTCTAGAATAGTAGAAACCTTTATTGCACTTTCCATTTTAATTACAGCAATTCAGAATATTGTTCAAATAAAAAATAATAAAATACGATTACTCGTAGTATTTATTTTTGGATTAATTCATGGGATGGGATTTGCATCGGCATTACAATCGATAGGAATTCCAAAAAGTAATTTTTTTACAGCATTAGTATCATTTAATATAGGAGTTGAATTTGGTCAAATCAGCATTATATTAATAGCTTATCTATTAATTAGCAAATGGTTTCGTAAGAAAAGTTGGTATTATGATAGAATTGTTTTTCCAATATCTTCTATCATTGCATGTATTGCATTATATTGGACAATTAACCGATTCCTTTATTAAAAATTAATATGTAATTCGTTCACGCTTTAGCGATACGTAATTGATTTAGTACTACCAAAACATCTCAATAATCAAATTAGGAAGAATACCTAATACGATAATGGCGATACTGGTGAGTGTAATTACAGCAGTATAAAGAGGATTCATTTCAACAACCTCATAGTGTTTTTCGTTCTCTCTAAACCACATATTCACAACTACTTTAAAATAGTAATAAATACTGATTGCAGAGTTTAAAATAGCGATTATTACAAGTGGTTTATATTGGGTAAAGGCTACACTAAAAATATAATATTTTCCAAAGAAACCAGCGGTTAACGGAATACCTGCTAAGGAGAACATGGCGATAGTCATCGCTACAGCCAACATGGGATTTCTTTTTCCTAATCCTTCAAAAGCATCGAAGTTGCTACTATTACTTTGTTTTTGTACTAAAATAAAAATAGCAAATGCAGAAACTGAAGCAATTGAATATGCCGTTAAGTATAATAAAATAGCACTTTGAGCGGGCATTACCTTGATAAATAATAAGGCCATCATTAAATATCCTACATGAGAAATACTGGAGTATGCCATCATACGTTTGAAACTCACTTGGTAGATTGCAGTGATATTAGCCAATAGCATTGTAGCGGCACTTACTAGCGCAACAATCAATTTCCAATCATGACTCATACCATTGAAAGAGAATGCAAATAATTTGAATAGTACGCTGAATGCAGCCGTTTTAACTACGGTCGACATAAATAAAGTAAACAGGGTAGGAGTTCCATCATATACATCCGGCACCCAGAAGTGAAAAGGTACCGCCCCTACTTTAAATAATAAAGCTATCAGGATTAAGAAAACACCTAATAACATTAAATGCTGATTGAATCCATTGGTTAGGATAGTAGCCCATATCACATTGATTTCAGTAGTGCCTGTAGCACCATATATTAAAGCCATTCCAAATAATAAGATACCAGTTGCAAAAGAACCCATTAAGAAGTATTTCATACCGGCTTCATTGCTATGTAAATCATCTTTTTGACTAGCCGCTAAAATATATAAAGGAATAGATAATATTTCAATCCCTAAGAATAACATCAATAAATTTTGTGCAGCAACCATCGTGATAGCACCCGATAAAGAGAATAATAATAAGGCATATTTATCGCCTTTATAATGCATATCTTCATTTAGAAAATAAGGTCCGAGTATAACGATTAAAAGAGTAGTGAAAATCAATAATGCAGAAAAGGCACGTGCATAAGTAGTAAACAAAAACATATTTTTATACGCTTCAAAGGCAGCACCATCTCCTGATTGGAAACAACATACCAAAGCAGCGATTAATGCGATAGCACTTAAAGGCATTAAAATTTTGTTCATTTGAAAGATGCCTGCAAAGAGCAACAACAAACCAAAAAATACTAATATTAAAATTGCAATCATTCTTTATATAATTCTTATAATGTCATTTGAAAAATACTCTGCACACTATTATTGACTAATTCAAAAATAATGTTTGGAAAAATACCTAATACTAAAACTAAGATAGCTATGATGGCTAGTACAATGGTCTCTTGCATATTGATATCGGTAAAAGTACTTGTAAGACTATTGGTTTCGCCAAACATACTTAATTGATATACACGTAACATATATACGGCACAAAGAATGATGCTTGTACCTGCAATAATACCAGCCCACATATGTGCATTATAGATTCCTTTTAGTAATAAAAATTCACCCACAAAACCATCAGTTAAAGGCACAGCCATAGATCCTAAGGTGATAATCATAAAGAAAATTGCAAATCGTGGGGCAACTTTAGCAATACCACCCATATGCGTTAAGTCTCTGGTTTGAATTCTTTTTTCGATAATATGTACGATAAAAAATAAACCTACAATATTTACCCCATGCGCAATCATTTGGAAAGTGGCACCTTGCCATCCATCGATATTCAAAGAGAATAAACCTGCAGCAATCATTCCTACGTGAGCAATAGAAGAATAAGCGAAAATACGTTTAATATCATTTTTTTGTAATGCAATGATAGAAGCATATACAATTCCGATAATAGATAATATCATCAACCATTTAGCAAGAGATGGAGAAGCTTCGGGAGCAAGAGGTAACATCCATCTCATAACTCCATAAATACCCATCTTCAACATAATTCCTGATAATAACATGGTACCTTGTGTTGGAGAAGTGGTATAGGTATCTGGTTGCCATGTATGAAAAGGGAATACCGGCATTTTGATAGCAAATCCTAAGAACAATGAACCATATACGAAGTATAATCCAGTACCCGATAGATTCGCATTATATAATGATTGTAATGCAAAACTATGATCAGGAGTTTGAGAGTAGGTAAAGATTAATGCTAAAAGCATAAATAATGAACCAAAAAAAGTATAGATAAAAAACTTCATAGTAATCTGTATTCGATCTTCAGCGCCCCAGAATGCACAGATTAACCAAATTGGAATCAAGGTGATTTCCCAGAACATATAGAATAAAATACCATCTAATGCCATGAATACCCCATTCAATCCAAATTGCATCAATAAAATCAAGGCATAAAATACTGAACTATTTTTGCGTTCATCGCCAAATGAAGAGTAAATAATGATAGGAACAAGTACATTCGTCAATAGTAACATCAACATACTTAAGCCATCAATTCCTAAGTCGAATGAAATACCTAAATCATGAATCCAAGGACTATGTTCAATAAAATTAAAAGAATGATTACTATCAAATTGAGTTAGTAATACAATATTACATCCGAGTACTATCAGGGATGAAATAAGCGCAGTTTTTTTAGCAAAATCCCCTTTAAATAAAAAGTGAATCAGCGCAAACAACAACGGTAAGAATAATAAAATTATAGCCACTTGTTTTTATAATATCAGTTTTAAAATAAAAATGAATACAATACCTATAGTAAGTCCTAAGAAATAATATTCAATATTTCCATTTTGTAATAAACGAACCATCGAACTACTAAAACGAACACTACTTCCGATTCCGTTTACAATACCATCAATTCCTCTTTTCTCGATGATATTATGCGTAAAGCCCCCTAACCAAGTAATAGGTTTTACAAATAATGTATCATATAATTCATCGATATAAAATTTATGTGCAATTACTTTTTCTAATCCTTTTAATTCATGGTCTTCTTTTGGTAAAGAAGCATCTTTGGTATAGATTTTATAAGTGAAGTAAATAACTGTTAGTACTCCAATCGTAGTTAGAACCATTAAAGCAATCTCCGTAGTTTCATCTAATTCTAACATCGATACACTGGTATATTTAAATATAGGATGTAAGAATTCAGCTAATTTTTGTGCCGCACCTTCGCCTACAAAATGAGGTAAGTTTAGAAATCCACCAACTACTGATAAGAAAGCTAAAATCATTAATGGAATAGTCATATTAGAAGGACTTTCATGTAAATGATGTTCTTGTTCTTTGGTTCCTCTGAAAGAGCCGTAAAAGGTCACAAAATACATTCTACACATATAAATACCCGTGATCATTGAACTGATAAATGCCAGTACCCATAAGAATGGTGATTCAGCAAATACGGCCGCCAAGATTTCATCTTTAGAAAAGAAACCTGATAGGAGTGGGAATCCGCAGATAGCGAATGTTCCGATAGTAAATACCCAATACGTAATTTTGATTTTATCTTTCAAACCACCCATTCTACGCATGTCTTGTTCGCCACTCATCGCGTGAATAACTGAACCAGCCCCTAAGAATAATAAAGCTTTGAAAAATGCGTGTGTCATTAAGTGAAACATAGCACTGGTGTATGCTCCCACGCCTAATGCTAAGAACATTAAACCTAGTTGAGAAACAGTTGAATAAGCTAATACTTTTTTAATATCGTTTTGTCGAAGACCGATAATAGCGGCAAACAATGAAGTAGAAATACCGATGATGGCTACAAAATGTAAAGTATCAGGACTTAAATTATATAATACACTTGAACGAACAATCATATAAATCCCAGCAGTAACCATGGTTGCTGCGTGAATTAAGGCAGATACAGGAGTTGGTCCGGCCATCGCATCTGGCAACCAGGTATATAAAGGAATTTGTGCGGATTTACCCATTGCACCAATAAATAAACAGAAGGTTGCAATAGTTAATGCCGTGCTACCACCACCCATAGAAGCGCTTTTAAAAACATCAGCATATTCAAAAGAACCATATTGATTCCAGATGATGAAAATACCAATTAATAAACCTAAATCGCCAATACGATTCATGATAAAGGCTTTACGAGCGGCTTTGCCATAGTCTTTATTTTTAAACCAGAATCCGATTAATAAATAAGAGCATAAACCAACACCTTCCCAACCGAAAAACATCACTATAAAATTCGCGCCCATTACTAAAAGTAACATCGAGAAAATAAATAGATTGAGGTAGGCGAAAAATTTATAGAATCCTTCATCATCATGCATATAACCCATGGAGTAAATATGAATCAAAGTACCGATACCAGTGATAATCATCATCATCATCACAGACAATGGATCTACTAAGAAAGAAATATTGATATTTAAACCTGCATAGTGAATCCAATTGTATACGTTTTGGTAGAACTCCGTATGTTCGTGATTTAAATTAAAAAACAAAATAGTAGAAAGTACAAAAGGAACAAAAACCATAGTAGTGGCAATACTACCTACAATCGTTTTGGATAATGATTTACCGAATAAGCCGGTAATGGCAAATCCGAGGAAAGGTAATAAAGGAATTAAGTATAATAATTGTTCCATATGTTTCAACTAGATTGCTAGTTTTTTTTTGTATGAATTAATTTTTCAATTTATCTAATAAGCTTACATCAACCGATTTAGTATTACGGTACATCATCACCAAAATAGCTAAACCAACAGCTACTTCAGCTGCAGCTACTACCATTATAAAAAACACGAATAATTGTCCGTTAGCATCTCCTCTATAAGAAGAAAAGGCAACGAATAATAAATTCACTGAATTCAACATTAATTCGATACACATAAATAATATAATAGCGTTTCTACGAATCAATACCCCTAATACTCCAATACAGAATAGTAGAATACTGAGGTATACATAATAACTAATATCGATTTGTCTTATAACGTCAGTCATTTTTTATAATTATAATCTTAATTTATATCGTGTGTTTCTTTTTTACCAATCATTACAGCGCCTACCATGCCACTTATAAATAGTACTGAGCTCAATTCGAAAGGAATTACATATTTGGAGAACAATACTAATCCTAAGTTCTTTACTAATCCAATTTGACTATCAGGTTCAGAGGGTAAATTTAAATTACCAACTCCTTTCACCATAGCAATCATAGAGATAAACAAACTACATGCAGTGATTATCGAAATGAATTTGAATAGATTACTTTTTTGTGGTTCGGTATCTTTATTTAAATTCAATAACATCAAAACGAATAAGAAAAGTACCATGATAGCACCTGAGTATACTATAATTTGAACGATGAATAAGAACTGTGCATTTAATAAAACATATTGTCCGGCAATACTAAAAAAGGTAATGATTAAATATAATACACTATGAATAGGGTTTTTAGAAAACACTACGAGTAATGCAGAAGCAACAGAGATAATACCTAAGGCGTATGCTAATATTTCACTTACTCCCATAACTTATTTGATTAGATGCTTTTGGCGTTTAGTAATATCATAACGATGATCCATTTTTTCAACTAGTAGCTCTTTACCATAAATAAAATTTTCACGTAAATCACTAGGTTTAACAATCTCGTCCGTTAAGAAGATGGCTTCTTTTGGACAAGCTTCTTCACATAAACCACAGAAGATACAACGCAGCATATTGATTTCATATATAGCTGCATATTTTTCTTCTTTATATAATTTCTCTTCGCCTTTTTTTCTTTCTGCAGCTACCATAGTAATGGCTTCAGCCGGACAAGCTACGGCACATAGGCCACAAGCAGTACAGTTTTCAGCGCCATTTTGATCTCGTTTTAAAATATGTTTCCCTCTATAAACAGGAGCCATAGGACGAGTCATTTTAGGATAATCTAGAGTAACTTTCTTTTTAAATAAATGCTTTAAGGTAATCATCATTCCTTTGATGATTGGAATGAGATAAGTACGTTCAGCAAAACTCATTTGCTTATTAGATACTACCTTACTTCTATTTGTTAATGACTGCATTTTTGGTGTGCAAGTTTACGATTTATAAATAATCTTTCAAAATAAGTACAGCGCCTGTTACTAACAAATTAATGATAGCTATTGGAATAAGTGATTTCCATCCTAAATGCATTAATTGATCGTATCTGAAACGAGGTAAAGTCCAACGAATCCACATATAGAAAAATATGAAGAATAATATCTTAGCGAAGAAAACAGCGAAACCTATTGCTGCTAAAGCATTAGGGTCTGTTACAAATCGCCCAATCAATGGCAAGTTATAACCACCAAAATAAACAGTAGCGATGATAGCTGATGAAATAAACATATTGATATATTCTGAGAATAAGAATAAACCTAACTTCATAGATGAATATTCGGTATGATAACCACCTACTAATTCTGTTTCACATTCAGGCAAATCAAATGGAGCTCTATTGGTTTCGGCAAATGCGCAAATCAAGAAAATTAAAAAACCAACAGGTTGTTTGAATACATTCCAATTTGGCAAAAATCCAAGAAATGATCCTTTTTGAGCAGTCACGATATCATTCAAACTTAATGAGCCACTCATTATGATAACAGCCAATAGGGCAAGTCCCATAGCTAATTCATACGAAATCATTTGTGAGGAAGCACGAATAGCACCCATCAATGAATATTTATTATTCGATGCCCAACCGCCAATCATAATACCATACACCCCAATAGACACAAACCCTAATGAATAAAGAATTCCAATATCAATATCGGCTACTTGTACTTGATATAGTGCCCCAGAAATCAAAATAGGAGAGGTCCAAGGAATGATAGCACTCGTCATTAGTGCCGTAAACATAGCTATACCAGGAGCTAAAATAAATAAAAATTTCTCGGATGCTGCAGGAATAAAATCTTCTTTGAAAAACATTTTACCTCCATCGGCAAGTGGTTGTAATAAACCCCATGGGCCGGCATTATTAGGACCTAAACGGTCTTGAAATAAACCAGCTATTTTACGCTCTCCATAGGTTGCATAAGCTGCTACGCCCAATGAAATAGCAAAAGTTACTATGGCTAATACAAATTTAAAAAGTAATATAGAGTCTGTCATGAATAATAGTTTATTGTTTAGCGTTATTTTCTAAGGCTTTAAAAGCATGTTTAGGTTTCAACTCATAATGATTTTGAGAAATGACTGAATGTCTATCGATATGACGAGGACCTTCAATGGTCCAATCGCTCGTTTCTTTTTTCTCGAAACGACATGTATTGCAGATAAATTCTTTTACTTCTCCAAATTGGTCTTTACGTGCAGTGATACGTAAGATATTGTTTTCACTCATCCAAGCAACAGCTTTACCACAGCATTTTGGATTATCGCATGTACGTGAAATGTTCATCGGATTAGTAAACCAAACTCTGCTTTTAAATCGGAATGTTCTATCGGTTAATGCTCCTACTGGACAAACATCTATTACATTTCCAGAGAAATCGTTATCAATAGATTTTTCTAAATACGTTGAAATTTCTGCATGATCTCCACGTCCGATTATACCATGACATCTACCCTCTGAAATTTGATCGGCTGTGTATACACATCTGTAGCATAGTATACAACGATTCATATGTAATTTTACATGCTCGCCTATATCAGTAGATTCAAAGGTTCTACGTTTAAATTCATAACGAGTTTTAGCTAAACCATGTTCGTATCCTAAATCTTGTAAAGAGCATTCACCAGCCTGATCGCATACTGGGCAATCTAGAGGATGGTTAATTAAAAGCATTTCTACAATTGATTTACGAGCATCTACTACATCTTGATTAGACGTATTTTCTACAATCATACCATCCATTACCATAGTTGAGCAGGAAGCTACAAGTTTAGGCATAGGTCTTGGGTCTTTAGCCGAACCAGCTGCTACTTTCACTAAACAAGTTCTACATTTACCCCCACTACCTTTTAAGGAAGAGTAATAACACATAGCAGGAGGAACGATATTCCCTCCAATTTGACGTGCTGCATTTAAGATAGAAGTACCTTCTTCTACTTCTATTTCTATTCCATCAATTGTTACTTTTATTAAAGCCATCTTTTTATTTCGATTATATTCGCTTAATTAAAACTCAATTCTAAGGTACTTTTTTTCAATCCATAATTACGTACCATACATTCAGCTGGATTTTTAATATGCCATTCAAATTCCTCACGGAAATGACGAATCGCAGCAGCTACTGGCCAAGCAGCAGCATCTCCTAAAGGACAAATCGTATTTCCTTCAATTCGACGTTGGATATCCCATAACAAATCGATATCTTCCATACTTCCTTGTCCATGTTCAATCTTATGAAGTACTTTCAACATCCAACCAGTTCCTTCTCTACAAGGAGAACATTGGCCACAACTTTCATGATTATAAAAACGAGTGAAGTTCCAAGTATTTCTCACAATACATTGATCTTCATCGTATACGATAAAACCACCTGAACCTAACATTGAACCTGTAGCGAAACCTCCATCAGCTAAACTTTCATAACTCATCAAACGATCTTCGCCATTGGCTGTTTTATAAAACAACTCTGCTGGTAAAATAGGAACAGATGAACCACCAGGTACAACTGCTTTGAATTTTTTACCATTGGCTATACCCCCACAATATTCATCACTATTCAAGAATTCATCTACAGGTAGACCTAAATCAATTTCATATACACCAGGTCTATTAATATTACCACCAGCTGAAATCAATTTCGTTCCAGTACTTTTACCAATCCCAATTTTGGCATATTCATCACCCGTATTATTTACTATCCATGGCACTGCTGCAATAGTTTCAACGTTATTTACTACCGTAGGGCTTTGCCATAAACCTTTCACCGCTGGGAATGGTGGCTTCATTCGAGGATTACCTCTTTTACCTTCTAATGATTCTAATAAAGCCGTTTCTTCACCGCAAATATAAGCTCCACCACCAGGTTGAACATACAGTTCTAAATCATACCCTGAACCTAAAATATTTTTGCCTAAAAATCCATTGGCTTTAGCTTCAGCTATAGCTTTTTCTAAAATACCAACAATCCACATATACTCCCCTCTGATATAGATATAGGAAGTATTTGCGCCTAGTGCAAAGCTCGATACGATCATCCCTTCAACTAATAGATGTGGAAGTTTTTCCATCAAGTATCTATCTTTAAAAGTACCCGGTTCACTTTCATCTGCATTACAAACTAAGTAACGAGGAATCCCTTCAGGTTTAGCTAAAAAGCTCCATTTCATACCCGTTGGAAAACCTGCACCACCTCTACCACGTAAACCAGATTTTTTTACTTCTTCTACAATAGCTTCAGGACTCATGGTTTTCAAGGCTTTTTCTACAGAAGTATAACCACCTTTAGAGCGGTATGCTTCAAAACCTAGAATATTTGGTACATTGATATGTTCTAATAATAATTTTTTGCTCATTATTTATTTTTCAATTCATTTATTAAAGAATCTACTTTCTCTTCGGTTAAAAATTCAACAAAACTATCCCCTAATTGTAGCATTGGTGCATATCCACAAGCACCAAGACATTCAACAGCTTTAATCGTAAATAATCCATCCGCACTATTAGCCCCCACTTTACAATTGGTTTTTTGCTCAATATATTCAATCATTTTTTCTGCTCCTCTGGTGCAGCATGGTCCAGTTCTACAAACTTCTAATACAAATTTACCAACTGGTTTTAAGTTGAACATTGTATAAAAAGTAGCTACTTCATATACTTCAATAGGAGTGATATGCAATAAACCCGCTACATAATCCATCACTGGAATACTTAGCCAACCTTCATTTTGTTTTTGTGCAATATGCAATACAGGAATCAAAGCAGATTTTTGTTTTCCAGCAGGATAACGTTTTGTAATCTCTTCTATTTTATCCAATAAGTCTTGCGGAAATGGTATTTTCGCAGTGACTTCTTTGGTACGTGTATCGTAAGTATTTCCCATTCTCTTTTAGTTTTTAATTTTGAATTTTGAGTTTTGAATGCCTCATTCAGTACTAATAAATCAAAATTTATTTTTCTATCTATTTAAAATAATCCTTTTTCTATCTATTTAAAAAAACTCAACATTTAACATTTACCGTTCATCCTTAAATTAAGCATCTAATTCACCTGCAATTACATTCATACTACTCATGGTTAATATAGCATCAGATAATAAAGAACCTTTTATCATTTCAGGATATGCTTGATAATAAATAAAGCATGGTCTTCTGAAGTGTAATCTATAAGGTGTTCTTCCACCATCACTGATTAAGTAGTACCCTAATTCGCCATTACCTCCTTCAACGCTATTATATACTTCACCAGCTGGCATTTTTGTTTCGCCCATAACTATTTTAAAATGGTAAATCAATGCTTCCATATTATTATAAACGTCATCTTTGGCAGGTAAATAAAAGTCTGGTAAGTCGGCATGATAATCCCCAGTAGGTAAATTTTCATACGCATTTTTAATCAATTTCAAACTCTCCCACATTTCTTGTTGACGAACCATAAATCGATCGTAAGTATCGCCTTGTGTTCCAATAGGAATTGTGAAATCAAAATCACTATAAGAACAATAAGGATTCATTACACGAACATCATAGTCAACACCAGCAGCACGTAAATTAGGGCCAGTAAAGCCATAAGCCAAAGCTCTTTCACCACTTATTGGACCCGCTCCAATGACGCGGTCCATAAAGATTCTATTACGTTCTAATAGATTAGTAAATTCAGTTAATGCAGCAGGAAAATCTTTTATAAAGGCTTGTAATTTGCTATGAAAAGCGGGACTAAAATCTCTTTCGAAACCTCCAATACGTCCTACATTAGTGGTTAAACGAGCACCACATAATTCTTCATACATATCATATATTTTTTCTCTTTGTTGAAAAATATATAAAAAACCAGTCATGGCACCTGTATCCACACCAATAACTGAATTACAAATAATATGATCTGCTATTCGAGCCAATTCCATGACGATGATACGCATATAATCTACTCGTTTAGGAATCTCTACTTGTAATAATTTTTCTACAGTAAGATGCCATCCGATATTATTGATAGGAGAGGAGCAATAGTTTAATCGATCTGTAATTGGTGTAATTTGTGTATAAGGTCTATGTTCTGCTAATTTTTCAAAGGCTCTATGAATATATCCAACGGTTTGTTCCGCTGAGTGGATACGTTCACCATCCATTTTCAATACATTTTGAAAAATACCATGCGTAGCTGGATGTGTTGGGCCTAAATTCAGCGTAGTGAATTCGCCAGAAATACTTTCTTTTGATGTTTCACCTGTATTGGCTACTTTATTATTATCGAATATGTTTGCTATATTGCTCAATGTATACTAATTTGAAAATTTGAAATTGTATTAATTCGAAAATTTATCTTCCAAAAAATTTATCTTGTTTATCTTCTCTACTCGCATCTTCTAATGGATATTCCTTACGCAATGGATGATAAGTCATACTTTCCATATTTAAAATACGAATTAAATTAGGATGCCCTTTAAATTTAATACCAAAGAAGTCGAATGTTTCTCGCTCCATCCAATTAGCAGCAGGGAAAACCTCCACGGCACTATCAATCACTTGTTCCGTTTCAGGCATAAAACATTTGATACGTAAGCGAATATTATTCACTAGACTATGCAAATGATAAATCACCACCAGTTCTTTGTTTTTATGATCTGGGAAATGAGCACCACATAAATCAGTCATAAAGCTCATTTGAAGTTCTTTATGATCTCTTAAGAAAGTTAATAATTCTATGTTTTTATGTCGATTGATTTCTATACTTAATATACCATAAGTGGTTTCAGAATGGTATAAATCAGTGCCTAATTTTTCTTGAAGTATATCTAAAAGGTAATCGTTATCTATTGAAGTCATAACTTATTTAATTTCGTATTTATCCATTAAAGCTTGGTATTCTGGCATATTTCTGCGACGTAAACTTTCATTTTTGGCTAATTCTTGAATTTGCATGATACCATCTAGAATTTGTTCAGGACGTGGTGGACAGCCAGGTACATATACATCAACAGGAATAATATGATCGATACCTTGTAAAACAGAATAGGTATCAAATATTCCTCCACTACTAGCACATGCCCCAACAGAAATCACCCATCTTGGTTCAGCCATTTGTTCGTATACATGTTTTAATACAGGAGCCATTTTTTTGGCTATAGTACCCATCACCATTAATAGATCAGATTGACGAGGAGAGAAGCTTAAACGCTCCATACCAAAACGTGCTAAATCATAATTAGAAGCCATGGTTGCCATAAATTCGATTCCACAGCATGAAGTGGCAAATGGTAATGGCCATAAAGAATTGGCACGTGCTAAACCTATAGTTTTATCTAAAGTAGTTGCAAAAAATCCAGGACCTTCATAACCTGGGGGCATTGGAGCTTGTTTTACCATATTGTTTTTATTTGTATCAAGAAAGTAAATTCACTTTTTTTAAATTTAAAAATTCAGCATCTAGCATTCTATTGAATTTTATTTATCCCATTCTAAAGCACCTTTTTTCCATACATAAGCAAAACCTACTAAGAAAAAAAGCACAAACATTACCACAGCAATAAATCCTTCAATACCTAAACTTTTAATATTAACAGCATAAGGGTAAAAAAAGATTACTTCTACATCAAATAGAACAAATAAAATAGCAGTAAGGAAATATTTTACACTAAAAGGTACTCTAGCATTACCAACCACATCTATACCACATTCAAAAGTTTCATCTTTTCTTTTTCCTTTACGAAAAGGGCCTAGCAGATGCGTTGCAACTAGAGTTACAACTACAAAGCCTAAAGCAACTGCTAATTGAAATACTAGAGGAAAATAATTATGAGGAGTATTCATATTTTATTGGTCTATATAATTAGTTAAAAGCAATGCAAATCTATAACATAAATAGAAACAAATATATTTTTTAGGAAATTAATTTCTATACATGTTTACATCAAAAATGTGGATTATTCAAACTACAGAGAAAGGACTTTAGCTAGTTGTAACATCTCTTTACTGATGCTGTTTTGTTGGAGTTTAATGGCTTTTTCAAATGGGGTATAGGTTATTTTACCATTAATTTCGCCTATAGCGATATTTGTTTTGCCTTGTAATAAGGCATCGATAGCACCTGCTCCTAGTTTGGAAGCCAATACTCTATCTCTACAACTAGGGTTTCCACCACGTTGAATATGACCTAAAATAGATACTCTAGTTTCTAAATCGGGATATTTCTCTTTAAACATTTCAGCCACTTTAAACGCTCCTCCACTTTCGTCTCCTTCTGCAATAATGATGATCGAAAACAACTTTGTATCTCGTTGATTTTTTTCAAATCGCTCCACAAAACTTTCATAATCATTTGTTTGTTCGGGAATGAATATAGCTTCTGCACCACTGGCAATTCCACTGTTTAGGGCTATAAAGCCCGCATCTCTACCCATCACCTCTATAAAAAACATGCGATTATGAGAGGATGCTGTATCTCTTATTTTATCAACCGCTTCAATTACTGTATTAAGGGCGGTATCATAACCAATAGTAAAATCAGTTCCATATAAATCGTTATCAATTGTTCCAGGTGTTCCAACTACAACGATACCAAATTCTTCATTCAAAATTTTGGCACCAGTATATGAACCATTCCCCCCACAAACTACCAAGCCTTCAATACCTAGTGTTTTTAAATTTTCAAAAGCTTGTTGTCTATATGATTTTTCAAAGAATCGTTTACTTCTTGAAGTTTTTAAAATAGTACCTCCTCTTTGTATGATATTGCTTACACTGCTATGATCCATCAATTTAATTTGATTATCAATCAAGCCTTCAAAGCCATTTTCGATACCATAAACTTCCAACCCATTATAAATACCAGATCGTACTACCGCTCTGATATTTGCATTCATTCCTGGAGCATCTCCACC
Source organism: Bacteroidota bacterium (assembly GCA_037130135.1). Lineage (GTDB taxonomy): Bacteria > Bacteroidota > Bacteroidia > Chitinophagales > CAMDFR01 > CAMDFR01. The sequence continues at coordinate 156,278 of JBAXTO010000001.1, forward strand.
AGAAGTCATCACCGCAATTTTATTGATTTTTTTCATTTTCCTTATTTTAGAATGTAAAAATACTTTTTCTATACGATATAATAAATTTCATTAAGTACTATCTTTGGAGTTCATTTATGTTTAATTGATGAAAAAAATAGTTACCCTCATAATTATATTAAGTAGTGTGATTTATACTTATGCGCAGTCTACCAATGCACCATTAGGATTTGATACCTATGATTATATGGATAGATTTGACATCAAATATGGTAAAATACTACCTGTATTTCATAGTGCTGATAAGCCATATAGTTTGAAATCTATTGCACTTCATAATGAAACATTGCGTGCCTCTAATATTGTTTTATCCAAATCAGATAAATTTAATTCTGATTATTTATTGAATAGTGGTAATGAATGGTTTGATTCTACAAAGAGTATTAGTAAAAAACCATTTTTAAAATATTTTTATAGAGAACCTGCCAATTTCTATTCGGTTCGTACCAAAAAAGATGAATTTATATTAAAGTTTAATCCTCTTCTTGAATTAGCCATTGGAACAGAGTTTGGCGATAAAATGCTCCTTAAAAATACAAGAGGTGTAGAGTGTCGATTTAGTATTAAAAAAAGAGTAAGTGCTTATTTTGCCATATATGAAAATCAATTATTGATGCCTGAGTATATCGATTCAACTACTAGTTCGAAGTATGCTCAAGCACGTGTTCCAGGATTTGGCTACTATAAAGATTATAAACCTAGATATTTTAAAAATAATCAAGGAGTAGATTTTTTCGATTATAGAGGCTATATCACTTTTAATATATTACAGCATATTGATGTGTCCTTTGGACATGATAAAAATTTTATAGGTGATGGTATTCGCTCTTTATTCTTGAGCGATAATAGTGCACCTTATCTTTTTTTGAAAATCAATACGCATATCTGGAAGATCAATTATCAAAATATTTTTTGTGAAGTGATAGGTCAATATAAAAGAGGAGGTGATATGTTACTCGATAAAAAATATACTGCTTTTCATCACTTGAGTGTACAACCTACTTATTGGTTAAATATTGGATTCTTTGAAGGTGTAATAATGACTCGTAAAAAAAGTTTTGATATTCAATATCTAAATCCAATTATCTTTTATCGTTCTATTGAGCAAAGCATTGGATCGCCTGATAACTCTATGGTAGGGTTTAACTTCAAAGCCAATTTTGTGCGTCATGCTCAAGTATATGGCCAATTTATTTTAGATGAATTTAATTTTTCTAAATTTAAAAATAAATGGTGGGGCAATAAATATGGCTTTCAATTAGGTGCTAAATATATAGATATTGGAGGGATTAAAAATTTAGATGCACAAGCAGAGTTTAATATGGTTCGTCCTTATACCTATACTCATAATTCTATCAATCCTGGTGCTTTAGCTAATTATACACACTATAATCAACCATTAGCACACCCTTTTGGTTCTAATTTTAGAGAGTTTATATTGGTTATTCGTTACCAACCAATACCACGATTGAATTTGACCTTGAAATATTTACATACTACAGTAGGTGAAGATACTTCAGGGATTAATTGGGGTTCTAATATATTTTTACCAACTAGTTTTAGTACCATGCCTTTAGGAGGTGATAATGGTTATGGAAATAAAACAACACAAGGCGTTAAGAATACCTATAATATTCTTCATTTGATGGCTAGTTACCAAATTAGACATAATGTATTTTTCGATTTCCAATACAGTATACGTGCAAGAAATAGTGTAATGAATGAAGCTGACCATACCACTCAATATTTCTACTTTGGGGTGCGAGTGAATATGCCTCGACGAACTTACGATTTCTAGAAAACTATAGTAATTAAGAAATAGATTTTATTTTTTTGAAGCTTCCTGAATTCGTTTCTGATAATATTCTTTTTCGGCTAAAGAACTATTGTTTAAGCTGATTGCTTTATTGAAATAATAGATTGCTTTTTCTTTGTTTTTTTGTCCACTATAATATCTACCTAAGATACCATATGTATCATAATAATCAGGGTTTGAGGCTATAAAACTTTTTTCAAAAGCGGCATCTATTTGCATTTTTGTGCCATGCATTGCCGCATGCGTAAAAGCTTGTTTTGCTTTTTTAAAGGCAAGATGATTTTGATATAAAGGAGAATACAAAAAACTATCTGCAACAATTGTTTTAGTTGAATCATAAATGACGATATCTTTTTTTAAGCCTACATCGTTTTTGAAAATATCGTCCAAATCATAACAAAGATATTCTCCAATTTGATAAGGTCCAACACTGATCCAGACTTTTAATTCATTGGGTTTGAAAATAATAGAATGATGACAAATTAATTGATTTAAGGCCATTTCATTGCCTAATCCAAGTGCTTCATGGTTTTTTCCATCTCGTTTACGTAGTATAGTTGCAACATCTAAATAATTTAATTGAGAGTGACTTGCTAATTCTTTTTCAACGGTTTGATATCGATAGTTTGAGGTGCTATATTTGATATTCTCTTGATTTTCTCTTGTGTTTAAAAATGTATCACTTTGAAAATGATTGGAGCAAATAATCTGGTTTTCAGAAGTGAGAAATAGGGCTGTTTTACTAGGAGATTTTTCAATGATTGCTGATTTTTTATCTTTCCATGAGCCTATTAAAATGCTTTCACTTACAAAGGTTTCACGTTTTTTTGCAATCGCAAATGCTTCATCAATAGTAGTTGCATATTGTAAAATTTCTCTACTAAGTAGTGAAATAGGTGTTTTTGCTCCTGATGGATAATCGCTTTTGGAGGCATTTATGGTTATGGTTAATCCACTCGTATTCATACCAGATACAGTCCCAATCATTCCTCCCCAACTGATCATCATAAAATCTATCCCTTTATCAGGATGAATAAATTCGATGATTTTATTTTTGGCGAAACTATCACCCACATAAAAATCGAAATTTCTACCGATAAGCATGCTAGAGTCACTGCATTTATTGCCCCAAACACCAAAAGAAGTACAACCTACTACCATATTCATTCCTTGTAATGCATGACCAATATCATGCGCCGCATGGTAATTGAGTAATCGCTCATAGTTGGTACCAATAAAATCATACTTCTTACTAGCGCTTTTACTTACCCCATATATTTCTTGTAAGTATTCTGTGGGAATGTTTTCGTCAATATTACGATCAAAAAATTTAATCATATATTTCAGAAATTTCAAATAGGTGTTAGAAGGGATAATTTCTTTGATACTAGCTACAAAATAATCTTCTTGACTTTGAACCAATTCCTTTGATAATAGTCCATTTTTTAGTCCCATCTCGTAAGGATTATCAGCTTCTACATACATCTCATATAATCCATACTTATTTTTTTTGATCCATGAATTATCAATTGTATAAAAGTTCTCAGCTACTTGTTTCCTTTCAAAGCTTTTATTAGAGCAGTTTGCAGGAACATCTATACGTGTTATCCAAATGAATAATAAACAGGATATGAGAATAAAAATAAAGGTGCCTACACTAAATCGAAAAAGATTTTTTAGGCTAAATATTTTTTTAAGTCTTTTCATAATTTTATAGATGCAAAACTACCTATTTAGCGAAAGATATGCTGTATTATAAAAAATTGTACAAAATATAATTTTAGCCTAAATATCAAATTAATATTCATTAATTTTGTATTACCAAAACTTTTTAAGGGACATTGTATATATGCAAATAGGCGTAAACAAACTATTACTTGACGATTTAGAGAAAATATTATTTAAAAAAGAGTCGGTAGCCATTAGCGAAGAATCCAAACAAAAAATCAAAAATTCTTTTGATTTTTTGCAAGACTTTTCACGAGATAAAATTATTTATGGTATCAATACGGGCTTCGGACCTATGGCTCAGTATAGAATTGAGGATAATGCTCGAGAGCAATTACAATATAATTTAATACGATCTCATTGCTCTGGAAGTGGTAATCCTATATCCATGATTCATTCAAAAGCGGTGTTGATTTCACGTTTAAATACCTTAAAATTAGGTTATTCAGGTATACATATTTCGGCTATTGAATTGATGACTGAAATGATTAATCTTGAAATTTATCCCGTTATATATGAACACGGTGGGGTAGGTGCCAGTGGTGATTTAGTTCAATTAGCACATGTAGCCCTTGCTCTGATTGGCGAAGGAGAGGTTTGGTGTCAAGGTCAAATCATGAAATCGAAAGATTGTTTTGAGGCACATCATTTAAAACCATTACAAATACACGTAAGAGAAGGATTAGCTATCATGAATGGTACTTCTGCCATGACAGGTATTGGTATTGTTAATTTGATTCATGCAAAAAAATTAGCTCGTTTATCAGTAATTATTTCGAGCATGATTAATGAATTACTAGGCGCATACGAAGATCATTTTGGGGAAGAGCTAAATAATACCAAATTACATAAAGGTCAAATTCAAGTAGCGGCTCAAATGAAAAAGATTTTGACAGATAGTAGTATGATCAAACATCGCTATGAGCATTTGTATAATGGCAAACTCACGGAAGAGGTATTTGAAGAGAAAGTACAAGAATATTATTCCATTCGTTGTGTGCCTCAAATATTAGGAGCCATTGTAGATACTATTGCTACTTGTGAAGAAGTAGTGATCAACGAATTAAATTCTGCTAATGATAATCCTATCATCGATTTTGCTTCTAAAAATGTATATCATGGGGGCAATTTTCATGGTGATTACGTAGCATTAGAAATGGATAAACTTAAATTGGCTATCACAAAATTGTCGATGTTGATGGAACGACAATTGAATTATTTATTAAATGATAAATTAAATGCGAAACTTACACCCTTTATCAATTTGGGTAAATTAGGGTTTAACTTTGGAATGCAAGGGATACAGTTTACGGCAACGAGTACTGTTGCTGAAAATCAGACCTTATCTACTTCCTCTTATATTCATAGTATTCCTAACAATAATGATAATCAAGATATCGTAAGCATGGGTTCTAATGCGGCATTAATCGCCTCTAAAGTGATTGAAAATACATATGAAGTATGTAGTATCGAATTGATGTCGGTTTTACAAGCTATCGATAGTTTAGGAATTAAAGATAAACTTTCGAGCTTTAATAAGAAATTTTACGATGAAGCTAGAACCATAATACCAGTAGTGATTGAAGATAAACCAAGTTTTGAATTACTACGAAGTGTAAAAGCTTATTTAAAAGATAAAGAGTTTAACATTAACTAATGAGTGATATTAAATACGCATTAATTACAGGAGCTTCAAGAGGAATTGGAAAAGCCATTGCGATACGATTAGCATCAAGTGGCTATCATATATTGTTGAACTATCAAAGTAATGATCAGGCAGCAGATGAAACAGTTGCAGTTATACAAGCCAATGGTGGATCGGCTACTAAAATGAAATTTGACGTATCAAGTGAACAAGAAACTGAAACTGCTATTCAGCAATGGATGGATAGTACAGGGGTAAGTTATATTGAAGTATTGGTAAATAATGCAGGGATCAAGAAAGATAACTTGATGATGTGGATGACAAATGATGAATGGAAATCGGTGTTGAATACCTCCTTAGATGGTTTCTTTTATATCACTCGATTTTTATTGAAACCCATGTTGACAAAGAGATATGGAAGAATCATCAATATTGTTTCATTAAGTGGAGTAAAAGGAATGAGTGGTCAAACGAATTATGCAGCAGCAAAAGCGGCAGTAATTGGAGCTACTAAATCCTTGGCACAAGAAGTAGCTAAACGAAAAATTACAGTAAATGCAGTTGCACCAGGATTTATTAAAACGGATATGACTAGTGATATTGATCCTGATATGTATAAAAGAATTATTCCGATGGAACGATTTGGTGAAGTTGAAGAAGTGGCTTCTTTAGTGAACTATTTAGCTTCAAAAGACGCGTCGTATATCACAGGGGAAGTGATTCATGTGAATGGAGGATTGTATACGTAATTAAATGAAAAAATAATTTTATAAAGTGAAATTAAGAAGAGTTGTAATTACAGGTATTGGTGCTTACTCATGTATTGGTAAGAATGTAGAAGAGATTAAAAACTCATTATATACGGGCAAATCAGGTATTATATATGATCCTGCACGTAAAGAAATGGGCTATCGATCTGCTTTAACAGGCTTTATTGAGCGACCTAATTTACAAGGACTTTTACATAGAAGATACAGAGGCTATATGGCTGAAGAAGGCGAATATGCATATATTGCTACTCTAGAAGCTTTAAAACAAGCTAAAATTGAAGATTCATTTTTTGATACACATGAAGTAGGTATCTTATATGGCAACGATAGTACAGCAAATGCTACTGTTGAAACCAATGATATCATTCGAGCTAAAAAAGATACCTCTATGGCGGGAGGTGGGGCTATTTTTCAGTGTATGAATAGCACAGTAAGTATGATTTTATCAACCATTTTTAGGTTACGCGGCATTAATTTCACCATTAGTGGTGCCTGTGCTAGTGGTTCGCATAGTATTGGAATGGCTTATACCATGATTCGACATGGCTATCAAGATATCATTATATGCGGTGGTGCACAAGAAGTAAATGCCGTTACTTTTGCTAGTTTCGACGGTATTGGTGCATTTTCTATACGAGAAACGGATCCTACCAAAGCTTCTCGTCCATTTGATAAAGATAGAGATGGCTTAGTACCAAGCGGAGGTGGGGCAACTGTTATACTCGAAACGCTTGAATCGGCTTTAAGTAGAGGAGCACCAATTTTAGGTGAAGTGATAGGATATGGTTTCTCTTCTAATGGTGGACATATCTCTCAGCCAAATGTAGATGGTCCTTCAAGATCTTTGAATATGTGTATTCAAGATGCTGGAATTCAATTAAAAGATATTGACTATATAAATGCTCATGCTACTTCTACACCTATTGGTGATATGAATGAAGCAAAAGCAATTCATCAAGTATTTGGTAATCATAAACCATATGTAAGTAGTACAAAGAGTATGACAGGTCATGAATGTTGGATGGCAGGTGCAAGCGAAATTGTTTATTCTTTAATAATGATGCATAATGGTTTTATTGCCCCTAATATCAACATGAATGAACCAGATGAAGATAGTGCAAAAATAAATATAGCAACCTCTACCATAGATAAAAACTTTGATGTATTTTTATCGAATTCTTTTGGATTTGGAGGAACCAATTCAACCTTAATAGTAAAAAAATATAAACCATAAATAATTTATGAATAGTGTAATGACCATGGATGAAGTAATAACTATCACTAATAATTTCTTAGTAGAAGAGTTTGAAGTAGATATGGCTAGTATTAAACCAGCCGCTCCAGTAAAAGAAACATTAGAGCTTGATAGTCTAGATTATGTAGATTTAGTAGTATTAATAGATACACATTTTGGATTTAAAGTACAACAACAAGACTTTAAAGGGATTGTTACTTTCCAAGATTTTTATAATTTCTTACATCAACGAGTTAAATAGCCGCATTAGCTATGGCTGAATGGCAAGGACAATCAAGAGGGACTCCCTTAGGATATAAAATATTTCTTTTCTTATTAAATAGAGTAGGTGTGCGTGCTGCATACTTATTACTGCTTCCAGTTTCTTTATATTACGTATTATTTGTACCTAAAGCAACTAAAGCAATCTATTACTATTTTCATAATCGTTTAAAGTATTCTCCTATTCGTGCTCTTTTACGAACTCGTTTAAATTTTTATGTGTTTGGTCAAACCATTATTGATAAGTTCGCTATTATGGGGGGTATGAAAAGTGCTTATAGCTATGAGTTTGAGGGAGAGGAACATTTAGTAGATATGGCTAATAATACAGGCGGTATCTTAATAGGAGCACACTTGGGCAATTGGGATATAGCCTCACAATTATTAAATCGATTATCTAAACCATTTAATATAGTGATGTATGAAAATGAATTAGAGAACATGAAAAAATTATTTGAACAAGCACTGAAAGACAAAAAGATAAAAATTATTGCAATCAAACAAGATTTATCACATGTTTTTGAAATTAAAAAAGCATTTGATAACAAAGAACTCATCTGTTTTCACGGCGATCGATTTTTGGATGGAAGTAAATTTATCGAAGCCAATTTTTTAGGAGAAAAAGCAAAATTTCCTCATGGGCCATTTTATTTGGCGTCTAAATTTAAAATGCCGTATACCTTTGTTTATGCGATGAAAGAGCCTGCATTACATTATCATTTATATGCTACTAAAGGGAAAGTTCATCAGGGAACTATTGATGAATTGGTAGCTGATTATGTTATTCATCTCGAACAAAAAGTAAAGACTTATCCCTTACAATGGTTTAATTATTATCAGTTTTGGGCTAGTTAATAAATTACGTCACGCTATAGCGTGAACGAATTACGAATTAATAAATCAATTAAGAATTAATCATTAATTGATGTAGATTTTAGATCTCTACTTTGAACTCAGAACTTAAAACTTTAAACTTTGAACTATAAACTTTGAACCTGACTGCCGACAGGCAGGCTCAGAACTAAATAGTCAATTTACTCAAAGCGTCTCTTAAGTTTGTAATCCCTCGCTCAATATCTTCTACAGTGCAAGCCCCAACACTAGCTCTAAACCATGAAATCATATTGGTGGTACCAAATGCATTAAACGGAACTAATGCAAGTTTTGCTTCTTTAATTAAGTATGAATTGATATCCATCGAATTTTTTAATACAGTTCCATCAGCTGTAGTAGCATTTAAATAATCGATTTGAATGGTTAAATAAATAGCTCCTGCAGGTGCGATAGCATCCACTTTAAATCCTTCTTTTTTTAATGCTTGAATTCCTGCATATAAAGCATCTAATGATTTTTTTAATTTCAATTCATTAGCTACTAAATAAGCATTCAAATCTTCTTTATCATTCAAATACTTCGCCATTGCAACTTGTTCCGCTTTAGGGGCCCAAGCTCCAATATGACCTAGAATCGATTTCATTTTATCCATAATATTTTTCGGACCAAATCCCCAGCCCACTCTAACACCAGTACTGGCAAGGTATTTAGAAGCGCCATCTATATAAATCGTATATTCTTTCAACTCAGGAAACATACTTACAGGATCTACATGCTTATTGTTCCCAAAAGTCAATAACCAATAAATATGATCGTACATAATATACAATGGTTTTTCATTAGCACTTCTACGTTTATTTTCTGCGAGTACTAATTCGCATATTTTTCGTAACTCCTCTTCTTGAAACATTGTACCCGTAGGATTAAGTGGAGAGCATAACGCCAATAATACAGCATCTTTTAGATGTGGTTCAAGTGCTGCTGCTGTAGGTAAAAAATTATTTGATGCTGTGGTAGCAACAGCAATACCATCTGCACCAGTTAAATAGCAATAGTGATTATTGTTCCAAGAAGGTATAGGATAAATAACTTTATCTCCTTTATCTACTATTGCTAAATAGGTGGCATATATCAATGGTCTAGAACCTCCAGCGATCAAAATTTCAGTTACATCATAAGAGAGATTTAATCGTGCGGATAAAAAATTTGAAACAGATTCTCTCAACTCAAGAATGCCATCACTTGGAGGATAGTTGGTTTGATTATCTTGATATGCTTCGTTTATATATTTTTTTAAGGTAGCAGGAATAGGGTAGTAGTTCGAATTAAAATCACCCACGGTTAAATTGCTTACTTGCTCACCATTTTTAATCATGGAGTTCACTTCTCCTGCAATTTTTAATATTTCACTTCCTATCAATCCCTCTGCTAATATTGAGTTTTTCATATATAAATTATTATATGGATAATGAATAAATATACTACTAATTTACCATATCAAAAAGGGATCATTAAATATTTTTAATTCTTTCCTTTTGCGGCTCTTTTCCTTTCAGCAGCTCGGTTTACAGGTTTTGTTTTTTTAGGTTTTCGTTTGGTGGGTCCTCCTAAATTTACTTTTTTATTTTTGAATGATTTTTCATGAAAAGCAGCACCTCCTTCTTCTTTAGGCTTTTTGGGTAATGGTTTTTGTTTGATTCTATCTTTTTCAAAATCTAGTAATCGTAAATCAAATTCTACATTTTCAGGGATATCAATAGGAGTCATTTCAGTATGCATCCATACTTCTGTTTCTAATAAAAATTCTTCTTCTTTAGGCCCTATAAAACTGATGGCAATACCTTCTTTATCAGCTCTACCTGTTCTTCCAATTCTATGAATGTATTTTTCTACTACATCGGGAAATTCAACATTTATAACATGTGTAATTCCCGAAATATCTAGTCCTCGTGCCATGATATCAGTGGTGATGATTCCTCGTATCTTTCCTTGCTCAAAGCTGCGCATAGTGCCCAATCTATAATTTTGCGATTTATTCGAATGCAGCACACCAAACTGTTGTGGAAAATCATTTTCTAAGCGAGCATGTATCATATCTGCATTCTTTTTATGATTAGCGAATACTAAAATTCTACTAAATGCTTCATCACTAACAAGTGCTTGTAATAAATTAAGCTTGGTTAAAAAAGAAGGTACTTGATACATGTATTGCTTGATTTGTTCAAGTGGTGTACCCGACGCAGCTAATGAAATTTCTACTGGATAGTTAAAATATTCATCCAATACTGCATCTACATCTTCTGTCATCGTTGCAGAAAATAAAATATTTTGACGCTTGTTTTTTAACATCGATAAGATAGAAGTCAATTGAAAGCGAAAACCTAAATTTAAAATTTCATCAAATTCATCTATGATTAATTTTTGTAACGAATCGAAACGTACGGTCTTTTCGAGTGCTAAATCCATCAATCTTCCGGGCGTTCCCACCAAGATATCTACTCCAGCGAATACTTCATTACGATGTGTTTTAATATTTACCCCACCATATACACCAAGTACTCGAACACTCATATACTTACAAAGTTTTTTTACTTCATCAGTTACTTGTACTACTAATTCACGTGTAGGCACTAATATTACTACTCGAGGAGTATCAGTAGCTATAAATTTCCATTGTTTTAAAATGGGTAATAAATAAGCAAAGGTTTTACCAGTACCAGTTTGTGCTATACCCATTACATCTCTTCCCGAGAGAATAGTAGAGAATGATTTTGCTTGAATGGGTGTTGGTTTTACAAATCCTAAATCATCTAAGGCTTGTTGCAATACTTTGGGTAATTCTAAAGACTCGAACGATTCCATGCTAATTATTTTTACAAAGGTACATCAAAGCATTGAGCTTTTTTTACTGCTATTTAAATAGCTTGATTGTTCATATCGTTTTGCTTGCTATTACTGAATTATAAGTACATTTACTAAATGAAAAATATAGCTTTAATTTGTTTTGTATCTCTCACTTTTTTTAGTTTCGCACAACTACCAAAAACCTTTATAGCAAAGGATCAACCAAGTGCTCCCGATTATAGTCAATCCTCCAGTTGGATGTCCTTGCCATTTCGAAATGATGGTGCCGACATTCTACCAAAATATGAAAAATGGATCAGTGATTCATTAAAAGAGGTAGATGTTTTTTATATCTATCCCACTATTTATGCAAAAGGGTCTACCTGGTGTGCAGATATAAATGATGAAAAATTAAATGCAAAAATTGATCGTTTACCTGTAAAATATCAGGTCTCTCTGTTCAACCAAGTGGCTCGAATTTATGCGCCAAAATATCGACAAGGAATTATTGATTGTTTTAAAGACACGACTGGAGTTGGGATTGAAGCATTAGATTTTGCTTATCAAGATGTGAAAAAAGCTTTTGAATATTATATGCAACATTATAATAATGGTCGACCAATCATTATCGTATCACATAGTCAAGGGACACGTCAAGCACGTCTATTATTAAAAGAATATTTTGACACCCCTGAAATGAAAGAAAAGTTAGTTTGTGCATATATTGTAGGTTACGGCATTTATCCAACTACTTATAACGTATTAAAACCTTGTGAAGACCCGCATGAAACCAACTGTTATGTAACTTGGTCATCTTTTCAAAAGAAATACAATGCAGATCATGATACCTTGTTGTGGGCACAAGTATGTGTAAACCCAATATCATGGAAAACAGATACAGCCATTGCCTCTGCCAATACATCAATATTTCTAAATATTAATAAAAAGCATCCTTATTATACGGCAGTACAAAAGCATGAAAATTATTTATGGGTAAAAACCCGAGTGCCTTTTATGCCCTTTTTTAAAGTGATGCATTTACTCGATTTTAATTTATACTGGCAAAGTATTCGAACGAATGTTAAAGAGCGTGTGGAAGCCTATTTGAGCAGTAGGCATAAATAAAAAAAGCTCATCATTGGATGAGCTTTTATCTATAAAATAATATTTCTATTTACTTTCTTTTTCGTTTATGCTTAAATCAAAGCTATCGCCATTTAAGGTTGTTCCTTTACTTTCTACAAATGCATCTTTAAATAATATTTGCATCTGAGCTTTTTGCATATCACCATTTGATTTCACATCAATATCAGCCCATTTTAATGTGAATACATCAGATTCACCAGGGTTTAAAACAATTGATTTTTTATTTGAACTCATATTCGCAAACTCATTGCCACTAGGCATTTTTAATACCACTTTAGAGGGTGTAAAAATAGCAATGTCTTTACCAGTATAAGTAACTTCCATTTTTACCAAAGATAAATCTGTTTTTAAATCATTTTCTTTTTGAACTACTTTAAAAGGCCCAGTAGTAAAGTCATTTGTAGCAACAGGTAATTTAAAAATAGGCGCTTCATATATTTTTCCATTTGAAGGAGCTGAGGTTAATCCATCTAAATTTACTTTTAAAGAGGTAGTCCTAAATTCAGAGCCTTTAATATCTATAACACGAACTCCAAAATCGCCTGGTGCAATAACTAGAGGTCTTTCAGATGGATTGTAAACAACACCTTTCATATCTACAATGCTCATTTTATTGACATTTAGAATAATATAATTGGCACTTTTGTTTTGTATACGAAGTTTAAATTTAAAGTAAGCATCTGTAGATACGGCGTCAACCATATAGACAGTTAAATCTCCTATATTTTTAGTAACCTCATTGTAGATTACTTTTTCATACTTTTTTTCTTTGGCTACTTTTTGTCCAAATGATACAGAGCTACTAATTACTAATACAAGTAAAGAATAAATAATTTTTTTCATGTTTATTAATTTTGATTACAAATTTATTAATTCTTGATGAAATTGGCACCTAAAATATTTTGTTAACACAATTTAGTAAAATCGTTGAAAATATTACGACTCATTTGCATTTTGTACAGTTTATATTTCAATAAATATCTTAATTTTACCATGTATTTAGAGGAAATACTATCACATGATAAATTTGATTCATATGATTAGTAGTTTTTGAATAGATAAAATAATAGTAAATAGATATAAGTATTCATAACATATACGTAGATGAAAAACGCTGCAATTATCATTTTAGCAACAATTATGGGCTTCATAGGAGGGGGGTTCACTACTTATTTTATTCTGAAAGATCAAAACCAAACTGGATCAAATCATTCTATTAATGTTGTTGCCACACCACAAAATAAACCTAGTGCATTTAATGAAAATGCTACAGACCCTGCTAAAAGTCCTTTAAATAATGAAACTATTAGTAGTATAAAATTCAAAGAAAACACCTATGATTTTGGTGATATTGAAGAAGGTACCATTGTTCATACAGCTTTCGAATTTGTAAATGATAGTAAACGGAATTTAGTCATCAATAATTGTTTAGGTTCTTGTGGATGTACTATTCCCAAATGGCCTAAAGAAACCATTAAACCTGGCGAAAAAGGAATCATTGAAGTGCAATTTAATACGGCAGGGAAAAAAGGAAAACAAATGAAAACGGTTACAGTATATGCGAATACTGAACCTGCAACAACTATTTTATACGTGAAATCAAATGTCTATACAAAATAATAAATGGGAAGAATAATGGCTATTGATTTTGGATTGAAACGTTGTGGTATTGCAGTGACGGATACCTTGCAAATTATCGCTACTCCACTAGAAACGATAGAGAGTAAACGATTAGATGATTTTTTGAAAAAATATTGTAGTGATGAAGTGGTAGACACCTTTGTCATTGGTCATCCGCGACAATTAGATGGGAGTGATAATTATTTAGAAAATAATATTCAAGAATTAAAAAAATACTTGAATACGACCTATCCAACTATTTCAACAGTACTCATTGATGAACGTTATACCTCAAAAATGGCTGTACAGTCGATGATTACGAATGGGATTAAAAAGAAAGAAAGACAAAAAAAAGATAATATAGATTTAATTAGTGCTGTATTAATTTTACAGACTTATATGCAAACCTTAAATAAATAGATTTTATATATATGATTTTACCAATAGTAGCTTATGGCGATAAAGTACTAAAGATAGTTTGTGATGATATAGATGCAAATTATCCTCAAATGAAAGAACTGATAAAGAATATGTGGGATACCATGTATAATGCTAATGGTGTTGGCCTTGCAGCGCCACAAGTGGGATTAGATATACGATTATTTGTAGTGGATAGTAGAGCTATGTTTGATGAAGATGAAGAAAGTAAAGGCATTAAGAAAGTTTTTATAAATGCTACTATTCTAGAAGAATCAGGGGAGGAATGGGCTTTTGAAGAAGGTTGCTTAAGTATTCCGAGTGTACGTGAAGATGTGGTTCGTAAAACAAAAATTAAAATTGAATTCTATGATGAGCAATTTAAACTTCATACAGAAGAGTATGATGGTCTAAATGCTCGAGTAATTCAACATGAATATGATCATATTGAAGGAATATTATTTACAGACCTTATTAAACCATTAAAGAAAAAATTATTACATAAAGTTTTAAGTGATATTTCTAGAGGTTATACAAATGCTAAATATAAAATGCGTTTCCCTAATAAAAAGTAACTATTATGACTTTTGAAGCAATTATTAAGGATATCCAAAATAAAAAATTTGCCCCCATTTATTTCTTGTGTGGCGAAGAAAGTTATTATATCGATCAAGTGGTAGAAGCTATTGAAGCCCATGCACTAAGTGAAAGCGAAAAATCATTTAATCAAACGATTTTATACGGAGCAGATACTGATGTTCGTCGATTAATGGATGAATGTATGCGTTTGCCATTAATGGCTCCTAGACAAGTGGTGATTGTAAAAGAAGCGCAACAATTAAAAAAAATGGATGATTTAGAAAATTATATTCTAAAACCATCACCTACTACTTTATTGGTATTAGCATCTAAAGCAAAATTTCCTGATAAAAGAAAAAGTTTTTCAAAATCAATTATTAAAAACGGTGTTGTATTAGAAACCAAACGTATGTATGATAATCAAGCTCCAGTTTGGATTGAAAATCATATCAATGCTTTGGGATATAAAGTTTCTAAAGAAGCAATACAATTATTGGCTGATTATCTAGGTACTGAAATAAGTATTATCACCAATGAAGTCAGTAAGCTCGTCATTAATAAAAATAAAGGAGAGGCTATTAGCTTAGAGGATATTGAAAAGAATGTGGGTATCAGTAAAGATTTTAATTCATTCGAATTAAATAAAGCGATTAGTCTAAAAGATATTCAAACTACTTTTCGAATCGCTAATTATTTTGAAGCCAATCCTAAAAATAATCCAATAGTTGTAACTTTAAGTAATTTACAATCTTTTTTTACAACTATTTTTCAAATGCATCATATGTCTCAAATTAGTGATGCAGCATTAATGAGTGAATTTCGATTATGGCCAGCAATATTACCTCAATATAAAGCCGCTTTGCGTCACTATCCATTGCGTAAAACAGAAAATATTTTAATTGAAATAGCTAACTATGATTTACGTTCAAAGGGAATTGGAAACGTTAATATTGAGCACGGTCAACTACTTAAAGAATTGATGGCTAAAATTTTATATGTTTAATTTGGAACGTTTTTTGGTTATTCATTAGTAGCAGTATTTGTTTAGTAATTAAATAAATAGTAATTTTAAGTCTGTGAAAAAAATCGGGATATTCATATTTTTCTGTATGTTAACTTCTTTTGCCATGACTCAAAATCTGAGTATAAGGAAAGAAGTAAGTTGTACTGGCGAAAAAAGAGCAGCTCAAGAGGTATTGAGTTCTAATAAGGTACTATTTGTGGTAAGTATTACCTCTAATTGTATCAATTGTGGCGAGTTCTTATCTACTTTAAGTTCATTTTCTAATATGCAATCTTCTAAAGTTACTGTGTGGGCGGCAATGAATAAATTAGTAGGTACAACAAATTGTGATGAAATTGAAAACTTTAAAGATCGCTATGACTTAAATAATGTGTTTTGTTTTATTGATACAAATGATGTCTGGACTGACGGTCGATTTACATTTTATACGGTAATAGATCCTCAAGGAGGTTTAGTAGCTTACCAAGGTACAAGCTATCAATTAGCGATTACAAAAGCTTTAGAAATAGCCAATAAATTACCATTAAGCACAACAATTGATTCTAAAAATCCAAATAATACAAGTCAACCATCATATAATAAAATTAATATTAGCAGCGTATTTCCTAATCCAATTAAAGACGAGTTAAAATATTCTATCTCTGCTACAGATACAACAGAAACAACCATTAAAGTATTGGATTTGCTTGGAAATGAAAAAGTAAATATTACTAAACCATTATTGCCTGAAATGAATACTTATACTATCGATTTAAAAGAATATAAATTAGAACGAGGTATTTATTTCGTAAAAATAGAAGCAGATAAAAACATAAAGACATTTAGAATTATTAAGAATTAAGTCACGCCAAGGCGTGAAAGAATTAATAATTAAGAAAACGCTAAATTAGTCATCATCGAGATCTATAGAGGAATTAGTTTCATTACGGTCAGATAGATAAAATGCTTTAATTCGAGTTACATCTTTAAGAAAATCAATACGCATAATTTCAACTCGATGAATAGGTAAACCCGTTCTCTCTTTTAAATCTGCAATCATCTCTTCTCTCTTATCAGGTTTGATTAAATCAATGCGCTCATAATAAATTTCTTTATAGTTTTCGTGTGCTAAATTTTGAGATCGTTCTAAAAAGAAAATAACCAACAATAATAAAGCATTAGAAACTAAAATGACATCCCAAGAATTTTGAAAATCAACTAATGAATTTAATAAACCAATAGTGACACAGACAAAGAAATACCCCATTTCTCTAATAGGTACAGATACTGTTCTGTATCGAAGAATGGAGAAAATGGCAAACATCCCAAAGGCAAATCCCATTTTCAATTTCGTAGTACTTAGTAGAAAACAGATTAAAAAATTTACGGAGTTAAATAAAAAAAACGTGAATAAAAAATCTTTGTTTTTATGACGTGGATAATAGATTAATCTAACTACGATAAATACTACTAAAAAATTGATTGCATATCGAATTAAAAATTCTACGATGGATGGTAACCCAAAAAATTGAGATACGTTAGCTGCTTCACTCACTATGTCTTCCATATTTTTCTTCTAGTTTTTTTAGTTTAATAAAATTGGGTTTGAAATTATTGCTTTTCACATTTTCCATGAGAGCAATCGCAGTTGCATATTTACTAAATCCTATTTCCTCTAAATGCCTTTTCTTTAAAGCACTTAATATGTCACTGCTTGAGCTTGATTTATCTTGTTTGATTTCGATAATCACTAAGTGAGGAAAAGCTTGTGATTGTTCATGTCGCTTAAAAGAGATGTCTATATCTAAAGTCAAACGCTCTTTCATATTATTATTCGCTAATGTTATTCGCTTAAAATAGATCCATACTTGTGGTTTTAAGGCACTCACATCAACTTGATTATGCTCGATTATACTTTTATCTCTATCATCTAATGCTAATATGATATCTTCTTTTTTGACACGTTTCTTATCTGTTCTATTCGCTTTGTCCTTATATTTTACCTCAAAATAACATAATCCAGAATCGACATACTTTCTGTATCGTGTTTTAAAACGATCGGCTTTGCCATTATGATGATAATTATATAAAGTAAAATCATCGGTATCAAAATACAGTGATTCATAAGTATGAATCATTTTGTCTTCAATTTTTAATACTTTATAGTATGGCTTTAATTCTTCTAACAATTCAACAAATTGAGATATATGAATGATGTATTTAGAATCGATTCGATTCAATAGCTTTACCTGATCTAATTCTTTTAAATCGATTTTAACAAACTCATTTAATTTGTTTTCTATATCAGTGGCTAATGAAGTATAATTCAATGTTACTTATTTATCTATGTTAAAATCTTCTAGAGTCACTATTTCTTTTCGCTCGTTGATTTCCACTTTTTTTATAATTGCTCTAGTACCTAAATCACAGGTATCACATTTGGTATATACAAAAATACTATAAGTTCCTTTTTGTAAAAATTCGAAAGTATATTCACCAGTATAAGAAGTATTCACATCATTATCAATAGTAGTATGATCGCCATAAGAGATATATACTTTTTCATCGGGTATATAGCCTTCACCAACTAAAAATCCACTACTATCATAATCTTTAGCATATACTTTGCCTTTTATAGTAGCTAAACCACCTTCCCCTGCAATTTTTTTGCAAGTAATAAAACTACAAGAAACAAAGATTATAAAAAGAAAATACTTCTTCATTATTTTAATATTAATTATATGTAAATTTAGTATTAATAAATAAAAAAGCCTAACAATGTTGCTAGGCTTTTGTTAGATAGTATAAATATATTATTGAATTACTAATCGAGTTGATTTAGTAGTAGTTCTATTACTAATTTGTAGTAAGTATAATCCTTCTTTTAATGAAGCTGGTCTGGTATATGATACTAATTGATTTTCATTTAAATCTAAATTAGAAGCTAATACACTTACCACTTTACCACTCATATCTAGAATAGATATTGTTGATTGGTTCATTGGAGTATTGTTCATTTGAATATTGATCTTATCTTGTACTGGATTTGGGTAAATATTCATAGTTGAAGCAGCTGTAGGAGTTTGAATACCTACGTTTGTTTTAGCTGTACATGTTTGGCTAGTAGTATATGATTGATCACCACTATCGCCATTATTATTATTCCCCGCTAATCCAGCTACATAAAATGTAACAGGACCTATATCAGTTGATGGAGCAGTCCATGAAAAAGTATACACAGATGAATCATTTGTCAAACCAGCTCCTGTCATATGTGTTAAATTTAATCGACCAGCGCCTGAAGAAATAATTTGTGTTCTTGAAGATTCAAGAATATTTATAGTTCCTGCATTCGTGTTGGAAGAATTTAATACTTCAACGCCTAATCCAAAAACTAATTTACCTGTTTCAGCTATACGCACACGTATATTGTAAGTTGTACCTGGTACATATTCCCATCCAGTCATATCGCTAGATAAAATATTAACATTGCCTGTCCCAGTATTTACTGTTCCATTGTGGCAACCACCTGTTTGACAAGTAGCTTCACCAGGTGATCCCGTATTTCCAGCACGTCCATTTTTTTTGTATGATTCATTGGTGAATGTAATAAAGGCTCCTAATGAAGTTAGAAGAATAATTGAAAACGTAATTAGTTTTTTCATAAATAGTGATAATTAAATTTTAATGATTTTATATGTTTGATTTAAGTGTGACAAATTATTGATTTTAAAATAATATATTCCTTTTGTAAAATTAGTAATATCTATAACATTAACCCCTGCAGTTACATGAATACTATTTACTTTACTACCAATCGCATCATAAATAGTTAATTCATAGTTATTATCCGTATTGTTCGTAATATGAACTAGATCATTAGTAACGTTTGGGTATAATTCAATTATACTAGACAGTGGATTTTCAATAAAGGTTGCTTCGCAGTTAGTTCTATTTGGACTCACTATCGTATTTCTTCCTCCCACAACATAAAGGTTCATATTATCTGTACGAGGGATTTCTGCTGTCCAATTGCTTAGATTATCATTATAGGTATTTAAATTGGAATATGGTGGACAAACTACTAAAGAAGCACCAGTGCCGTTTGTAGAAGTTAGTGTAGCTGTATTATAATACATACTATCTATTAATTGAAATAATGAATTGGTTAATCTGATCGATTCTGTGGTGTTTCCTAGTCCACCACTGCTCCATTGTTTTGCTTGTATTCCATATCCTACATAGATTAATAAGGAATCTTTAGCGACTACATATTTTTCATTTGGAACTAAGGTTTTTTCAGGCAATCTTAAATTAATACCTTTATCAAACCAATAACCTCCGATAGCAACATCTGAACTTCCATAGTTTACCAGTTCAATAAATTCTAAGGTATCATTTAAAAAAGGATCATCATAATATAATTCATCCATAGCTACCGTTCCAATCGTATTATTATATACGATATTAAAATATCTAGGAGTAGTCATGGCATTAGCTGCTAAATCTTCAATATTATCTACCGATAATACATAATATTTTCCAATCACTAATGGTGTTGCTAAAGTCAATGTTACTATATCATTCGAGCCATTGCGCACAGCACTAGTAATAGTTCCTAACCCAGTATAATTAGCTACATTCGTAGCAGTCGTATTTACCGCTTCATTAAAATATACCTGTACTGTTGTAGTGGATGTTTCGTTTGCACTGTATGGAATTGGGGGAGCTATATCTGTTAATGGACAACCCGCCATAGGGTGCGCATAGATTTCTTTACCTGCAACGATGATCCCTGTTGGTGTTGCACCATAGGTCCAGTTGCTTCCATTACTATTATCTAAGCTTGCATCACATAATGCTAAACTGGGTCCTTCACCATCAGCTAAGATTGGCCAAGGAGCTACATCTTTATAAACCACATAATCCATCAAAGTACCTGAAGCATTTTCTAAAAATATAGAGTCTGAACTATTGCTTAAAGCACTGCTTCGCCATTGATTTGCACTAAATCCAAAAGCTCTCTCAAATGCAATTGAATCATAACAAAATACATGATATTGGCCAGCATTTAAAGTTAAAGAGCCAATCGTATGACTAATCGCTTTTTTAAATTTCCATCCAGTCAAATTCACAGGTGCGCCTGAATTGTTATATATTTCGATAAAATCTAAGGAGTCAACGGCACCTGGTGTATTATAATTTATCTCCGTAATGACTATTTGAGCGTTGCTACTAAATAAAACAAATATAAAGGAAGCTACTAGTATAATTTTTTTCATATCAATAAATATTTGATAGTAAAAATACTTAATATTGACTTAATATTGGTAAATAAGTTGAAGAGGAAATTGATTTAGGTGCTGAAGTATTTTCGAACAAGCTTTTAATACAAATTAAAGGCTTAACATTTTATTTTGGCAAACAAAATTCGTTTTAGGTAACTGCGTTGTTTCAGCAATTTCTTTAAATCCACCAGATACTTCTGAGAAATTACGTACTCCTCTTGCTTGTAAAATAGATGCAGCGATCATACTTCTATATCCTCCTTGGCAATGTATGAAAAAATGTTGATTAGTATCTACCTGATTCATCCATTCATTGATAAACGCTAAGGGTTTATTATAGGCTTCATCAATATGTTCAGCAGCATATTCAGTTTCTTTGCGAACATCAATAACGACTGATTCTTTAGGTTTAAATTGAGATTCGAATTCATGCGGACTAATTCTATTAATTTGATCTTGTTCTTTACCGGCTTTTACCCAGGCTTCAAAACCACCTTCTAAATAGCCTAATACTTGATCAAATCCAACACGAGCTAATCGTGTAATGCATTCTTCTTCCATTCCAGTATCACATACTAAAAGGATGTTTTGTTTCACATCTCCAATTAGGGCCCCAACCCAGGGAGCAAAATCACCTTTAATGCCGATATTAATACTCTGCGGAATAAATCCTGTTGCAAAAATCGCTGCATTACGTGTATCTAAAATGAGTGCATCTGCTGTATCAGCAAGCGTTTCAAAAGCATCAGGCGACAATGCCACTAATCCTTTTTGCATCACAGATTCAAAACTATCATATCCTTTTTTATTCATGGCTACATTCATTCCAAAATAAGATGGGGGAGGTGCCAGTCCATCTAACACTGCATGAATAAAGGCTTCTTTACTTTTTTGATTTAATGCATAATTCATTTTCTTTTGATTCCCTAGGGTATCAAGGGTTTCCTTCATCATGTTTTTACCACAGGCACTTCCTGCTCCATGCGCTGGATACACAGTAATATCATCGGCTAAGGGTAAAATTTTAGTATATAAACTTTCATATAATAAACCTGCTAATTGCTCTTGCGTCATATCCGCCGCTTTTTGTGCTAAATCTGGTCGACCCACATCTCCTAAAAACAAAGTATCGCCACTAAATAACGCATGTTCTTTCCCATTTTCATCAATCAACAAATAACAAGTGCTTTCCATGGTATGACCTGGAGTATGTAATACTTTAATTTGAATAGCTCCAATTTTAAATATTTGATTATCTGTTGCAATAATAGCCTCAAACTCAGGATGAGCAGATGGACCATAAATAATAGGAGCTCCAGTTTTTTTACTCAAATCGATATGACCACTCACAAAATCAGCATGAAAATGTGTCTCAAATACATATTTAAGCTTTACATTATCTTGAGTTAATCTATTTAAATAAGGATTAATTTCTCTTAAAGGATCAATGATTGCAGCTTCTCCATTAGAAGTTATATAATACGCACCTTGTGCTAAACATCCTGTGTAAATTTGTTCTATATGCATGATCTAATATTATGATACAAAGTTAAAATATTTGATTCGTTTCTAATACTCTAAAACGAATTAAACGAATCCTCCATTTAATAAGTTCATTATTTTAAGAATGCAATTTTTAGATTTCCTCCATTGAATCAAAAAATGGTTTTGTCAAGCACCTAAATTTCTAAATTCATAGCTCTTTTTCATTAAAATACACCTTGTTATTTTTAGTGATTAGTTTGATTCTATTTTAGATTTATTAAAAAAACTCAATGTGCTTATGTATAAATACAATCTATTTTATCAATAAGCTTTTATTAAATTGTAATTAGACAAATTTAATATTGTAAGTTTCATCTATTTTACTTTTAAATTCAATTTCATTAAAGATTAGGTTTTGCATCGAAGCGACTATAATTATTAGCATTGTAAAGCCTGAATTTCTATATTTACATACAAAATCATTAAATATAAAAAAGATACTAATCAGTTTGCTATCCATTTTTAAAAAATGGAAGCAATGGACCCTCAAACTTCAAGGTAAAACAGAGACAGATGTTCACAATCAACGAATTGTGTCGGGGAAAGCCTGGGAAGAATTTTGCGATACCTTAAAAGCTGCTGGTGCATCTGTCTATTTTGGCAATTCCCCTAAAGATCCATTTAATCAAGCAGAAGCTTATCGCTACTTGACTCGATTAACTAGGGCGGGTTTAGAGGCTTTTGTTGAATTTGCTGATCCCGAATTTCCTGTTTTACGTTGTATGGTACATGAAACCGTTAAACTTGGTGCTGATAATCCGGATAATTATTATCAAAATGCCCAAATTACAGGTGCATATGATTATATAATTAGAGGAAATCGAAATTCGATTTATTATTTAGGCTTTTTTACTCAAAATGGAAGCTATGGAAGTACAGGTGGATTAGCGCCTTGTGGTGCTTTGGAAGCAACAGATATGGTCATAGAACCAGATGGTAGTTTTGAAATTATCTTAAGTAAAGAGAAAAAAGGTAAAAATTGGCTTAAAATAGAAGAAAATACCAGCTTATTGATGGTTCGTCAAACCTATATGGATAGAGCCAATGAACAGATAGCAACGATGGAAATTCAGGCGATTAATGGTCCTAAAGCTCCAGCCCCCATTACGGTTCAAATGATTGATAATGGACTGAACACGGCGGGTACTTTTGTGGCAGGAGCATCTATGCTTTTCGCCAAATGGGCCAATGATTTCGAAAAACATACTAATCGTCTTCCTCAAATGGACCCCGCAAAATCGAATGCCGCTGGTGGAGATAAAAATATCGCTTATTATCATAGTTACTGGAAAGTTGCTAAAGATGAAGCATTAGTCATAGAGGTACTGCCACCGAATTGCAGGCATTGGAATTTTCAATTGAATAATCATTGGATGGAATCATTAGATTATCGCTATTTCCCCATTCATGTCAATAAACATAGTGCTACCTATAAAAGTGATGGATCAGTAAGAGTGATTGTAGCACATGAAAATCTGGGTTTTGATAATTGGATTGATACTTGTGGTCACTCACAAGGCACTATGCTATGGCGTTGGTGGCATGCCGATGCATTCCCAGAACCTACTTGTACGTTAATTAAATTAAGTGATTATAAAAAATAGTATGCAAACAAGCTCAAGACCATTTTTAATCAAGTTATTTAATTCGTTGCCTATTGCAAGCTCTTTAGAGTTAAATGCATTACTACAAGCGGCTAAAAAAAAATCGGGAATTCATGATTTTGAAGATACATCATTTCTTGTTGGATTAGAAAAATTACTTCAGGGTATACAAACAGAAGCACAATTACATTCATTTGGAAAATTTATTACGAAACAACGATTAGTCAATGTGCTAGCAAATAGATTGCGTGTTGAAGAGATCTTACGCCAACATCCTGAAATTGCTTCGATAGAAATTAAAGCACCAATTATTATCACAGGCTTGCAACGAACGGGTACTACTAGATTGCATCGATTGTTTAGTTCACATCCACAAGTACGTTCCTTAAAATCATGGGAGGCTTTACATCCTGTTCCACTAAAAAATGAGGTGTCGAATCAACAACGAATTTCGTTTGCTAAAACTGCTGAAAAGGCTTTGAAATATATGTCTCCTGAGTTTTTTGCAATTCATCCTGTAGAGCATGCTGCACCCGAAGAAGATATTTTATTGAATGATATGACCTTTGTAAGCACGGTTCCTGAAGCTACGATGCATTTGCCTTCTTATGCCCATTGGGTTGAAAAACAAAGTCATTTAGAAGCCTATCAATACGTGAAAAAAGTATTGCAAATACTTACTTATCAAAATCCAAATGAACGATGGGTATTAAAAACGCCTCAATATTTAGAATTTTTAGATGAGGCGACAACCGTATTTCCGGATGCTAAATTTATTCATACGTATAGAGATCCTTTGAAAGTTTTGCCTTCTTTTTTTAGTATGGTCTACCATAGTAGAAAAATATTTTCAGACCAAGTCAGTGCTGAATTAGGCGCTAAACATTGGTTACGTAAAAATAGCTATATGATGGATAAGGCAATGAAATATTGGAATACACATGATAGCGCACATACGATGCATGTATCTTACTATGATATGTTACAAAATCCAATAGAAGAAATGAAAAAGATTTATGCATTCGTTGGTTTAGAATTTGATTCCGATTCGCAACAAAAATTAGTTGAAGTAGATCAAAAAAATACCCAAAATAAATACGGAGTGCACCGCTATGATTTGGCTGATTTTAATATAAGCAAGGCAGATATAGAAAACGCATTTGAATTATACCGAACCACATTTAATATTCCTTATGAGTAATCAAGCAAAATATGATAATCCATTTAAAGCAACATTCAATGGTATTTTAGATTTGTTTAAAAAACAAATACCGATTGGAAAACTACTTGAGAATGAAAGATTAG
The DNA here is from genome assembly GCA_037130135.1 of Bacteroidota bacterium. Classification (GTDB taxonomy): domain Bacteria; phylum Bacteroidota; class Bacteroidia; order Chitinophagales; family CAMDFR01; genus CAMDFR01. The sequence goes on from JBAXTO010000001.1 coordinate 181,977, forward strand.
ACGGGAAGACCTGTTTAGTGACAGGTGCTAATTCTGGTTTAGGTTATGCGGTTGCGGTACAATTTGCACAGCGAGGAGCGCAGGTTATCATGGCCTGTAGAAGTGGTATTCCAAGTGCTGGGGAACAAGCAAAAAAAGAATCGGGTTCTTCTAAAATAGAAATGATGTCGGTTGGTTTGAGTGACTTAGAAAGCATAGATCATTTAGTAGAACAATTAAATAATAGAGGAATTAGTATCGATATTTGTGTGTTTAATGCTGCTGTAGTACCTTCAGGATCCTTTAAAACAAAAAGTGGATTTGATCAAATGTTTTTAGTAAATTATTTATCTACTTTTAAATTAGCTAATCTTTTAATTGATCAATCAATTATCAAAAAAAATACAACCATAGCGCCGCGAATTATTTTTGTTTCCTCTGAATCGCATCGTACTCAACAAAATATTGACTTCGAACAATTAGGTAAATATGAAGAATATACGATGGGAAAAGTGATAGCCTTATATGGATATTATAAATTATTGCTGAGCACTTTTGCAACTGAGTTGCAACGAAGAGTAAATCAAAATGGAGTGGCCATCAGTGTTTTTACACTTTGTCCAGGTCCAGTCAATTCTAATATTGCGAAAGCCGCACCGAAAATCTTTCTGCCTTTATTAAAAATTATATTCAAGCTATTTTTCAAAGACCCCAAAGATGCTGCCGAACCAGTTTTGTACTTAGCCTGTGCAAAGTCTTTACAAAATAAAGCAAGTATCTATTTACATTTAATGCAACAAAAAGAAATGGATTCCAAAGCCTTAGATGCCAATAATGGTAAGCGTTTGTGGGAAAAATCAGAGCAACTACTAGGTTAATTACGAATTACGAATTACGAATTTCAAATTGTTTTTTGTATTTCCCTGAATGATTTGATTGTATAGGTTAAATAAAATATACCAGTACTCAATTGGTGTTTTAAAAAAATCAAGATTAGTTCTCTATTTGTTATTAAAAATATAATGAAATCAGATAACTTAATTCAAACAAAAAGTTTTGAATTTGCTATTGATATAATTAATCTATATAAATATCTTACAAAAGATATGAAAGAATATGTACTTTCTAAGCAATTATTAAGAAGTGGAACATCCATAGGAGCTAATGTTGAGGAAGCTATAGGTGCCCAATCTAAAGCAGATTTTATGCATAAACTTACTATTTCCTATAAAGAAGCAAGAGAAACATTATATTGGATAAAATTACTATCAGCTACACATTATATTTCTACTATTCAAGAAGAGAAATTTATTAAATCTATAGATGAATTATGCAGAATTATTGGAAGTATCCAAATAACTTTAAAAAGGAATATTATAAAATAATAGTATACTTATTACCTGTTTATAATAGCTAACTACTTAATTAAATGAACACATTTTTCGTAATTCGTAATTCGTAATCTGTAATTCTAATTTATTAATTCCTAATTCTTAATTTTTAATTCTTAATTCTTAATTCTTTTCTTCCGCAAAGTTTTTCAATCCGCTTGCTACTGCATCAAAGCCTTTTTGAATTTTAGTACGGTAGAGGAGCATTACTAATGGAACAAGAATTCCCCAGAATTTATCGTAAGTATAATATTGTGTTTGTGTCGGACTTAAAGCTGTGAGTACTTGAGCTCGTTCAGTTTTTACAGGGAAAGGAGAGGAGATACCCCATGCCACAGATTCTTTTTCTTTGATCCATAAAATCTGTTCTTTTTGTTTCAAAATTTTATTATCAAGATTCATATTGACATGCAAAATAATATCAGAACCTACTTCAAAAGTTGTTTCAATTTTAGGAGTAAAAGGATTCCACAAATGGTACCTGTCTTTCTCCATTAAAATATTCCATACCTTATCTACTGGAGCATTGATAATGATAGTTGATTCGATAATTTGCATATATATTCATTTAAATACTTAAAATTAAACTAAAAAAAAATTATGAATTTCATCTCTCAATTTTTTATCTACCCGAACGGTTTCAGCAAAGGTAATCCATTTCGAAATACTTGTGCGTACTTCATAAAGGTTATCTTTTGCTTTTTTGATATTCATTTCTTTGGCAAGTGACAATAAATCTTCATCTTGTATGATATCACTTTTACCCCAATTGTAAGTGATTGTTTGCTCATACAAGGGCTATCGGTATAATAAACAAAGCAAATATCAAATTCAAATAGTAATATTATCGGATTAAAATTATAGATCTTTAGTTACAGGCTATAAATGAAGAAATAACTTTAATGTTAAAGTAAAAAGAAGAAAATAGGCGTATCATATTAAATCCACTAACGTTCTTCTTGGTAGTAAATTTTATAAAATTTTCGACCATTTTCATCTATCCCTTGTTCAATCATATCTCTATTGCCATGGATATATACATGAAAATTTTTATCCAATTTTAATACGCTTTTAAAGACACGTGCTTGTTTTTTTACCGCTTGAGTAGATATTTCAAAGCTATCAGATAACTCCACTTCATTTTCTGTTCGATAGGATTGATCAAATTTTCTAAAAGATTTGATGATGCCACTATCTGCAAAAACCTCTTCCTCAAATTCTTTTTTATTAAAGTTATCGTGGCTTTTAAAATAATCTACCGAACGATTTAAAAGGTCGATTTTATCCGTCTGATTTACTTCAAATTCTTGTTCTAATTGTTTGGTGACAAATTGCTTCGCAATACCTAAAAACTGATTGGTTTGATGGTATTCGTTATTTTGAATTTGCACACTTAAAAATTGATCTTTCCAATATTGAGCCTCGTTGCCTTTATTCGTATTATCGATAATACTAAGTACATATCCCGCTTCACTACTGGTATTAAAAATCAAACAACCTTTATCTAGTTTATTGATATTGATTCCTTGTCGACTCTCAATTTCAAAATCATCTTTTAGTTGTTCTACTTCTAAAAAAGTATCTTTATTTTCTGATTTGAAAATACCGATTGCATCGATGACTTCATTTCTAAAAATGCATTCGTTGAAATGTACCACATAGAGTTCACCACCTTTGGTATTAGGATGTATACTTTGATTGTACAAATGTTTGGCGATATGTATGGACTGTTGATAGGTAGATTCTGGATTAGAAAAAATCTCCGTTACATAGGTATATACCTCATTTAAAGATAAGTTGGTGTCGTGGTAAAAGGTATATAGCTCTTCCGTTTTAAAGGGTTTTAAAAAATATTGTAATAAGATATGTTGAATCTCTTCTGTTAAAGAAAGAGAATTTCTGCTTATACTCAAGTCTTCACCAGCTGTTTTATTCCCAACATGATGAACGATTAAATCTTTTATAGCGGCTATTGTAAATGACATATAAAATTCGACGTCTTTTTCTTTTTGGTAAATAATTTTATTTAATATTTATTCATCTATGTATAGGAGTTAATAAAGTATATCCCATATAGAAAGAAACAAAGGTAATAAAATCAATGCGTGCTTACTTTCCGATACAAATTGTTAAGTGAAAATGTAAACCCTTATTAATAAAGGCTTTCAGGGGTTGCGTATTTATTTGGGCAACAACTGGGCAACAAAACCCACTAAAACAAGTGCAAGTACAGCACAAAGAAAAGAAAAAATGTTGTTTGGTGTAGAGTGTGTTTGTCCTTATCATAAGCAATAAGCGAAGATAAGTTTTTACACTATCTTAATTGACTAACAACTGCTTCCAATTGTAAGCCCATATACTGGCAGAACTCTTCAACGGTAACAACTTGGTGTTGCTGCTTGTTGAAGTACTCTTTAATCCTCTTAATAAGGTATCTACCATATCTGTCGCTTTTGCCTGTGATTATCTGAATGTCTTTCGGATAAATACACAGTCTATTCATTTAACTAATACTCTTTTTATACTCTATCCATACATCTGGTATAAAGTAAACATCGCAAAGATAATATGTTTTTGTGAGTGGTAAAAGTGTGTTTGTTGGAATAATGTGGCAATAACGGAAATATCGGAAGTGGTTATTTGTAGAGCCTTATAAAGCGTTATAGTTTTGTATCGTGATGAAGAAAATAATTGTATCGGTTTTGTTTTTAACGGCTTTTACAGCCGCTTTTTCGCAAGAAGAAGCAAGGGTGATGAAAGTTAAGGATGGCGATACTTACGTTCTTAAAACAATTGCAAAGGAGCATACAATAAGGTTATTAAATATTGATGCTCCCGAACTAAATCAACACTGGGGTTTTAACTCTTGGCTCAATGTAAAAGCCTTGATACTTGGTAAAGTGGTAAGGTTTGAAGTATTGAAAACTGATGTGTACGGTAGAGAATTGGCAATGGTATATGTGGATGGGCAAAGACTGGATGAAATACTTATTGCAAATGGTTGGGCTTGGCACTACATCAATTTTGATACTGATGCAAGGCTTGAAGATTTGATGCGGAAAGCATCAAGCGAAAGAAAAGGACTTTGGGAATGTGGGGCTGAAAAAGTTTGTCCGCCCTGGCTATTCAGAAAGTATAATGCAAGAAACAGATACAGGTTTTGTAAAGGCTGTATCGCAACAAAAAAGTAATTACTAACAATTTAAATAAATAAAAAAATGGCAAGATTAAAAGGCTTACTAAAAATAGAAGGTACATTGGATAACCTTACCTTCTACAAAACACAGGATGGACATCTTGTGAAAACAAAAAGTGGTGTATCTGGTGACAGAATAGCCAATGATCCTAACTTTCAGCGTACCCGTGAAAACGGTAGCGAATTTGGAAGCTCTGCAAGTGCTGGAAAATTACTCCGCAATGCTGTTCGTAATTTGATGATGAACGCAAGTGACAACCGTGTTACAAGTCGTTTAACGCAAATAATGACACAGATTAAAAACTACGATGCCACTTCTCCAAGAGGTGAAAGAAATGTAGGTATCGGAATTGCGGACCCAATGGCACAAGCCTTGTTGAAAGGTTTTGATTTCAATGATAGTGCAACTTTGGGTAGTGTTGTATTTGCTCCGTTCACTGTAAACACTGGTACTGGTGATGTTGCTTTCCCTGCATTCACTCCTATCAATGATATTTACTACCCTACTGGAGCAACCCACGTTAGTTTTAAATCTGCGTTTGCTGATGTGGATTTTGTAAACAACGTGAGTGCAATTGAATACAGCCCTGTGCAAAATTTGCCAATTGATGGTACAAACACTCCATTCAATTTACTTCCTGCCGGTGTTCCAGCAGGTGCAGGTACAAAACTTTATTTCTTGACAATAGAGTTTTTCCAAGAGGTAAACGCTATTCAATACCCTTTAAAAAATGGTGCTTACAACGTGTTAAACATTGTTGAATTAGCCTAATAGCTTTCTTTCTTATCGGTTAAATAGAAGCCCTGCCCTTGTGGTGGGGTTTCTTGTTTTAAAGCAATAGCAAAGCCCTAAAAGGGCAATGCTGAAAGCTCACGAACACCTGATGGATAAGACCAAACGAAACAACCACAAGGAAGCTGATAAACCTTGATGCCAAAAACTGGCTGATGGGCTAACCGAGACCTGCGGATGTAACGCTGATAAGCAAAAGGTGAAAGCTGCAAGTGCTGATGGAGAACCTGCGGAGTAAAAGGACAAATGCCTAACTGGCTGCCTGCTGAAATACGTGGATGATTTTGCATAATGAAATAATTTATATGCTTCTCACAGCAAGGGGGATAAAAAAACCAAAAGGAAACGGAATAAATGATAGCCTTGTGCGGTGGGTCTGTGTTTATGCCGTAGTCTTTTGGTTTTTTTAGTGTTGGCTTTGTGCGTCTGCCCCCCTTGCTACTTTTGCATATAAATTTTTTATGGTGCAAAAGCATTTCCCCAGGTTATGGCAGCCACTACAGCTACCTTTTAAAGTGCCTGTACATCATTGCTTTTTTTACATCGGCTAAGAGTGCCAATGTTTCGTACATCTGTTTTTCTTTTCGTTCTATCAGCTTTACTTTATGGACATCTTGCACAAAGGCATATTTATCTTTGCTGACTGCTTCGGCTTGTGCCTTAATGGTGCTTTTAAAATCGCTTATGCGGATAAATGGAATAACTGAACCAGTAAGGAATTGATGAAAATGCTTTGCTTTCCATAAGCCGAAAGAAAGGGTTTTGTAAAAATCCATATCATCAGAATTTTTGCAGGAAATTACAAAGCAATTGGGGCAAGGCTTTTCAAGTGGTTTGCCACTATTTAAACCTTTGCATAAAATGTAAACATCAAAATCGCTTGTTTGATTTTTTGGATTGAATGTGTGAATTTTTGGACTGTGCATAATACTTGCTTTAAAGTTTGTATCTGCTTTTGCCCTTGCCTGTGCTGTGCTTCGCTTACGCTCCGCAACACATATATAATTTGACAAAGAAAAAAAACAGAAAAAAAAAGAAAGCATTCTGATAGGTGGCGTGGCTAAAAAACCAAAAGGAAACGGAATAAGTCCCGAAGGGTGAAAGGCAAATACCAATAAAAAATAAAAGATTATTTGCCTTTCATTATGCCGTAGTCTTTTGGTTTTTTTATCAGCGTGGGCTTGTGTGAGCCACCTAATTTTGCTGCACTTTTTATTTTTATTTTTTTATCCTCTTTTCAAAACTGTATTCAGGATTTCAATAAAAATTCCATTGATAAAAACCGATTGGCTTAAATCAAAATCAATAGTCAAAAAACGAAATGTCTTTAGTGCGTTGGATTGGGGCTATATGTCGCAGAAAAAATAAAGCATACCATATTGTAGTAGCGTAGGGAAAAAGCAAGTGTATGACTGAATGGAATGTTGCAAAAAGTGCGGAGGTGCTTGGAGTGGCTTGTAGCTTTTGCTTGTGTGTAATTGCGTTTTTTGTAAATTATTTCAACACAAAAAACATTGTAGCGTAGGAAAAGCAAAAGCCAAGACACGGAAAGCAAAGGGTTGGTTTTGCAATATGGAATGAGGGAATACTCTTGCTGTGCGGTGCAAAATAAATGGTGAAATGAATGGAAGTGTAATGTAGTGGAAGGTAGTGTAGCGAAGCGAAACGCTGTAACGAAATGGAACTGGAATGAATGAACCTTTTATTGCACATTGCCATCAACAACTAATGCTTTATTTTTTTCTGCACCGCTGAAAAGGGTGGTTGGGGTGTGTGGCTTTGGGGGGCTGTGCGGGGGGAGAAAAGACGGCTTCCATTTTATCAAAATGGCTATGGTATTGGCTATTTAACATAATGTTATTATGTGACAGCCTGTGCGGTTGGATGCTTGCATAAGCGATGGCAAAAGGCTGTGCGTAGCGAACACATAATGCCACATTATGTTATTTAGCTTCAGGCAGTTTTTAAACTGGCATAAGCGGAACGGTGGTGGTGGTTGGAGTGTAGCGTTTTTTTGTTGCTATGCTGTGTGTTGGCTTGGCTCTTTGGCTGTGGAGCAAAGCGGAACAGGCAATGTGCCAAATGCTTGGGAAGCATAGCCACAAAAAATATGACAGTTAAAAACTGACTGCAATACCATAGAGTGCTTTGAAGCGTTTGCCTTGTGTGGTGGCAAAGCACTAAGCCGTCTTTTCTGTGCGGTGGGTCGGGGGGAGATGTGAAGTTATTTAGGTAGTGAATTGTTTAAAATAAAACCAAAAGCCTTTTCTAATGTCTTTTCTCCAATTCCATCATAATTTGCTAAAGCAATCATTGAATTTGCTTCTCCGTTTTGGATAATCTCAGATATTTTTCTTGCGTATTGAGGTTGTATGCCTGTTTCTATTTTAATTGTCTTTTCGTCTAATGATAACCATTTTGCTTTAAAAGAAGCAAACAAATCGTCTTGAGCATTTGGATCATAGTCATAAATTTCAATATCAATTGAGCATTTATTCAAATACTGGTCCATTAGTAATCTAACTTCGTTTGTGTCTAAACCACCATTGTGTGTTCCAAGTAAAGGAAAAGCAATTGAAGTAATTCCTTTTATTTCGTAAGTATCTACAAACTTTTGTAACCCTTGTTCAATCCACTCCATCTTACTTGGATATTTCCAATGAAACTTTGTTGGAAAACTTAAAATCCAAGGAGCATTTTCTTGTTTTGTATAAAGCCACAAAGAACCGGTTTTTATTAGTTTTTTATTACAATAGTCTTTGTATTCTTCATACATTTTTGGATAGCGAAGTCTATGCACAAAAGCAATTCCTTTACCCATTACACCAACACAATTTACTGTGTTTACAATGGTTTGACACTTACTATTAAATATATTCCCTTTTATGTGCTTTACTGCCATTTTATTTCTCTATAATGTTATACAAATTTATAATTGAACATTGATTTTATTTCGCATAAACGAACCAACTTCTGCCTGATTCATCAATGAAATTCAAGTTAATTTTCTGATTTACATTTCCAAGTGATACATAAGAGTTAAAAACAATTTTGCCTTTATCTATTTTATTTACATCACCAGAAAGTATCTCCATTTCACGCAGGTCAGATGTGCCATTCAAAACAAAATAACCGCTTCCTTTAAAGGATGTACTAATGTGCAATTCTGTTTCTTCCTCATCAATTCTTACTCTTGGATTTTCATTGTTGTAGTAACTGCTATCTACTACAATGTGTGTAAAAATATCCTTATGCTCACTTCCTATTAAATTTAAAAGTAAATCTCTGTCTGATGCAGACGGACACACTATTTCAAAATCACTCAGATCATTAAAAGAAAGCTCATCTTTAACTAAAAATTCTTGTTGAGCATAGTTTCTGTATCTATTGTAGTCTTCTTTTGTTGCATACTGTTGTGGGGTATAATACAAATCCTCAAAACCGAATTTATTTATCATTTTCGCTATACTACCAAATTGCGTTGAACCAGTTTGCATATTTCCATTGCTGATACAACATTGCTCTTCATCTTTAAACAAAACTTCTTGAAGTGAAAATCTGAAAAAGATTGGGATAGGACATTTAGGGAATCCTAAACCTCTTGCTTTTTCATACCAAGAAACCCAGCCATAGTTTTTACTATCATAACCGTCTGATGTATTTTTTCCTAAAAATTCATTATAAAACTGAGTTGGTGTATGCGGTCTGAAATAGAATCTGGCATAATCGTGAGCATCATTTCTCAAATGCACTACGTTACCAGCTGCATCACCCTTTATAGTTGCTTTATTTCTGCTTTGTATTTTTCTGTTTTTAATTATTTCAACAGCATTGTCAATATGTGAAAAGTGATAGATGCTTCCTTTCCATTTAGACCATTGTTGCTCAATTCTGTCAATAAAATTCAATGTTGAGGAATTATTTATTTCATTGTTAACATAATTGCCTAATAGTTCTTCAACTCGTTTATTGTTTTTAAGTGCTGTCCAATTCCAAAAGGGCTTAAACTCTTGAATAATTTCTACCGTAAAATCTATATTATTGTTAGATGAAATCAAATCCCATTCTAAATGGTCTTTGAATTGACTTAATACCTGGCTGTTTAATAGAAGTTTACCCGATTCACAAATAAAACGCCAATTCCATTTGTCTGCAAAACGTTCAATGAAAGCAATATCAGTATAATTGATTTGGGGGTTTTCCGTAATGCTATGCCAATCCCATTTGTTTTCAAATTTGGCAAGTAGTTCTTTGGTTGGATTTAAACCAGAATGTTTTGAAAGGTATTCCCAATCTAAATCAAAATCTTTAGTTAGTGATAATAGCTCAATAGTTGGTACAAAAGATTTGTGCCGGGAAACTTTTTTCCAATTCCAAGGTTTTGATTTGGTTCTTTCAATAAATTCAGCATTAAATTCAATATTGGTATCATTGGATAAATATTCCCAATCCCAATCTTTATCTAATAATTGTAGAAACGTCTCATTTGTAAAATCTATCTTTTTTCGTTGAGAGATAGCTTTCCAGTTCCAATTTTTGTTTTTAAGTTCAAGTATAAGTTCAATTGAAATTTCAGCTTTCTTATTTTCCGACAAAATTTGCCAATCCCAGTTTTTGTCTTTAGTAGAAAGAATCAAATCGCTATCAATAATGATGTCCTTCCTATTTGATAGTATTTCAAACTTAATTTTTGGAAACTGTTTTAAAATTTGTTCCAAATACTTTTCGTTGTCCCTTTTTTGCTGCAAAAGAAAACCACCAAACTCGGTTAAGTAATCCCAATCCCAATTTTCACCTTTATACTTCTGTAATAGTAGTCTGTTGTAATTTATATTTCTGTTTTGAGATAAAACTTTCCAATCCCAGTTGTTGTCAAATTTTTGCAGGTAGCGGTCAATATTGCTAAACCATTCTTTGCCACTATTCCAGCTTTTAGGATTAAATTTTTGTTGAATAGCATTGTTTTCAGATAAAACCGACCAGTTGATTTTCTCTTTGAATCGGTTTAATGTTCCAAAATCAGTAGGAAAATGTATGTGATTTGAGATATAAGCCCAATCCCATTCAAAAACATCAAATTGGTAAGTTGCATTTACAATAGGGAACAAAATACTAAATGGATATTTTGTCGTAAGTAGATGCCAAATTAACTTTCGGTTTTCGGATTGTAAATGAGATAATCTATAAGCTATTTTTAGTTCCTGATTTTCAAAAACTATTTCATCTCTATAAACTTCATTTATTAAATATTCCCAATCAATAAAAGTAGATAATACATCTATGTTTTCAAGAATAGTTTCTTTGTCTAGTTTTCGGGTTGCAATTTTCCAATCCCACTTTTCAAACAAATCTATATCATCAAAACTATCAAGAATTGACACTTCTGTGCTGTTCTCTGTAATGAATGTCCAATCCCAAGGAAAATGGCTGTTTGCAAAAATGTATACTTGTTCTTCTTTTTGTGTTAGAGAAACCCAAAACTGAGATTGTTTTTCGTTGTTTGTTGCATTGTTAAACGATTCTAAGTTTTTGTTCCAAAACGATACATCAAAAGTTGATTGCGATAAAATTTCTGACCAGAGTAGATTGTTTGAAAAAGAAAACTCGCCAACAAAAGCACTTTCAATAAAAGGCAGGTTGTCTATTAGATTCTTGTTTTTTGATACTCCTTCCCAATTCCAAGCAAAATCAGGAAATTCTTCAATCAAACTGTAATCTGAAATTTGTTTGCTTACATTTAAAAAGCCTGCCTCTGTTGTTATACGGCTATTATATTTTACAAAACTTGTATTATCCCATTCTACATTTTCGTTGGTATCAAAACCATTGATGTATGCTTTACTTTCCCATTGTATCAGATTTTGCTGTTCAAAGAAATCAATTAGGCTTGTTGTCCAGAGATATTTTTGGTGAGCAACAACGAAGTTGTCGGGCAAATACTGTTTTAAGAGTGACTTAAAAGACTCTTCCTTCAAACATTTGGCAATTATCTCTGCGTTATTGAACAAGCGATATAAAACAATGTGCCAATCTAATTTACTTGCAAATGCTGAAATGTTTTTATGAAGAAAATTAAGATTGATTTCTTCTGAAATAAATCGCCAATTCCAATTCTTTGAAATGAGAGTATCAAGTTTATCCTTGTATTTGATAAATATGTTTTTGAAAACTTCATTTTTACTAACCGTTATTTCGTAGAAATCCCAAGCGAAATCTTCAATGTGTTCTTCAATAAATTTATCAGGTAGATTTTTCGACAAATAATTCCAGTCCCAATCACAGACTTTAAGAGCAGGAATAGAAAGTAGCGATATTACAAACTCTGTTTCTTTGTATGAAATTTCTTCAAAATCCCAATTGTAGTTTTCAATGTGTTCATTTATGAAATTATTATCAAATCTCTCTGTTAACTTACTCCAGCTCCAATATTCTGGATAAAGATGAATTACTGATTTGATACTTTCAACAGGTGCTTTTTCGGAAATGTTACTCCAAACACTACCATCCCCATTTTCAAGAAATAGTTTGAAAACGTTTTTATCGTTCCAATCTGTTTTGGGATTCTCTGCAAGTTCTTTCCAATTCCATAAGTCAATATATGTTTCAATGTCTTTTACACTAATTGAATTATTCTCTGAAAGAATGTGATGATACATTCCTCTCCGTATCAACTTGCTTTTAAGTTCTTCATTTTCGGGCAAGTCAATTAGTAATTGAATATCGGGTTTGTTTATCCCTCCTTTGTAAATGGTAAGTTGAAATGAATTGTCAATTTCAAAAGGTTCACATTCTAATGAAATGCTCTTGTAACTAATGTATTGATCCGTTTGGTACAACTCAATAATTTCGCCTTTATAAATGTCGCTACCGAAAAGCTGTAATTGAAGTTTTTGCTTTAATTGAGGATTGTCAAATATTTCTTTTGTGATTTCTCTTTCGTGAGATAGACTATTTTCTATGTCGAACAGACTTTTGAATGAAAAATCTAAACTTTCACCAGTGGCAGTTTGGTTTTCTAATAGTTCGGTTGCTGCAAAATAATACTTGTATTTTAATTTGCTTTGTAGAGCATCTTGACCAAAATCAGTTAGAAGGATTACTTCTTTGTCTATTTCAATTAAATTATATTCTGTAAGCCCTTTCAGATAAATGTTGAATATATCTGTTTCTGCCAGGTCTTGTAAATTAAAACCTAATAGATGACATAATTCTGAAAATTCAATGTTATTCCCTTTCGCATTGATGATTGAACAAAATGTCTCGTCAATTACATTGATGTCAAAAGCCTTTCTGTACCTTATTTTGTAAGAAGAAGATTTAACCGACCATTCAAATGGAAATGATGTATATGTTTTTTTAATGCTATCCATTCTGTACTACTGCTTTTTGTAATTCTTCGGCATTAATTATTTTTTGCATTTTGTCATATACATTATTATAAATTGGTTTTTGGCAAAAATGCTCACTGTTTCCAACTACAATTAGCAAACGTTTTGCCCTTGATAAAGCAACATTTAATCGGTTGGGAGATTCAGCGAAACCTAAACTTACTTGTGCTGGATAACCCAAAACAGGGTATAAGTTATAATCTGGTTGTTGTCCTTGAAAAGCTGCAATTTTATTGCTACGGACCATCGAAACAATAATGATGTTTCTTTCCATTCCTTGAAATCTATCAACAGTGCTTAATCGTATTAAATTTTCTTTGTCATTAATTTTCCCCTTCCCCTTATACAAGTCAGTATGATTTTGTACAAGCATTTGTTCTATATAATTTATTTGTTTGCCATAGAAGCTAATAAGGCCGATTTGTTTTTCTTCTTGGGATTTATTGGAAAGCCATTTATCAAACTCACTTTTACCTTCGCTGTTTTTAAGTACTTGGAGAATTTTGTCAATCGCATCAATTTCTCCAAAATTGACTCTTGATGTACCTTCTTGGATTTCTGGAGTATTTACGTTTATCCAAATTGTATGCGTTTCGGGTGTAATGAGGTTTTCGTATTTTAAACCGTGATACCTTGAATCCCATTTGACAAATGAATTGTGATATGCTTCATCAGGCGGTAGACCACATAACAATCCCTTTTCACTATCTTCTGTATAAAATTGTGCAATTACATCATTGATAGCAGGGTGCATTCGATACTGGGTATCAAAAGTTCCTTTTATGCTTTCATCAATATGAGTAAATAATCTTTCAAATTGTGATGTTTCAAATTCCTTCTGGGAAAGTGCTTTGGCTAATGCCTTTTCACCTATTGAAACAAGAATATCTTTGATTTCTTCACCGTCAATCATTGGCGGTAATTGTCTGTGGTCACCTACGATAATGGATTTCTTTCCATATAAAACAGGCAAAGCAAGTTCAGGTGGTGTCGCTTTACTTGCTTCATCCATAATAATAGTGTCAAAATTTATGTCTGTACGATTACAACTTTTAAAATCATTTTTTTCATAGCTTTCTTTATTGAAAACATTTAGATATGAACGAAAAAAGGATGTCCATTTGTTTTCAGAATTTAATTTACCAATGGAACTACCGGTTGCCCCAATCAGATTTACATATTCTAAGTATTTATCTGCAAATAGTTTTTTAGTATCGCTGGTTGGGTTCTGTAAATATGATTTCCAATTATTTAATGCAGAATTTATTTGTTCATCTTCTTGTTGTGTAATACGATTTACAATATTGTCTACCCAATGAGAAACAGTATTATTTTGTGTTGCATTGCTTTTCTCCCAGTTCTTTATAGCCTCAAGTGAATAAAAATACCCTTCCGATTCTAAATTTTCTGTGTTTCCGAAACGAATGGGTTTTACAATGTTGTTTTGGTTGTTTTTTAATCTGTCAATGGCATTATCAACTGCAAGATTTGTTTCAGAAGTCAAAAGTATTTTTGTTTTCTTTTTCTCCTTTTGAGCCACTCTAATGTGTTGCCAAATTATTTCAGCTATTGCTGTTGATTTGCCAGTACCAGGAGGACCTTGTATTAAAGCTAATTCTTCGGCATAAAGCGATTTGTAAATAGCTTGTCTTTGAGATTCATTCAATGATTCTGAAAAAAGATTGCTTTCAAACTCCTGCCACTCAACACTTGTTTTGTTTAATAAATACTCAATGTTTTCAATTTTTTTAGCCTTTGATGAGTCATATAGAAATACTTTAGCATTATCATTAGGCAATCGAGATTTCTCATCGTCAAGTTTAAGAACTGTATCTTCTAATCGTTTTATTTTATCCTTTTCTCCTTTTAATTCTGGAAAAACTGCCTTTATTTTTTCTTGACTGATGTTTTCTTCTACCTCTTGAAGTTTGTCTTCATCCACTTTAAAATATAAATCGGGATAATCTACTTTTTGTAATTTACCTAAATAGAACTTCTCTTGGGTAGTTCCGAAATAAAAATCTTCCCTTAAAAGGTTTGACAACTTTTCTTCTTCTTGTTCAACTTTTAATTCAAAGTTTTCTTCACAAAGGTATTTTTCTTGAAAAGTGTCGTGTATAGTATAACTGAAATTTTCAGAGCCAGTAAAATAGTCGTCTAACTGATTTATTAATCTTGAAAGAACTTCTGTTTTATTCCCTGTTTGATAAAAGTGCCTGAATATTAGCTTCTCGCCATTTGAAATTAATTTTGTATTTAGGTCTGGAACAAAACTTTTCAAATTAGCCTGCAATTCTTGTAAGCCATTATCAAATTTTATATTGAATTTGTACTTGTGATTTTCTCCTCTGTCGTAAATTTCTAAGTAAGGAATAGACTTAATTTTATTTAACTTCTCATTTAGTTCGTCCTCTGTTTCAAAGTCAAAGTAAATAGCATCAAAAGTATTGTCAAGTCTAAATAAATCGCTTTCCTCTTTGGATTGAAAATTAAGCTGAAATTGAGTTTGATTGCTTTCAAGAAAACTGTCATAAAATGCATTGTACTTTGCACCATTATCAAAGGAATAAAAAAATTTATACTCAATCTTATATTTGTTGTTTTGAAAGTTTGTATCGAGAATCCTTTGAATATCATACTTAGCATCATCAAAAGAGTTTTGACCAATTTTTTTCAGTTTTCTTTTCTCTAATCTTATCAATAAATGATTATCGAAAGTTTTATGTGGATGATAATTTGTGTTTTCTCTAAAAAATGTATTTGCTTCTTCTAAGGGGTCCTTGTCTTCAATAATGTCAAATTTTATTAAGATCATTATTTGCTTTAAACTTAGATTCAAATTTGATTTTAGATATTCAAATACTTCATTGGGCAATTCTTCAGATGTAGCTAAATCATTATAATCCTCAAGAAAGAATTGTTTTCCAAATATTGTTTCAGTTATGAACTTTATGGAAGGCTTTATATTGAACCTAGCAGTTGCTTTTTTGCCAATTTTTATCCCTCTTATAGCAGTTGCTTTTTTCCATTCTTCTGTTGTTAAATGGAGTTGCCCTAATTTTATGAAATTTACAGTTGTTGGAAGCTCTCCAATAATGGCTTTTAATTCTTCTTTTGAATTGTTACTTGCAGCTGTGACTACACCCTCGATAACTGGATTATCGTTAAAGTCAATGTAACAGATTTCAGCTAACTCTTTTAGGTTGGTAAGCTGTTCCTCTTTGATATTTGTTGTATTATCAACGCTTGTTTGAATATACCCACTGGAAAAATCAAAGTCTTTGACTTTAAAAATTTGTTCAACTTCCTTTTTAAATACTTGTTTGAAAATTTCCTGGTCAATGGAAAGGTGCAGTTTCAAACCGTCCAACTGAACTGCTTTTGAGGTATCAATTCCAATAGGTTTAGATTTATGCTCTAAAATTTTAGATTGTGCCGTAATATATTTTTTCCAAATTTCTCTCTGGTTCATAAAAGCAATTATATTTTATAGAAACCAAAGATTATTCTTACCAAAATCAGATAAGTGTTCATTCTCAAAGTGGGGATACATTTCTGCTACCATTTCGGGGTAGAGGGTAGTAACTGGTAAACTTTGTTGGCTGATGCTTTTCCAATACATTCGGCTGAACTGATACACTTGATCCATCAAATCTTTTACTACAGCAATATCATCAAATACTTCCGGGTGGGTACTTGATATATGCAGCTTGATTGGGAAATGATACTCTTTATTTCTTACTGGACTATTTGCTGCATAACGTGTGTTGTTGCATAGTAGATAATCTCTTTTTCCTATTTGCAAAATAGTGCCGCTTAATGGCATTAAGTTTTTTGGGTCTTTAATATCAAATGCCAATAACTCCTTGCTTTCAGTTTTGTTGATTGAAACTACTATTACAGGAATGTCCAATTCTAAATGATGTAACACATCCAAGATTGGTTCTAATTCCTGCTCCGACATTTTCTTGTAGAAATGAATGATTAGCCTTTTTGCATCTTTCTTTTGCTCCACATACGTTGTAACAGCATTGCGAATGCTTCCTGCCAACATCAACGTTTCATCTGCACCGAAACAGTCAAAGCCTTCAAATATGCCTTCGTTATTAAAGCAGAAAGCAGAACCCACGTATTTGGTTTTGTTGCTGTGGCTGTAAAATGCACCAACCCCAACAATCAACTCATTGACTGTTGAACAATTTAAACGCCAGGGAACACCGCCCAGCTTTGCTAACAATGCAATTTCAATATTGGGTAAGTACAAATTAAAATCTTCTCTTGCTAAGTTTTGATTGAAAATAACCTGTGAGCTGATGTCGTGTTTTATGAGGATTTCTTTTACCTTATAGTAAACATTTAGCAGGTCGGTGTTTTCTTCTGTTTTGGCAATTGGGCTAATGTAAATGGCCACATATTGCGTATTAGGTGTTCTTACCGTATTCTTTATAGCAGCATCAACCTCAGCAACAATATTTGATTTGTCTTGTATTTCGATATTGCTTGCAATGTCTAAAAGCAGAGGTTGTTTGATGTAAGTGTAGATGTCTGGAAATGCTCTGTATTCTTGCCCTTCATCATTCTTTTTGAAAAACCCTTTGTTGAAATATCGGTAAATGTTTGCAACTGCTATGGCTTTGTCTTCGGGATGGTAAATGAAAAAGAATTTTACATTATTGTGCGGTGATTTTTTATATGGACCATTTTTCATACCTGCCAATGGATTGATGGAAAGTGTGTTTTTGCCAAATAACAATTCGTTAGAATTGTGTTTGGTTCTAAAAGTTTGGTCTTCATTTACTTTCCAAAAGCCATCATTGCTTAATGGTATAATGCTTTTAAAGCCTTTGGTATTTAAAACAGTATTGTAAAAAGCATTTATAAAACCTAAATACTTTGGATAGCGGTTGCTGAAATCGGGTTTGTCGAATGGTATTTCAAATTCCCTTTTTAGTTGATTATTGAGTAACGGAAATATTTTATCTAAATCTTGCTTTTCTTCTGGTGGCATATTTCTCCAACGGAATAGCTTGCCATTGCTGTTAACCCAAGTAATTTTATCGGTGTCTATGTTGCCAATGTCTTGCATTGATTTGGCATACAGTTTTGCTGTGCCATCATAAGACACTACTAATTCAAATGTATTTGATACCCTTGCATACTGCACTTTAAGGGTGAATTTGTTGTATAGATTAAACTTTGTGGTGCTTTTGTTTTTATCGTGTTGCCATACTTCTACATCATTTACAAAATTTGGAAACAACACATCTACTTTGTCTTGCAAATAATTATAGATAAGAAAACGGAAGTAATGCAAACCGAAATTAGTGTTCTTCTTTATATCTACTGTGGCTGTATAATCAGCATTTTCTGTAGTAGAAAAGTTGCAGTACAGGTGGCTAATTTCTTTTAACTCACTTTCATATTGCTCCCATAATTCTTTTGGATATTCGCCTTTATGCAAAGAGGCGTAGCCTTCAGTTTTTTCTTTGAATAAACCTACTTCCAACTTTGTAACAGTTGGTGAAAATGGGATGATATTTAATTGAATCTCTTGCATCAAAAAGTTTTATGTCATTATTGTATTGCTTGCTTTACTAAACTCATTATATATTCAAGGTCTTTATCGTCTTCCACTTGTATTTGATAATCACCATTGCCCCAATGCCCAATATTGGAAACATCTTGTGCTAATTTCTTGGGGTCGTCTAACTGACCAGCTTTAACATTAATAAAGAGTTTTAGTGATTTTTTCAAGATTGCAATGTCTGTTACGTTTTTTCCTTTCTTGAAAGCGATGTAAAACTTTTGAGGCTTTACTTCAATTCCATCAGTAAGATTGAGGATAGCTGCTTTGAATTTTTCGTACAACTCTGCTGTGAGGTCAGAGGCTTTTTCAATATGATCTTGTTCTGTATATACTTTGATTTCGGCAGTTATATTCTTTAGTGATTGGGTTTGCTGAGTGATGGGCTTTATGCTTTCCGCTGCAACAGACTTTTTAATTGGGTTGATGGCAAGGGTGTCGTTCTCGAATTGCTTTACCTCCCACAATTCAATTGCAATGTCTTTAAAGTTTGTTGCCTGTATTTGATTTTCTGTAAAGCTCGGTGAAACAAATGCTACCCTTGTTTGACTCCAGTCTACATCTTCTCTTTTAAGATTGCGTTTTAAACTTTCATTATACTCCACAATGAAATCTGCTTTATTTTCAAGCATTAGGCTTAGGTAAGTAAAGCCCTGGTCAACCACACTGATATTTTTATCTCTCTTGTATTCGATGATGATAAAGGCACAAGCCTGTGCATCATAAGCCAACGTATCTATACGCTTGTTTTTAATGGTAAACTCACTTTTAACCAATTCCAAACCCATAATGGCATACAGGTTTGCCTCAAAGACTTTTTGAATGTCTTTCTCCAATTTGAAGGGTTTTTCTTTTACCTCTTTTAGTTTCCCAGTTTGGTTTATGTATAGTGCCATTTCTTTTAATATTTATTTATTCCCCCAATACTGCTTTTTGCAACAACATTTGACTATTGCCATAAAAAGGAACATCTGTTTTACCTAAAATACTTTGGGGAATAGTTAGCATTTCATTAATATTTTCCATTGGTACTAATACTGTTTTAGCACCGTTTTCGGAAAGCAAGGTTACTTTATCGGCAAAATTCATTGACCTTTCAATTGCACCACCAATGGATATGTTTCCAAGAACTGCTAAACCTGCTTTTAAATTCTTTTTATAAATGGCTGATATAATTGCAATGTAAACTGCACTACCGATGCCGCCACTGATATATGCACCCATTAGATTACTGATTTGAATGTTGATGTCGTAACCTGATAAGGAGTGCTGCTCGTTCAATATGCTTTTTTCATTTGCTCTTAGGTAGTTGTAAGTGTTTTTAATATTTTCCTTTACATCCTGTGAACTTGTGCCTGTTACATTTATTTTTCCTGAACCTTTTAAAGCCACTACTTCAATTTTCACTAAAGCATTGCTTTCTCCATCACTTGTTGCAGTATAGCAAACACCAGGCGATAAAGGGTTAGATTCTATTAATGAAGAACCTTTTTCTTCTTGTAAGCCAACAAAGATTTCTTCTTGTGTTTCTTTATCAATGTATGAGAAATTAGTATCCCAAAATTCCATACCACCAATTCGCTTTAACTGCTCCTTTACTCTTCTTCGCATTTCCATACCAATTACCAAATATTCTCTTATGTCTTCTTTGGTATATTCACCATCGGGATGCAGCAATTTTATAAAGCCTGAAATAATACGCCTTACAGACTTAGAATCTCTTTGCTTTAGGTGTGAACCCAAATTAAAGTACTTGTCTAAGGCATCATAGTAAGTTGTTTTTCTCTGTGACTTTAAGATTTCTGAAAAGAAATCGGTGCTGAACCCAAAGTGATTGGTGAAGTTTGCAGGACTGAATTTTGTTATTTCCCAACCGGGTAAAAACAAATTGATACGGTCTAAAAATGCTGTATCGTGGTTTACTTCATCTGATAGCGGACTGAACAAATGTGAAGTCTGCAATACTGTTTCTACTGGTTGGTTGATATTACCGTTAAGGATTACAGATGCTGAACCTGAAATTTCACCGCCTTTTGCTCTGGAGAATGAACCTGATTCCATATAGTCCTTCATCAAAGGAATAGCATCTCTGTCTTTAAAAAGTTTATCGGTACTTTCATCAAAGCAAATGGCATCCCATAAACCAACAGCACCAACTCTACCTGTAGTATTGTTTACAAATAATTGTGCAACTGAACCTTGACCGCCTGAAATGAGTATGGCATAAGGTGTAATTTCTTTATAGATATATGATTTACCTGATGAACGAGGACCTAACTCTACCATATTGAAATTGGCTTCTACTAATGGAATTAAGCGGCACATCAAGAGGTTTAGTTTCCTGTCATCTAAACCCTCGCTGTATGGCTCGTAACCTGCACTTCTTAGTAACAACTTTTTCCATTCATCTTTGGTAAACTCTTTTCTTTTTTCTGATATTTTAGAATTGTCAAAAGTGGAAAGCTGTATTGGTTTAATGTCTCTTACAACAAATGGAAAAACAGTTGAGCCAATTGTTATCATTGGATCATACTCCATTTCAATAATTGCCCAAATGCCACCAAGCAACAGCTTTTCGTGTGCATTTACCAGTTCATCACTGATGTTAGCCTTTCTGATATTGCTATTGGCTATGTTTGCCCAATAACGGTCTCTTTGAGCATCAAGTTCTACCGAAATTTTATCAATAATTTTATAGCGACCTTTTTCCCTAAGTTTGGATTGAATAAGTGTACTTTCTTCGGGGTTGATGTAATGGTTTCTTAGAATGGTTTTTACATTTTCCATTCCTTCCTTTAGCTTTTCCTCATCTTCGGTACTGCAAGTATTGGCTAATAAATATTCCAACACAAACGCTGGAACATTTGCACCACCTTTGATGATGCCTACCAAGTCCTTTTTTACCACAAATCCTCTGAAGTGGTCTAAGGCTTTTTTATCTAAGTCGTCTAATATTATCATATTGCAATTTTTATAAAAGTCCGCCTAAATCTCTGGCGTTTGATTTTTTGATTTTTACTGAATCTATTTGTTCCTGTGTGCTTGCATCCACTATAACCGCAATAATTTCATTGTTACCACCAAATGAAAAATCGAATGATTGTGATACTCCAGGTTCTATGGTTATAATATTGCTACTGCTGTATGTAAGGTTATTGGCATAAAGCAACACTTGAATTTTTCTGCTTGATGAAAACAAGTTATCCGCTTTACCTATTGCTTGCACCTTTAAACCAAAAAGTTCACCGGTTACTTCTATCAGTTCTTTCTTGTTGGTGATGGTTACTTCAAGCCCTTTATCAGCAACACTCTCTTTACTAAAAACAAAGTTGGGAATGATGATTTCTTGCGGTGTAAAGCCACCGTGTGAAAAACCATATACTCCTTTTGACTTAAATGGTCTGTGATTTTTAGCAGCATACACATACTTGAAATCGCCATAAGGTTTATCAAAGGCAAGCCAGTCTTTTGCTTTTTGTTTTTCTTCTGTTCTTATAAACCTTTCGTGTACTTCTTTTTTGCCTGTTGCATCTGGATCAATTTTATCAGCTTCATCTAATAAACCAGTAAGCACAAAACCGTGGTCTGTTACTAAATGTACTTTTTGGAAGCCCATATTCAGTAGTAACAAAATTTTATCGGTTAATACATTTTCAAATTCATTGAATAATTTGATTGCTCCTAATTGAAGTTTTTCTCCTGCACTGTCAATGTCTTTGTAGGTTAGCACAAGGTAATCGGCTTTGATACCATAGTGTAGGGCTTCCAAATTCAAGTAAGTGATTTCCTTGCCTGTAACCTCTGATAATTTTTTCTCTCTGTCTTTATGAACTGGCAAAACTTCATTATTGCCCACATACAAAGCACTCATATTGTGTTCGGTTTCCGAAGGCATATCTGCAAACATTGTGTTGGTTTCCATTTTGCATTTGCCTTGCAATTGCGAAGCAATAAAAGCTGCTATTTCAAAACGAACACCATCACCAACAATAATTGCTGTGCCGGGTTTTGATTGGGAAATTAACTGCGGTAAATAGCCTTGTTGGTCTGTTTTATAAGTGCTGCTATGGTCAAACCAATGCTGTAGTAATTCTTGATTCAGGCTTTCGTAATGTTCTTGTAATGGTCTAACAATGGCTTCTTCCTGTAAAAACGATGCATAAATATTGCGTATGGCTCTATCTACTTTATGAAATGACTTGGTATAGAAATCGGTTACTTTAACTAATGAATTACATTGAGCTAATGCCTTGTTATCAAACTCAAAAAGGTTGATTACATCATCCCACCATAGCGGAACGAAGTTCGCTGCTTTGCGATTTTTGATACGTGAGTGTAGTTTTTGAAGCTTTTCCTTTACAAATGATTTATCTCTAAAATTGGCTGTAATCTGCACCAATTGCAGTTTATCAATTGCTATAAAGCAATGTTCGGGATGTACATTCCAAATATTTTGTTGTGGCGATAATTGGAAGCCTGATATGTATTGGCTAAGTGATTGTGAATAGGTATTGCTATCTAACCATTTGTGATAAACGCTTAATAATTCTGGTTTGATGTCATTATTTAATAAGCCTGCAAACAAATGATTAACTACTTCGGATGCTAATGTTTTTGAGGGAACATTTCTATACGATTGCCCTATGAGTTCAAATAGTTTTTCTTCAAACAGTCTTTTTACATCTGGCTCTTTATCTGAAAAATAAGTATCAGGGTTGCTCAAAAATGGTAGCAATTCATCTTCAATAGAAACAAGTTCTTCTAAGTTTTGCAGAATTTTTTTCCACCAACTTAGGTCTTTGCCAATACCCAATTTAGCTGCTGTAAGCAGCATTGGATTGTCTAAAGTGATTTGATGGCCGGTAGTTGCAAAAAGTTTCTTGCGTATCCATTCAACAGGATTACTGAGGTCAACACAGCCGTGTGTGAAACAGTAATCGAATAAAAAACTCAACTTAGAAATAGGTCGTGTTACATAAAACACCACTTTTTCATTTTTAAATTTGCTTTCCGTTTCGTAACGCAACATTAATTCTTCTTGCACTGTTTGCCATTCTTCGGTTTTGGTATTGTCTGTTTTTAAGATGGTATAAGAATGCTTCTCGATGATTGGCAATAAATAGCTGCACTGACCAGTAGGGTCGAGTATTACCACCCTGTTTCTGTGGGCAATGTGTTTTTCTATATCTTGTATTATCCAGTTATCTGTCATTACCAATCTGCATTTAAGTATTTTGTTAATTGATTTGCTTTTAGTACTTCTCCTCTAAGCAAACCTTTCTTTTGTATTGGGGCTATGTTTTTACCTACACCATCATCCAATTTGGGGTCGTAGCCTTCGGCAATGAGTTCATCTATTTTGGTAGTGAACAATTTTATTTCTTGCAATTGTAAACGGATGGTTTCTTTCTCTGTTTGTGCTTGTGCTGTATTTACATCTTGTAGGGTAATTTGGCGGTATTCTAAGTTTTGCACCCTGTGGCTGATGTAATGCGATTTGAGCTTAAACAAGCTATCTCTATTCCATTTGTAGATTAAGATAAACGCTTCAAAGCCTTGCTGCTGCCCACTGCTTAAATGCCAAATAAATGGCGTTTTGGGCAAGTACATAAACAAGTTGAGGTGATTGCTTAATTGGTTAAAGAAATGATGCTCCAAATATTCGTTTACAGAACGCCCCAACAAACTATCTAACTGCATATACTGAGCAGCAGTAAAGCCATTTTGTAAGCAATGCTGCTCTAAGCGTTGGCTTAGGGCTTCTTCGCC
The DNA here is from genome assembly GCA_037130135.1 of Bacteroidota bacterium. Taxonomy (GTDB): domain Bacteria; phylum Bacteroidota; class Bacteroidia; order Chitinophagales; family CAMDFR01; genus CAMDFR01. The sequence continues at coordinate 206,077 of JBAXTO010000001.1, forward strand.
TGGCAAGCCTACCAATGGAATAATGCCGTCATCATCTTGCTGTAATAGTGTACGAATGGCATCTGCTAAAAACTCTAAAGCAATTTCGGATGCTCTGGCTGCTGGCACTGTGTTGGCTTCTTTGAACCAATACCATACATTGATAGGGTTAACCTGATGGCGGATGCAAAACTCTTCCAGATCATTATTGCTTTGGTATAGTGTAGCAAAAGCTTCTTTTATTTCTCTTACTCGCTGTTCCTCAAATGTTGTAATAGGTAAGTTTTGGATATGCTCATTTACTTCAGCAATTGGGTTTTGCAATTGTGCTAAAAATGCTTCTTTGGCTTCTTTTAATACTGCTAATAAACCAATGGAAAGACCCATTTTTGTTTCTACCTGCTCACGGTCTGCGTCACTGAGTTCATACACTTCAAAAATAAGTTCGTTGATGATGGCTTCATTGATAAGTACTTGTGTGTGCTGAACATTCTCATAATTGAGATATGCCAATACACGGTCTTTTAAAGCTGCTCCTTGAAAAGCAATAAGGGGTGATTGCCCATAATTTGTTTCCGTAATACGATATGAACAAAAATTCCGTTTAACGTCTATGTTTACAGTTGCAAGTAAAGAGATTGTATTTTCGATTTTCTTTGATGGAATTACAAAAGGTATTCTCTTTAAGTCACCAACTTGGGTGTTCACTGTGGGGTTTAAGCAATCAGCTATATAGAATGTTAGTTTAGTATTTAAAAAAGATAAATAATATTTTACATTCTTAAATTCACCTGGAAATATGCAAGACCCACCAACATCAAATAAAAGATTTGTTGGCATATAACGGAATGAAACCCCTTTAGAGCCAGATGCAGAATAAGTTGCACCTTCTAAAAAATAAAAATTACGACTTGGTAGATGATTGCCACTATTTAATAAAAAATCATATCCTGATGGACTATAATTAATAACTGTCCAAAAGTTACCATACCATTTATTATAAGGCCCACCTTTTGAGTAAAACTTCCATTTTTTTTCATCATTTACTTCTACAGATAATTCTGATTGTTCAACTTCCCACCAATGTCTTACACATTTATCATTATTACCTGTGGCTATACCTTGCCGTGGTTTCAAAATTTCATCCAAAGCCTTCTCTGTAAACTTCTCCCTAAATCCATCGCTAATCCAATAGATAAAAGGCCATCCTTCGATGATTTTGAGTTTTTCTTGTGGAAGGGTTATGTTGTGTTTGTTAGGTCGGTTTGAAATATTATCATCTAAGGCTTCTAAGCAAAAGTCTTTCTTGAACTTTTCATTTGGAGTACGTGTATATTGGTCTAATGAAATGAACCAAGATTTTTCTTGTTTATCATTTCCCTTTTCAAGTACATAAAATGCAGGGTCAACCATTACTGTACCAAAAAGGTTGCTTAAACCATAATCTACAAAAACACTGATGTGTGTTTTCTCTAAAATGAATTTACGGACATCTTCAAAAGTTTTGATGTACATAAAAGTCAATGGATGGATGAGTGCTATTTTTCCGTTTTCAGTTGTTAATTCAAAACAACGCTTAATGAAAACAGCATACAAATTGGAATTGAATTTATATGGCTGTTTGTAATTGGCTTCTATAAACTTTTTTAGTTCGGGTCCAAAATCTGCACCATCAGTATATGGTGGGTTGGCTACTGCTACATCGTACTTTTGGGTAAGTAGTTGCAAAAAGGTAATGGCATCCTGTGTTTTAGTATTCAAGAATGTTTGCCCTTGTTTGGCGGTGTTTTGGGCTACTGCTTTTTGAAGGTTGGTAAAAAAAGCATTGCGGAATGTTTCAAAACCTTCCATTTCTTGTTGCCCAAAAAGTGTAACTTGATTGTGGTCGTTTTTATCTTTAGTTCCAAACCATTTCAAGTTTAGTTTTTCTTCTAAGCGAATGAGTGAGCCAAACTTGTGAGCATTTTGTAGGTCTTCCCACAGGTCTTCAATAATCTTTCTTTCTCTTTCGCCTACGTTGCCATCTTCAAAAATATCTTTTACATCATTGTAAGCAGGTAGGAAAAAGTCGGAACTAACGATATTGAAATGCTCTATTTTGGCAGTACGTTTTTTTCGTTTGGCTTTAATGTATAAACCCAACTGAGCCAATTGTATGGCACGGTCGTCTAAATCTACTCCGTGTAGGTTGTTTTCAATAATCAGTTTGGGAACATCAGCTTCATTGTAATCTGCACCATAGTTTTCTATTTGGTCTATGTACAAATCGTAATACATATCAAAGCCATACAACAAATAATTACCCGATCCTGTGGAAGGGTCAATCATTCCTATTTCGTGTAGTGGCTTTCGTTCTCTTGTTTGCGAAGTTGGAGCATTGGCAATTTTATACTTATTGCGTATTTCACTATCTGGGTACATTTCCAAATAGAGCTTTCCCAAACTGTTATCTACCAAAAATTGCACTACCCAACGAGGGGTATAAACCTGGCTTTGAATGCTTACTTTGTTGTATTCTGTTTTTTCGCCACTTAGTTTATGGGCTGCTTTTTTGTAATTGTTATAGCTTTCGTATAACCAACCCAATACATCATCACTCTTCCAAATTTCTGTTTCTACTTGTGTATCGGTTTCTACCTGATTAAAGGCATTGATGATGCCTTGCAATTCTAATGCTGTAGGCAGCAAATGATAAGGGTGCTGAGGACTGAATAAAGGAATATCGGAAGCTAATTTTTGTAATTGGTCTTCCAGGAAAAGCAGCAAGCCTTCGGCTTCTTCATTTCTTGCATTGGGGTTTTGCTCTAACCAAGCCAAATGAGCAAAGGAACGACCACCGTGGCTTTCTCTTCGGGTTACAATTTCGGGGTGCAAGGTATGAGCTTCCATTACTTTGAGAGCCGCCAAACGATTGAACAACGTAAAGGTGAGTTCCTCCACCAACTTCTCGTAAGCATCTGCCACAGTGCCTGTTTCTGCAATAAACACCTCACGGATGGTTTCCATACGTTTGCGTTCAGCAGGCATATTTTCAATGGCTGTCAATTGCCCTTCATTTATACCCATTCTGCCCAAGCGATTGCGAAAGGCTTGGTCAATGAGTTGGCGTATATGTTCTACGTGTTCGCTAAGTTTCATATTAGTTAATTTCTATTTCATCATTATCCGATGCACTTGCCAATTTTTGCAATTCACCCTGCAACCAAGTTTTGTATTCAGCCACTTTCATTTTTGAAGTTGGCATTTTAACCGCATACTTTTTTACTGTGGGTGTTGGAGGCGTTCCGGGTTGTGGTTCGGGTGCTTTCGTTTTGATTAAACTGGCTTTAGCAATTTCAATTTCTGCCTTTTTGCTTGGATACAAGTCAATGAATGAAAGCACTTCGGAATAGGTGAAACGACTTTGTTTGTCTTTTACATCAAAATCAATCGTAATAGCAGAAAGGGTTCTTTGCTTTGCGTATTGATTAAGTGCAGTGGCTTTAGATGATGCAACTGTATTAAGTCCAGCAGGCAATGTTTCAATTTCCTTAATTAGTTCAGTTGCCAAAGCATCAATCTCAGTGTATTTAGCAGCACAATCTTTCATAGCAGTACTAAACAGTTGATGGTATTCATCTTTTGTTTTTTGTGCTGATTGCTGAAGGGATGCAAAATTTTTAATTACATCACCAGTTAAATGGCTGTCGAAATCTGCTCTGAGTTGCTGTATTGCTGCATTACTCATTGCAGCTTTGGTTAATTCGTCCTCTACTGCAATAATAAATGCCTTCCATTCTTTTACTTTTGAAAGGTTGTTTCTGATGAACTTCTCTACTTTTTCAATATCCTGCAAGGCTATTAGAAAAGCATCTTTAGCAGCTAAAAATTCAACCGCCTTGTCAATGTAGTTTGCTTCGCTTACTGCACCTGTAAAACCGCCAATAAAGGTGGCGTTTTCATCAGCCTTTGGAAATAATTTATCAAATTCTTTCTCGCTGTTACGCAGTGTAGTTACTTTATCAGCAAAGTGCTTGGCTGTATCTCTAACGGCTGAAACCAATTCAAAATCATTGGTATTGTAATCTATTTTATGGCCTATATATTTTTCGGCTTCAATATCCAACAGGAATTGAGCTAACTCTTGTTTTTGCAATGCTGATAGCGATTTAGAAACCGCTTTGAAAGTTGCTCTACGAAACTCCCTGGCTGCATTAAAAATGGCAGGTACACCATCATCACGCCAAGAGAATTTTTCTACTCCGTTGTATTTGGCAATAACTTTTCCTGCTCTCATTAAAGCTGCCACAGAAGATATAACCGTACCGAATGTAAAGCCCGCAGGTGGTTGTTCTAAATCTTTTTCAAGAGTTGTTCCGTCAACAAACGTGTTTCTAATCTTGTACAATATTTCTTCGGCAACCTTTAGGTTTTCACCAATGAAATTGCCCTGAGCATCAAAAAAGGCAAAGTCACTACCAGTAAAGTACTGTTGCAATCTTGCATTATTGGCTTCTTTAATAACCGCAGCAGCTACACTGTCGCTTAATTGTGAACCTAAACGCTTGCTGTACACATTCTGTATAATTTGCTTCTGTTGAGTTTGTAGGGTTGTTTGCCAATTGTCTTTATTTAATTGCAGGGTATTGTATAAATAAATGGCTGTAGCATTTAGCAAAGAATCTTCCACCAAATCCTTAATACGATTTTGCTTTTCACCTTTGGCAGTTGAAAAACTAATCAATATTTTACCTTCTTCAGAATTTGGATTGTTGTATTTCTGCTCTAAATAAGTAGTGCGTTCTACTTCATCAATCAAGCGGTCTAACTCTTTAAAATAACTATTGTCTGGCACTAACCACAACAGGTCTTTATCGTTTTGATGCTGCACCTTTAATGCATCAATATCTGTGGTACGGCTGTCTGAAATATTGTAAACGCTTTTTACTTTTAATTTTAAGTATTTCAGATTGGGTGTAGTTAGTTCATCATCATTATCGGTAGTGATAAAGAAATCATACTGTAAGCCAGTATCGGTTACTTTGGCTATTGTTTTTGTAAACTGGGCTGCTTTGTATGCAGTTACTAATTGCTTCTTTTTAACGAAGCCTTGAACGGTGAAACCGTTCATTTCATCCAACAACCTTTGTTCAATATCGGACGTGATGCGGTAAGTTTTGTTGGTATCTAACAATACTTTCGCCTCTGTCAATACTTCAAGTGCCTTTGTTATATCATCCTGTACTTTGAACTGATCGTCAGGGTCGCTGATGAAGGATTTAATGATGTTGGGCAAAGTAGAAGGAGTAACTTCCGCTTCGGTTAAGAAATTGATGGTTTCTAAAAGTTTTCTTCCAGAAATAGATGAACCTGCTTCGGACAAAATACGTTCTGCATTATCGTAACGGCTTACCAAACGAACTGGAGGCTGTGGCTGACCTTCTTTAGCTATATGCCATCCTGTAACTGTGTGAAACAAATCCGTGTGCTGAACTTCCTGCTTTAAAATATCGTAGGTAGTTATAATCATTCCCCTTGCTGCTACTTTAGTAGAAGCATAACCCTTTGTACCAAAGAGAAAGTTTTGAAGCAAGTCGAACTGATACTTGTAAAAAGGGTAATAAGTGGCGTAGTTATCTGCACTATCTGTTTTGCTGATACCTGCACCGTGAATTGAGGCGTGGTCGGCAATTTTGCCTGAATTTTTTTTGTAATGGTCAGTCAATTTTTGAATACCTGTTTCGGTTTTCTTTAAAAGCCTGTTACGAATAATTACACCAACTTCGGTTGCTTCAAGATGTATTTTAGTTTTAAAGCGGTCAGTTACTTTAGTGAGTTGTGCTTTACTTACATTGGAGTTATTGATTACATCATCCAATTTTTCTTGTGCTATGGCGATTGTCCAAACCTTTCCACCTAAAGAAGAAAGGGATTCACTTACACCTTCCAGGTCTAATAAGTTGAATTTTTTCTGATTAATAGCTTCACTGGCTTCATCAAAAAGGAAAATTACTTTCTCATTTTTTTCAACCTTCAAATAGTTGCTTATTTCTTCTCTTAACCGAGCAGCACTAAACTGGTCTATATCCCTACGAATAGTAGTTATTAGATTATCGTAATCAGCATCAGAGTTACCCTTTTTTATGAATAACTCTTTGATGGCTTTTGCATACTTGAATGAGCTTGTTTTTAATTCATTCCAATCTAAGCCTGTAGAGTCAAAAATGAAGTCTTGTACCGCAGTTTTGTTTTCACTTAGCATCAATTGGAATAAGAAAATGCCGTGTTCATTTTCAGGTAAACTAAGAGACCTTAAAAAGTTTCTGAAAAGGGTGAATGATAAGCCCTTTGAGGTGTCTTGTTTTGCAATGTCAAGAAATACAACTCTTGAGTGTATGGCATCCAATCTTGATAAAGCATTTTTTACTAATGCTTCATCATTTATACCAATAAAACGCTGTGTTATTCTATCTCTTGCAGGTGTGCCAGCTATGATGCGATTACTCAACATATAGCCAAGTAGTTTACCAAAGTATGATTTACCTGAACCATAAAAACCTGAAATCCAAACACCTGTTTCAAGAATATTGGAAGTGTATATGCCAACAAAATCGGCATATTCCTTTGCCAAACCATCGGTAACAATATAGCTTTCAATTTCAGTTTGTATTTCCTTTTCGGAAATATCTTCCAAGTCAATGACGTTTTTAATGTCTTCAGATAAATCTATGGTTAGAATGTCTTTTATTTTCATTTTTATTTAATTCTTTAGTTAACAATCATACATCTGTACTTGGATGCTGGACGAGAATTTAGAAACATTAATTGGTCACCATCCTGTGTTGCTGGATACAGTATGATTAAAGGTTTTTTTGATTTCATTACCAACTCACTTTCCATTAAGTGAATATTATCGATGCCACTACCATACAAAGCACCTGAATGAATCATTACTGGAATTTTATCTTCATTATATGATTTTTCAATTTTAGAAAGAATGATTGAGAATAAGTCAGGTCCCGTTTCGCCTTCCGGTGATTTGAAAATTTGATGTACAGAACCCTTTAGTAAATCAAACATATCAGCTAAATGAGATTTGTTAGTTTCTACAAACGAGATAAGCAATTCATTTAAGTCAATGATTGAGTATTCTGCACCCATCAGCTCATTTAATTTTACAATGAATTGGTGTTCCAAATGTGGAGGACACACCAATAAAATAGAGTTTCCTCCATTGGCATTCAGTCTTATTTCAGACCGCTTGTCTGATTCGACCAATCGCTTTACTTGCGTAATGATATGTTCAGGATTTATTGCTGTACTCATAAATTGAATCGTAAGTTTTTATTGGTTCTATACTTAGTTTATCGCCTGTATAAACCACATTAAAATATTTTGAAAACTTTTTTTGTAATAGCCTTTCGATAAACGTTTGTTTTTCGTTGAAGCTATATTTCAACCATTCACTATTCAATAGATTTGGTTTCTCTGAAATGGCTGTTAGCCAGTAAACAAATAACACAAACATCGTATCCGATAAATTTGGATGAATGATGCTTTTATTGACTGAGCCTTCCATCAATCCAAACTTCTTTAGTAAAGTAAGATACTTTGAAGCTGTAGTAGTAATTGTTATTTCAGACCACTTCTTTAGATCATCTTGTGTTTCTTTCAAATCCTTTATACAAGCTACTACCTCATCATTTTTTATTGAAACCCTACCACTGTAAAAGGCAGGAAAGAAGACTTTAGAATTTAAATAGTTTAATAATTCATTATTCACAGAAGCATTCCAGAATAAAAGAAAAAGCACTTCGTTTGAAATTGCATTTGCCTTTATTACAGAAAGAAAAATAGATTCTGAATTGGAATTTTTAAAACTTAAAAATGTAGCCTTAATAGCTTTTTCAAATCGCATAACAGACTTATCCGTTTTAATAGCGGTATAGGTATGTATCCCACCTTTTTCTTTGATGGAAATCATATCTTCTGAAAGGAAAACTTGAATTAAGTTCCAATCAGGCAGACTGCCTAAAACATTTATGTCTGAATTTATTTTCACTATTTCTTATTCTTCTTAAAGTTTATTTTTTTGTCTGCTACCTGCATAGCTTCATTTGCAAATTTTTCATCTTTTACCACAGCATAAATTTGGTCGGCAAGCCAAAGGGTTTGCAATTCTTCTACATCAGCTTTTAATACTTGGGCTAATAATGGTATTTGCTCTTTCTTTAATTGCCTATCGCCACGTTCTACTTTGCTAATAATAGAAGTGTCCACATCTAACAGAGAAGCAAGCTGCCGCAGCAACATATTTTGCTTCGTTCTTAGTTCTCTTATTCGTTCACCAAACTGTGTTGCCATTATAATAATATTGTCTTGACAAATATTGGCAAATATAAGAAAACAAAAGCAAAGAGTTACTAAAAAAAGTAGTACGTCAAAAAGATTTAAGAAAGTGGGGAAATGAGGATTTGAGGATGGGAGCCTCATCCGTCCTTCGGACACCTTCTCCAAAGGAGAAGGGAAAAGGATATTGTTTTTTTGTGCTGCTCCTTACTTTGCTGTTATGACTTAGCAAAGTTTATTAACGGTTGAATTTCTCCTGCGTCTGCTGCCCTAATTGCATTGAGGTAAGTAGTGCGTTGTTCGCCCTGCTGCACCAAATTAGCTGCACCCCAACTGTAATGCGATTGCTTGTAAATTTTCTCAATTACAATATCTGCTATTAGGCGGCTATGCCTGCCATTACCATTGGGAAAACAATGGATGCTCACCAAACGGTGCTTAAAACGAATGGTACATTCGTCTGGGCTATAAGTATTGTTGGCATACCAGAATTTTACATCATCTAATAAGGTTCTTAGTTCCGTTGGTATCTGCCATTTATCCACGCCAATATTTTTATTGGTTTTGCGAAATTCCCCTGCCCATGCCCATACATTGCCGTACATACGTTTATGCACTGCTTTTAAAAATTCCTCGGTAAATACTGCATCTGGTTTAAAAGAACGGTTAAGGGACCACAAAACCGCCTGTTCAATATTCTGTTGCTCAAACTCGTCTAATTCGCCACGGGTTGCAATGGTTTCAATTAGCAACCCTTCTTTTTCGTCTTCGTCTAGTGGTGTTTGGCCATCTATATAATCTAAATCTAATCCCATAAAGTTTTAGGCATTTCTGTTTTTATAATAGTGGTTCTTTCCTGTATTGCTTTTTCAATTCGTTGTTTGGTATTCTCCTGGTCTTCCAGTTTCATGGTATTGTTTGTTCGCATTACTATTTGTGTAGCCAGTTCTTTAGCCTTGCGTTCAATCAATAATTCTAAAGAACCATCATTTGGAACAAAGCCGTAAACCAATTGCATATCCAATGCTCTTGCTGCTTCTCGTAATGCCTTGATGGTAACAGAGCCGTCTTTTTCTCTGCGTTCAATATCCTGTACACTTTGTTTGGTAATAGAAAGGCGGTTGCCCAACTGCAACATGCTCATACCAATGGCATTACGTATGGCTTTTATCCAACCTGTAGGAGGTGGTGCTACCTTTTGCAAACTGGCGTAAGCCAGCATTTTGCTGTTCAACTGCTGTATCTGTAATGACTTTTTGCCCATGATAGTAAAGTTATTCTTTGACTAAACAAAGGCAAATGTACGGATATAATATGACAAACAAAAGAAAAATGTAAGCCTTTAGACTGACTTACTAACAATAGATGTATGGGGTTAGTTTGACTATTACGTTTGAGCAAATGGGGAAATGAGGATTTGAGGACAAGTGGACTACAATTCATTTTGCTCCAATTCCGCAAAACCTCATATCCTTAAATCCTCAAATAGGAACTATTTAGGATTTTTGGCGTTAGGGTTGGTGTACTGGTCGTGGCCATCGTACTGGATAATATCAGCATCTTTAAACTCCTTGATGTAACGCTGTGCTGATTTGTCGGTAATGCCCAAACTTAGGGCTACTGCTACATAGGTTTGGCGGTTGAAATGGTAAGGCAGGTTTTCTAAAAACTGCTCTTTCTTGTGCTTTGGTTTTGGCTTGTAGGTTTCCTGGGCTATTTGAGAATACACATAACTGCTATGCTTTACCAGTATGGTAATCATATCCAACGTATTTTGAAAGTCGGTATCGTTGCAAATTAGGTTTTGTGTAATTTCTCCATCTTCCATAATTCGGAGTGCTGAAAAAATCATCATTATTCGGTATGCAATTAAGCCCAAACGCCTTACTGAACTGATAATCTCCTCTTCTTGGATATTGACATACAGGGTTTGCATTTTTTCAAAGAATTGGTTGAATTGCAATTGCTGTGATGGGGTCAAAGAAAAGTGTACATCGGGGTTGGCTTGTAAAGTTTGGTACAAACTGTAAAACTCATTGCCCAGCTTTTCAAAATGCACATCTAAACCGTTTTCGGTTTTAGAAGCAAACACATCTTTCCAAATCAACTTCATATTCATTACATAGAACATAAAACGGCTGAACAAACCATTTTCAGCATTTGGAATGAGGGTAGTAATTTGCTTGGGAGTGCCTGAAAGTAAAGCTGATAAACAAGGTCTGTCAATTTCTACATATTCCTTGTCTGTTCTGCGATAATATGAGATAGGTTCGTGTTGAAAAGCATTGCGAAAACCATCGCTAAAGTCTCCGTAATCGCTTTTAAATGCTTTGGCAAGGGTATCGCCCTCTGTTTCAAAAATAAGCCCTCTTTTATCGCTATCGCCCAATATTTCTAAAAAGCCTGTTGCACTGTTATTGGCAGGAATGAACAACATTTTTTGAGGTGGTTTCTGTGGCTTTTCGGTGTTGGCATCTTTGCCCTTGTTTGCATTGTACTCTTGCATATCCACTTCAAACTGTTGCTTCATTATCTTGGCTTGGTTTCTTAGTGCTAAGTGTATGGGTTCAACCAATTTTCGGCAATGAATTAAAATGCCTTTCCCTGCTGATGCTTTGGCAGAAATGAAAATGAACAAGTTTGTATTTACTGGATTGTCGCCATACTTACCAATAAGTTTAGGAAATGCCACACTTAACGTAACCAATGAACCTAACAATAAAATATCCCTTTCCTCTTTGGTAGTGGCTACTCCTGTAATGTGTTTTAAAAACTCTGGTATTGTGTCAAACACTGCATCGGGCAAAGTAGGCATTTGTTCTTCGGGCTTTGTTTCCTCTTGATCCGTTGCCTTTTGCTTTGGTTCAAACTTTTTGTGTTCTTGGGTGTGGTGTGAATAAGCACTATTTACGGCAGTCTTAATTTCTCTTTCAGGTAAATCAAAATGCTGTGTACATAGTATTTCAGTATCGGATTGCGATAAACCAACTCTGTTGCAATTAGAAGCAAGCAGATAAATAAAATTATTTCTGTTTCCATCGGTGTATGATGCTTTTTGGTTTGTGAATTGAATTTGTTGATTGAATAAAAATGTAATGTTGAGGTCTTCGGGTTCCGCCTGTTCTATTGGAACAACTGGAGCAATAGCCGTAGGCGTTTGCGATTGTTGTTCTTGAATGAATTGGGGCAAAGCCACAATGAATTTCTCGTTTTGGATGGTCCTGTAAGCGTTGGGGTCGTGGCTCATAAAACAAAGCCTTGTAACATCTTTGCAGCTTGGGTCTGCCTTTAGTCCTGTGGCATCTTCATAATACTTCTGCACTTGCAAATAAGCAATGTCGTGGTGTACCAGTTCGGTGCTTACCTCAACAAATACTTTTAAACCGTTGCCACTTGGACTGATGAAGCAAAGTGATGTGTAGGAGATTTTACTAATGATTGCAAACGCAGTTTGCAATTGCTCTGGTGTTAGTTTGTCAAAATCTAAATGCACAAAGCCACTGTACATTTCAAGAAAAGGCATTTGCCTTTTTTCGCTGAATACAGCCGAAGGCGTAAAAGCTAATAACTGTTTCTTTTTGTTGTCGGCTTCTGCCTTATTGCCTTGTGCTATAAGATTGCGGATTTCTTCTACTTCCGTTTTGTACTTGTCGGAAATAATGTCTTTACCTATCAGCAGTAGAGATTTTTTTTCTACCGGGACAGTAAAGTTTTTAAATATGGTACTTGATGCCATTTCTTTTCTTTCTTATCGGTTAAAAAATTCTATTTACGTTTGTTCTTGAGTATGTACTCGGTAGCCATAGCATCAATTTCATCGGTTGATGATTGACGGTTACGCTGCAACCAGTCGTCTAACTCGGAACGCTTGAAATAGAGTTTCTTTCCCTGTGGACAGAAATGGGGAATACTCTTTGTACTTGTAAGTTTGTACAAATGTGAGGGGCTTACATCAAGGAATGTGCAAGCCTCGTTGAAGTTTAATACTGTTTTTTGCAGTAAGTTTTGCTCATCTAATTTGTTTGCAATTTCTGTGAGCTTGTCGAGAATTAAATTTTCTGTTGCCATCTTTTTATATTTTTAAAATTGATGGAACAAAACTCTACAATGCAGCAGGGGCAAAGGATTAGAGTGTTATATCTCATTGAGATAACTCCCTAATCTCACTATTTTTTATTTCATTTGGTTGATTATGTTGTCAATGGTTGGTTGATTTTTAGGGTTGTCGATTTTGTTTGAATACAAATTTTGAGCCTTTAAAAGTCTGTTGGTCTTAGTATAAAACAACTCTGATTTTTCAAGTGCTGTTGGTGTTAGATTATTGAAGCTGGCACTAAGTTTATCAATGATGTATCTAAGCTGCACCGTTTCGCAACCGAAATACACTTTGTGCATTTTGGTAGTGAGTGCCTTTGATGTTAGAATAGCTACTAAATGGTCTGCGGTACATTTTTCCTCATTCAATAAATCTACTTGGTTTACTAATGAAGTGATGGTAGATTTCAATTTTGCTTCTGTGCCTTTAAAGCCAAATGATAGTTTCTCTTTGGTGGTTGGCTTCTCGGTTTTCTCTGTTTCAATTTCAACTTTCTGCAATTCACTAATCTGTGCCTTTGGTAAGTTCAAATCCAACAAATAAAAATCTTCAATACTGGTTGGGCTATCAATACTGGCTTTGTTCAATTCCTGTATATCAAAAAATAAAATAGTGAGGTGTTGCCTTAATAACTGCATTACAAAATGAGGTAACGAGCTTTGCTCGGTAGGTGCTTCCTCAAATCCTCTTTCCTTAATCTCCTTAACTGTGTTTACTATAAGTGCTTTGATGTTCTTTAATGCAATGGTGGTGTGGTACACTATATCCACCTTTTTGCTGTACTTCTGCATCTTGGTATTAAAAGCATTGTAAACACGAAGTGTTTCAAGGCTGATAACTGCATTATAAAACTTGCTTACTGCATCGCTGTAAGCTGGAAAATCTATTGCGTAGCAATGGTTTTTCAAAGTGCCTGTACCCTTTGTATTTTGCTTTGTAAGCCATTTGGAGAGGTCGGAATAATCAGCCAATAGTATTTGAAGCTGCTGCACCAACTGCTCTACTGTGGAGGGTTCTTTGCTGCCTACCTTTTTTATTTTCTCATTGATGGCTTTTGTGCCTTTGGCATCAAAAGTCCAGGGCATAAGTTCTTTGAACAAAATGCTATTCAATATTTTTATTTCCATTATAAGCCGATATTTATTTTGTTAGCTGCTACTGTTTTCTTTTCATCAATTACATTAGCATAAATCTGTGTTGTTTTTAAATGCCTGTGCCCAAGCAATTTTGATACTGTGAAAATATCAGTACCCAAAGTAAGCTGCAATGTGGCGTATGTATGCCTTGCACAGTGGAAAGTGATGTGCTTTTCAATACCTGCCTTTACCATCCATCGGTATAAATCAGCATTGCGACTATCGGAGTAAATCAAATCAGGAAATACCGGGTCGGCTGGCTTTCCTTTTTCTCCTAATAAATTATAGGCTTCATCAGATATGGGCAATGTTTCAGATCCTTTTGTTTTTTGCTGTACGAAACGGATGTAATGCCCTAACTCGGTTGATTGTTGCATTTCACTCCACTTCAATTTCTGAATATCGCTGAAACGTAAGCCTGTAAGACAAGCAAAAATAAAAGCCTTTTTCATCAACTCGTTTTTACATTCGGTTTTGGCTAAGGTCTTTAATTCATCAAGGGTTAAAAACTCTCTTACTGGTTCGCCTTGTGGCAAGCCATCTACCATTTCGGCAGGGTTTGTTTTCAATATGCCATCCCTCACAGCTTGTTTGAGTGCTGCTCTGAACTTATTAAAGTAACTGTATTTGGTATTGGTTGATATTGCCTTTTTGGTTTTGGTACTGGCTTCTTTCAACAGGTAATCCCTGAAGCCATCAACAAATGCTTTATTGATTTGGTTAAACTGTATATCTCTTGGGCAATACTTTTTCAAGTGCTTTATGGTACTATCCCAATTGCCATAATTCCCTTTGCTGTCTTTTCTCTTTTCAGCCAATGCCTCCATATACATAATGAAGTACGTTTTTAGCTTCTCCTTATCGTGGAAATCGTAAGTGCTGTTTTGTATCTCCAAATGCCTTTTACTGCGGATGGTTTCAGCCAATGCCAATATCTTTTTATTTTCTTCTTTTACTGCATTGGTGAGCTTCCCTTTTTCGGGGTCGGGTGTTAGGTATAAGTTCAAATACTCATACTGGCGTTTGCCGTTGGAGTAGTACTCTAAGTAAAGGCTTATTTTATCGCCTTTGAGCCGTTGTCTTAATGTTACTTTCATATTCTTATCAGTTAAATAAATTATCAATTGAAGCCCTTTTGATGATGGTACGACTGCCCAGCTTTGCCACCGGCAAACGATTACTTTTTATCATCCGCTGAATGGTCCATCTGCTTGCACCCAATAGGGTAGCAACTTCCAGTATGCTTAAAAATTCTTTCTCTCTTAAATTAGTGTGATTACCTGCTATCGGATTGGATAGGGTTTCAGTAGCAACTACTGGAGAATGGGAAACAATTTTGCTTTGTTGGTTCTTAAATTCTGCGTTTACCTTTTCTTCTCGTTTGGTTTTCTTGTAGGCTGCACTGTTGCACTTATGGCCACAATACTTCGTTGTGGTCTTTTGGGCTATGAAAGCCTTACCACAATGATTACAGAATTTAGGAAGTTTAATTGTACTACTCATTTGTTGCTACTTGTTGCAGTATGTTGCTGGGTGTTGCTACTTGGTGCATTATTTCGCCTGACTTCCATCAAACTGATATGTGGGCAACAAAATAGCCAATTGGGCAACAACTGGGCAACAAATATAAGTAAAAAAGTAGAGTTGGGCAACAAAAAAGAGAAAGAAAAGTGTACTGAAACTCAACAAAAACAGGCACTTAACAAACAAAAGAAAGTAAATTACTTTCCGATACAAAACTTCCCAAAAATACTACCTAATATATCTCTATCAACTTCTACATCGCCGGTGATTTGGCTGATATATTGTAGGGTACGACGAATGTCCAATGCAATCAATTCATTGTCGATGTTTTGCTCCACACCATTTCGTATTTCATCTATACTAGTATCAATTTTACGCAGTGCTTCATAATGTCTGATATTATTAATGATGGTGTCTTCTTGGCTAACAGATTTACTATAATCGGCAAGCATATTTTTTAATTTATCAATATGCATTTGATTTTTAGCAGCAATAGCAATGGCTTGATGTTTGCTTATAGTGCTTATCGCTTCCTCTATATCATATCCATCACAGGCGCTTATCGTATCTATTTTATTTAATACAAAAATCAATTCTTGCTGTTCTTGTATATCCAGTGCTGTAGCTTCTTGCAAAATATCTATATAATTTTCATTGATATCCGCTACGTATAAAACAATGCTCGCTTCTTTTATTTTCTGTTTCGCCCGCTCAATACCTGCATGTTCAATAGTATCAATGGTGTTACGTAAACCAGCCGTATCAATAAATCGATATAATATCCCCTCTATCTGAATGGTATCTTCTATAGTATCTCTGGTTGTTCCTGCAATATCACTTACTATAGCACGTTCCTCATTTAATAAAGCATTTAGTAAAGTAGATTTACCTGAATTAGGCTTCCCTACAATCGCCACTGGAATTCCATTTTTAATCGCATTTCCTAATTTGAACGATTGTATTAATGGACGAATATTTTTTTGAATTTGATCTAGTAAATCAAGTATTTTGCTTCTATCAGCAAAAGCTACATCTTCTTCCGAAAAATCTAATTCCAGTTCAATCAAGGCAGCAAAATCAATTAATTCGGTTCGCATTTTCTGTAATTCATTAGAAAATCCACCACGCAATTGATGTAAGGCAATTTGTTTCGATTTCTCTGAATTTACAGCAATCAAATCAGCTACTGCTTCGGCTTGTACTAAGTCGATTCGTCCATTTAAAAAAGCACGCATACTAAATTCTCCAGGTTCAGCTAATCGTACTTTCTGTTTGCAAAAGGCTTCGATAATTTGTTGGCAAATAAAAGGTGAACCATGACAAGAAATTTCGATGGAGTCTTCGGTAGTAAATGATTTAGGAGCTTTAAATACACTAATCATTACTTCATCGATGACTTCTTTTTTTTCATCGATTAAATGACCGTAATGAATAGTATGCGATGCTTCCTGATGTAAGTTTTTTGCTGGGAATAACGTACTACAAGCATCTATAGCTTTTGGTCCAGAGACACGTATCACACTGATAGCGCCCGTTCCGGCAGGCGTTGCAATAGCAATAATGGTATCGGGTATATATAGTGACATATTATTTATAGATGTTTACTTCTGGTTCGATATCGATATGAAACTTTTCTTTTACAGACTGTTGAATAGCCAATGCTAATGCATAAATCTCATTTCCTTGCGCATTACCATAATTCACTAATACTAAAGCTTGATCTTTATGTGCACCGGTTTTTCCAACTATTTTTCCTTTCCATCCACATTGTTCAATCAACCATCCTGCAGGGATCTTTACTAGCTCATTACTACTCAAATAATACGGTGCGGTAGGAAATTGTTTATTGAAAATATCGAATGCTTCTTTACTAATTTCTGGATTTTTGAAAAAAGATCCTGCATTCCCTAATACATCAGGATTAGGAAGTTTGCTACTACGAATCGCAATCACAGCCTCACTCACCTCTTTGATGCTTGGTTGAACAATGTTTTTTGCGGCTAGTGCTGCTTGTATAGCACCATAGGAAGTATTTAATTGCGGTTTTTTAGTCAATTTTAATACAACCGATAAAATAATATATTGATCTTTCAGTGCTCGTTTAAAGACACTTTCTCTATATCCAAACTGACAGGCTTCATTACTGAAAATTTCAATTTGTTTTGTGTTTTTATGTAATGCATGTACTTCATGAATAAGCTCTTTAATTTCGATACCATAGGCTCCAATATTTTGCATTGGAGCAGCACCCACACAACCGGGTATCAAACTTAAATTTTCAATTCCACCAAATCCATGCTCAATACAATAGATCACCAACTCATGCCAAACCTCACCTGCATTTGCTTTTAAATAAACATCGTCATGGTCTTCACGAATCACTTCTATCCCTTTAATCGCATTTTTTATGATTAATCCTTCATAATCCTTACAAAATAACAGATTACTTCCACCCCCAATAATTAAGTTTGGATACGATTTATAAATAGGCAGTTCCATTAGTTCAAGAATATCGTCTATACTTTTAACTTCCACAAAATATTTTGCATACACCTCTATATGAAAGGTATGGTAAGGTTTAAGAGAGATATGCTCGAGTATAGTTAACATGTTGAATTAACTAATTCTTTTTAATTCGATATCTTCTTCGTGCGATAAAATTAAAGGCACCGTTTCCACCGTTACATGCGAATGATCTAATCCAAAAGCTTTTTCTTCTGACAAGGCAAATTTCTTAAAGAAGAAATAATAGTACATGGTTGCTCTATCTATTAAACTTAATTGGAATGGATCAGATAAGGTTTTTTCGATAACAATAAAACGGAAATCGCCAGTAACATTATGTTTTCGTAAAGATGGATGCTTACTTAAAATATCGATTTCATTATTTTTAACCATCTCTTCAATAACTTCGTGGAATAAAAAGTTTACACGTGGTTGTTCTCTAAATCCTAATTTTAATTCGATTCTATATAATATACCTGGAATCAAACTCTCCACTTTATATTCGCGATTATAAGCTGTATCTAGTGTGTCAACATGCACTAACCAATAGGTATCTGCACGTTTAGGTTTTTGATTTATAATACTGTAAAGTGTTTTAGCTTCAATCTCTGTATTGTAATTTGCACTCGTTAAGTAAACTAGATTAGAGGCATATTTAGGAACAGTTTCGTCTTTACTTAAATCAGTAAGTAAAGTATAATAATCTTCAATTTGATTGAAACGAACATATCTGTTTTTAATTTTTCGAGCTCTATACCAAACCAACATTACTGAAAATAGGAGAGAACCAACAAGTAATGTAAACCAACCTCCATCGAATATTTTACTTAGGTTGCCCATTAAGAAAATAGATTCAATCAATAAAAACACGATTGTAAAAACGAGAACAAATAATTTATTTACTTTTCTACTAATTAAGAAAACGCTGACTAAGATGGTTGTCATTAACATGGTAAGGGTTATAGATAACCCGTATGCATGTTCCATACTGCCTGAATTTCTAAAGTACAATACTACTACAATGCAACCTAGTAATAATAACCAATTAATAGCAGGGGCGTAGATTTGTCCTTTTTCTTCAGAAGGATAATTGATTTTTACTTTCGGCCAAAGATTCAAACGCATGGCTTCAGAAATAAGCGTAAATGAACCTGTGATTAAGGCTTGAGAGGCAATAATAGTAGCGAGTGTAGCGATAACAATACCTGGGAATAAAAACCATTTAGGCATGATCGCATAAAAAGGATTTTCGGTAAAAACCGTATTGAGGTGTTTTAATAAAAAGGCCCCTTGCCCCATATAGTTAAGTATTAATGCCGCTTTAACAAATATCCAAGTCACTCTAATATTATTTTTACCACAGTGACCTAAATCGGAGTAAAGCGCTTCAGCCCCTGTAGTACAAAGGAATACAGCTCCTAGAATTCCTAATCCAATAGGATTATCGCGCAATAATACAAATGCATAATAGGGGTTGATGGCTTTAAGTACAATTGGATTTTGAAGGATTTGCATTATTCCCAGAGCAGCCAACATACTAAACCAGATAAGCATTACAGGGCCGAATAAACGACCGATGATTTTAGTGCCGAATTGTTGAATCAAGAATAAGAGTGAGATGATAATGATAACGATATTTACAATTTGATTTTCGGTAATTTTAGGCATTACTACTTTCAAGCCTTCTATAGCAGAGCATACCGAGATAGGAGGAGTAATAATACCATCTGCAAGAAGTGTTGCACCACCAATCATAGCAGGTATAATGAGCCATTTAGCTTTTCGACGAACCAATGAAAAAAGAGAAAATATTCCTCCTTCCCCACGATTGTCTGCTTGTAGAGTGATTAATACATATTTAATTGAAGTTTGTAATGTTAAAGTCCAGAATACACAAGAAATACCTCCAAGAATTAAGTTCTCATATAATATTTCTTCTCCTATAATAGCTTTAAACACATATAATGGGGAAGTTCCAATATCTCCATATATAATACCTAAAGTTACTAATAAACCTGCAAAAGTGATTTTATGTAAGTGTCCACCTCCACTGTTTTTCTTATTACTCATTCATTAGAATTTATTCAATTGCAAAATTACAGATTTACAAGCCAATTGAGGCTTTAATAATATTAATAATTGTAGATAAATAGTTAATAAGTTATATTATGCGTACCTTTGCAAGTCATAAAATTATATAGAACAGATACATGAGTACAATTACAACATTTGCTGACTTCGGATTTTCTACAGAAATATACGAAGCAGTAAAGGCGAAGGGATATGAAAAACCTTCACCAATTCAAGAACAAGCTATTCCCATTTTATTGAGTACCAACTCCAATTTAGTAGGTAAAGCGCAAACAGGAACAGGAAAGACAGCTGCATTTTCGTTACCTATTTTAGAAAAATTAGCAGTAAATAATAAAAAAGTAAAAGCTATTGTATTGACTCCAACTCGTGAGTTGGCGATGCAAGTGGCTGAAGAAATGGTTTCTTTAAAAGGAAGCAAAAGATTACGAATCCAAACCGTTTACGGTGGACAGAGCATGGGTAAACAATTAGATGCACTTCAAAGAGGTGTTGATATTGTTATTGGTACTCCTGGTAGAATAAAAGACCATATCAATCGTGGTACATTAAAGATTGATGATTTAGATTTCTTTGTATTAGATGAGGCGGATGAAATGTTGAATATGGGTTTTTTAGAAGAGATTGAAGAGATCTTAGAATACACCAATGATGAAAAACAAATGTTGTTATTTTCGGCTACGATGCCTAAAAAGATTTTAAAATTAATTAGTAGTTATATGTCTGACTACAAATTAGTGGAAGTAGAAAGTTCGCAACAAACTACCCATTTAGTAGACCAAATACATTATCAATTGAAAGAAAGTGATCGTTTTGAAGCTTTATGTAGAATTATCGATTGCAGTAAAGAGTTTTACGGTATTGTGTTTTGCAATACTAAAAGAGAAGTAGATGAAATTAATGCAAGATTAAATGAGCGTGGCATTGAGAGTGAAGCGTTGCATGGAGATATTTTGCAAGCGCAACGTGAAAACATCATGAAGAAACTGAAAAAACATAAATGCAATGTACTTGTAGCAACAGATGTTGCAGCAAGAGGCATTGATGTAAATGATTTAACACATGTAGTAAATTTTCAATTACCACAAGATCCAGAAAGCTATATACATCGTATTGGTCGAACAGGTAGAGCAGGTAAAGAAGGTATTGCTATTACGTTTGTGAGTAAAAATCAAACACATGATTTGATGTTTATTCAACGAATATCTAATACAAAAATTCGTAAAGGTGAATTACCAAGTGTTCAAGATGTGATTACTGTTAAAAAACAAATTATCAAAGATAAAATCACAAATATCATTGAACATGGAGGATATTCACATTATGAAGAATTGGCACAGGAGATTTTAGAAGGCAATGATCCAGAAGTGGCATTAGCAGCTATCTTAAAACAAGCTTTTAAAGATCAATTGAATATTGAAAAGTATACTGAGTTTGTAGTCCCTCAATATGATGAAAGACATACTGGAGCCAGAAGAGACCATAGTAAAGGAAAAAGTAATACAAGCAGAATTTTTATTGCATTAGGAAAAAAAGATAATAATGGTCCGCGTGATATAGTCGATTTTATTGTACAAGAAACCAATTTAAAGGCAGGATTGATTGATGAGGTACGTGTATTTGACGCATTCTCTTTTGCAACCATTCCAACTGAAGAAGCAGAAACCTTAATTATGGTTCATAAGAAATTAGCTAAAGGTGGTAAACCATTAGTAACTATTGCTAAAGATAGAGATGATGAACGAAATGGTGGAGGTACAAGAAGTGGTGGATATAGAAGAGATGGTGGAGGATCAAGAGGTGGAAGTGGTTCATCTAGAAGTGGCGGATTTGGTGATAGAAATAGAGAAGGAAATGGTTCGTATGAACGTAAAAGATTTAAACGTTAGTATAATGTTTACATAATAAAAAAGCCTGCATTAATGCAGGCTTTTTTTATTTAAGATAGTTCGTAGAATTTTATGTAAAAACAATTTATGGATTATTTGATTACAGATATATTACCTGATTTTACAATATTGGTTCTGTATTGACAACGAGCTTCAATTACATATGCATATACACCACTTGAACATTTAACACCGTTTACAGTGCCATCCCATTTAGGCTGTTGCTCACTAGTTGAGTATAATAACATTCCCCATCTGTCATATATACGAGTATAGACTATTGGAATGTTTTCTGGATTTTTGATCGAGAAAAAGTCATTGATACCATCTTCATTGGATGTAATCAAATTCGGAATTTCAATAGTAGAATCATTACATTCACTTTTGATGCATAGATGGAAAGTATCTAACGCAACACAACCGAAAGTGTCTTTAATACTAGCAAAATAAATATTTTCAAATTGCGCTGGAATTAAAATGGTTTCACAATTATTACATAATATTCCTTGAATACTGCTCCAAGAAAGTATGCCATTCTCATGTAAAGCTGATAACAATACTTTTTGACCAGGATATAAACAAGTATCATTGTTCGCAATTTCTATATTTGGCATATTATATATATGTATTCCAATAGGCATATAAATTAATTTTGAAATGCAATTGTAGCTATATACTTTTAAATTAATGCTTTCAAATGGAGTGAATACAAAGTGACTACCTAAATATAATGTGTCTTCAACTTCCAATCCAGCTGTATCAGATTCGTATACTCGAACCCAAATAAACATACTACTAGCACCAGATGCAGTTAAATCTACTTCATTACCAATACAGATATTCGTATCTCCTGTAATTTCTAATGGAGGTAGAGTGTTTACATGAATATTAGCAATATGATATATAGAATCACAATGATTGATAGTGTATAATGTATCCGATAAAATAGTATCATTGTATAATTCAATTCCATTTATTATAGTACCTGCACATACTGTTTCATAAGTGCTTTCAGTTGAAACACTCAATATATATATGGATGTTTGTATCACACTATCACATCCAGTGTGTGATTGCATAGTGTCAAAATAGATTCCCGGACTATCATGTATATTTGATCCTGTTCTAATTGATGTACCATGGCATATATAATAGGAAGAATAACTAGTGATTAAAGGTAGAATATTGATACGAATATGTATCGAGCTATCACATCCATTAACTGAAGTAAATACTTGACTATATTCACCTGATATTGTATATACTTGATTATTATAAGTAATAGACTCGCCTGCACAAGCTGTAATTGAAATATTACTATCGAGAGAAGCTAAAACGCTTAAGGTAACATAAGTAAAACTATCACAACCATTTATTCCTATAGTTGTATCAATATAAATACCATCTGTTGAGTAATTACGATTGCCTAAATGGTATACTTCATTTGAACAAATTGTTTCACTTAATTGTACATAAATAGGATTGGTTACATTTAGTGACAATACAATAATAGAATCACAACCATTGATGCTTGTTAAAGTATCTTGATATGTTCCAGCTATTAATAAATATTGATTGTTGAAATAATAAGCATCTTTATTACAAATATTTGCACTAATAAAATGTGTATCATTTTCAAGAATACTTACCTGATAAATAATTACTGAATCACATCCAGACGAATTATATAAAGTATCGTAATACCTACCACTATGATTGATATATTGTGTGCCTATATTCAAAGCTGTACAACTTGTTAAATGAATAACACTGGTATCTTGTTCTAAAATAGTAATATGTAAATGAATTACTGAATCACAACCATTGAGTGAAGTAAAGGTATCTGTATATATACCACTATATGAATATGTAGTAGTATTAAATTGTATTGAATGACCTGCACAAGCAGTAAAATATAAGTTTGAATCGGCAGTAGGTAAAGTATTTAAAGTAATAGAAGTAATACTATCACAACCACTGCTGGTAGTGTTTGAATCTAAATAAATACCTTCTTCTGTATAAGTATGTGAGCCAAATGTTAATGTTTCTCCCTGACAAATAGTATAACTTACTTGACGAAAACTAGGTGTATGTATTATTAAATTTAATATAATAAATGAGTCGCAACCTATACTAGAACTAAAAGTATCAGTATATATACCAGTACTTGTAAGCAATTGATCATTGAAAAAATATCCAACATTATTACACGCATCTATTCTAAGTATAGTTGTATCTGTTTCTAGTATAGTTATGTGTAAAGTAACTATTGAATCACATCCATTATTTGATATAAATGTATCTGTATAAATACCACTAGTTGTATATACTATAGAATTAAATGTTATAGCTTCATTTTCACACGATGTAAAGAATAAACTTGAATCAGCTATAGGTAATACATTTAATGTAATTGTAGTTATACTATCGCAACCATTGATAGTGACGTTACTATCGATGTAGATGCCTTCTTCAGTATAGCTATGTAATCCATAAGTAAATATTTCACCATGACACATAGTATAATCTAATTGATGAAAACTAGCCCTATGCATAATTAAATCAAGTACTACAAATGAATCACATCCATTTATGGAAGGGAATGAATCAGTATATATACCAGTACTTGTTAGTAGTCTACTATTGAATATATATCCAATATTATCACAAGCTGTAGCATGGATAAATGCGGTATCAGTATGTATGAATGTTGTATGATATATATTGAAAGAATCGCAACCATTTAAATTGCTAGAAGTATCAGTATAAACACCAGATGTAAAAATACTTTGATTATTAATTAACATAGGCGTACAACTAGTAATATATATATTATTGGTGTCTAAAGCTAGTACTTCAACTTGAACGTATAGCGTAGAATCGCATCCAATACTATTTGAATAATGGAATGTATAATTAGCACTATGCGTATAATCGATCATTGAGAATTGACCCAAAGTACCAGCACAAATACTTTCATGAATAGATATAGTATCAGCACTATGGATATTAATTGTAATAATATTACTAGTATCACTAAGTAAATATCCAGAAGTGGTAGTGTATACTCTTTTAAATTGATAAGTACCTGTTGACGTAATATTGTATGTGTAATTTACCTGATTAGAAATACCTAATGCAGTAGAAAAACCACTTCCTGAATTCATTAGCCATTGATAATTTCCTGTCATAGGAATAGCCGTATCACCAGTAATTATAATTGATTCAGCAGTATAACAAATATTGTCAATAGGTTGATTGATATGATTATTAATAACGGCTGGATAGCAAGAATCTGCCACGCTAATCATTGTAGTATCTTCACAATTTGAATTGCTCCAAATAAGATAATAGTTACCAGTAACACTAAAGTTTTTAATAAATGTATTAGCAGCATTTGTGTTTGAAATAGTTGCAATGCCTGCACTGCTTGAAGCAATTGACCAGGTACCAACTCCTATAGCACTCATTTGTATACTATCTGTCAAATAACATTTAATGTGTTTGTCTGCACCCGCATTTATTTTAGGTAGAACACTAATTGAAATGGTATCTCTACAAGTATTACTTGTAATGTAGTATTTATAGATTCCTGATGCAGAAGGAGTAAAACGTACCTGAATCGAATTAGAATCAATTCTTGTAGTAGAAGCACCTGAAGGATTGCTAGCTAATGAACTCCAAATACCGCTTATACCAATTCCGTTTGTTAATAAAGGAACTTCACCTGTACATATCGCTAAATCAGATCCCGCATCAGGTTTTGCTCTCACATTAATGATAATAGAATCTGAACAACCACTATTGTTTGTCCAATAAAATTCATAAGCACCACTAATGTTAAATCCGCTAAGAATTGCATTTGCTGCACTTATAGAGCTATATGTACAAGTACTAGGATTACTTCTATTTGCAGACCAAATACCGGTCCCAGTCGTATTCATATTTACACTGGTATACTGACAAATATTTTTATCTGTACCAGCAACAGGTTTTTGATTTACAAGAATTAATTTGTTACTTGCTAATCTACTTTTACAACCAGTAAGCATATCTACAAAATAAACTGTATAAGTAGTTGAAATAGCTGGACTTACAAAAATACTACTGCCTGTATCTATGCTAATACTTCGATTATACCAGACAGCTATACAATTAGTAGGTAAACTATCAATACTCAAGTTTACTAATTCGTCTCTACAAATAGTATCATCGCTTGCATGAATAGCAGGCGGATTGATTGGATTAGCATGTACATTGATATAAATACTATCGAAATTTAAGCCTACACATGTACCAAGTGTTGGTATAGCATATAACAAGAAATTCGATGTAGGAATAAAACTATATGATAATCTTGTGGTGATTAATCTAGTTGACGAAATAGAATCGGCATACCATCTAATATTACTAGTTGCGATAGTAGGAACTAATGTTGGTGACAAAGTAATACTATTCCCTTCACATACATGCATCGTATCAGCTGCAAATGCACTTAATGTAGGAGGAGTATTCACTCTAATTATTTGCTTACTAAAATTAGAAATACAACCAGTAATAATATTTTCTGCGAAAGCATAAACAGTATCTGTATGCGAAAAATAGTAATCGAATGCAGCAGCAGGTGCAGTACCATCTATATTTAATGGAGTTCCTGTTCCATAAGGATTGTTATACCATTTGATAATTGTATTTGCTTGAGTACAACGACCAATTAAAGTACATATACCACCAGGTGCGCAGAATGTATTTGGGCGAGCGGTAGAAGTAACTGTTGGAATAGGATTTACATTTATTTTAATAGAATCGATAGTGCTAGTACAACCTGTAATACTGTCAAAAGCAATTACATAATAAGTGGTTGTAGCTGTAGGATTCACCATAAAAGTATCTATACTCGAGGTATACAATGGACCGTTAATAGGAGTTGCTGTTGCAATATTTCTTGAAGTAAACCATTTCATTTTTGTACTAGTAGCACAAGAAGCAATCAAGGCAATCGATTCGCCTACACAAATATTATTTGAAGCCGTTAATATATTAGGAACTTCTACAAAATTTACATTAATGTTAATAGGGTTGATACCTCTTGAATAACAACCATCACTACTCATTAATGAAATTACATCAACAATAGATGTATCTGTAAAATTTGCATAAGTGAATGTATTTAATGAACTAAAATCTTGTATTGTTCTTCCATTTACTAAGAATGCATATTGAACACCACCTGTAGCTGAAATCGTAACCGTATCGCCATAGCATAAATTACTTCCATCATAATCAGTACTTAAAAGTATAGTGGCTGTTGAAACAATATGACTATCTATTATAACTGCCACTGTATCATATGCAAAACAAGAATTTTTTCCTTTACGATATTCGAATTGATAAGTACCAATTGCAGCATGGTCTAAATTGTAAATATATAATCCATTTCTATTCGTATCAGAGGTTTCTAAGTACATAGGACCATCTAGTTGTCTCCATCTATAATCCATACCAATTCCACCTGAAGCACCACTCAATTCGCCTGCAAGTAAAGTTGTATTACAAAGTGGATGCACATCATTCATTGTTTGAATAATGCTTTCATCAAAGCTCCAAGATAAAATTACAGTATCAATTGAAACAATACCCGTTGTAGCATCTTTGACATGCCACATAAATTTTTTCGCACCATAGTCTAAAAAAGTGACTTTGTTGTTTGGATGCCATCCTGGATTTTTATATGAATTAATTGCACTATTAAGTTTACGTTGATTGCAAGTCATAGTAGGAATAGGTGTAAAGTATCTTCCCATTTCCATTATTACACTACCTTCATTTAAACCATTAAAAGGTACGCAGTAATTAGGAAATACCCACTCAGTTCCATTATCACGAATCATACTCCACCATGTTTGAAAACAATTATTGTTTATCTCATTAATATTAGCAGTAGCATTAAACGTAAAAATTGCAGCAGAGGTATCGTTACAAATAATTTGATCATTACCAGCATTCGCATTCGGAGCTATTTTTACAAATATGTTTTTATCGCAACTAAAAGATATGTTTTTAATACTATCAAAAACACTTAATCGAATTGCATATTCACCAGGGGTAGTAAATTGAACCATCATAGAATCAACATTTGTCAATGGTCGTAGAAAATTTACACTACCTGGACCGCTTTCCCTACTCCATAAGAAACCTAAGCCTCTTCTCGGTGTAACACTATAAAATCTATCATCTAATACTTGATGAAATAATATGCTATCACCACCATTAATTACTACATTATCGTTACATGTATTTTCAGCAGTAATATTTACTCTATTTTGAACTACTAAAACACTATCCATATAAACATTATCGCATTTATCTTTTATGTGCCAGATAAATAGGACAGAGTCTTGAGGATTTCTTAAAGTAAAAGAATTGTTTGGATGCCATCCAGGATTCTTATAAGCTAAGCCATTAGCATCCAACATGCCTTGCTCACATGTAAGTGTAGGAGGTGCATCAAAATATCTATTACTATCTACATATACAGTTCCTTCATCAAGCCCATTATAAGGTCTACAATAATTGGGAAAAACCCATTCTGTTCCATCATTACGAACCATGCTCCACCATGATTGATATTCACGAGTATTGATATCAGTTAAAAGTGGTTTTGCTTCCATTTTAAAATCTACACGAGCACATTCGCTATTTAAACGTACTTGATTAGGACCAGCACTGAAATTATCTAATTTAACTATGATTGATTTTTGACAATAAAAAACTACACCACTTGCGGAATCGGTAACTGTTAAACGGATGTTAACTAAGCTATCCGAATTGATAACAAATATAATAGAATCGTTACGAGTCACCGAATTTAAATAAGTGATATTTCCTTTAGGATTGGTCCATAAATAACGTAATGAAGCATGATGTTGTAATTTTCTAAAGAATGCATCATTATATTGATAAACAATCACGGTATCTCCAATACAACGAGAAGCTGGAGCAACTAATTCTACTTTGTTTTGAACTAATAGAACTGTATCGGTATAAATATTTTCACAAAGATCTTTGATATGCCAAATCATTTTGATAGAATCTTGTGCATTAGCCACCCAAAAAATATTATTTGGATGGTACCCAGGATTTTTATACTTAAATGAAGGCGTCAAAAGTGTGCCTTGATTATTGGTGATGCTTGGCGTACCTAAGTATAACATATTGTCTTCTACATAAACAGTTCCTTCATTTAATCCATCATAAGGCACTGCATAATTAGGGAATACCCATTCAGATCCATCAGATCGGAGCATACTCCACCAAGATAAATATTGATTTTCATTTATGGTTGTATAATTGGGAGTAGCATTCATTGTGAAAGCATTATTACCACACATTGGATTATAATTTGGATGTGTTGCAGGTAAACTTGATGTGCTAAGTCTCACTAAATTAACACCAGCATTGATAGCAAAAGGAGGATTGATTTGAATTTTAAATGTATCAGTAGCCGTTTCTGTACCATTATTAAAAGAGTAATAAAACTCATAAAGCCCAGGGATAAATAATCCTGAGCCAGTAATGTTTGTTATATGATTTGTATCATTAGTAAATGTAACTAGTTCGGGGTTACTTCGATTTTGTTGCCAATAAATACGTGTACTTGTTGTTTGAGGTAGATTTCCGATCAATTGAAAATCTTCTTTATTTTTGGAATAACAACAACCCCGAGTTTCACCACTCAAGTATTCCACCTTAGGATTAAGAATAGTTTCGAGACTATCAGTCATCATAATATTATCGATAAACACATAGCCATTTGAAGCTGCATCGATACCACAACCAGTTCCTCCAAACATGATATATGAAGCATTGTGTGTGGGAGTAAATGAAACATAAAAACGACGTAAATCATAAGAAATAGAATCTTTAGAAATTCTTGCTAAAAGAGGAGCTAGGCTGCCATCCGCTTGTGTAACACAATAGTTAATGTTGGAGGCTGGAATAGATCCATTATAGCCATAAATGCCTAAATCGAATTCTAAATTATCAGAAGTCGTATCACTTGATTTCGCAATATCAATAGCAACTGTATATCTATGACCTACTTCTAAATCTATTTTTTGTAAAAAGTATTCTTTAAATTTAGGACTATTTATATGATTATTATAGTTTAGAAAAATACCTGCAAAACCACAACCATGAAATTGGTTTGGTGTTTTTACTTTTACTGATTCATATACCGTTTGCCAAGAAGTAAAATTACAGCTAGCACTTTTTAAGTAGAAGTCTGGAGTGGAAACACTAATAGGTAATGCATTTTCCCATACTTTTACGCAGTTATTAAACATGGAGTGATGAGAAGGAATTCCACTATAGTATTCGAAACTCGAGTTACTTAAAGTATGATCTTGAGCAAATAAATTAGTATTTATCGTTAGGAACCCTACTATTATTAAAGTTCTAAATGCTTGTTTTCTAATTGTTTGACATACAGTTTTAAAGATTGTATTATTCATAAACACAAATTTATAATATATTATAGGTTCTAATACGCAGGGTTTTACAATATGTTACAGAGTGTTAATATATAAAGTGTTAACAATAAAATTGTAATACATGCATAAATAATATATTCGATTCTGTTTAGACTTTATTTTAATCAAGAAATAATTGTAAATCAATGTGTTAAAATAAATAAAAGAGCCAGGAAAAACGAAGTTACATTTAGATGAAAATGAGGCTTTCGATAGTTTAATTTATATGTTAATAACTATATAATAATATTACATGTACATAGGTGCAATAATAAAAAAGCCATCCAATAATCTGGATGGCTTTTTTATATAATTAATTGGCATTCATTATTTTACGCTAATTTGTACAAACTTTTTAGGTTTACTATTAAAAGTTAGATAAGCAAAAGGATTATCTGAATATGAATAAGCTAATGCTACATAATTATTTGGTCCCACTCTGTCCATTTCAGTTACATTGATATAATATTTCTTCTCTCTAAAATCAAATAATTTAGTTTTTTCTATTGATCCATCTGGTTTAAGTTTAGTGGTCATAAGCACACCACCTGCGCCATCTACATGTTTTTCTGGGGCTTCAGTAGATTTAATATTTAAATTTTTGAGGTTATCTACATAATAAATGAAGTAATCATTATCTTTTTTATCTAAGTAGAATGACATAGCAAATATTTCATTTGCTAAAACAGGGCTAGATGTAGTTAAAGATTTAAATTGATATTTAGGAATTTTATTCACTTGTTTCATTTCGCCATCAGCACCAATACGCATTACGTAAATATCACCATAGGTTAATCTATGTACATATTCTACTCTTTTGTTGTAGATTCTCATATACCATGTATGAATAAATTCTTCACCAAATACATCAAAACTACCATCTTCATTAACAATAATATCTTTAATTTTTAGAGAGCTTAGTTCATTGGCATCTTTCGCTTCTTTATCAGTTACTTTTTTTGCTGTTCTACTTCTTTCGTAGGCCTTAAGGATCTCAGCAGGGAATTCATAAAATCCTTTGAATTTGTTTTCAATTTTGTTTGTACTATTATTTAGGCTGAAACAGAATACCCCATCAGCTCCACCTCCTGTAGTTTTTGAATAGTAGCCTACTACAATCATATTACCATCTTTACCTTCTACTAACTTAATAGAACTCACAAAAGTAGATTCAAGCTTTAATGATACAATATTAGGTTCACTGGCATTTTTTGAATATTTAAAGATTTCGAAATGATAATTAGGTTTTTTATCTTTTGTTTTTTCTTTTTTAGTTCCTTCATATACTTTTCCTAAAATATATGCGTTACCATTATTATCGACATGATAGCTGATAATATCCAAAAATTCTTCTACATAAGGCATAGTTACTCTTCTACCAGCGATCTGTTCAAATTGACTATCGAATACATAAAGACCAATGATGTCTTTGTTTTTAGAATCATCTTTAATTTCTGGTTTTAATCTGTAATGCACTAATACTTTACTACCATCTGTAGAAAGTTCACTTTCCCATTTATTAGCCGTATTAATTTGATAGAGACCAGTAGCTACTAAATCTCCTGCTAATTTTTTATCCGATTTAATAATTGGGGTAGCACTTCCAGTAAGTTTAGCTGTTGAAATATCAATAGGTCTTACATTTAATTGTTCAATTTGTGCTTTTTTATCCCAAGTAGAGTAAACCCAATAATATTTATTATTCATATCTAAGAAGAATTCACTCATATAGCCTTTGGGCATTGATTTTAGATCAACAGCAGTTTCAGCTTTTAACTTTAATTCAGTATTGAATTTTTGTAGGGTTAAACTTTTACCATAGCGTTGATTGATAGAAACATATCCATCATTTAAATTGCCAAGTACTCCTGTAAAAGCATGTTTTTTGGGCGACATAAACTCAGAGCCCCAAGTAATCGTTGTTTTAGACTGCGCATTTATTTTAAGTAAGCATAAAATACTTAAAGAAAATAATAATAATTTTTTTTCATACTGATAATAATGTTTTTTAATATAATAAAATGCAAAAAAGTTATAATATGTTTAGAAATAGTAAAAATTATCTACCTTGTGCATCTACCACTGCAATGGTTGTCATATTTACAATTTCTCTGATAGAACTGCCTAATTGCAAGATATGGATTGGTTTTTTTAATCCCATTAATACAGGGCCAATGGCCTCAGCATTGCCTAATTCTTGCATTAGTTTATATGCTATATTGCCCGATGCTAAATTGGGAAATATAAAAGTATTTACTTCTTTGTCTACTAGCTGACTAAAAGGAAATTGTTCTTTTAATAAGTCATTATTCACTGCAAAATTTGCTTGAATATCACCATCTACAATTAGTTCAGGATTTTTTTGATGTAAAATTTGTACAGCTTTTTGTACTTTTTTAGGGGTATCTCCGCCAGTAGAGCCAAAATTAGTATAGGACAGCATAGCTATTCGAGGTGTAAAATTAAATCGACGTACTGTTTGAGCCGTAAGTAATGCAATATCAGCTAATTCCTCTGCAGTTGGATCCATATTCATAGTGGTATCGGCAAAGAAATAAGGACCATTTTTAGTAACCATAATATATAAACCAGCTACTCTATTTACTTCATCGCGTTTGCCAATCACGTCAAATGCAGGTTTTATAGGGGCTCCATACCATCTGGTTAACCCAGAAATCATTGCATCTGCTTCTCCATTTTCTACTAACATGGCACCAAAATAATTTCGGTCTTTCATATATCTACGCGCTTCATATTGTGTCAAACCTTTTCGTTCACGTTTTTTCCAGAGCATATCTCCAAATTCATTTCTACGATTTTCTTCTTCAGGCAACCAAGCATCGCGAATAATACATTCTTTCATATCTATGCCATACTCATCCATCAGGGCTATAATTTTATCTCTATTGCCCAACAAAATAGGAATAGCAATACCTTCATCCCGAGCTACCTGTGCTGCTTTCAAAATTTTAAAATTATCTGCTTCTGCAAATACGATACGTTTAGGATCTGATTTTGCTTTATTGGTAAGGCCACGCATCAATTTATTATAACGACCTAATTTTGTTTCTAAATGTAATTTATAGGCTTCCCAATCTTTTATTGTTTGACGTGCCACACCACTTTCTACAGCTGCTTTTGCCACAGCGGCACTCACTTCTGAAAGCAAACGATTATCCATTGGTTTTGGAATAATATATTCTTTACCATATTTTAAATTATTTACTCCATAGGTTAAATTAATATGTTCAGGTACAGGTTCTTTAGCTATAGAAGCGATTGCTAATGTTGCTGCTAATTTCATTTCTTCATTGATACATTTAGCACGTACGTCTAAAGCTCCTCTAAATATAAACGGAAAGCCCAATACATTATTCACTTGATTCGGATGATCACTTCTACCTGTAGCAAAAATAATATCTGTACGAGATGCAATAGCATCATCATAAGATATTTCAGGTGTAGGATTGGCAAGTGCAAAAACAATACAATCATTGGCCATACTTTGAACCATTTCTTTGCTTAAAATATTACCAGTAGAAAGACCAACAAAAACATCAGCTCCTTTAATGGCTGCTTCTAATGAGTGAATTCCATTGTCTTCACAAGCAAAAAACGCCTTATATTCATTTAAATCAGTTCTGTTTTTATGAATTACTCCTTTGCTATCTAACATGACAATGTGCTCTTTTTTCGCACCTACAGCAATATACATTTTCGCACATGAGTTGGCGGATGCACCAGCACCATTGATAATGATTTTGATTTCATCCATTTTTTTATTGGAAAGTGAAACCGCATTCAATAGAGCAGCAGCAGAGATGATAGCTGTTCCATGTTGATCGTCGTGCATCAATGGAATGTCTAATTCTTCTTTTAGTCTACGTTCTATTTCAAAACATTCTGGTGCTTTGATATCTTCCAAATTAATACCACCAAAAGTGACAGAAATATTTTTTACAGTTTGAACAAATTCGTCAATATTTTTTGTATCTATTTCTATATCGAATACATCTATGTCTGCAAAAATTTTGAATAGTAATCCTTTCCCTTCCATTACAGGTTTTGAGGCCAGTGCCCCGATATCCCCTAATCCTAATACTGCTGTACCATTTGAAATCACTGCTACTAAATTTCCTTTAGTAGTATATTTATATGCATCATCTGGATTTTTCTCAATTTCCAAACAAGGTTCTGCAACACCTGGTGAATAAGCTAATGTTAAATCTCGTTGGGTACTATATGGTTTACTTGGAATTACTTCAATTTTTCCTGGGCGACCTTGCGCGTGATAATCTAGAGCGTCTTGTTTTTTTAATTTAGCCATAAATCGAATATTAATTTAGTTGGGTGGGCAAAGGTAGTCAAACTTTGTTTGGTCTGAATCTTAAATAAGTTTAATTTATCTACATTATTATGCTAATAAATTAAGTTTTTCGAAGAGTTTTATTTTAATTGTACCTTTGCCATTCATAAAAAAGTATAGATAGTATTATGGAAAATAAAAAATATAAATTTGGTACAAAAGCAATACATGCAGGTGCAACACCCGATCCTTCTACAGGGGCTATCATGACACCCATTTATCAAACTTCTACCTTTGTTCAGGAATCACCAGGTAAACATAAAGGATTTGCTTATGCTCGTGGAAAAAATCCAACTAGGATGGCATTAGAAACCAATTTAGCCGCATTAGAAAATGGTAAACATGCATTATGCTTTAGTAGTGGCATGGGCTCTATGGATGCGGTAATTAAATTATTAAAACCTGGGGATGAAGTGATAACTGGGGATGATTTATATGGTGGTTCGTATAGAATGTTTACGAAAATTTTTATGCCAATGGGCATCAAATTTCATTTCATCAATATGACAGATGCTTCTACTATTTCTAAATATATTAATAGTAATACGAAATTAATTTGGGCTGAAACACCTACCAATCCTACTATGCAAATTATTGATATAGAAGCTTGTGCGGCAATAGCAAAAGCGAATAACTTAATTTTAGCAGTGGATAATACCTTTGCTTCTCCTTATTTGCAAAATCCATTAGACTTGGGTGCAGATATAGTTATGCATAGTGTCACCAAATATTTAGGTGGACATAGTGATGTAGTGATGGGTGCATTAATTATGAATGATGATAGTTTATACGAACGTATAGCATTTATACATAATAGTTGTGGTGCTACACCAGGTCCGATGGATTCATTTTTAGTGATGCGTGGTATTAAAACCTTGCATTTGCGAATGGAAAGACATTGTTTTAACGGAAGAAAAATTGCTGAGTTTTTAAAAACACATCCAGCTATTGAGAAAATATATTGGCCAGGTTTTACAGATCATCCAAACCATGAAATAGCAAAAAAACAAATGCGCGATTTTGGTGGTATGATTTCAATCGTATTAAAAAATGCAGATCTTGAAAAAACATTTAAAATTGCTTCTTCTTTTCAAGTGTTCTCATTGGCTGAATCCTTAGGTGGTGTAGAATCTTTAATCAATCACCCTGCAACTATGACACATGCATCTATTCCAAAAGAAGAAAGAGAACGAGCGGGTGTAGTAGATAATTTATTACGATTAAGTGTAGGGGTAGAAGATGTGGAAGACTTAATAGAAGACTTAGCGCAAGCGTTAGAAGCATAGTTTGAATTACGGATTACGAATTACAAATTACGAATTTAAAATTCAGCATTAAACATTAAAAATTAAAAAAGATGGCTGTTCCAAATATATTTGAAAAAGAGACTTTAGAAACTGTAAAAAATCGTATTCGTAAACTTACGAATAGTACCCCTGCTGTATGGGGTAAGATGAATGTCACACAGATGTTGGCACATTGTAATGTGACCTATGAAATGATATTTACAGAGAAGCACTCAAAACCAAATTTCTTTATGAAATTGATGTTGAATCTTTTTGTTAAAAGTAAAGTGATAGGAGAGAGTAGTTATGCCAAAAATAGTCCTACTGGTCCACAATTCATCATTACAGATATAAGAGAATTTGAAAATGAACAAACTCGTTTATTATCTTATTTAGACCAAGTATTTGAATTAGGGAGTACTTCTTTTGAAGGTAAAGAATCTAATTCATTTGGGGTGCTTACTGCTCGTGAATGGAATAATATGATGTATAAGCATCTAGACCATCATTTGAGCCAGTTTGGTGTGTAGCATACTTACTTTTTTGTAGGATATAATTTTTGTAAGTAGCTGATACTATTTTTAATCAGTAATGCTAAAATTTTAGTATCTATTTCGCAGTATTTCTTTATATATATACAGCCTCCACCTAATTTGTGTTTTCCCAGTTTAGTCAATAAGTCTGCCTGTTCTTTAGCATTTGCTAAATACAATACTATGGCGTTAGAACGTGCAGAGAGTCCTGCCAAAGGGGCATCACCTTCTCTACCGCTTTCATACACATAATGATAAGAACCAAAACCAATGATGGCATTGCCCCACATTTTTGCTGGATATTTCGATTGTTTTGCAAAAAAATCTACTAATTTTAGACAATCATCTCTTTTGGTTTCGTCTTGAATACGTTCTAAATAATCACTTACACTTAAATCGTTTTCAATAGTTTTATTAGGTCTCATAGATAGATATTTTTTATAAAATTAATAAGCATTGATAATATTTACAATACTTCAAAAAATTTAGATAACACCTTTTGATTTCAGCTCTAGATATTTATTAATGGTATTTATACTTAAATTTTTAGGTGAAGTAAGTATGCTATATATGCCTCTTTGTTTCAATTCTTTAACGATTTGTTTTTTCTCCATTACAAATTTATCAGCAATTGTGTGTATATATATATCTTCTAATGTTTGTGCGGTAGAATCATAGATTTTCTGCACTTCGGTATTCTCAAAAAAGATAACAACTACTACATGGCTTCTACTTAAAGTCACTAGATAGTCCTGTTGACGTCGCATAGAGCTTATAGATTCAAAATTAGTATAAATCAATAATAAACTTCTTTGCGTTAATGTATTCTTTAAGCGAATGTGTAATTTTTGAAAATCACTTTCCAGAAATCTGGTTTTTTGATTATACAATGCATCTTGGATTCGATGCATTTGAATTTTTTGCTTATCTGCTTTTACAAACGTTTCTACTTGATTATTAAACGTAATCAAGCCTGCTTTATCATCTTTTTTGATAGCTATATTAGAAAGTACTAATGCAGTATTGATGGCATAATCTAGTAGACTTAATCCTTCAAAGGGCATTTTCATTAAGCGTCCTTTATCGATAATATTATAGACTTGTTGTGATTTTTCATCGCTATAATGATTCACCATCAATTCATTTCTTCTCGAAGATGCTTTCCAATTAATCGTTCTAAAATCATCTCCTGCAACATAGTTTTTGATTTGTTCAAATTCCATGCTATGTCCTATTTTTCGCAATTTTTTGATACCATATTCATTTAATTTATTGGAAATGGCCATCAATTCAAATTTACGCATTTGTAAATAGGATGGATAAACGGGTAACATTTTTTGTTGATCAAATTGAAATCGACGTGTGATTAAACCAATACGACCAGTAGCAAATACATTCAGCGCTCCAAATATATATTCTCCACGTTCGGTTGGGCGTAGTTGATAATGTATTTTTTTACTTTCATTACTAAGTAGAAAAGTATCAAAATGTGCTTTTCGATATTGAAATTGAAAGGGTGTTTCATCAATTATTTTGAGTTGACATTCAAAAGAAAACCTATTTTCAATATAGATATAGATATCATTATAATCGCCATTAGATAATCGTTCGGGGCAAATACGGGAAGCAAAAACTCCTCTTGCTATACGTTGGTATAACATTAAAACATCTAAGGCAATAACGATTAAATAAATAAGCAATAAAAGTTTTGTAAGCATAAACATCCATGGTAATGCAAATCCTACTATAAATAGCATCACAAGTACAAATAGCCCCATGAAAAGGCGTTTGTTAAGATATAAACTTTTATAGAAAGCTATCATGAATTAACGAGGAATCTCAACGCTTTTAATTAATTGATCAATGATTTCATTAGGTCCTATACCTTCCATTTCTTTTTCAGGTGTTAGTATAATACGGTGTCGTAATATTGGTTTCGCAACAAAAATAATATCATCAGGAGTCACGAAATCTCTTCCTTTTAATATTGCAAATGCTTTAGCTGCATTCAGAATTGAGATACTTGCTCGAGTAGATGCCCCTAAATATAATTCAGGCATATTTCTACTTTTATGAATGAGTTGAGCTATAAACTGAATCAGTTTGCTTTCTACTACTACATGTCTACATAACTGTTGATTTTCAATAATGTCTTGCGCATTAATAACAGCCATTACATTTGTTAAATCATTTATACGAAGCGATTGATGATGATTTTCGATGATATTTACTTCTTGTTCTAAACTTGGATAATGTACTTCTATTTTAAATAAAAATCGGTCGAGTTGCGCCTCAGGTAAACGATATGTTCCTTCCTGTTCTATTGGGTTTTGGGTAGCTACAACAAAGAATGGTGCATCTAATTTTTTGGTAGTACCATCAATCGTAATTTGTCTTTCTTCCATTACTTCAAACAACGCTGCTTGAGTTTTGGCTGGCGAACGATTGATTTCATCAATTAAAATAATATTAGAAAAAATGGGTCCTTTTTTAAATTCGAATTCACTGCTTTTAAAATTATAAATGCTAGTACCAAGAATATCACTTGGCATTAAATCAGGAGTAAATTGAATTCGACTAAAAGGACATTGTATCGTTTTAGCAAGGAGTTTGGCGGTTAATGTTTTGGCTGTACCTGGTACCCCTTCAATGATTACATGCCCTTCGGCCAATAATGCGGTTAAAAGTAGTTCTATCATTTCATCTTGACCTACAATAATTTTTCTTATCTCTGCCTTGATACGATCAACAGCATGACTGATTTTAGATAAGTCGAGACGATTGTTCATTTGCATTTCGTTTTCCATGTGTTTTATCTTTTAGAGTTTTTGTAAAAGTATTCTAATTTTTTATAGAAATAAATCACCTCTTTTTTAGAGGGATTTTTATTTTTCATTTCACTGATGAGATATATAATTTCCTCAATTTTTGAAATCGGAATTCCAGATTTATCTGCAACTGAAGTGATAAAAGTTTTATCTAATTTACTGGTCGATATAAAAAGTTTACTTCGTATATATTCTAACCAATAAGTGATTTGTTTTTTGATTAAATCACTATGATCTCCTTTGTTAAAATATAATCGACCAACAGTCTGAATAAATTGTAAACTACTATTTTCAAATGGTTTAAGTATAGGTATGATACGTTGCTGTCTTTTCATTCGAAATAATACATATAGCAATAAACTGAGTATGCTTATATTCCAAGCCCAATGTAGGGAAGGTGAATTTAGTATAAAATGTATTGGACTAGTTGACTGTTCATTTAGTGTATGTTCTTTCTTATAGTATTCATCCCAATAAGTATCGATATTGGGTAATACACTTAAACATTTAGAAATATACTCGTGATTATTTTTATAAAGTAAATAATAATTTGAAAAGGCATAGGGGTAGGAGTGTATATAAATATGTCCGTTTCCATATGGCCTACAAACAAATACAGGTTTGTTTTCATTATCTACCGCCAATACTTTAAAAGCTAAGGTATCAAGTAACATAATACTGGTAGGGAAAACCATGTTTTTAAATGGATATGAATTATTTTTTCCAAAAGAAGGATTCTTTAAAAAATGAGTCTTTGTTGATTTAGTATTTACATTGTGTTGATCAAATCGAGGAACATTCATATCAACATCTAGATAAAAACCTAAAGTGTCTTGTAATACACTATTCATTTCTTCAGCTGCTATAAATACATCATTCCCATTTGAAACATAACTGAGCATCGTCCACATATCTAAATTATCTATATTAAATTGACGACCTATAAAAATATAATTTGCATGTGTAGATTTGTCTTTATCTAGTGTTTCATAAACTGATTTGTTGACGGATGTAATTTTACCTTTATTGAAAATCTGATTTAAATTTTGATAAACATATTTTGTTCCAAAAGGAGTTTCTTTACTTTTTTCAAAACTAGGATTCCAATCTATTGGTTTTGGAGCTTTAGAATACACAATGGCAAAGCCTATGAGTAGGCATATGACCACAATAAGGTAAGCGATATTAAACTTGTTTTTAAACATTAAAATATCGACTTATTATAATTTGAAAATTGTTTCTCAATTTGACTATATTCCTGTTCATCTATACTATGTTCGCCATACCAAACCCAATCAAAAACAGTCGTTATTTGAACAAATTTACTCTTATAAGGTTCTTTTAATTCAAACATATACTGCCAATTTGTTTTCTCTATACTCCATTGAATATAATTATTCTCATTAAGTTTTTTAAGTGTATTTAAGTATTGTAATCGAACGGCTAAACGATATTGTTTGTTTTTTATAGCTTCTTGAATTAAATAATTGAAATCTAATTCTTGTATATCTTCTTTTTCAATATCATAAGGCAAGTGAATGCTAGTCTTTCTGCTACTAAATACTTGACGAAGATTAAATACCTGAAATATTACATATAGTATAAAACTAAAGAAAGCAATATATATTAGTATACGTATAACAGTAGCAATAACAGATAAGCCTTTCCAGTTGCTGAACAGAAGTATAAAGAGTTTTTCTATTGCACGTTCCAGAAAACGAAGGAATTTATGTTTGCTAGCATTAACACTAGAAGGGCTTTTACCATAATCATATTTTTTGTCTTTCTGTAATGATTCTATTTTCTTATTATCAAACGCACGCCAGCTTATTTTACTAGAATCGTATTGAATAGGTAAGGCATATATAATGCTAGTATGCAAAAGCAATGAACAAAAATAAATAAGAAAAAGTATATAAGACTTCATTACTAATTGCATTTATTGTACCTGATCATCAGCTTCAATAGGATTAAGAGAATAAGGATATACAAAAAAGTAAGTAATGATATAAGTAAGCGATAGAACAATAATAGCCACTTTGATTAATTCTGAAATATCTTTATACTTATGAGTTACAAAACTTTCTAAGAAGGCAGCTGCTATAAAAACAGGTATTAAGCCTAACATAATTTTTAATGCACGTTTACCCGCTTCAATTAATGATTGTTTACGCGTATAGGTACGAGGAAATAAAATACTATTTCCTAAAACTAAACCTGCCCCCCCAGCAATAACAATTGCAGTGATTTCAAGTGCCCCATGAATAAATATGGTTGAAAAAGAAATCCAAAAATATCCTTTTTGAACAAAGAACCATTGAAACGCACCTAGCATAATTCCATTGATAAACATATAATAGAGTGTTACCACCGAGCAAGTAATACCACCAATAAATACATAAAATGCTACTTTAATATTATTTGTTGCAATACCAAAAAACATAAGTGGTTTATTATCGCTTTCGTATACACCCATTGGATTGCCATTTTCTATATTTTCATTTGTCATATTAACGTAGGAATCACCAAGTATATAATTTGCGGTATTAGGCTCAAAATGCTGACATGTAGCGCCAATAAAAACAGCAATACAAAAGAATATAAAAGACAAAAGCATTTGTTTTCTACTTTGATAGGCTGCTATGGGGATTTCATGTGTGAAAAAAGTAATAAATCGTGTTGATTCTTCTTTTTTATTTTTGTAAATTCTTCGATGTATATGACTTGCAAGCTGATTTAAGTATAACGATGTATTAGTTTTGGGATAGAAAGTACGAGTATAAGCTAAATCATCTGTAAGATGTACATATAAATCAGCAGTTTCATCAGCACTTAAATCATTTTGTTGATCTAACTTTTCTTCGATTGATTTCCAAGTTTGTGCATTTTTTTTAATGAAGGTTATTTCTCTCATGTGGTTTATAAAAAAATCAAATGCAAGATAAGTATATTCGATAATAAAAATGAAATTTTAGGGAAAAATAAGGCCGTAACAAGTATAGTCCTTTGCATAAAAAATAATTAACTAATAGATTATTAATATTTAATAATAAGCATACTTTGTGATGTTTGATTTTATAACATTATTTATAAAATATAATTTCATTTAGATTAGTCTTGGATATTAATCAAAGCATCATTTGAAACAAACCTATACCCAACTTTTATTATATCTTGCATATTTACTATTGTAAAAATTAATTTCAGATGGTTATAATTCTCCAACTATAGGATTCGAAATATTAATACAAATTTGTATTGATAAATTCCATTTAAAGGACCAAAGAAATTTAAGAATACAGTTTTAATAATCAGTGCAGAAGTTCCATGTATGATGAAAGTGTCATTTCTGTTAAATGAGTTTTGAGATTGCCTAAACCACAGCTACAGGTGGTCTAGTTGCTGAATAAAATAGAGTTTCCAATGCATGTAAATAGTCTATTTTTGTCTGCGCTTGTTAGTAACTTAACAAAAAAGCCTATAATTGAAAGTGTTTTAAGATTATGATGTAAATGTTGAAATTATAACCAATTTTGAGTTTGTTGATTCGCTATTTAATAAAGATAAAAAAATAAGTTTATTTTTTTAAAAAGTAGAATTTCAATTCGTTATGAGGCAAAAATGAAGTATTAATATATGAATTATTAGTTGAATAGATAACTTTCCCTTTATCAATATGAAATATTTCGTTTTTAGAAAATAGTTCACATTTTGGTGACCGAGCATAAACCCAATCAAAAGTTTTAAATTTGGGTTCAAATTGTTTTTTGATCCATAATTCTTGTTCATTATCCAACTGTATTTGTGCAATTTTTGTGTGATTGGTTAAATAATCTTTCAATTCATTTATAAAAATGTGTTTATTTGAATTTTTAAGTAGTTCTGAGAGATTTTTTACCAAGCTTCGAACACTTTTCGATGCTTTAGATTTTATTTGCCTAAATGGCGACTCTATGCTTTTTTCGAGTTGATCTAGATTTGCATCAAATAATAAGGTACAATGGCTTAATATATTTTTTCTATTTGTAAATTGTGCGTTACCACCAATTTTAAAATCTCCTACATAAATGGAATTTCGTTCATTTAAATAAACGTCTATCCCTTTACTTTGTAAAAAGCAGAATAGGTCTTTCATAAAATAGTGATAATTATTTACTTTATGACTTTCACAGCTTGAAAAAAAGGCAATATTAATATTTCCTAAATCATGATAAACAGTACCACCACCACTTATTCTTCTACAAATGTCAATTTCATTTTCTGCACAATAGATTAGATCAAGTTCTTCATAAATATTTT
Organism: Bacteroidota bacterium; assembly: GCA_037130135.1. Classification (GTDB taxonomy): domain Bacteria; phylum Bacteroidota; class Bacteroidia; order Chitinophagales; family CAMDFR01; genus CAMDFR01. The sequence continues at coordinate 249,468 of JBAXTO010000001.1, forward strand.
GATTTCGTCCAATTACAACACAAGGATTATTGATATAAATAAATATATAGTCTTGTTCGGTGCAATCGAGAAATTGCAATAAATATTCTTCAGCAGCTAGATTAAAAAAAGGATTATTCAATCTATTATGTTTGAATGACACCAGGATTGAATGCTCTGAATTCAGGATTGTGATTTGCAGCTTCTATTCCCATAGAAATTACTTTACGAGTTTCAATGGGGTCAATAATTGCATCTACCCATAGGCGAGCAGCTGCGTATTCAGGAGTAGTTGTTTTTTGATATTGGTCAGTAATAATTTTTAATTGTGCCAATTCATCTTCTTTACTTATTTCTTGTCCTTTAGCTTTCAATGCACTCACTTGAATTTGCATCAATGTTTTTGCTGCTTGTTCACCACCCATTACGGCTATTTTAGCTCCTGGCCAAGCCACTATCAATCGTGGATCATAAGCTTTACCGCACATCGCATAATTCCCAGCACCATAAGAGTTGCCTATGATAATAGTAAATTTAGGTACGATACTATTGGCTACTGCATTCACCATTTTAGCGCCATCTTTAATAATACCACCATGTTCACTTTTACTGCCTACCATAAAGCCAGTAACATCTTGAATAAATACAAGTGGAATTCTTTTTTGATTACAATTTAAAATAAAACGTGTGGCTTTATCAGCACTATCGCTATAAATAACACCACCAAATTGCATTTCACCTTTTTTCGATTTTACTACTTTACGTTGATTAGCTACTATTCCTACACTCCAACCATTTATTCGTGCATAGCCACAGATAATAGATTGACCATATCCATCTTTATACGCAATAAATTCACTATCGTCCACTAATCTATTGATGATATCCATCATATCATATGGCTTGGCACTTGTTTCGGGGATGATACCATAAATTTCTTTAGGGTCAACTTTAGGTGGGAGTGGAGTGGTGCGGTCAAAACCGGCAACTTCTTTTTTTCCATGTTTGTCGATCAAACTTCGTATGGTTTTGATACAGGTTTCATCATCCTTCATTTTGTAATCAGTAACACCACTTATTTCGCAGTGTGTGGATGCACCACCTAAAGTATCTTGATCGATATCTTCACCAATAGCAGCTTTAACTAAGTATGGACCAGCTAAGAAAACAGAGCCATTTCCTTCTACTATCAATGCTTCATCACTCATGATAGGTAAGTAGGCACCACCAGCTACACATGGGCCCATAATAGCTGCTATTTGAGTTATTCCCATACTGCTCATCACTGCATTATTTCTGAATATTCTTCCGAAATGTTCTTTATCAGGGAATATTTCATCTTGCATAGGTAAATAGACCCCAGCACTGTCTACTAAATAGATAATGGGGAGCTTATTTTCAATAGAAATCTCTTGTGCTCGCAGATTTTTTTTACCTGTTATTGGAAACCAAGCGCCTGCTTTTACTGTGGCATCATTTGCTACCACTATGCATAGTCGTTTAGATACATAGCCCAACATAACAACCACACCCCCTGCTGGGCAACCACCTTGCTCCTGGTACATTTCGTATCCACAAAATTCACCAATCTCAAATCGTTCCGTATTTTTATCAAACAATAAGTCGATTCGTTCTCTTGCCGTTAATTTCCCTTTTGACTTATGTTTTTCTATGTTTTTAAGTCCACCACCTAAGTGAATGTTGCTTAATTTTTTCTTTAGTTCACTTACTTTTAGTTTTAAAGTATCTTCATTTTTATTGAATTCTATGTTTGTCTTTGTCATATACTTTACTCGATATTTACTTTCAAGCAAAATTAGTCAAAAATAATATTGTAGCGATTATATAATCAGTTAAAGGCAAAAAAAAAACGACCACTACTTGTGGTCGTTTTTTTATAAGGTATGTGAGAATTAATTTCTACTTACAGTAATTTTTTTAGTTGCACTACCTGTAGCTGTTTGAAGCTTTAAGAAGTAGATACCACTTTCTAAATGAGATACATTGATTTTTTCATTTAATGTACCATTGATAGAACCTAATGCTTTTGTATATACTTCAGCACCTACGATATTTACGATTTTGATAGTTGCATCAGAAGCGTTTGTAACATCGATAGAAACATTTAATACATCATTAGCTGGATTAGGATAAACACTGATATTGTTATTTAAATTAATATCTTGAACTGATACATTCGTAACATTAATTGTTTGTGAATCACAACAAGTTCCAATTGGGTTTGTAGCGCAGAAACGAACCGTGTAAGTACCATTAGTTGTATAAGAATACACTATATTACCATTGGTTGTATTTGATACACCACCACCATTTCCATAGTTCCAAGTCCAAGATAATGCACCACCACCTGGGTTAGCATATTGGAAGTTAAATCTTCCACCAATAGTAGAACTAGGTACGATAGTAAATGTACAATTTGGAGCAGTAGCAACTCTAACAGTTCTTGTAGCTGTAGCAGTATTACCTGCAGCATCTGTAACAGTGTAAGTGATTGTATAAACACCAGCAGCTGAAGTATTAACAGTAGATACAACAGAGATTGAATCTGTTAAATCACCATCATAACAATCGTTAGCAGTAGCACCTGGATCAGCATAAGGACCTGAACCAACAGCTACCCATACAACTGTATCACCTAATACAGTGATATCTGGAGCTTGATTATCTAATTGAGCCGAGAATTCACCACTTGTAAAGTTGATATTAGATACATAGTGGAAATAACAAGTATCTAAATCATTTAAAGCTGCATTCATTCTAGAGAATACTGTAGGAATATTATAAGTACCTGAAATATTTCTTACTAAAGTAGATGTTTGTGGCCATAATACATCACCTTCCCAAATAGCATCACCAACTGTAAAGTTTTTAGGAGCAGTTCTTGTTTGTGCAACCACATCAAGACCAATCATTTTGAAATCTGGTAAATCATTATTTTGATTTAAACCAACAGTTGAAGAATCTGAATCTACCCAAGAGAAGAATACTTTTGTACCATCTTCAGTTCTAGATGCTTTTAAATAATTATCCATAGTTAAAGAACCAGCAACTACATCTTTTCTTAATGAGTTGATGAAATCTAAACGGATAGCTCTCCACTGACAATCAACGTTGAAAGTAGGATCGAAAGTAATATCGTATAAATATTTATCTGGTGCATTTCCTAATACTGAAAATGGAGTAGTAGTAGAACCAGGTAATACAACCACAGCAATATGTGGATTACCATTAATGTCAACAGTAATACCTAATTCAAAAGAAGTAGATGCTGGACCGTTAATTGGATCATAAACGATACCATTGATAGAATCTAAATCTAAAGCAATCATTGAAGACCAAGTAAGACCACTATCAGTAGTTTTGTATAAAATTGGATCAAAAGTACCTTCACCATCGTTAGTTACATCGGCAGAAGCAACGATCCATCCATATTTACCTGATGGGTCAAATGCTATTTGAGTACCATTGATATGTGTTTCACCATCAGCTGTATTATCTAATGGTGGATTCAATACTAGTGGAGCTGTCCAAACAGTTGCATTTGAATCGGCATTCCATACCCCTTTATAAACAGAGATTCCTGTTGGATTTGTTCCGTCAGAAGCTACGATATATTCGTCAACTGCCCAAAAAGTACCTGGTTTGCTTTGAATTAAACTTGATGCAATATTTGTATTGCTTGAATTTGGTGTATATCTTCTTTCAGTGTAAGTAGGTAGTGAGTTATTTAATTGACCTCTACCATGACAATATCCTTGCCAGTCAGCATTAGTACCACCATCGTGGAAACTACCAATATAATTGATATATGCATTGTTTGGATCTGTATTTCCTGAAGGATTATAAATAACTGCATTAGGGAAACGACAAGCAAAACCTGCTTGAGTTCCACTAGGATTTAATAAACCATGATCGATAGTCCATGTTGCACCACCATCTGTTGATACATCATATCTATATTGACCATTATTTGCATCATCTCCGACGAATTTTTTATTGTCTGTTCTATGGACGAATAAAACTTGATTTGTAGAAGTATTGTAAGATACTTGATTTACTCCACTATTGATAATAGTGAAAGGATTACCAGAAGTTCCTAAGGCAACAGTAGAAACTGTTCTGCTAGAGCCTCTAGCTGCTGTTGGTCTAGTAACTGCAACACCAGAACTACCTGTTGCATTCTTTTCTACAGTTTTGTAGTCGATTTTAGAAAGTAGTCTTGGAGCGCTTACAGAACCAGATTGAGCCATAAGGCCAACTGCTGTAAACAATGCAAAACCTGAAAGTAATAGTTTTCTCATTCTTTTTGGTTTATTTAATTAATAATAATTTAAATTCTATTTAACAACAAACCTACTTCATTTTTAGATATTTTCAAAATGTATAGATGAATTGTTTATTCTTTAGATATAAACATAAGAGAATAGGTTGTATCCTCTATGTCATTATAATGTAAATTCTATCTTTTAGCTCCTTTTTGTTGGTTTTTCATTTGAGCTTGTTGTTGTTTACTATAGTTCTCAAGTTTTTCCATCCAACCCCCTTTTTTAGCTGGTGCATTTTTCTTAGCATGAATTTCTGCTTTTAATTTTTCTTCATTGATAAAGAATTTTTTAATAATCCATACTTGAATTATAGAAAATACATTGAACAATAAATAGTAATACGTTAAGGCAGCAGAAAAACTATTAAACATGAAAAACAACATAATTGGGAATATATAAGGCATATATTTCATTCCCGGATTATCTTGACTTTGAGGTTGAGGAGTAATAAAGGCATTTAATAAGGAAGTCACTGTCATCAAAATGGTAAATAAACTTAAGTGATCTAATCCTAAAAATGGTGCAAAACTCCAAATAGAATCATAAGTAGATAGATCATGCGCCCATAAAAATGGTGCTTGTCTTAATTCTATGGATGCAGGGAAAAAATTATACATCGAAATTAAAATGGGCATTTGTAAAAGCATTGGCAGGCACCCGCTAAGTGGACTGGCACCCACTTTACTCATGATCTTCATTTGCTCCGCGCTAAATTTTTGAGGATCGTTTTCATATTTTGCTTTTAATTCATCTAATTCAGGTTTCATTATTTGCATAATAGCACTTTGTCTACTTTGTTGTAAAGTAAAAGGAGTAAGTACCAGTTTAATTAATAAGGCTAAAATAAAGATGATTAAACCGTAATTGGTAGTGAATTTCTTCAAGATATTAAAAATAGGAATAATAGCATATTTATTGACAAAGCCCATCCATTTAAACAATGCAAAATTAGAAGCTAATGGAATCATTTTTTCATATCCTTTATCTAACTTTTTTAAAGCCATATAATCATTAGGTCCTAAATACCACTCAAAGTTTAAACTAGAATTAGCGCTATTGGTATATGGGATTGATAAACTTGAAATGTATTTTTTATTAAAAGAAGTATCTTTTGCATTAAAATCAGTTGCTAGTGTACCACTCATACCTTCTTTACAAGAGAGAATAGAACTGAAAAATTGTTGTTTATATCCTATCCAATTTAAATCAGATTCTTTAATACTTTGTGGCGTTTGTCCATCTAACTGCGATGTGCTTTTGATTTTATTTTGATAGTATAATGCAGAATATCTTCTTTCTGTTGGTACTTTATATTCTAATTGACGACAAGTTTGATACCAATTTAAATTTATATAAGCAATATTAGATAGTAATACATCATTTAAATTGACAAAATTTAATTTATGATCAACTAAATAACTATTTCCAGATATCGTATATAATTGTTCTACATACTTACCATCTGCCGCTTTAAGTTTAAATGAAATTGATTTTTTTTCATCCCCTTTTAATACGATATTCTGTGCATCAGTTTCAAAAATCATATCATCTGTATTAATACTCAAATTATTATTCGTTGAGAAAATAAATGAATAATAATTGTCTTTATGAGTTGCAAGTAGCAATGGTTTTTGATCATGTGTTTTAAATTTCTTCAATTCTACTTGTTGTATAGATCCTCCTTTAGATGAGAATTCAATTTTCATTAATTCTGTTTCAATAGTAAAATGTTTTACCGCTTGTTTCGTACTATTAGCAAAAACCCCATATTTACTAGCTAATTCATATTGCTTAGCTGAATCTGATACAACTGGCATTTTAGAAATAGTTGCTGGATTAGAATTTATTGTAGTATTATTAGTTGTAGTAGATTTAACAGTAGCTGTATTTTCTGTTTTAGCTTTCAGGATTTGTTTTTGCTTCTTTCCATTTTCAAAAGAAACATACATAAATATCATGAAAAGTACAGATGATAAGAATAAGCCTATAACAGTATTTTTGTCGAACATTATATTAGTTTTATTAGATCAGATTTTTTGTAAAAAACGACTGCAAAGGTAATATAAAAAAAGAGGATATATAGAAGATGACATGCTATTAGTAAAATTTAATATAATTTAAAAAAAAAGTCTCTTCTGTTCTGGAAGATACTTTTTATTATAATAGTTTATTAACTTATTTATGCAGGCTGATTTGCTTGAGAATTTTCAATAAGTAAGTAGTCACTATTTTATGAGTTTTTTTTGGTAAATTGAGACGTATTATTATATAAATTAACTATAAATTTTATAATAAAGACATGCTTATTTGGGTAAATAAAATTAGAAAGACACAATAAACAGAGAGAAACCACTAACTATATTTTAATGTACGATAATCATATAACTTTACATATTTATCTGATTTATACAATACTTGGAAACAAGTGGCCATGTTTTGCTTAATGAATCCCTTATGTATAAGATTTATTAATTAAACATCATAATCTAATTCAACAAAAGCGGTTTTAGGATGACTTTGGCAGGTGAGCACATAACCATCGTTTATTTCAGCATCTGTTAATGATTCTCGATCATCCATGTGTACTTTACCGTTAGTGATTTTAGCACGACATGTACAACAAGCAGCTACCATACAAGAAAAGGGAGGATCGTAGCCCGCATCAAGTGCAGCTTCTAGAATAGTTTGTTTGATATCCATATCGAAAATAGCCGTGTTCCCATCATATTTAATAGTCACTTTTGATTTTCCACTGGTAATTTCAGGCATATCACCGCTACCAGCTTCACTAGGTTTGATATCAGAAGCAATTGTTTTGGCTGTAAAATATTCTATATGTATTTTATCAGTAGGTATCTGAAGTGAGTTAAATGCGGCTTTCGCTTCATTCATCATAATTTCAGGTCCACATACGAAAAACTCTGCATGACTAAAATCAGATGGAGCATATTTTTGGAGTAAAGAAATATTCATTTCTTTTGACATGATACCTGTTTCTGATTGGAAATCATTAGAAGCATCGCTAAGTATATGAACTACTTTTACTTTGGAAGCATTTGTTGTAGCGATTTGAGTAAGTTCATCTTTAAAAATAATACTCTCTACATTTCTATTTCCATAGAATAAAGTAAGCGTACTATTAGGTTCTTTTTCTAAGACTGCTTTGATGATAGATACCATTGGAGTAATTCCTGAACCACCACCAAATAAGTAATATTGTTTATGATTAGTAGGATCTAATTCAGTATAGAAACGACCATTCGGTTCCATGACTTCAATTTTATCTCCTATTTTTAGTGAATCATTGATAAAGCTTGATGCTTTCCCTTGGTTTACTTTTTTTACACCTATGCTAAAACTACCAATTTGAAAAGGAGAAGAGCAAATAGAGTAAGATCTCGTAATATGTTCGCCTTGAATATTTAATTTCAACGTTACATATTGCCCTTGAATAAATTTAAAAAAAGATTGAATTTCTTTAGGTACATCAAATGTTACAGAGACAGCATCTACAGTTTCTCTTTTAATATTTTGTACGGTTAATAAATGATATTTAGACATAAACGAATTGGGTGTAATTAATAATTAGCAAAAATGGTCATAAACTTTTTTAAGGTGTGCTGCAATAGTTTGAGCATTATTACCTTCTATCATATGACGTTCAATAAAATGAACTAATTTACCACTTTTAAAAAGTGCTATACTTGGGCTAGAAGGTGGATAGGGCAATGTATATTCTCTGGCTTTTGCAACGGCATCACCATCAACTCCTGCAAAAACGGTATATAATTTAGAAGGTAATTTTTCATTATCGAGAGATAATTTAATTCCTGGACGTGCAGCTCCTGCTGCACAGCCACATACTGAATTGATCACTACTAAGGCAGTTTCATCAGCACTAGCTTGCATAGCATCATCTACTTGTTGAGCATTTACTAATTGATTGAAACCGATATCGGTCAATTCTTGTTTCATGGGTGCTACTAATTCTGCTGGATACATATTTATTATTTTTAATTTTTATTTTTTATTTTTTAAAATTCCGTAATTAATTTCAATTTTTACATTAAACCTAATTCTAGTTGAGCTTCTTCACTCATCATATCTTGACTCCAGGGTGGATCGAAAACAAGTTCTAAAGTTACATCACTGACACCATCAATATCTTTTACTTTTTGTTCTACTTCTGCAGGCATTGAACCTGCAACAGGACAAGAAGGAGAAGTTAATGTCATAATCAATTCCACATGATTTTTATCATCGATATTCACTTCATAAATCAAACCTAATTCATATATATCCACTGGAATTTCAGGATCAAATATGGTTTTGAGATTGTCTATTATTTCTTTCTTTAAATCTTCCTTACTTTTCATGCTTCTCTTTCGCCTATAACAGCAAAATTACAAAAATGGTTCTTAACAGAACGATTAATCTTTTTCTTTTGACTTAACATATTCATTGCTCTTATAATTCAATAACTTAAGAGCATCATTAATAGTACTTACGGGCAATTGACAACTATGATTTTTGCATATGTAGATTAGTGTTTGGTTCTTTTTAAATTTATGTACAAGTAATGGTAATTTACTATCCCCATTTGTACTACCTAATACTACCATATTAGGAATATAGTAATGTTCTAGTTCTTTTTTTAAATCTAATGCATTAGGTCCAACGATTGCTACTTCATAAAAATCTTTTTCATTCATTAAAATGGCTTTTGCCCAATTACTATGAAATTTAGGGTATTGTATTGTTCGTGATTTAACTACCCCTAACATATTGTGTACTTTCTCTAAATAATTTTTTTGATCAAACATTTTTCCTAATCTAAAAAGATTTATGGCCATCATAGAGTTAGAAGAAGGGATAACATTATCATCTAGTTCATGTTTACGTGCAATTAAAGCTCTATCTATATTGGAGGTATAAAAAAATAATCTTTCATGTGGATCATAAAAATGGGTGAGTGTATACTCAGTCATACCTTTAGCCATATTTAGATATCGAGTTTCAAATGTAGTTTGATACATTTCTATAAAAGCATCAATGCAGCAAGCATAATCATCTAAATAAGCATTTATATTTGATTTGCCATTTTTATAATTTCGATTTAAACGATATTCTTTAGTCATACATTTCATCATGATAAAAGAAGCATTCTCTTTGGCAATATCAAGATACTTTGTTTTACGTGTGACTTTATACGCATTAATATAGGCTTTCATCATTAGTGCATTCCAAGCCACAATTACTTTATCATCCAATCGTGGCTTAGTTCTCAATTTTCTTTCAGCTAATAATAAAGCGTTCGATTCATTTAATATACCTTTAAATTCAAGCGAACTAATGCCATTTGAAGAAGCGAATTTTTGAATCGATTGTTCTCTATGCAAAATATTTTTTCCTTCTTCCCAATTGCCTGGAGGAGTGACTCCATAAAACTCATTTACTAAACTTGAATTATTGCCTAATAAGTTTTCCATTTCTTCGTAATTCCATACATAATATTTGCCTTCTTCACCTTCACTATCTGCATCTAAAGAAGAATAAAATCCTTTCTCTTTAGACATTATTTCTTCTTCTATAAATGCAATACATTGTTCAACTATTTCTAAATATCTTTTATTGGAAGTTAACGTATAGGCTTCAGCATATAAACTTATTAATTGGGCATTATCATACAGCATTTTTTCAAAATGTGGAACCAACCATCTATCATCTACACTATATCTGGCAAAGCCTCCACCAAGTTGATCATAAATACCTCCATTGCACATTTTATCTAGGGAGAGTTTGCTATAATCAAAAATTTTAGGGTCATTAAATAAATAATTATAATAGAATAAGAAATCATAATTGGTTGGCATAGGAAATTTATTACCTCCTTTAGTTGCTCCATATTTTAAATCCATACTTGGCATCCAATTCAATATCAAAGTATCCATATAGGCATCAACACTATCATAATTTTTAGACGAATCGTTTTTAATTTTAGGCTCGTTGATATATTTCGTTACTGAATCAGCATAAGCTATTAAATCTTCTTTATGATGTTCAAATGAATCGGTTAATTTTTCTAGAATATAAATCCATTTATCTTTAGGAAAATAGGTGCCTGCATAAATGGGTTTGCCATTTGGTAAAGCGATTATATTCAATGGCCATCCACCACTGCCGGTCATAGCCTGACAAGCTTCCATATAAATTAAATCAATATCAGGTCGTTCTTCTCTATCAATTTTAATATTGATAAAATGTTGATTCATGATATTGGCAACTGCTGTATCTTCAAAACTTTCATGTTCCATTACATGACACCAATGACAAGCAGCATAACCAATGCTGATCACCATCAGTTTATTTTCTTTTTTTGCTTTTTCCAAAGAAGTATTATTCCAAGCTTTCCAATTTACTGGATTATGTGCATGTTGTAATAAATACGGACTAGTTTCATGAATTAAATCATTGGTAAATTGTTTATCAGTCATGAGTTTTTTATTCTTTGGTGAAGGACAGGCACACAGAAGTATTATTAAACAAGTAAAAAGCAAAAAAGTAGCGAGTAATTTTTGCATTATTTAGAGCTTGGTATTTATTTCATTAGTAAAAATACTAAATATAGTATCACCATAATTTCGTTTTGTATAGAAATGAGGATGATTGTCAAAATGATGATTTGGATTATGTTCCATTATAAACCAACCTGCACCATCTATTATTTTTTTTTCTATAATAATATCTGGAATAGCATTTAAGTTTTCTAATGCATAAGGTGGTCCAGCAAATATAATATCATAACTCTCCCTACAATTATCAATATAGGTAAATACATCCATACAATAAGATTTAAATCCTTCATATTTCATTTCTGTAGCAGTTTTTTGGATGAAAGCCGCACATCTTGGAAACTTTTCAATATTGGTGATATCGGTGCAACCTCTAGAAGCAAACTCATAAGAAATACTACCTGTACCTCCAAATAAATCAAGAAATTTTACATTATCAAAGTTGAAATAGTTGGATAAAAAATTAAATAATCCTTCTTTAGCAAAATCTGTAGTTGGACGTGTTGGTATATTTTTGGGAGGATTAAAACGTATCCCTTTATTTTTTCCGCTAATTATTCTCATGGTTTAAATAAACTGGCTAATGGATAAATAATATGATCTTCTATATCATTAAAAGCATTATGATAATTGATACTACTTAGTATATTTATAAATTCAACATCGTGAATATAGGTATATAATAAGTCATAAATTCGAGAAGGTTTACTTATAGTACCAATTAAAACAGTACGTACTTTTGCGGTACTAAATTGTAAAGATTCATAAACACTCAAAATTAAATAAGTAAAATCTTCTGGTTGTTCAATTGGGAAAATAGTATGTAAAACAAGTTGTTTGTCATCAAAAGCAATAACTTCCAAATGTGTATCGAAGCAGTGAGCATAAACCACTGGCGTTTTAAGTAATGCTTGTTTTTTGATTAAATTTTGTAATAGTTGTGCGCTACTTGAGTGAATATTGAAATAAGATTTCTTATTGAAATAGTTGAGTAATTCTTTTGGGCATTTATAATACATTGTTGCTTCAAGTGCAGCTATATCTTCAAACAGCATATCTGTAATGATATTTTCATTAGCTTCATAGGGTATCAGAATAGTTTCTACTGCAAATAAATGAATATGATAAGACTGATAATGAAATTGTAATAATGCTTCTTGTAAAAATAATTTATCTAAAGAATCAACGATACTAGCAGCATCAACTAAATATTTTTTCAGGCTACAAAACAAGTTTTTTTCGACATGATAAATGGCTATACTAATACTGGTAGGAGCAATTAATAAATGCAACTGACATTGAGCCGCTGGGTACTCGCTGTTCGTTTCATTAATCGTATAATGTGGTTGTATATTCGAACTATTTACTTGCATTTTCTATTGCAAATATACTATTAGTAAAACATATTTAAGCGTTTATCTCATAGCTGCTTGAATTTAATGTTTTCTAAAATACTTCTTTAATTTGATGCGAAAGAGAGCCAATAAGCAAGTATAATTCCTTCAAAAAAATGAGAGCTTCTAAAAATTATTACATATCTTGTGCTCGTTATGAATCAGTTTAAATCGAGAAACCCTAATTTTAAAGAGTACGTTTTATCCAAAATTCAAAATAACCATTTCAGTAAACATATAGGTATTAGTTTTGATCGAATAGAAGAAGGTTATGTAGAAGCAAGTGCGCCATTTGTAACTTTTATGGAACAACAAGATGGATTTGTTCATGGTGGATTTACATCTGCTTTAAGTGATATTGTTAGTGGATTTGCAGCTTATACCTTAGTGGAAGATCAACAACGTGTGATGACCGTAGAAATTAAGATTTCATATTTTAATAGAGGAATGGGCGAGAAGGTAATAGGAAAGGGGCGTGTATTAAAATCAGGAAAACAATTTTTCTTTTGCGAAGCGGATATATATGTGCTTCGTGACGGAATAGAACACTTGATAGCAAAATCTACTAGTACTATGGCAGTCATTCATTCAAAAGAACCAAAAAATTAAAGGGTTTTAGTTTTACTTTACACTTATTAAATCATTGTTTTGTCGCAATTAAAAGGAACATATAAAGAAATTATAATTATTACTTTGCCTTTATTATTAGGTAATGCAAGTCATACATTGATTGCACTCACCGATACTATGTTTATGAGTCGACTGAATACGAATGCATTAGCAACGGTGGGCTATATTTCTTTGTTTTATATGTTTTTAGTGGTTTTAGGATATTCATATACTAAAAGTATACAGATACAAGTGGCCAAACGAATGGGCGAAAAACAGGAAGACAAGATTGGGAATATAATAGATAGCGCCTTAATTATTATGTTTGTTTCGGCACTGATTTTATTTTCAATTTTATTTTTAATACCCGGATTTTTCCTGAAAATATTCATCAATAGTCCTGAAATAATTTCTTCTGGAACGGTATTCTTACACTATAGAACTCCAGGTATTTTCTTTAATTATTTTGGTTGTGTTTTAATAGCTTATTATACAGGTATTGGTAAAACGATTATACCAGGACTTTCTATGGTCTGTATGTTATTGTGTAATGTATTATTCAATTATATTTTGGTATTTGGTCATTTCGGTTTTGCACCTATGGGTATTGCTGGTTCGGGCTTAGCATCTACGCTTGCAGAATGTACTTCGGTACTTGTATTATTAATTGGTGTTTTCTTTTTTGGTGGAATTAAAAGACATCAATTGCTAAAATTTAAAAAATTTGATAAAGAAGAAGTGAAAGCATTAAATCATTTAGGCTTACCTATTGTAGGTCAAACGGCAATTGGTTTTATTTCATGGATTTATTTCTTTTCCTGTGTAGAAAATATTATGGGAAGAGAAGCATTAGCTATCTCCAATTTATTGCGTCCTATATATCAGATTTTTTCTGTACCTGCTTGGAGTTTAGCAAATAGTATTAATACACTAATTGGTAATATCCATGGACAAGGATTGACCGACGAAATAAGTAAGGTAACTAAACGAGTGATGTATGTAAGTATAGCTATTACCTTATTTACAATTGCTATATTATTGCCATTTCCTCACTTTTGGATAACACTAATTTCAGGTCAAAGCGATTATGTATCTCAATGTGTAGGGCCATTTTGGATGATATGTATCGCCATGTTGGTATTTGCAATTGCCATTATAATTTTCAACGTGATTGTGAGTATTGGCAATACACGTATATCATTAACTATTGAAGTTACCTCCATATTTTTATATTTAGTATATACCTATTTTATTTTCCATTTTATGAAGCCTACCTTGACTTTCGCATGGAGTACTGAAATAGTATATTGGGCGCTAATTGGTATTTTCTCTTTATTCTATTTGAAAAAATTCGATTGGAAAAAGAAAATTAGGTAGTAACAGAAACAAAAAGCTAAAATATTTTGTTCTGTGAAATATGTCTATACTTAGCGTTAAAAATCTTTCCAAAACATATCAGCAATTCAAAGCATTAGATAATCTAAGTTTTGATGTACAGCCAGGTCAAATTTATGGCTTATTAGGTCCTAATGGTGCAGGCAAAAGTACTACGATGCGTTGTTTGCTTACACTTATAAAGCCAGATGCTGGTGACATATCTTATTTTTCAAAAAAACTAAACGAACATCGTAGGGAAATATTAAATAAAGTAGGCTATTTAATTGAAAAACCTGATTTCTATAATTATTTATCTGCCTATAACAACCTTAAATTATTGAGTAAGTATAGCACCAATAAAATAGAAGATAAGACTATTCATAGTTTGATAGAAAAAGTAGGATTGAAAGGTAGAGAAAATGATGCAGTTAAAAAGTATTCTCATGGAATGAAACAGAGGCTTGGACTAGCACAAGTGTTACTCAATAATCCTGATTTAATAATTCTGGATGAACCAAATACTGGTCTGGATCCACAAGGAATAGTAGAACTTAGAAATTTTATTTTTGATTTAAAAAACGAAGGCAAAACAGTTATATTATCCTCTCACATACTTAATGAAATAGAGCAATTAGCAGATAGCATGATTATTATCAATAAAGGAAAATCTATTATTCAGGGAACTAAAGAAGAATTACTTGGAGAGAATAATTTGCATGTGAAAATAGAAGTAGAACATTCTACACCTATAGAAAAAATAGTGCAAAATACACATTGGCAAAATAAATATAAAGGTACAAATGATACTACTGTTAGTTTTGATATTGAGAAAAAAGAAATACCGCATTTAGTATCTTTTTTGTCGGATAATGAAATAGGAATAGTAGCTGTTTCATATCGTAAAAAATTAGAAGAATTATATATGTCATTAACACAGATTTCAAATGCTTAAACTAATAGGGGTAGAGCTTTATAAAATTTATACTAAGCCTAGAAGTTATCTAGGGTTGCTAGCTATTACGATCATCGTTTGTCTCATACATATAGCTATGTATAGCGGAGGGCAAGAATATTTAGATTTTATTTTTGCTACATTTAAAGATAGTTTTGATGTAAGCGGTAAAATACTTACAGGAAACCTAATCGCATTCATCATATTACAAATGTTGGTAGTACAGATGCCACTTTTAGTAGCTTTTGTAACAGGTGATATCATATCTGGTGAAGCATCAGGTGGTACTTTAAGAATATTAGCTGGTAAACCATATAGCAGATCTCATATATTTTTTTCAAAATTCATTGCATGTGCTATCTATACTTTTGTATTAGTAGTTTGGCTTGGAATATTAGCAGTAGTATTAGGACATTTACTTTTTGGTTCGGGAGATATGATGGTACTTAAAACAGAAGGATTGGTGGTGTTGAGAGATGGAGATATATTATGGCGATATGGATACGCCTTTATTATTGCATTTTTTATTTTATTATTGATAGCAAGCCTTGCATTTTGTATTTCATCATTTGCAGAAAATAGTATCACACCGATTGTTATCACTATGGGTTTAATTATTATTTCTACAGTCATTGGTACACTCGAAGTTCCTTTATTTGAATACATCAAACCCATTTTATTTACTACACACATGATTATATGGCGCAATATGTTTGATAAGCCTGTTCCTTGGAATGATATTTTACTATCTATGAGTATCGTATTTTCATATACATGCTTGTTTACAGGTATTGCTTGGTTTCATTTCACCAGAAAAGATATTCTTACTTAATACAATTATACAATGAGAAACTATATTTTAGTAGTTACACTTTTTATTTCTAGTATAACTATAGCACAAGATGCCAAAGAAGTGATACGAAGATGCAATAAAAACCTTTTACAAATCAAAGATTATTATTGTAAAGCACATATAGATTTTGATATTCCTGGATTGAATATCGAAAAAATAGATGGAACTATATATTATAAAAGACCTAACAAATTTAGGATAAAATCAAATGGGATCATTTTTATGCCCAAACAAAATCCCAATCAAATCTTAAATATTATGGCAGATACGAATGCTTTTATGCCCGTATTTATTGCCAAAGAAACGGTAAATGGACTGGTGTGTGATATAATACAAATGGTGCCACTCAAGGAAAATGATATAGCAGCAGCTAAAATATATATAGATGCCAAGGGCTATATACAGAAAGCTGAAATCACAAGCAAAGAGAATGGTACTGCTATGGTCAATAATAAATTTGATGCAACGAGTAAATACGGAATGCCTTGTCAAACATTAATTACCTTCGATATTAAAAAATTTAAAGTTCCTAAAATGGTAAGTGTAGAACTTAATGCAAAAACAACTGCAAAACCCACCACAACAAGTACTAAAACAACGGGTAGCATCAAAATAACCTATACAAGCTACTTATTTAATACCAAATTTAGCGATACCGTTTTTACAGATAAGTAATATCCATTATTTTCATAAAATTATCTAACTTTGTGCTATATGAGAAAGCACATAGCTATTGTATTTTTTTTAAGTTGTTTTGTAGGATTCATATCTATACAATCTTGTGATTTATTTAACAAAAAAAATAATGATAAAAAAGATGCTACATTAAGTGTAACTGATACCACTAAAGGTGCTAAGCTTACATTGTTAGATGCAGAAATTAAAAAAAATCCGAGCAATCCTAATCTCTATCAAGCACGCGCTATTGAGTTGATGCATGTCAATCGCTTGGATGATGCATTAAAAGATATGTATTATGCATCGATGATTGATTCTTTTAATACCGATTATTATTTTACCATAGCCGATATTTATATTGAAAAAGGAGATGGAAAAAAAGCCGTATTATCTCTTGAAAAAGCGGTTAGTATTGCTCCCGAACGTGCCGATTTGAAAGTGGAAGTAGGTCGATATTGCTTATATATGAAAGAGTATGAAAAATCATTGATGTATTTGAATGAAGCACTTAAACAAGATGTATACAATGCAGATGCCTATTTTTTAAAAGGGATATTATTTAAAGAAACGAATAATGAACCTAAAGCGATTAGTAATTTTCAAACGTGTATAGAACAAGATCCAAAATACACAGATGCATATATTCAACTAGGGATGCTTTATGCAGGTAAAAAAGATGAAATAGCTTTACGTTATTTTGATAATGCTATTAAAGTAGATCCTACTGCCACGGATGCCTTATACCAGAAAGCGATGTTTATTCAAAATAAAAAAGAATATACCAAAGCCATCGATTTATATAAAGATATGGTGCCTGTAGATCCTAAAAATGAACATATATTTTACAATATCGGCTACTGTTATTTTCAAATGGATAGTATAGCCAAAGCACATAAAAATTTCGGAATTGCCATTGAATTAAATCCTCAATATGCCGAAGCTTATTACAACAGAGGATTGTGTGCTTTAGCTAAAAATGATTTAGTAGATGCGCAATATAATTTCGATGAAGCATTGCGATTAAAACCGGATATGAAGGAAGCTTCAGAAGCATTAGCCACGATTAAAAAACAAGCTCTGAAATAAAAAATAAAAACAAATTTTCAAATTACATTTATGATAAACATTACTTTACCCGATGGATCGGTTCGTTCTTATGAAGCAGGTGTCACTGCGATGGATGTTGCTAAAAGCATATCAGAAGGCTTAGCACGTAAAATTATTTCAGCTTCAGTAAACGGCGAAACCTGGGATACCAGCAGACCTATCACACAAGATTCCTCTTTAAAATTATTGAGTTTTGATGATGCAGAAGGTAAAAAAACCTTTTGGCATTCTTCCGCTCACTTGATGGCAGAGGCATTAGAAGCTTTATATCCTGGAACAAAATTTGGTATTGGACCCGCTATTGAAAATGGATTTTATTATGATGTAGATTTTGGAGATAAAGTATTGTCATCCGAAGAATTTACTGCTATAGAAAATAAAATACTCGAATTAGCTCGTACTAATTCAGATTATATTCGCACAGAAGTGTCTAAAGCAGATGCATTAAAATACTTTACGGATAAAGATGATCCTTACAAAATCGAGTTAATTCAAGATTTACAAGATGGTCAAATTACCTTCTACCAGCAAGGTAATTTTACTGATTTATGTCGTGGGCCACATATTCCTAATACAGGTAGTATTAAAGCGGTGAAGCTACTAAGCTTAGCTGGAGCGTATTGGAGAGGAGATGAGAAAAGAAAACAATTGACTCGAATTTATGGTATCACATTTCAAAAGGATAAAGACTTAAAAGAATATCTAGTTTTATTAGAAGAAGCTAAAAAACGTGATCACAGAAAATTAGGTAAAGAATTAGAATTATTTACGTTTAGTGAAAAGGTTGGAATGGGTTTACCACTATGGCTTCCAAAGGGTGCACAATTACGCGAACGTCTAGAAAACTTTTTAAAAAAAGCACAGTTAAAAGCAGGTTATTTACCAGTTGTAACGCCACATATTGGTAATAAAAATTTATATATCACTAGTGGTCACTATGAAAAATATGGAGCTGATAGTTTTCAACCCATCAGAACACCACAAGAAGGTGAAGAGTTTTTCTTGAAACCGATGAATTGCCCTCACCACTGCGAAATATACAAAAGCAAACCACGTTCCTATAAAGATTTACCGGTACGTTTTGCAGAGTTTGGTACAGTGTATCGCTATGAGCAAAGTGGGGAATTACATGGTTTGACTCGTGTGAGAGGTTTTACACAAGATGATGCACACTTATTTTGTATGGCAGATCAAGTAAAAGATGAATTTAAAAAAGTAATTGATCTAGTATTGCTGGTATTTAATTCATTAGGCTTTGAAGACTATACAGCACAAGTTTCATTACGAGATAAAGAGAATAGAGATAAATATATCGGTTCGGATGAAAACTGGGAAAAAGCTGAAAATGCCATCATTGAAGCAGCTGCAGAGAAAGGATTAAAAACGGTGATTGAATATGGAGAAGCAGCATTCTATGGTCCTAAATTAGACTTTATGGTGAAAGATGCTATTGGTAGAAAATGGCAATTAGGAACTATTCAAGTAGATTATAATTTACCTGAACGATTTGAATTAGAATATACGGGAAGTGATAATCAAAAACATCGTCCAGTAATGATTCATCGTGCCCCATTTGGTTCATTGGAGCGCTTTGTAGCGGTTTTAATCGAACATTGTGCGGGTCGTTTTCCATTATGGTTAGCACCAGAACAAGGAATTATTTTACCTATCAGTGATAAGTATAATGAATACGCCTATCAAATGAAAGAGGCATTAGCTGAATTCGATATTCGAGTTACTGTAGATGATAGAAGTGAAACTATCGGTAGAAAAATTAGAGATGCAGAAGTACATAAATTGATGTATATGTTTATTGTTGGTGAAAAGGAAGCCGCTGAAAATAAAGCTAGTATTCGTAAACAAGGCGAAGGTGACTTAGGTGCATTTACACTTGCAGAAATTATGGAGCGAATGAAAGAAGAAGTGAAAGTACCTGGATAATTTCAAAACGAATTTTAATTACTATAAAACCTCTATCAGCTTTTTGTCGATAGAGGTTTTTTTATTGAATTACTAAATAAAAAAGTCCAAGAGTTACCTAAGCTCTTGGACTAAAAAACAATCTCATATCAGTGGTAGTTAAGCAAGTAAAACATGGGGTTGTTCAAATTTACAACACACTACATATAAGACGATTTGTTTCATGGCTACTAACAAATGTGATACAATATTACAATGCATTTTTATAGGTATAAATAGTCAATTGATACCCACAGATATCAAGTTAATAAGCTGTCTTTTTCATTTCACAGTTGAATTCAATAAAAGCTCTTTTTCAACGATTAGTCGCATTTTTTTATACCTTTGTTTATCATTACAATGAAAAAATTTTGGGATTCTTTTTCGGTTACTTCGCACGATGGTAAACACCATTGGTCATTCCTGTATAAAGGGCAAAAAATCCCTATATACAATAATGAAAATAAAGCAGAAACAGATGCTTCTCTTGCGGCTGATTTAGAAGCGATACGACAAGAATTTATATACGATAAATCTATCAATGCCAATAGCAGTGATTTAATTGTTCGTGCACTCTTTACTAAAAATTTCAAAGCACTTAGTGATGAGGAGTTAAAGGTCTTTACGAGCAAAGAGCAAAAAGCATATGCACAAGGACTACATTATTTTTCCTATTTACAAAGCGATGAAGGCCATTTCCCCAATGATTATGGCGGACCAATGTTTCTTATTCCTGGTTTAGTTATAACTTCTTATATCTCAAAAACCTTTATACAAGAGCCATTCAAAACCTTGCTGGCGCAGTATATGCGTAATCAACAAAACGAAGATGGCGGCTGGGGCTTACATATTGAAGGTCATTCGACGATGTTTGGTACAGCCCTACAATATGTTTCTTTACGTTTGTTAGGAGAAGATAAAGATGCTCCACAGATGCAAAAAGCTCGAAAGTGGATTCTTGAAAATGGCGGTGCAACGGGGATTCCTTCGTGGGGTAAATTTTATTTATCTGTTTTAGGTGTTTATGAATGGGAGGGATGCAATTCCTTATTTCCTGAAATTTGGCTCTTGCCTAAATCATTACCTTTCCATCCTTGGCGCTATTGGTGTCATGCACGTATGGTGTATTTGCCTATGGCTTATTGCTACGGACTCAAAGTAAAAGGTGAAGAAACCGCTTTAGTAAAAGAAATTAGAAATGAACTTTATATAGAGCCTTATGCTCAAATTGATTGGTCGAAAGCTCGAAATACATGTTGCGAAAAAGATGTTTATCATCGTTCAGGTGTATTGATGAAAGTGATGAATGGTATCACTAATTTATATGAAAAAATACGTATACCTTTTCTTAGAAAAAAAGCCACCGATTATATTCTATCCTATATTCATGCAGAAGATACACATACTAATTATATCAATATTGGCCCTGTCAATCAAATGATCAATTCTATTTGTCATTGGCATAAATACGGACGAGAATCGGAATATTTTCAAAAACATATCGATCGTTGGCAAGATTATTTATGGCTGGCAGAAGATGGATTGAAAATGCAGGGATATAATGGCTCACATCTGTGGGATGTGGTATTTACTATGCAAGCGATCACCGAAAGTGGCTTAGAGAAGCACTTTCCAGAGATGGTGAAAAAAGGTTATGCCTTTATGGATAAGCATCAAATCAAACAAAATGTGGATGAAAAAATTCGTTTCTTCAGACATCAATCAAAAGGTGGATGGCCTTTCTCCACGGTGTTTCATGGTTGGCCTATCACTGATTGTAGCGCAGAAGGAGTGAAAACAACCTTGATGATTGAACAGACAGATGTTTTAAGTAAAGCTGAAAAAACCATTACATTAAAACGTTTATACGATCCAATCAATACCATTTTATCTTTCCAAAATAAAACGGATGGTGGTTGGGCTTCTTATGAAAATACTCGTGCTCCTCAATGGCTCGAACATCTTAATCCATCAGAAATTTTTGGTGAAATCATGATTGATTATAGCTATGTAGAATGCAGTTCTGCGAGCATTCAAGGTCTTTGTAAATTTTTAGAAGCCGAACCGAATTATAAGCGTAGTGAAATTGAATATGCCATCAAACGAGGAATCGATTTTATTTATAATGCTCAATATGCCGATGGCTCTTGGTATGGCTCTTGGGGCGTTTGTTTTACCTATGCCACATGGTTTGGAATTGATGCATTAGTGGCTGCTAAAGCTTTTCCTTTTATCGATCAAACCAAAGCCAATGCTACGATTCAAAAGGCTTGTACATTTTTATTAAGTAAGCAAAACCCTGATGGAGGTTGGGGGGAATCGTATTTGTCTTGTGTCAATTTAGAATATGTACCACACGATCATTCTCAAATCATCAATACTGCTTGGGCCTTGATGGGCTTGATACAAGCAGATTGTAGCGATACACAAGCGATACAAAAAGGCATTGATTTCTTATTGTCAAAACAAGAAGCAAACGGTGATTGGCCACAAGAAGGTATTTCGGGTGTATTTAATAAAAATTGTATGGAAACGTATACTTCTTATAGAAATGTATTCCCTTTATGGGCTATAGCTCGATATATTGCCAAATATCAAAAACAATAAAAT
The DNA here is from genome assembly GCA_037130135.1 of Bacteroidota bacterium. Classification (GTDB taxonomy): domain Bacteria; phylum Bacteroidota; class Bacteroidia; order Chitinophagales; family CAMDFR01; genus CAMDFR01. Next base: position 271,904 of record JBAXTO010000001.1, read on the forward strand.
CCCATAGTTTCGTTTTATATTTATCTGTAGAAAAAATTGAATTATTGTAGCATTGAATTCATTTGTTGGGCATTCCATTAAAAAGTCGCCAAAGGCTTTTAAATCAAGCCGTACTGCCCTCTATAAAGCAGTTTGGTTTACGCTGTGCTTGATGTTGATTGCTACTTGTGTGCAAGCTCAATCTTTATCCAATATTCGAATAAAAAAAATCTATGTTCAATCAGATACTTTACAACTCGATTCCTTATCGCTAGTACCCAATTCTTTAGTGATTAGTAATACTACTCAATTGTTATCAAGTGCTGATTATAATTATAATCCATATACTGCAAAAGTTATATTATTAAATAGATCAACATCTGATACCTTATTGTTTCAATATCGGGTATACCCTTATTATTGGGCACAAGAAAATTATCATAAGAATTTCAAACAAAAAAAATTGGGTGATATTGGCATATTATTAAATCCATTTGAATATCGACCACAAGAAGAAAAATCGGTACTCAGTTTTGGGGGATTAGAATATTCGGGCTCTTTGAGTAGAGGTATTTCTTTTGGTAATAATCAAGATTTGATTTTAAATAGTAGTTTGAATTTGCAATTAAGTGGATATATAAATCCAGATATTGAAGTGCAAGCTTCTTTAACGGATAATAATATTCCTATTCAACCCGAAGGGAATACGCAGAATTTACAAGAGTTTGATAAGATTTATATCTTGATGAAATTATATAAAAATCATTCGGTTTTATTAGGGGATATTTTGAATAATAATCAAACCGCAACTTATTATAAAAAATATGTGCGTAATATTCAAGGCTTACAATACAATGGAAATATTGACTTAGAACAATATGGTAAAGTACATATCGATCTTATGGGCGGTGTTGCACGAGGAAAATTTGCACGTAATAATTTAAGTGTATCTGAAGGAAATCAAGGACCCTATAAATTAAGAGGTAATAACGGCGAAACATTTATTATCATTCTTGCTGGAAGTGAACGGGTGTATATCAATAGTCAATTGATGAAACGAGGAGCTGATCAAGATTATATTATCGATTATAACTTAGGTGAAATAGTGTTTACTCCTAAACGACTTATCACAAAAGACTTGCGCGTAAGTGTGGAGTTTAATTATTCGGAACGAAATTTTTTAAGAACTACATTCGATGCAGCAGTTCGTTATGAATATAAAAATTTTTCTGCAGGGATTTCTTATTTCACCGAACAAGATGCCAAAAATCAATCAAGTCAACAGAATTTAACTAACGCTCAAAAAGCAGTATTACGAACAGTAGGTGATAGTGTACAATTAGCTCAACAAGTTGGTGCACGTTACGAGCCCTATAGTAGAGATAAAATATTATATATGCTGAAAGATAGTATCACGCCCGATGCCGTATATCACGATACTATTTTTGAATATAGTTATGATAGTTTAGAATCTTTATACTATGTTTCTTTTACGCAAGTTGGTGCAGGTAAAGGAAATTATCAATTGGCATCGAGTGGAAGTAATGGTCGGGTGTATAAGTGGATTGCCCCTAAAGAGGGTATTTCACAAGGAGATTATGAACCCATACAACAATTAGTGGCTCCAGCCAAAATTCAAATGTATAACTTGCAATTAGGGTATGTATTCAATAAAAAAAATAAGGTGAAAGCAGAAATTGCCATGAGTAATAATGATCCAAATACTTTTTCAAAAATAGATAGTCAATATCATATTGGGATCGCTACTACGCTTCGATATGAAAATGTAATTTCTTTACACAAGAATGATAGCAGTGGATTCAATGCATTTCATAATACTATACAATATGATTTTATACATCGGTATTTTACTTTTATCGAACGATTTAGAGATATTCAATTTGTACGAAATTGGAATTTAGATGATAATATCGCGCAACGAACCAATGAACATAATGCTTTATTTACGACGCAATATAAAAGCAAAAAACATGGTGATATAGCTTATTCATTCAATGCCTTTGTAAGAGAAAAAGTATATCAAGGATTCGAACATCGTTTATCGGGAATGCTCTATACGAAGCAATTTATTTTTACGAGCAATAGCAGTTTATTGCACGCTCAATCTTCTAGTATTAAGTCCTTGTTTATTCGACCACAAGCCTCTATTTTATACAAAATAAAAGCCTTGCACAATTGGAAAATAAAAGCGATGGTAGATTATGAATACAATACCACACGACATATTCAAAGCGATACTTTAACGGCTAATTCGCGTCTATGGCAACAATATACCTTAGCTATTTTATCGCCCGATACAATTAAAAATAATTATAGTTTTCAATATGTGTTAAGAAGAGAGCAAACACCTAATAAATACGAATTTAATAAAGCACATTTCACGGCGCATACGTTCAATGTAAGTGGCGAATTTATTAGTAAAATCAAACATCAACTTACTTGGAATTTGACCTATCGACATATCAAAGAAACGGATACTTTATTAGCTAAGAATTTACAAAACAATTATTATTTAGGAAGGATTGAATATCGTATCAATGAATTTAAAGGCTTTTTGAAAAGCACGATGTTTTATGAGTTGGGTGCAGGACGAGAACCAAAAACCGAATTCACTTTTATCGAAGCGCCCAATGGCAATGGACAATATGCTTATACCGATATCAATAACAATAACGTACGTGAGTTGAATGAATATTATATTTCGCAGTTTAACGATTTGAATAGATATATCAAAATATATAATACCACAACGGAATTAGTAAATGTAAATACCACCACCTTCAATTTTACCTTGAATTTAAATCCATCGGCACTCATTAAAAAGAAGAAAAAAGTCACTGGATTTATTGCTCGTTTCACCTCTAATACAGCCTTATTATTTACTAAAAAAGTATTTGCTAATAATCAATTAGCCTTAGGTCATTATTTCAATCCAACTACTTTAGGTTTGAATGATACACAATTAGTATCGAACAATATTTCTATTCGTAATAGTATTTATTTCAATCGGATCAATCCGAAGTATGCTATTGATTATAGCTTTGTTTATAATAATAATAAAACGCTTTTAACGAATGGATTTGAAGTGCGCAAACTTCTTTCACATCAATTAAATATACGATGGAATATAATTGGCAATTTAACTTGGAACGGTAAATATACCAATGGTTATAAATCGAATTATTCAGCGTTTTTTACGGATAGAAGATATAAAATTGTATTCAATCAAACAGAACAAGAATTTTCGTATATCTACAAACAATTGATTCGTGGTTCCTTGATTTATAATTATTCTTTCCAAAGCAATGCCAGTGCAGAAACCAAAGGACAGTTTATGGTACTTAATTCATTGAAAGCCGAATTGAAATTTACTTCTTTGAAACAAGGAAATGCAACAGCCAGTTTTTCATTGGTAAATATTGCATATGCAGATACCAAAGAGAAAAATGCACAAGTAGAATTTGTAATGTTAGAAGGCTTACAGAATGGACGAAATTATGTTTGGAATTTAACCCTCGCCAGAAAATTGAGTGATAATATTGAGCTGATTATAAGCTATGATGGACGTAAAACCGGTCAAAGCACCAAGCTCATACACACCGGCAGTGCCCAGATTAGAGCGGTGTTTTAAATCTTAAATGCTTTCACGCCAAGGCGTGATTTAATGCTTAGTGTTGAATGCTTAATTTTTAATTACTCACGTAATTCGTAATTTGAAATCTTGATTCGTAATTCGTCTCCGCCCCGCCCTTGTTGTGTCTTATGACCAACAAGAGAGTTTGATTAATTAAATAATAAGGTTAATTATAAAGGTAGTTTCCTTCTGAAGGACTGTTGCGGAGTAATTCATGCTTTCACGCCATGGCGTGACTTAATTTTTCACAACCCGCTAATCATTATCCCGAAGCTTCGGGACTTAATTCTTAATTATTAATTCTTTCACGCCTTGGGGTGACGTAATTCGTAATTTGAAATTCGTAATTTATTTTACCTTTACACATGCATTCTTCACAAAAGCTTTTATTAATCACACCGCCTTTCACGCAGTTGAATACACCTTACCCTGCAACGGTCTATTTAAAAGGCTTTTTGAATACACACCACATTGTAAGTTATCAAGCTGATTTAGGAATTGAAGTCATTTTACAACTCTTTTCAAAAAATGGATTAAGTAAATTATTTGATACACTCGAACATTTAGATATAGAAGTAACTGCCAATAGTTTTAGAATTATTAGTTTAAAACAGGATTATATTCATAGCATTGATGCCGTGATTTCATTTTTACAACATAAAAATCCTACACTCGCACATAGTATTTGCGATAGAATATTCTTGCCCGAAGCCTCTAGATTCGAAAACTTAGAAGATTTAGATTGGGCCTTTGGTTCGATGGGTTTACAAGATAAAGCCAAACATTTAGCTACTCTTTATCTTGAAGATTTAGGCGATTTAATCACGGAATGTATCGACCCACATTTTGGATTTAGTAGATATGCCGAACGATTAGGGAGAACAGCTTCGAGCTTTGAACCGATTGCAGAACAACTGAAAGCGCCTACTACCATAATCACTGATATATTACTGGAACTTCTAGAGGCAAAAATTAAACTTACTAATCCAAGTGTAGTATGTTTATCTGTTCCCTTTCCGGGTAATCTTTTCGCCGCTTTCCAATGCGCCAATTATATCAAAAAAAATCATCCTCAAATCAAAATCATTTTAGGAGGTGGCTATGCCAATACCGAGTTGCGTTCTATTTCTGACCCATTAGTGTTCGATTATATCGATTTTATTTGTTTAGATGATGGAGAACGTCCCTTGTTAAATTTGATTGAATATTTCGACCAGAAACGAGAAATAAAACATTTAAAAAGAACCTTCACACGTATCGATAATCAAGTAGTCTATTGCAACGATTCAAGCGATACTGATATTCCTCAGAAAGATACGGGCACTCCTGATTATAGCGACTTGCCCTTACACGATTATATCTCAGTCATAGAAGTAGTCAATCCCATGCACCGTATGTGGAGCGATGGACGATGGAATAAGCTCACCCTCGCACATGGTTGCTATTGGGGACGATGTACTTTTTGTGATATCTCTCTCGATTATATTCGCAAGTACGAACCACTTACTGCAGCATTGATTTGCGATAGGATGGAAGCTATCATCCAACAAACGGGTGAACGTGGATTTCATTTTGTGGATGAGGCAGCTCCACCCAATTTATTAAAAGAGTTGGCGATTGAAATACTGCGTAGAAATTTAGTGGTGACTTGGTGGACGAATATTCGTTTTGAAAAACATTTCACACCTGATTTAGCTCGCTTGCTTAAAGCATCGGGTTGTATCGCTGTGGCTGGAGGATTAGAAGTGGCTTCTGATCGATTATTAAAACTGATGAAAAAAGGAGTAACTGTTGAACAAGTGGCCCGAGTTGCTGAAGGTTTAACGCAATCAGGAATCTTAGTGCACGCTTATTTGATGTATGGTTTTCCTACCGAAACCGCACAAGAAACGATTGATGCATTAGAATATGTACGCCAATTATTCGAACAGGGTATCTTGCATTCAGGCTTTTGGCATCAGTTTGCCATGACCTCCCATAGTCCGGTAGGTCTGCATCCTGAGCAATATGAGGTGATTAAAACAGGACCAGTATTCAAAGGTTTTGCAGATAATGATAATTTTCATGAGGACCCAAGTGGCGCTTCACATGAACAATTTTCTAAAGGATTAAGTACCTCCTTATTTAATTATATGCATGGAGTAGGATTAGATTATCCATTGCATAAATGGTTCGATTTTAAAACACCTGCACCGAGTGTCTCGAAAAAAAGTATTGCCCAGTTTTTAACAGCAGCAACTGAAAAAATTAAAGCGACACAATATCTGATTTGGCTAGCTCCATTGCCTCAATTTGAATTAATGGAAGTAGATGGAAAAACCATTGCATCCTTTGAATTCTGTGATAAGAAAAAAGATTGGCAATTGCAGTGCGATAAAGAAATAGGAGTGTGGTTGAATGAACTATTTTCTAAATTAGTAGTCACTGCTCCAGAACGATTGACAGTAGAGGCCTGCAAACAATCATTAGAAACAAATACGACTATACCATTTGATACATTTATCGAAAGCGAAATTATGCAACGCTTACGTAGTAATACATTGTTAATTGTTTAGCCAAAAATCGTTTTCAATTCTTTAGCATCAGCTGGTTTCAATTTGCCAGCTAATACCAGGCGCATTTCACGTCTACGTTGAGCACTATTGTATTGTGTCATTTCCTCTTCATTTTCAGGCGTAATAGGATCACATATTTTAGGTTTGCTATTACTATCTAATGCTACGAATGTATAATACGCTTCATTACATTTATAACGTGTTTTGGTGGGTAAATTCTCCGCCCATACTTCCAAATGCGTTTCTATACTGGTTTTAAAGACACGAGTTACTTTTGCAACTATCGTTACTACATCCCCTAATTTAATGGGATTATCAAAGGATACCTGATCTACAGATACAGTTACCACTATGGCCTCGGCATGTTTACCTGCAGCAATGGCACTGGCGATATCCATCCAATGCAAAATTTTACCTCCTCTAAGATTGTTCAATGTATTGGTATCATTGGGAAGTACCAATTCAGTCATAGTGATTTTCGATTGTGAAGGAGTTTTTATTGACATATTTTATATTTTATTGCGTACAAAAATACTACTTTTGCACTCACAATTGGTCGCATAGTTCAACTGGATAGAATACCAGATTTCGGCTCTGGGGGTTGAGGGTTCGAATCCTTCTGCGATCACTATTTTTTTCTTGTGTGTACAACATAATAAATGCGTTTTTTATAAAAATAGTTCTACGCACCTAATTTTTTTAATTGTCCTGAATCAATCAACTCAATCCTTCAGCGATTACTATATATATTTTTTCTACTTAATATTTCAGTAATATTTACTTAAACTTACAGTTGTATTATTGTAGAAATTTTTATAAAATGAAGAAAATTATACTTGTTTCGCTTTTTGCATTTGTATGCATAATACAAAAATCTACCGCTCAAATCTCAATAAACGATGCTCATTTAGCCGCTATAGGCACTACTGTTACTATTAAAGGTGTGGCAATAAATGGTGCAGAACTAGGTTCTATCAGATATATACAAGACAATACAGGAGGAATAGCGGCATTTGGTTCTACTACTTCCTCTGTAAATAGAGGAGATAGCGTACAAGTAACAGGTGTACTAAGTAATTATAATAATCTTTTAGAAATAACACCCATCACTAGCATTAATGTTATTTCTTCAGGACATACATTACCTTCCATTCAACTATTATCACCCGCTACATTTAACGAAACGTATGAATCTGAATTAATACAAGTAAACAGAGTTATATTTGCTACACCTGGTGTTGTTTTTGCTGCTAATACAAATTATAATTTTACTAGTTCAGGACAAAGTGGTCAAATCAGAATCACTAGTGGTTCAAATCTTGTAGGTAAAACTATTCCTTCAGTGGAAGTTACCTTAAAAGGTATCTTATCTCAATTTTGTACCGCACCTGCAAGTGGCTGTACTTCAGGATATCAAGTATTACCCAGAGATACCAATGATATAACTGTTTTGCCAGGTATACATATTACTTCTCCTATTGATCAAATCAATATTAATACCACAAGTTTCGACTTGGCTTGGACAACAGATTTACTTGGAACAAGTATCGTAAAATATGGATATACACCAAACCTTGAGTTGGGATTATTCACAGGTGCATCAAGTACTACAAATCACAATGTATCTTGCACTGGTTTGATGCCAGCATCAATATATTATGCTCAAGTTTATTCTGTAAATGGCACAGATACATCTTTTTCAGCTATCAAAGCATATGCTACCAAATCACTATCATCTGGTACTATAAAAGTCTATTTTAATAATCCTGTAAATAATTCCGTATCTACTGGAACTAATGCAATTTATTTACCTACAGGTATTGATGATACACTCATTAACTATATCAATAGAGCTAAATATACACTCGATATGACTATCTATGATTTTGATAATAATGGGATATCAAATATATCTACAGCAATTAATAATGCAGCTAATAGAGGAGTGCGCGTTAGATTTATATCAGATGGAAATAATGTAGCTACTAATTTAGGGGTAAATGATTTGAATACTACAATTCCAAAATTATTAAGCCCTGTAGGTGGGCCATATAATATTATGCATAATAAATTTGTGATAATAGATGCAAAATCTACCAATCCAATGGATCCTATTGTATGGACAGGAGCCATAAATTGGACCAATAGACAAATCAATGAAGATCCTAATGATGCTATTATTTTGCAAGATCAAAGTTTAGCTAAAGCATATACGTTAGAGTTTGAAGAAATGTGGGGAGATACAGGATCTATACCAAATACCACTATATCAAAATTTGGACCTGACAAAACAGATAATACTCCTCATCATTTTATAATAAATAATAAAGAAGTAGAATCCTATTTTAGTCCATCGGATGGAGTTAATTCAAAAATTTTATCTTTAATCAATGAATCAAATTATGAAATAGATTTTGCTACTATGATTATTACTAGAACTGACTTGGCAAATGCATTAGCTGCAAAAGCGGGCTCTCCTGTAAATGTTTTTGGTATCGTCAATGACAATGTAGCAACCACTCAATGGGCTACATTACTTACAGCTATGACTGCTGCGCGTCTTCAAGATTATACTGACACAAGTATTATGCATCATAAATATATGATTATTGACCATGACAATTTAAGTTCAGACCCAACTCTACTTACCGGAAGTCACAATTGGTCTACTTCTGCTGAAACTAGAAATGATGAAAATACAATAATTGTTCATGATCCAACAATAGCCAATATATACTATCAAGCATTCTATGATTTATTTACAAGCAATGGAGGAGTAGGTTTATTTTTGAATGAAAATGATTTTGAAAAACAAACCATAAGTATCTATCCAATACCATCAATAAATGAGCTTAATATCAATTCTTCAGTAAACTTGAATCAATTAAAAATTTTCAATACACAAGGGAAATTAATCGAAGAGATAAAACTCAATGAAACTAAAAATACTAAACTAAATGTGAGTGAGTATAGATCAGGATTATATGTGTTGCAATTGTTTTCTAATGGAAAATTTTCTACAGTAAAATTTATTAAAGAATAGTTTTATTCTATCTACGCTGTTCGACATGTTTGCTGCTATAGTGGTACATGTCGAACTAAAGATAAAAAAAGCATTTGTAATGTCTATAAAACTCTTTTATAAATCCCTACTCTTTGCTTAGTCTTTAAAGTTGGCTTGTGAGTCCCAAACTTCGGGAGGCGACTACGGACCATTTGAAATATTTAAGGTTACAGGCTTTTTAGAACATGTCAAAGAGTAAGTGTTACGCACCTAATCTCTTTAATTGTCCTGAATCAATCAACTCAAATAATTTAACAGCACTCATGATACGCCAATCGATATAATGTTCTTCTGATTGCACTGATACATAATATTTCGATTTCGATTTTAAAAATTCATGCGCTACATGCTCTTGTACATTGATCAACTGAATCCAGCCATCTGCCTCACTAATATCTTCATACCATTCTTCATAATAACTATCATCATCATAAAAATAATTCAATATATTTTCGGTGATTAAAATATATTTAGTAATTCCTTCTTTGATTAATAAATCGATTACATTGCGTTTTAAATACATAATATCATTATGCAATACATCATTCCATTCGCCTATCAACTCAATAACGGCATAGTGTGCACCGTAATCAACAAATAATATTTTAACAAATAAAGTATCCGATTCAATATCGTCCCAATACGGATGTATATAATAATTATAAATGGTTTTTTCGTAAAATTGCTCATTATAAGTCGCCTGAAAAAAAGGCGATTTCTCATCTTCATTCGAATCGTAAAGCTCTAACCATTTATCAAACGGACTAATACTATGCATATATTCTAAATTAAAAAAGCTATAGAATTGTTTAGTTATTTATATAAAAATATTCTTGTAAAAATACGATTTAGGTTGTAGCCTTTTTTAATTATATCAAGTATTATTTCATACAAGCAGCTCTTAACAATTGCATATAAGCTAATCCTTTACTTCGTGCATATTCCATATTATTTATAGGTATTTGCTCCGGATGTTTATAATGTTTTAATACTACATCAATACTACTCTCACGCAATAAATGTAACATCGGATAAGGCGAACGATTGGTATAATTAGCTGCATCATCGGCTTCTGAATCGGCAAATAAATAATTAGGATGAAAACTGGCTAATTGATAGATACCTTCGTAATCTGCTTCCATTAGCAAATCTTCAGCTTCATCAACCAATTCCATATATCTCGTAAAATCACTATAATCTTCCTCGAATATAATAAATGTAGTTTCGATACTTTCATGTTCATCTAAATACTCCAATTCGATGGCTAATTGATCTAAACTATCTTTTATATTGCTTTTGGATAGCACCACATATTTTACCGATTTTTGTTCCATAGCTCTTTTCGCAAAGGGACAGAAATTACAATCTATTACAACGGAATTTATCCAAGCAATAGTTTGTTGTGTTATTTTTTCACTTTGAAGGTTTTTCATTATTGTTTATTTTATACAAGATACAATGTATTGAGGTACAAAAAAACCTTCATGTTTTGCATGAAGGTTTTACAATATTTTTTAAAATGGATTATTTAGAAATAACCAATCTCTTCTCTATAGTTATGCCTGCAGTATTGATTTTTACAATATATATACCACTTGATAAATTCATGGTGTTCATATTTAATTGATTCATTCCTTTAATGATTTCAATAGCTGTATTATAAACTTCTCTTCCTGTAATATCTGTAATCACTACACTTGCATTATTATCATTATTCATCGATTCAAATGCTAATACAAATTTACCATTACTTGGATTTGGATAGATGCTAATATGATTGCTCATAGAAGTGATATCTTCCCCTAAACCTGAAATCACAAAATTGCTAGAAGTACGTCCACATAATGGGAAAGCTGTATTGTATACATGACAACTATATGCTCCATCACCACTTGTTTGTACGGTAACGCTATTCGCACCTGGAATTAATACTCCATCTTTATACCACTCAATAGTAAATCCTGCACCTGGGAAATTAGAGTTAGCAATTCTTCCTGCTCCAGCATTTACGATAGAAATAGCACCTGGAGGGCTATTAAATGTATAAATATTAGTTATAGTAGATCCATTTGAACATAGAGTATTAATATCTTGAATAGATGCATAATAAGCACCAGCAGTATAAACTACAATAAACGAATCAGTAGCTAAAGGAATAATTGTACTGTCTTTATACCATTGAATATTATATCCAGTTATAGGATAATTTACTGTTAAATAAGTTGAATCACCAACGCAGAAACTATCCATAGAAGTTGAAGTAATACCTAAAGTTAATGGAGGATTAATCGTTAATTTTAATGTATCGTAAAATACTTGTCCAGGTACTGTATCCATAGTGATTTGTAATGAGTTACCACCATGTATATAATTGATAGTACCTAATTGAACAGGTATTGTTCCACTTTCTACTAAATCATTTGGATCTAAACCGAATAGTGAACCATCTATATCAGTAAGTGTAAAACTAACTGAATCTGTTCCAATAGCAATTGTATCTCTTAAACCTGTCCAATCTGGCGTTCTGTTATTACTAACCTCGTTGGTAGATCTGCCCGTTGTAGTATTGGCAAATACAAAATCTGGATACGTTAAGAAGGTTGTAGGCTCACCCACATCACCACTCCATAAAGAACCATCTGTTCCAATTACTCTTACTCTTGTAATTCTGTATGCATATAAAGTTGTTTTTAAAATGGCATCATAATTTGTTAAACTAGGTGCATAGGTTTGAGGACTAGGATTTTGAACATTAGATGTATTCCCATTACCAAATGTCCATGCATATTTTACTGGATTGGTAGTAGATGTAATAATAGCATTATATCCTAATGTAGTAGTATCACAGAATTTATTTCCTGCTGGAGTATGTGTAAATGTTGGGTTACCGCCACTCGTATCAGGTAAAATTCTTAAGTGGGTTGTGTATGTTTGAGCTTCTCCATTTCTATCACCCACACCACTAACTGTAACATCGGCAGAAATATAAACGGTTAATGTATAATACCCTGCTGTTAATGGAGTACCACAAAAACGAATCGCTCCTAATTGTTGACCAGAGCTAGGTAAATAAATACAAGTACCATTATCACATTGCCAGTTCAAACCTAATGGTAATCCACTGATACCTGTAATATTGATTCTTCTTAAAGTTACCGTTGCTGTAATAGGTGTAGTAATGTTCACCGAAGGAGGCATTACAAAACTTACATCATCAGTGTAAGCATGATTCGCCATACCAGTTGTTAATGAATCTCTACAGATTCCACCACCTGTTCCAATTCGTGAAGTGAAACATGCCGAATCTAATAATGCTCCAGGGCACTGTGCGTTTGTTTGCGATACGATAGCTATGAATAAGCTACAAATCAGAATAATTTTTTTCATTGAAATAATTGTAGTTTTATGAGTGTTTTAATATTTATTTAATAATAATTCTTTTTTGAATCGAGTTGTTGTTTGATTGAATATGCAATAAATACATACCGCTTGAAAGATTATTCAAATGATATGTTTTTTTGATTTCTTGACTTGTAGATTTCTCAGTTGATTGTTCTACAATATTTCCTAACATATCTGTAATTTGAATTTGATATTCACTATTATCATAAACATTGAATGATAATGTAAATGTTCCATCGCTAGGGTTAGGGAATACCGATAAGTTTGATAATTGTTGTACGCTATTATCAATACCTACCGAACTAAATGCATAATTGCCAGAAATGGTTGAACATAATGCATAATTGCTATTATATACTTCACAGGTATAATTTCCATCACCTACTGCATCTATAATTTGTGTGTTAGCACCTGGTATTAAAATACCATTTAAAAACCAACGAATAGAAAATCCAGCACCAGGGAAATTAGAGTTTACTAATTTTCTACCAGGAATTTGAATGATTGATAATAATCCTGGAGGGCTATTGAATTTATAAATAGTTCTTGTAGCGGATAAAGCCGAACATCCTTGTGGTGTGCTAATACGCACCGTATAATTACCACCTTCTTTAACCCATAGAGTAGAATCTGATGCACCTGCTATCAAAGCAGAATCTTTATACCATTCTATAGTCATACCTGCTGTTGGGCTAGCTACAAATAATTGCACTGAATCAATACTACAGAAAGAGTCTTTATTTGAATTTAAAATAGGAGCTGTTGGTGAAACATATACCGTAATGGTATCAATCGTTTCAATAGAACTCTCTACATAGGTTTCAATGGTTACTCTACCAGAGATGGTTCCATCACCACCAATCGTAGAGAAATTATAGGTTCTAGCACCTGTGAATGTTATGGTAGCAACACCACCATTTTGACCACTTCCACAGATACCTGGATCTACTTCATGAAAACTTAAATTGATTATTCCTGGAGTAGGATTATATGGAATACCAGGATTCCAATTAGGGGCATCTTGATCGGTTTGTTCAGAACCATTATATACATTGGTACCATCAGTCAACTGAACCGTTAAATCAGCATCGCTCACTTGCGTATATAAAGGAATACCAAAGATTGTAACGCCTGTTCCATCTCCACAGAACTCATGCCAATACCAAGGTGCAGCATTGATATCATTTACAGAAATTCTAGATACTCTGTAGTTCAAGAACTCTGTTACTAAACGTACATAATGTTCGCCAGGAGTATTGAATATTACTGGAGGAGGAGTTTTAGTGGTATCGTCAATAGTTCCATCATTATCTAAATCCCATCTGTAATTTACTGGATATGGATCATTCGTTAATAGTGCTCTAAATGAATCTATTAAAGAATCACATCCTGAAGAAGCATTGAAAGCAAAACTAGCATTGCCTCCAGCTGGTGCATTAATAGTAATTGGAACTGGGAATGATTGATTTTGAGTTTGATTACCAAGTGGTGTACTTACTAGTACCGTAACATTCAATTGAATTGTTCTAGTGCCAGGAACGGTTGGTGTACCACATACTTTAGCACATAAGCGCATATCACTAGTCACATCAAATGATACGGGAACTGGGCCTAAAGAAGTTTCTAAATTTAAACCAGCTGGTAAGCTAGATACTGAAGTTACATCTACATGTAAAATGGTAATCGCTATACCTGAATACGTAAATGTTTGTGGAAGCCAAATAGTCAAATCTTCTGAATAAGGCATTCCTACAGTACCAGAAGGCATAGTAGAAGGACATAAATTTGGTAAACGAGTACCCGGTGTAGCATCAGAGCAGGCTGTATTAATGATACATCCTGGACATTGTGCTTGAGCTATAAAGAATGATTGTAAACTTATAACTAAGACTAGTAAAATTTTTTTCATATGTATTATTCAATTATATATCAAAATTACGTGAATATTCGATATTTTACAAATATGAAGAGAATCCTAGCTGAATTCTTGTGGATAAATAAAAGGGTAAAGCGATATTAGGAGGTATAAAGCTGATTAATATTGAGATTTCTCCGTATTACTCAACTTTCGTTCATGCGTAATTAAAATAATATTAGTTCCAGATTTGATAAAGTCATAGGCGATACGATATTCAAATTTGCCATGTAAATTGCTGAATCCATTAAGTACTACATTTAATTTATCCTTATCAAAAAACCAAGTACCATAATTTAAAGTCACATCTTTTAGAAATTTGATAGCATTATCAGGAACATAGGTATTTACTTCTACTTTACCATTTCGGTTGAAAAAAAAATATTCAAATGTGGTTCTATGTGTTTTGATATAATTCAATTTTTAGGTGAAATGAATCGTATCACTAGTAAACCATTCTTTATCACCAATTACATAAGCACCTGTAATTAATTCTTTTTCATAATTTTGAAGTGAATCATAATTAGTAGTAGAAGAACTTACTTCTTCAGCTGGATCATCATCCAAACTGATTCCTTGTACTTGTTGACAGAAAGAGCTAAAAGCGAGAAATACGAATAGAATAGTATATACAATTTTCATGATAATAAGTTTAAAATATCTTACTTGAATATTCAAAAGATTGTTCAAATAATGGACGATTTACATTGGTATGAATTTGTTTTTTTTCAAAATAATCAATCATAACTTCAGTAGGCATGTTTCCAATTAACTCATCTTTGGCCATCGGACAACCTCCAAATCCTTTAATTGCTCCATCAAATCGTCTACACCCTGCTTGATATGCCGCTTCAATTTTCTCTATACTAGTTTCTCTTCGAGTATGGAAATGAGCACCAATCTCTATACCAGCAAATGAAGGTACAATTAAGTTGAATATTTCTGTAATGCTTTTTTGATTGGCTACACCTACTGTATCAGATAAGGATATTGTTTTCACCCCTAAACGAGCTAATTCATTCATCCAATATTGAACAATATCATAATTAAATACATCACCATAAGGATTCCCAAAACACATAGAGATGTATACGACTAATTCTTTGTTATGTTTCAAACAAGTATCAAGAGCTAATTTAACAAATTCAATACTTTCTAAAATAGTTTTATTCGTATTTCTTAATTGAAAAGTTTCGGAAATGCTAAATGGATAACCTATATAATCAATAGCTTCATATCTGCAGGCTCTATTTAATCCTCTTTCATTAGCAATAATAGCCAATAATTTTGTTTTTGATTCTTGACGATTTAAACCTGCTAAAACAATTTCTGTATCTGCCATTTGGGGTATTTTGCTAGCAGATACAAAACTTCCAAAATCAATAGTGTCAAAACCAACTTGTAATAAGTTATTTATATAATCTATTTTTAGTGGAGTAGGAATGATTTTTTTCAAACCCTGCATAGCATCTCTTGGACACTCAACAATCTTTACTTCAGTATTCATAACGAGTTGCAAAATTATATAATCATTTGCTAATTAAGTCTTATTATTTAATAAAAATATATAAAAAAAGCATCAGTAATCACTGATGCTTTGTATAATAATAATAACTTAATTAATTAGGAATGAATTGTAAGCTATTAAATAATTAAACTATCTTCTTCTTTGTATTTCAAAATTTGATCAAGCGCATCTGGCACCACATCACTGATGATAGTAATAAATGAATCTTTTTCAGCATTTTTAATGGCATAATCTATCGCTTCTATTTCATTAGGAATAACCGTAATTTTTTTAGTAGGATCAACATTAAGAATACCTTTTTTCAATAATTCTATAATTTCACCTTCACTTTTTCCTCTTAAGTTTCGATCTTGTCTGATGATGATTTCATCAAATACGCGTGCTGCTTCTTCCCCTAATTCTATAGTATCTTCATCACGTCTATCACCTACACCAGCTACAATACCTACTTTTACGCTAGCTTCTACCTTAGCCACAAATTTACCTACAGCTTTCATCCCATGTGAATTGTGTGCATAATCACACATCACAGTAAAGTTCTTGAATTTAAATACATTCATACGTCCAGGTGTTTGAGCAGCAGAAGGTATAAATGTTTGTAAAGCTAATTTGATATCTTCCATTTTGAAATCTCTAACATATACTGCTAATACAGCTCCCATCACATTCGAAATATTAAATTCTGCTTTACCATTAAAAGTAATTGGAATATTACTCACTTTTTCAATTCTAATTTTCCAAGCTCCTTTTAATACTGTTACAAAACCATTTTCATAAATACAAGCTAATCCACCTTCGCTACAATGTTTTTTAATTCTAGGATTATTTTCATCTAAAGAGAATAGTGCAATTTTACAATCTAGTTCTTCTTGCATTTTGTATACTAAATCATCATCCGCATTTAAAATGGCATAACCTTCAGCCAACACCGTATTTGGGGTTACAGCTTTCACTCGTGCTAATTTTTCAATGGTATCTATACCTCCTAAACCTAGATGATCACCAGCAACATTAGTAACTACAGCCACGTCGCAATTATGGAAGCCTAAACCAGCTCTTAAAATTCCACCTCTTGCAGTTTCCAATACAGCAAAATCAACGGTTGGATCTTTCAAAACGAATTCTGCACTTACTGGACCGGTGCAATCTCCTCTCATCATTAATTGGTTTTGAATATAAACCCCATCTGTAGTGGTATATCCAACTTTATGACCTGCTTGTTTTACAATATGTGCAATTAATCGGGTAGTAGTAGTTTTACCATTAGTGCCTGATATAGCAATGATAGGAATACGAGCTGACATGCCCGGAGGATATAACATATCAATTACATGCTCGGCTACATTGCGCGCCAATCCTTCTGTTGGATCTAAGTGCATTCTAAATCCAGGAGCAGCATTTACTTCTAAAATAGCGCCACCTGTTTCGCTGATTGGTTCAGTTAAATTTTCAGCCATAATATCGATTCCACAAATATCTAATCCGATAATGCGTGCAATACGTTCGCACATAAATACATTACTTGGATGCACTAAATCTGTTACGTCTGTGGCTGTTCCACCTGTACTTAAATTAGCAGTAGGTTTCAACCAGAGTTCTTCGCCTTTTTGAATGATAGTATCTAATGTATAACCTTTATCTGATAGCATATTCATAGTGAAATCATCAATCTTGATGGCGGTTAATACATTTTCATGTCCATAGCCTCTTCGTGGATCGCTATTTACTTTATCGATCAGTTGCTGCACTGTTGATACTCCATCACCAATAACAGCAGCAGGTGTACGAATAGCAGCTGCAACAAATTTATAATTGATCACTAAAATTCGATGATCTCTACCTGTAATATATTTTTCACAAATAATAGCACGACCATATTTTTTGGCTGCAGCCATGGCTTCTAGTGCATCTTCCCAGGTTTTAATATTCGTGGTTGCACCTTTCCCATGATTTCCATTGACTGGTTTTAATACGATTGGATATTTAATTTTATTGATTGCCGCTTCCAAATCTTCTTCGTCATAAATAATACTTCCACGTGGTACTGGTATTTCAGCTGCTTCTAATAAATTTTTGGTATCTTCTTTATCACAAGCAATTTCAACAGCAATACTGGATGTAGTACTTGCTATAGTAGCTTGAATTCTTTTTTGATTAATTCCATAACCTAATTGAACAAGTGAATTTCTATTTAATCGGATATACGGAATTTTACGTTTAATCGCTTCTTCTACAATGGAACCGGTTGATGGACCTAATCTTTCGCGTTCTCTAATTTCACGTAAATTTTGAATATCTTCGGCTAGGTCATAGGGTGTTCCATCTATTAAAGCTTGTGCAATTCGAACAGAAGCTTTAGCCGCATAGATACCAGCTTTCTCTTCCCAATAGGAAAATACCACATAATAAATACCTTTTTTATCACTGCTTCTTGTTCTTCCAAAGCCCACATCCATACCTGCTAATGTTTGTATTTCTAATGCAATATGTTCTATTACATGTCCCATCCAAGTACCGTGAGCTACACGCTCAAAGAATCCACCTGGTTTGCTTTCGCTACATCTATGTTCATAAAGAGAAGGAAGCATTACTTTTATACGATCTAAAAAACCATCAATTGTATCGGTTGGTCTTTCTTCTAAATCCTCAATATCTAATAACATAACGATTACATGTTTCCGCTTAACTGACCAATAATTAGGTCCTTTCATTGCTTTGATATCAAGTATTTTCATAAATTGATTGAGTTTTTTAGTCTAATAATGTAAATAATATTTATAAATATATGTACACTTGTTCAATTGTCAAAAAAATGTGGGTATAATTTTTCTTTATTTACATAGCAATCCTATTACTTTTGCACATTATTAATTATGAAACGACCATCTTCGCTAATGTTTAGATAAATAGTTAGATAGATTATGGGAGTAACATCTGACAAAAAAAATCATACGGATGAAACCTAAAGGTATACTAGTATCAGTTGGGGGGGCAGAAGATAAAGGAACCGATTTAGAAGCGGGCATTATTTCTAGAAATAATCTTAATTTTTTCGAAATTGGCATTTTGAAAAATATTGTCAATTTAGTGAATGATAAAGATGCACGAATTGAAGTAGTAACTACAGCTAGCAGTATTCCTGATGAAGTAGGAGAGAACTATATCGATGCATTTACCAAATTAGGTAATTCTAATATTGGTCACATGAAAATTAGAAATAGAGAGGATGCGGTACTTCCTGAATATATAGAACGTGTAAAACAATGCGATGTATTAATGTTCTCGGGTGGCAATCAATTACGTTTATCTTCCATTTTTGGAGGCACCCAATTTTTAGATATTGTTCGTGCTCGCTATGAAGAAGAACGATTCATTATAGCAGGAACTAGTGCAGGTGCTATGGCCATGAGCAATACCATGATTTATGAAGGAAATGCTACGAATGCACATTTAAAAGGAGAAGTTCGAATTACTACTGGTTTAGCATTTTTGAATGGTGTTATTATCGATTCTCATTTCAATAAAAGAGGAAGATTTCCACGTTTGGCTCAAGCAGTTGCTGCAAATCCAGGCGCCATTGGAATTGGTTTGGGTGAAGATACAGGTGTGATTGTGCGTAATGGTGAAGATTTAGAGGCTATTGGAAGTGGTGCAGTCATCATCATAGATGGAAGAAATGTAGGTGCTAATAATATTGCCGATATTGAATTTGGTCATCCTATTTGTGTAGAAAATTTAATGGTACATATTATGTGCAAAGGCAATACATATAATATCAAAACAAGAGTGTTTGAAGAAGTAGCAGTAAAAGCTATTTAAATATTCATGCGGATAGCATACATTTTACTTTTCATAATTCTTACTATATCAGCCCCAATATGGGCAAATATAAATTTAGTAGATAAACCTACTAGAAAAATAAATTTGTTGATGTATGCAGAAGCGTATTATACCTATGCAACATCCTATACTTCCCCTGCTAGAAGAAGTTTTACACCATTTATATATAATTACGCTATTACCAAAGCGCCTCGATTAAATCTTGCTTTAATAAAACTGAATATGGAGAAAAAAATATTCAGATCTAATTTGGCTTTTATGTATGGTACATATGCGCGACTCAATTTATCAAATGAACCCAAAGCCTTACGATTTATTTATGAAGCGAATATTGGCTTTAAACTAGCGAAACAAAAAAATATTTGGTTAGATTTAGGTGTATTGCCTTCTCATATTGGTTCTGAAACAGCTAAAGGAAATGATAACTTCACCTTAACACGCAGTATTATTGCTGAAAATACTCCATATTTTGAAACAGGTATTTCATTGAATTATCAATCCAATAATAAAAAATTATATGCAGCTGCTTTACTTTTAAATGGGTGGCAAAAAATAAAATTCACCAAAGGAAATCTTATACCAGCAGTTGGATTCCAAATAGCATATACATTTAATGATAAAATATCGGCTAATTACAGCAATTATATGGGCATAAATACAGTGTCTAAGAAAAAACAAGGACGATTTTTTCAAAGTGCTTATGTAAAATTTCAAGAAGAAAAATGGGGGACTATCATTGGATTTGATTATGGTATCGAAAAAAAATTGATCCATTCAAAACAGTTAAATCAATGGCTAGGATTTTCCTTTATAGTAAGTTATAAGCCTATTCGTTATATTTCATTTGCTGGAAGACTCGAATATTATTACGATCCCCATCAAGTGATTGTTAGTTTAGATACTCCACAAAATTTCATGAAAACATCTGGCTTGTCTTTTAATGTAGATGTATATCCAATCAAACGAGTTTGTTGGCGTAATGAAGTGAAGTGGTATCAAAATCAATCAGCTATTTTTTATGCTCCTAGTATTGGAAATACAAAGAATAATATTTCATTTTGTAGTGCCTTACTTTTTGAATTATAAACTATCTTTAATGTATGAAAAAAGGACTAATTGTTTTAAGTAGTATATTGCTTATAAGCATATTAACAGGAGTGTTTGCCTATTTATATTTTTTCTCTCCCAATATAAATGCTACAAAAGAAATCGCAATTAATATACCAACTGGAACTACCTATACAGAGCTATTACAATTGTTGAAAGACAAAGAAGTATTAAAAAATTACTACACATTTGATGTATTAGCCAAGCGAACTAAATTATATAAAAAAGTTTATCCAGGTCATTATGTATTTAAAGCATCCATGACGAATAAAGAGATCATTCGTATTTTTCGTGGAGGTCTACAAACACCGGTAAAAGTCACTTTTAATGCAGTTCGAACCAAAGAAGAATTAGCAGGTAAAATGTCCAAAACACTAGAAATTGATTCAGCAACTTTTTTATCCATGTTGTACGATAGTGCTTTTCTCGCCATAAATGGAGTAGATACCAATACCGTATTAGCTTTATTTATACCGAATACGTATGAAATGTATTGGAATACCTCTCCAAAAAAGTTGATGGAAAGAGTGATGAAGGAATATAGAAATTATTGGACTGAAGCACGAAAAACATTAGCAAAACAACAAGGATTAACACCCATACAAGTTTCTATTTTAGCATCGATTGTACAAGCAGAGCAATTAGAACATCCTAGTGAAAGAGCTGTTATAGCTGGATTATACCTAAATCGTTTGCGTAGCAATATGTTATTACAAAGTGATCCAACATTGATTTTTGCTACTCGAGATTTTAGCATCAAAAGAGTTTTAAATATTCATAAAGCGATTGATAGTCCTTATAATACTTATATGTATGAAGGATTACCACCAGGCCCCATCAACTTACCTGAAATGAGTTCTTTGAATGCTGTATTGCATCCTGATACAAATAATTATATTTATATGTGTGCTAAAGAAGATTTTAGTGGATATCATAATTTTGCGGTGGATTATGCTGCACATTTAAAAAATGCCAATTTATATTCGGCAGCATTAAACAAAATGAAAATATATAAATAGCTATTATGTATCAACACGAAACGAGTATTAGAGTTAGGTATGCCGAAACAGATCAAATGGGAGTAGTCTATTATGGAAATTATTCTCAATACTATGAAGTAGGTAGGGTAGAGGCATTACGAGCTTTGGGATTATCCTATAAAGAAATTGAAGAAAAGGGCATAATTATGCCTGTTGCTAAGATGAATATTAAATATGTTTTGCCAGCTAAATATGATGATTTATTAAGAGTGGTAACAATAATTACTGAAAAACCCGACAAAAGAATTACATTTAGATGCGAAATTTATAATGAGCAAAATGATTTAATAAATTTTGGTGATGTGACTTTAGTTTTTATGGATATACAATTTAAAAAAGTGATAGTTATACCAGATTTTATTTGGAATAGATTACAAACGTATTTTACTAACTAATTACCATGTGGAAATTACCTCCTTGGCTTGAATTTAAAATGATACGAGCATTTGAATATAAATTCAGACGCTTTACATTACCAGGTTTGGATGGAGTGGCGTTTTATGATGTATTATTATTTTTTATTAATGAGTTAAAAGATAGAACGCTGGTAACACGGGCGCAAGCCATTGCATTTAGTTTTTTTCTAGCTGTTTTTCCTTTTATATTATTTGCATTTACTTTAATTCCTTATTTACCTATTCCTCATTTACGAAATGATTTAATTCAAATTGTAAATGAAATTGCACCTAATGAACGAGCACTTGACTATTTAAAAGTTACGGTGATTGATGTCATTAAAAATCCTCGATTTGGCTTATTATCTATAGGTTTTATATCTGCTATCTATTTATCTACGAATGGTGTAATAACGATGATGCGTTCGTTTGATAAAAATCATGAAATCTATTATAGAAGATCCTTTTTAAAAGAGCGATTTATCGCTTTTAAATTGACCTTATTACTTTTCTTGTTATTTGCTGCAAGTATTGTAATTATTATTGTTGGAAGTATCTTATTCAATTGGATCATGACTCATTTTTGGTTCTTAGATAATTTCAGTAAATTCATTGTACTAATACTTCGTTACTTAATCATATTCTTACTGTTTTTATATGCGATTTCCTTAATCTATTATGAAGGTCCGGCGGTAGCAGAAAAATGGAAATTTATCACTCCAGGATCTTTAATAGCAACCATTCTTTCCATAACTATATCAATTGGGTTCTCGTATTATGTCAGAAATTTTGGCAATTATAATAAAATATATGGTTCCTTAGGAACGATTATTATATTACAGATTTGGTTCTATTTAAATTCATTGGTTTTATTAATTGGCTTCGAAATCAATTCTAGTATTTACTATAATAAAAGCCTGAAAGCCAAGTCTGACGAGGCTATTGAAAATTAATTTCATTTTTTTTATTTTTTTTCTTTCGATATTATTGAAAAAGTATATCTTTGCCTCGGAGAGATGGCAGAGCGGTCGAATGCGGCGGTCTTGAAAACCGTTGACTGTTACAGGTCCGGGGGTTCGAATCCCTCTCTCTCCGCCAAACGCTGACAGGTACTACTTGTCAGCGTTTTTTTATTCCTTTTTTTTACTAAATTTAGTAGTAAGAATTTCATTTAATAATCTATACTATATGTATACATTTCTACTCCAAATGTTTTACTTTTGATTGATAACTATTTATCTTATGCATTTTGCGGAAGCAGAAAAATATATTCTTACTCGTTTAAAAGATGAATTAGATATACATCTCAGCTATCATAGTATAAATCATACCATAGATGTGTATGAAAAAGCAATTGAAATTGCCCAATTAGAAGGAATCACTAATCCAGAAGATTTAATTATTTTACAAACGGCAGCATTATATCACGATGCTGGCTTTATTTCTAACTATCAAAATCATGAACAAGTAAGTATTGAAATGGCTCAAACTACTTTAGCTCAATTTGCTTATAGTGCCGCTGCCATTGATTCCATCTGTACCTTAATTGAAGCCACTCGAATTCCTCAAAAGCCTAGTAATAAATTAGCTGAAATTTTAGCTGATGCTGATTTAGATTATTTAGGTCGAGATGATTATTATAGCATTGCAGATACACTATTTCAAGAATTTAAACACCATTCAATTATTACATCGGAACAGCAATGGTTGAAAATCCAAATTTCATTTTTAGAAAATCATAATTACTTTACTCAAACATCTATTACTCGCAGAACAGCTAATAAATTAAAAAAATTAGAAGAGCTCAAAAAACAATCAAACGATTCATTCTAAACTATAAAATAGTAGATTGTTTTAAGCCTTCATTTTAGTTACTAATAATGATTTTATGGAATCATCCCATTCCTCTTTAAGAATACTTAATACCATACTACTTCTTCTATTCCCATCTGCTTTTATCATATTAGAACGTAGTATTCCTTCCACAGTACATCCAATTTTTTTCATGGCATGAATGCTTCTACTATTATTGCTATCAGCTCTCAATTCAACTCGTTTTATTCCAATTTGATCAAAAGCATACGATAATAGTAAATATTTACAGTGCGTATTTAAACCAGTGCCTTGAAATTTTTTTCCATACCAGGTATATCCTAATTGTAAGCATTCATGTGTTTCTTGTATATCGTAAAAACGAGTACAACCTGCATATTCTTGTGTGTTTTTATCGAATACAATAAATGCATAAGAATGTTTTTGTGTACGAGCTTCTATCGCTTGTTGCATATACAATCGCATGTTTGCTTCACCGGCAGCACTTTGCAATGAATAGGTCCAGATTTCTGGTTCAAGAATACTGAATGATCTAAGAAAAGGAAAATCATCCATACCTAATGGTCTTAACAAAACCCGTTCATCTTCTAAATAGACACTTGATGTAAATGGAAATGTGATCATTAGTTGGTAATATCTTGTGCGAGTTGTTTAATATCTAAACCATCAAAATTACCACTACTCATCATCAGTAAATTCATGTCAGTCCATTGAATACTGTTTAATTTAGTAAGCAGTGATTCTTTATCAGTATAAACTAATAAATCCACTCGATCAAATCCTTTTTGAATATCTTCTTCGCTGATGGGCGCTAATTTTTTAAGCGCTACAATTTGAGGTGAATAGTATACGATAGCAATATCAGCCTCATGCATCGATTGAGCATATTCATGCAAGAAATCTTTATTCAAACTACTATAGGTATGAAGTTCCATGACCGCTACCAGGTTTCTGTTTTTATATTGCTGTTTTACCGCTTCTACAGTTGCCTTTAATTTAGAAGGTGAATGTGCAAAATCTTTATATACTGCACAATGCTCATTTTTGGAAATTAAATTTAATCGATTTAAAGCCCCTTCAAAATTTTGTATCGCTTCATAAAACATCGATTCACTTACCCCTGCTTCCATACAGGCATACTTAGCACTCATCAAATTTTGCAAGTTATGTGTTCCAATAATTTGAAGTGGTATTTTTTCTCCCTTATAAAACAAGTGACTAACATCATTTTCTATAACAAACTCAGGAGTTTTGTACGGAATTCTTTTTACTTTATTTTGGAGCATGCTTACGACTCTACAAACTTCTTGATCTTCTTCATTGTAGATGAAAACACCTGTAGGGTCAATACTTTCTGCAAATAATAAAAATTGTTTTACATAATCTTCATAAACTGGAAAAACATTGATATGATCCCATGCAATCCCAGTCATAATAGCAATATGAGGTTTATAACTTAAAAATTTAGGTTCATAATGAATGGCACTACTCAAATATTCATCCCCTTCAATTACAATAATAGGTGCCTGTTCGCTAATTTTAACATTGGTAGCAAAACCTTTTAACTGAGAACCAACCACATAATCAAAATCTATTTTAGCATATTGCAATACATGCATAATCATGGAAGTGATTGTAGTTTTGCCATGACTACCAGAGACTACAATCCTTTTTTTATCTTTACTATTTTCATATACATATTGAGGGAAAGAATAAATTTTAATACCTAATTCTTGTGCTTTTAGTAATTCAATATTATCTTTTCGTGCATGCATACCTAAGATTACGGCATCTAGTTCGGTACTGATATTGTCCTCAAAAAAGCCTATTTTATTAGGCAATAAACCTGCTTTTTCTAAATTACTTTTTGCTGGATCGAAAATATGGTCATCACTACCTGTGATATTATATCCTTTCGCTTTCATGCTTAATGCCAAGGCATGCATAATGGCACCACCTACCGCTATAAAATGAATTCTCATATACTATAATTATGGTTTAATTCGTTTATTAACAATTACAATGTTACAAAATTGAGGCTTTTAAATAGAATTATATTAGGTATTACTCATATCAAATTGTTAACTTTGTAGTATATTATCCATACTAAATAATAGTTATGAAAAAATTAAGAATAAAAATCGCAATTATATTATTGATAGCAACTACTTTAAGTGTTACTATTTCTTCTTGTCACCGTACTTCATGTCCTACTTATTCAGGATCTAAAGGATTTAGATAGAATGTTGCATTGGAAACACTTGGATTCGGTAGCTCAATATGAAGATTTAATGAATGCTTCAGTAAGTAAACCGTTTGCTGTTTTTAAACATAGTACTCGATGTAGTGTAAGTTCTATGGCTAAAAAAAAATTAGAATTTGAATGGACTTTTAAAGAGGAACAAATGCCCATTTATTATTTAGATTTATTGGCACATAGAGATATTTCAAATAAAATCTCTAAAGATTTGCATATCGAACATCAATCTCCACAATTACTTGTAATTCAAAATCAAAAAGCAATCTACCACCAAAGTCATGGTGATATAGAAGTTGCTGATATTCCTCTATAAACTCAATATTATGCAAGAAAAAGAAGAATTATACTCAGAACATGTTGCCGCAGGCAAAAGAAAATATTTCATAGATTTGAAACAAAATAGTAATGGTGACAAATACATTCAAATCAGTGAAAGTAGAAGAAACCAAAATGGCGGATATGATAGAAGTAGAATTTTATTATATGAAGAAGATTTTGAAAAATTTAATGAAGCTCTTCATAAAGTGATGGAAAAAGCACAATAGAACTTTTTTTATCTTATTTCCATTATATAGGAAATCGTTAACCATTTTAAATCGTATTAATTGAGCAAGCACGGCAAAGTTTTGGTGGCAATGAGTGGTGGTATAGATAGTACCGTTACTGCTATTATGCTTCATGAACAAGGTTATGAAGTCATTGGAATCACTATGAAAACTTGGGATTACGCCAATAGTGGTGGATCTAAAAAAGAAACCGGTTGTTGTAGTTTAGATTCGATTAATGATGCTCGTGAAATAGCTGTAAATAGAGGATTCCACCATTTTATAGTCGATATTCGAGAAGAATTTGGAGATTATGTAATCAATAATTTTGTAGATGAATATTTAGCAGGTAGAACTCCAAATCCCTGCGTTTTATGCAATACACATATCAAATGGGAATCACTTCTCCGCAGAGCGGATGCAATGGATTGCAATTTTATTGCTACAGGGCATTATGCCAAAGTAAATCAATTGAATAATCGTTATTATGTAAGTAAAGGATTAGATCACAACAAAGATCAAAGCTATGTTCTTTGGGGCGTTAGTCAGGCTTGTTTAAGTCGTACGATGTTTCCTGTTGGAGGCTTTCACAAACCGGATATCAAACAAATGGCACGTGATATGGGGCTAGTAGAACTTGCAAACAAACAAGAAAGTTATGAAATATGCTTTGTCCCAGATAATGATTATAGAGGCTTCTTAAAACGAAGAGTACCGAATTTAGAACAAGATGTAAAAGGTGGGCAATTCGTTAATAAAGAGGGTAAAGTATTAGGTACTCATCAAGGATATCCGTTTTATACAATTGGACAACGTAAAGGATTGGGCTTAGCATTTGGTGAACCGATGTATGTTACTGAGATTGATCCTAATACCAATACAGTTACTTTAGGAGTAGAAAAAGAATTAAGCAAAAATGGGTTATGGGTAGCCAACTTAAATATGATGAAATATGAAACAGTAGCACCTAATACACCAGCTATAACTAAAATTAGATACAAACATGATGGGGAATCCTCCATATTAACGCCCGTTGGCGACCGTGTCAAAGTTATTTTTGATCAATATGTAAGCGCTATTGCTCCAGGACAAAGTGCTGTGTTTTATGAAGGGGATGATGTGATTGGAGGTGGTCATATCACTTCAGGATTTGATCTTAATCTCGTTTAAAGAAATTTCGAATTCGTTTACGTAAAATATCAATTCGTTTTAAGTTTTGATTGATATGTGTTGTATCTACTACGTTGTCTTGAATTAAACTTTCTGATATATTGGATTTACTCTGCTCTGGATAAGCAATAATAAAATTGTTTACTGGGAATAGTTTAGCAATCTTTTCTGGTAGTTTATCTAACTCTAAATTATATGAAATGGTACCTTTTCGAGCACTGACCATAATAAGTAAATCTTCTAATTTATTTTGATAAGCTATATGGGTTAAATCCGCCCAACTGTTAAATACTTTTGTTTTTCCTTTACTCGCCCATTCTTTTTTTATCCATTTTTGTTTATTGATATATTGTAAAGTACTTTCATATGCAATCAGCTCATATTGCGCATTATTTGCATTGATTAAATTAAATATCTTTTCAATCAAATGTGAAAAACCTACTTCAAATTCAGCATTTTCAGGCAAAACCACAAAAATTTGTTTGATTTGTTTCGGACTAGTAACAATTTGAGAGGCGAAAATATTTTGCCATACACTTTCATTCAAATTTTCTAAAAAAGAGCCAAATAATAAATCACTTGTCTTTTGTTTATTATCCCAGCCGATAATAATATCTGTAATATTATCTTCTTTAACTGTGCGACTGATAGCACTAATCTTATTAAAATCTATACGTGCAATTATTGATGCATTATCGAGTGGATAATTGATTTTAAGTAAAATGGATTCGATAAATTTTTTATACGATTGGATTTGTATTTTCGTATTGTCATTATCTTCAATAATAGAAAGTGGATAGATAGGATTCGAATTGCTTGAATCCTTCATTAATAAAGCCAATTCAAGTATCCATAAATAAGTTTCTTCTTCTGCACTAGTTACTAATATTTTCTCGTCTATGGTGTTTTTAGATACGGATACATTTTCTAAAGCGATTTGTCGGGATGCATTCTCAGTAATAAATGAAGCAATCAAACAAGTGACTAATATCAATAATATAGTTCCATTTAATATATTTTCATCTACAATTTTTAAATTATAACAGGTAACTGCTACAGCCATAATGGCTGCGGCATGCGCATTACTTAATCCCCAAATAATTCGTCGTTGAGCAATTGATAAACCATATATTTTTTGAGTAATATAAGAAGCTAACCATTTAACGAATATAGCAACAGTTGTAAGTGTGACTGCAATGAAAATGGCTTGTTTACTGTGAAATAAATCATTTAGATCCACCAGCATCCCAACACTAATCAAAAAGAAAGGTATAAATAAAGCATTTCCTACAAACTCTACTCGATTCATTAAATCAGATTTATGCGGGATTAATTTATTGAGCGCTAATCCTGCAAAAAAGGCTCCTACTATGGCTTCTATACCTGATAACTGAGATAAGAAAGAGGCTAGAAATACTATAGCTAAAATAAATATAAATTGAGAAGCTTTTTCTCCTTCAATAAAACGTAAAAATTTCTTTGCAACAAACGGAACTAAAACAAAAATGAAAACTCCAAATAAGAAACAAGAGACTATCATTTGAATCCAAAATTGATAATTCAATTCGCCTTTATAGGCACTCGTAATAAATGCCAATAGTAATAATACAGCAGTATCTGTAATGATAGTTCCACCTACAGCTATCGTTACCGCTTCATTTTTAGTGATCCCCATTCGGCTTACAATCGGATAGGCTACTAATGTATGCGTACTAAACATAGAGGCTACAGCCAATGAGCTGATTAAACTTAAATGTAAAACATAGTAACAAATGGGAAAGCCTACCATTATTGGGATGGTAAAGGTGAGTATACCAAATACAATCGATTTATTCTTGTTTTTTATCGCATTTTTCAGGTCTAATTCTAAACCCGCTAAAAACATAATATAGAGTAATCCAATTTTACCAAACAGCTCTACACGTGCATCAAGTGATAGTATATTCAAGCCATGAGGACCAATAATAGTACCTGCAATGATTAAACCAATTAAACTGGGAACACGAAGTTTTTTGAGCAGTACCGGAGAAAGCAGAATAATAAACAACAGCACTGAAAACAACAATACCGGATCATTGATAGGAAATGCTATTTGCGGTAAATGGTACATAGGATATATATTGTTCAAAAATACTACATATTTAAAACTAATAGATTATAAATTTGTAGTATGAAGAAAATATTTTTCGGATGTTTAGTATTTACCCTTATTTGGCAATCTTGTCAAACTAAAAAGAATACTACTCAAACAGAAGCAGAAACGGACATTACCAATATACCCAAAATAACGCCAGATAGTTCTTCTCAAAAACCTATCAATATGCAAGATTCAAGTATTTTGGTTAAACCGTTACAAGACCCTAATACATTAGATTATATCAGCTATTATGATAAAGTATACGAGATAAGCTTGAAGTATCCAAAAACCTGGCGCAAAGAACTCAATAAATACGTACCATTCAAGATTACTGCCCCACAAGAAGGAACTAGTGATTCGATGAAAGAAAATTTTTATTATGTAGTTTTTGACGAAACACCTGATAAAAATGATATACTGAATAAAAACAAAAAAGAAGTCTTGAATCTAGAACAGATGAAAGATAAAATGACCACACAATTAACCCTAGTTAAGCCCAATAGAAAAGATACCAAGGTCTTATCGAGCAATAGAGTGATGATCAATGGAACGCCTGCCTACGAAATCATATCAACAGGTATCATTAATGGCTTTGCTATGAAATATCGAATTTGCGTATTGAAAAAAGATACTAAACAATATTACTTATATTTTGCTACAGAGCAATATACATACGAGAGATATAAGCCTTATGCCGACTTGTTGATTAGTTCTTTTATGATCAAATAAACAAAGATAGCTTTGTATTGTTGAAGAATTTATGAATGAAAAAATAACAATTCATTGGTTTAGACGTGATTTGCGATTAGAAGATAATGCAGCCTTATATCAAGCCCTAAAATCAGGGAGTAAAGTACAATGCTTATTTATCTTTGATAGAACTATTCTCGATAAATTAGAAGATAAAGCTGATAGAAGAGTTACTTTCATATACCAACAAATACTTCGTTTACATAAAGAATTGCAAGCGTACAATGCTACAATACTAGTAAAATACGGTACTCCAAAAGAAATATGGGCATCTTTACTAGATGAATATTCTATAGATCAAGTATATGCCAATCATGATTATGAACCTTATGGCAGAGAGAGAGACGAATGGGTGCTAGATTTTTTTCATCAAAAACAGATACCTTTCAATACCTATAAAGATGCAGTTATATTTGAAAAAACAGAGGTTGTAAAGGATGACCAATTACCTTATACGGTATTTACTCCTTATAGCAAAAAATGGAAAAGTAAATTGAATGACTTCTATCTAAAATCATATCCTACAGAAAAATACATGGATAAGCTTGTAAGTGCTGCTCCAACTGATTTACTTACTTTAGAAGAAATGGGTTTTGCATATAATGATACCTATTTACCCAGTGAAAAAATTCCAGTTGAAATCATAAAGAAATATGATACTACACGTAATTTTCCGGGTATAGCTGGAACCTCTAAATTAGGCATTCATCTTCGATTTGGGACTATTTCAATTCGACATTTAGCACGTATTGCCCGAGTAAATAATGAGGTGTTTTTAAATGAATTAATATGGCGTGATTTCTATCATATGATTTTATTTCATTTTCCTCATGTAACTGAAAAATCTTTTAAAGTAAAATATGATCAAATTAATTGGCGCAATAATGAAGTAGAATTTGAAGCTTGGTGTGCAGGTAAAACAGGCTATCCTATAGTTGATGCAGGTATGCGCGAATTAAACCAAACCGGTTATATGCATAATAGAGTGCGTATGATTGTGGCTAGTTTTTTATGCAAACATTTATTGATTGACTGGCGATGGGGTGAAGCTTATTTTGCGGCAAAACTCATCGACTTTGAATTGGCTTCTAATAATGGTGGTTGGCAATGGGCCTCTGGAAGTGGAACAGATGCCGCACCTTATTTTAGAATTTTTAGTCCGAGCGAGCAAAGTAAAAAATTTGATGCACAATTTACTTATATACGCAAATGGATTCCAGAACTTGATTCATGGCAATATCCTACACCAATTGTAGATCATAAAATGGCACGAGAACGTTGTTTAGCCGTTTATAAAGAAGCCCTGACAGAACGTACTTAATTACTATATTATCCAATTTTAACTGTGTATAAATTCAATTACAGCAACTAATTCTGTCTTTATCTTCGTGTATAATTAATTTCAATTATGAAAAAGAAAATTGCTGTACTCACGGGTGGTTATACTGCTGAAATTGATATCTCTTTGAAAAGTGCTGTCAACGTGATGAATCAACTAGACATTATTAAATTTGACACGTACCTAATTTATATAGATGCACAAAAATGGGTATATATTGATGCACAAAAAAAGGAGTATCCCATTAATAGAAATGATTTTAGTATCATTTTAAACAATCAGCAAATTCATTTTGATTGTGTAGTGTTTTTTCCATTACATGGCTCACCAACTGAAGATGGAAAGATTCAAGGATACTTTGATATGATCGGTCAAAAGTATGTTGGATGTGGCGTTTTAGAAGCATCACTAACTTTTGATAAAGCAGCAACTAAAAAATATTTAGCGAATAGTAATGTATTGATGGCTAAAAGTAAATTGTATTTTAACTCAGAAAAAATTGATGCGATAATAAGTAATACCCAATCAACCTTAAGCTTACCCCTTTTTGTAAAACCTAATAAAAATGGATCTAGTTATGGCATTTCGAAAGTAAATGATTGGAGTGAATTAGAAGCAGCTATTATAAAAGGATTTGAATTTGATAATGAATTAATCATTGAAGAATTTATTGCAGGTAGAGAAATGTCCATAGGAGTCTATCAGTTAGGAGGAGTTGTATACTCATTGCATCCAACAGAGATTAAAAGTCAAAATGACTTCTTCGATTATAAAGCTAAATATTTAGGAGAAAGCAGTGAGATTACACCTGCAGAAATTAATGATAGCTTAACTAAAAAATTACAAGAAATTAATATTCATGTGTATAAAGAACTTGGATTAAAAGGGTATGCACGTATCGATTACATCATGAAAGGAGAGGAGTTCTATCTACTAGAAGCCAATACTACACCTGGTTTTACTAGTGAAAGTCTCTTGCCACAACAATTGCGTTATGCTCAAATGAATATACAAGATTTCTTTACACAATTGATTGAGGAACGATTACTGCTTAAGTAGGCTATAATCCACGATTTCACTTCTACAGATTTCATAGAATTAATTCGTTTTTTTTGTTGAATTGATTGTAATTTTGCAACCTATCAATTCCTCCATTTTTTTATGAAAAAACTACTCATACTTATCGTATTGTGTCTGTTTTATGCGAATACATTTGCTACTAATTATACTATTAGTGGATTTATTAAAGATGCCAAATCAGGTGAAGCACTTATCGGTGCTAGCATTTACATTAAAGAATTAAAAAAAGGTGTAGCCGCTAATACCTATGGTTTCTACTCTATTACTTTAACTGAAGGTACTTATACTATCAGTTATAGTTATATTGGTTATGTACAACAAGATGCTACCATACAAGTGAATAAAGAGATTCGTATGAATATCGATATGAAATCACTGGATAAGCAAATAGAAGAAGTAACTATTACTTCTAAACGTGCAGATAAAAATGTGGAGAGTTCGGATATGGGTAAAGTGGAATTGAAAATGGAAGATGTGAAAAAACTTCCAGCATTATTAGGTGAAGTAGATATCATGCGTACTATACAGTTATTACCTGGAGTGATGAGCGCAGGAGAAGGAAATAGTGGCTTTTATGTTCGTGGAGGAGGACCTGATCAAAACTTAGTCTTATTAGATAATGCAGTAGTTTATAATCCAGGACATTTGTTTGGTTTCTTTTCTATTTTTAATGGAGATATCATTAAAAATACTACTTTAATTAAAGGCGGTATGCCTGCTAATTATGGAGGAAGATCATCATCTGTATTAGATATCTCTATGAAAGAAGGCAATATGAAGAAGTGGCATGCCGATGGAGGTGTAGGTATTTTAGCTTCCAGATTAACGATACAAGGACCTATTAAAAAAGATAAGTGTTCTATTATTTTATCTGGTAGAAGAACTTATATCGATTTGATTTCTAAACCGATTTTAAAGAAAGTAAAAGATGGTCAATTCCAAGGAAATACTTATTATTTCTATGATTTAAATGGGAAGATTAATTTTAAATTTTCAGATAAAGATAGAATCTATATTAGTGGTTATTATGGTAAGGATGTTTTTAAATTTAAACCCGCTGGTGGTTCATTTAATGCCGATTTGAAATGGGGTAATGCAACAGCTACTTTACGTTGGAATCACTTATTTAGCGATAAATTATTTTTGAATACGTCTCTCGTTTATAATCAATATAATTTCGATGCCTTAGCTGGTTTTTCTGATATTGAATTCAAGTTGAAAAGTGGCGTGAGAGATATCAATGGAATGGTTGATTTCGATTATTTTCCTTCTATTTTGCATGCGGTGAAATTTGGTTTTAATTATACCAATCATACATTTACTCCAAGCA
Organism: Bacteroidota bacterium; assembly: GCA_037130135.1. Lineage (GTDB taxonomy): Bacteria > Bacteroidota > Bacteroidia > Chitinophagales > CAMDFR01 > CAMDFR01. The sequence continues at coordinate 306,828 of JBAXTO010000001.1, forward strand.
CTACAACCGGGAAAGCAGGTGAAACCACCTTCAATGCACAGTTAAATAAGAAAAAATACGCCCATGAATATGCAGCTTATTTATTAGATGATATTGCAGTAACTGATTGGTTAAAGATTAATGTAGGAGCCAGAATATCTGGATTTACTTTAACCGGACCTTATAAAAAAGTATTTAAAAATTTTGGCGATATAGATACGATTCAATATTTACGTAAAGATATATTGCAAAATTATGGAGGATTTGAACCTCGTATCTCTGCTCGTTTCCGTATCAATAAAAATATCTCCATCAAAGCAGGTATCACGGTAAATAAACAATATATGCATTTGGTATCGCGCTCTACAACTACCTTACCATTTGATGTGTGGGTGCCAAGCACCGAGCGAACTAAACCACAAACAGTCATTCAATATGCTGTTGGTTATTTCCAAAATTTCAAAAGTGATATGTTCGAAACTAGTATTGAAGCCTATTATAAAGATTTACGTAATCAAGTAGAATATGGCGAAAGTTATGTTAGCCAAATTGATCAAGATGAAGAAAATGGTTTTACCTATGGAAAAGGACAAGCATACGGTGTAGAGTTTTTTGTGAAAAAAGCAAAAGGCAAATTTACAGGTTGGATAGGATATACTCTATCATATACTTGGCGTAAATTCCCAGAATTAAATAATGGCAATAAATTCCCAGCGAAGTTTGATAGACGTCATGATATATCTGTAGTGTTACAATATGATATAACGAAGCGTTTGAATATTTCAACTGTATTTGTTTATGGCACTGGAAACACCACCACTATGCCTATTGGTAGATATTTTGTAGATGGTCAAATTGTAAATGAATATGGTGCTAGAAATGGTTATCGTTTACCGGCATATCACCGTTGGGATATATCTTTAACCTATGTAATCAAAGATAAAAAATGGTATAGCGATATCAATTTCTCTATATATAATGTGTATAGCAGACAAAATCCATTTTTCATTTTTAATGATATTCAAGGAAGCACCTCCAATGGCGATTTAACTATTAAATCCAAACAAGTTTCCTTGTTCCCCATTTTACCATCAATCACTTGGAATTTTAAAATCTAAAAAGGCATCGTTATGAAAAATAAACACTGGTCACAATCACGATATACATATTTTATAGTACTACTTACTTTATTAAGTTTAGTAGCTTGTACCAAAGAAATCAATTTAGATTTACCTGCTCCAACAGATAAAATAGTTGTGCAAGGAACAATTGAAATAGATCAACCTCCATTTATTATATTAACTAAAAATCAAGCGTATTATTCAACCTTAAGTTTGAATGATTTAAGTGCGTATTTTATTAGAGATGCCAAAGTACTAGTATATACCGATGCTGGCGATTCTACCTATTTAACTGAGTTTTGTATAGATAACCCTACGGTAGCATCAGCATTTGGTTTTGAGTTTAGTGATTCAGTTAATAGTAATATTTGTGTCTATACTATACCTGATATCTTAACTTGGTTTAGTAGTGGAACAGGTTCATTGATTGGAAAAGAAAATACGACGTATCATTTAACTGTAGTTTCTGACAATAAAATGGCAAATGCTACAACCACCATACCTGCTCTTTATCCATTCGATTCATTGCAAGTACGAAATCATCCAGATGCAGGTAGAAATGATAGTTTAGCATCTGTGTATATGTATTTGACTTTCCCTAGAGGTGTAGATAAATATGTACGTATTCAAACATCTACTAATAATGGTCCGTATTATACCATGTCAGGGGGATCTGTTTACCAATATAAAGTATTTGATGGTACAAATGTAGGGCTGCCTTTAACAGAAGGATTTGGACCAAATACTTCATTTAATAGAGATCGTTTTGGATACTTTTTGCGTGGAGATACTGTTGGTGTAAAATGGAGTCAGATTGATAAAGGAGTATTTGATTTTTATAGTACTATAGAAAATGATGGGGGAGATAGTCCATTTTCATCTCCCATTAAAATCATCTCTAATGTCAATGGTGGTTTAGGTGTTTGGGCTGGATATGCCACTACTTATGGAAGTATTGTAGTACCTAAGTAAAAACCTATTCAATAGATTTTCATTTTTACAAATTGCTTCTTACCTTTGCGACTTATTAAATTAGATCATTTTTTATGGCAAATACAACGTTAGTTTTAATTCGTCACGGACAAAGTCAATGGAATTTAGAAAATAAATTTACTGGTTGGGTAGATGTACCTCTTACTGCAAAAGGCGAAGAAGAAGCCAAAGCAGCAGGACATTTATTAGCTAATTATACGTTTGATATTGCTTATACTTCTAAATTACAAAGAGCTCAAAATACACTAAAAATGGTATTAGCTGAGAGTGGTAATAACAATGTTCCAACTATTGAAGATGTGGCTTTAAATGAGCGTATGTATGGCGATTTACAAGGATTAGATAAAACGGAGACTGAACATAAATTTGGGGTTGATCAAGTGAAAATTTGGAGAAGAAGTTATGATATCGCTCCACCAAACGGTGAAAGTTTAAAAGATACTGCCGTTCGAGTTTTACCTTATTATGAGTCAATAATTTTACCACAATTACAAGCGGGTAAAAATATTATTGTTGCTGCACATGGCAATAGTTTAAGAGCACTTATTATGGATATTGAAAAAATGACACCAGATGAAATCTTAGCATTTGAAATACCTACAGCAACTCCTCGTGTATATGTATTTGACGAAAATATGAATATACTGGAGAAACGTTTCTTAAAATAGTATTACCAATTTTTTTGAATCAAGGGATATAAAATTTCCCTTGTACCAGCAAGCGATCCGGATTTTCTACCAATACAAAGTAATAGAAACCGTGATGTAAATTGCTATTATCGAAACTAACTTTTTTATCAGTAACTGTATTGTGCTCATACAAGACTCTTCCACTTATATCGTACAAAATAAATACAGGATTGGTCAACTCAGCTGATGTATTAAAGAATAATGTACTTTGATTATATTCATTATAAATAGAAAATCCACCTAAATTATAATTGGCAAAAAAAGCAGTTTTAACAGCGGATTCTTCTTGTTCATTCCAACTTATTTTATAATAATTAATACTATTAGGTATAGGATTTATATCTGTAAAGTGATAATTATTTGAAGCTAATGATAAATCGCAATTATAATAGAGGTGACCAATCTTATCAAAATTACCAATAGAATCGTTGCTTCTATAAATATCAATTCCGTCACAACTATTTTCAGGAGCATGCAAACTTATAAGAAGCTCATTATTTATTTGTTGTATATCATCAATATAAGCATTTGTCTGAGCTATAATCGTGCTTTGGAAGCAAATCATAAATTCTATGAAAATAATTCTATACATATAAAAACATAAACGCATCTAAGCTTTTATTTAGTATTTTTGTATAAATACAATCAATATGAATACCTTAAAATATTTTGTTGAAGCGAAAGTTTTTGGTGTATGTACGTATATAGGCGAATTAATGAAAATGCCTAAAAAAAACATTCGATTATTTTTTATCTATTTATCATTTGTAACTGCTGGTTCACCTATTATCATTTATTTGATATTAGCCTTTTGGTTTAAGATGAACGATTATATATATAGCGAACGCAAATCGGTTTGGGATTTATAAGCGCATTCTAGTTTATTGATGATGTGCTTTATCTTTTAATTCTTGTGCTAATTCCTTACCTAAGTATAGCTCAATTAACTTATGTCCCAGATAAATCATAGGAGTTAGCGCAATAGCCATAATGAATTTATAGATATAATTGACGCTTCCTACAGCTAAAACTAAAGGAATAGTCCATTGACCTGCTTGACCAACTTTAGCAATATAGAAGGCATAAAACAATACTACAAAACTATCGATGAATTGTGAGAACAGGGTAGAACCTGTGCTACGTAACCAAATATATTTTTCGCCCGTTCTTTTTTTAATGGCGTGAAATATATATACATCAAGTAATTGTCCTATAATAAAGGCGATAAGTGAACCTACAATAATATTATTTCCTTGTCCGAAAACGGCTAAATACGCTTCTTGAAAATTGAGTTTTTCTCCATAATTCGAACTATGAATCCACCAGGAAGCTGGAGCTGTATGCATTCCAAGATTCAGCATCACAAAGGAGTAGGCAACCATGGCAGCGGCTATGATAGATAAAAATCGAACCCCTCGAATCCCAAAATATTCATTAATGATATCGGTCATGATGAATACGAAAGGCCATAATAATACGCCACAAGTTAAACTGAAGCCAACAATTTCTTCTCCAAAAATATGAAAATGTAAAGGTGTTAAACCCAGCGTATCATCAAGTGAAAAAATCTTCACCCCCATAAATTCTGCAACTAAAGCATTACAAAGAAAAAAAGCAGCTAATACAATAAATAATCGTAAAGCTTTGTTTTTTAAATCAAAAGAGCTACTTGTTTGCATGATATATATTTAGTAGATAGAATTAGTAATAGTATAATACTAGAGTGTTATAAAATGTTTAGCAATTGGCTAATACTTATTTATTCCGCAGCTTTAAATGCTTCTAGTTTTTCAACCATATTTTTCGAACCAATATAAACAGGTACGCGTTGATGCAAATCTGTTGGCTCAATATCCATAATACGATTCAAGCCATCAGTAGCTTTACCACCTGCTTGTTCCACTAAAAAAGCCATTGGATTACATTCATATAACAAACGCAATTTACCTTTAGGAGCTTTAGTAGTAGGAGGGTAAATAAAAATGCCTCCTTTGATTAAATTTCTATGTAAGTCGGCTACCATCGAACCAATATAACGATGTGAGTAAGGTCTGTTTTCGTCTTTTACATTCTCTTTGCAATACGATACATAATCTCTTACATATTGCGGCCAATTATTCGTTTCGCCTTCATTTATGGAATAAATTTTGCCATTAGCGGCTGTTTGTATATTCGGATGCGATAAGCAAAATTCACCGATAGTAGGATCCAATGTAAATCCATTCACGCCATTTCCTGTAGTGTAAACCATCATCGTACTACTGCCATATATTACATAACCAGCAGCTACTTGATGTTTGCCTGCTTGAAGTATATCGTCTATAGTTGGTATACCGGTACTAACTCTTTTGTAAATAGAAAAGATTGTACCGATAGAGGCGTTCACATCGATATTAGAAGAACCATCTAAAGGATCGAAAAGCACTATATAGTGTGCCTCTTGTGCATGCTCATCAGTTACAATAATGAAATCTTCTTCTTCTTCACTACCCATTGCACAGCATTGTCCACCCGCTTTTAAATATTTAATCATTTGTTCGTTGGCATATTCATCTAATTTCTGAACTTCTTCTCCTTGCACATTGCGTATACCAGTCATGCCCAAAATATCTACTAATCCAGCTTTATTTACTTCTCTATTGATAACTTTAGAGGCGAGAGCAATATCGCGTAATAGTTTAGATAAATCTCCTTGTGCCGATGGAAAATCTTTTTGTCTTAAAATAACATATTCATCAAATGTGATTCCTTTTAAATCTTGCATACCTATTTTTTTTATTTAATAATTATCTTCGTGTCGATTCTATAATATTTTACAAAAATAGTTAAACCATGTCAGATACTCTATATCAAGTATATAAAAATGCAACTTTAGCGCTACCACGACCATTTCTATTGCTAGATAAAGAGTTAATAGATCAAAATATCGCCGCTATTTTGCAACGTGCGAAAGGAAAATCCATTCGTATTGCTTCTAAATCTATTCGTTCTGTAGCTATTCTTAAAATGTTGCTCGAACAATCGCCTAATATGATTGGTGTGATGAGTTATAGTGCTGAAGAAACGCTGTATTTACTTGAAAATGATATTCAAAATATTTTGATAGGTTATCCAATTGTGAACAAAGAACATATTCACCAACTTTGTGTGAAAATAGCAACGGGGGCTCAAGTAACATTTATGGTCGATTCGAAAGAACATCTACAATTGATTGAAGCATCAGCGGCTTCCATTCCTACCAAAGTAAATGTTTGCATCGATATTGATATGAGCTCACAATTTCCCTTTATCTATTTTGGAGTGCATCGTAGTAGTATCAAAAATGTAAGTCAACTTAAAGAATTAGTCGCGTATATAGCACACACACCTCATATTCATATTCATGGAATAATGGGCTATGAAGCACAAATAGCGGGCTTACCAGATCAAGTAGCGGCGAAAGGAATAATGAATCGTATCATCTCTTTATTAAAGAAAAAATCGATTGCTGAAATTGCTGCTCGTCGAAAAGCATGCGTTGATTATTTGCAAGCGGCAGGTTATCCATTGGCTATAATTAATGGGGGAGGGACAGGCTCTATCGAATCGACTTTAGAAGAATCCTATATCAATGAAGTAACGGTGGGTTCAGGTTTTTTCAATTCGCATTTATTCGATTCGTATAAACAATTTAAACACCAAGCGGCATTGATGTACGCCATTGAATGTACACGCAAACCTAATGCATCGATAATCACCTGTAGTGGAGGTGGCTATGTGGCTAGTGGCGCGGTAGGATTAAATAAACAAGCAATTCCGCATTTACCACTGGGCTTAAAATTAATTAAAGAGGAAGGTACTGGCGAAGTGCAAACACCAATGGATATAAGCAATTGTAAAGTGCCTATTCAATTAGGAGATCCCGTATTTATGCGACATAGCAAAGCTGGTGAAGTATGTGAACGATTTAATAAGATTCATATATTAATCGATAAACAAAATCTGCTATCCGTAAATACATATAGAGGAAATGGAAAATGTTTTTTATAATTTAAATGAAATTTAGTATGAATGAATATATCCAAATAGCACACCAATGGTTTGACGCTTTTAATAAACATGACTTAGAAGCACTCTTAGCTTTATATGATGATAACGCTGAACATTATAGCCCTAAATTAAAAGTGCATCAACCCGAAACATTAGGCTTGATTCAAGGTAAAGCTGCTTTACATCACTGGTGGCAAGATGCTTTTAAACGGCTACCTGAATTGCATTATGAGATCATCCATTTGATGGCAGATGAACAACAAGTATTTATGGAATATATCCGTCAGACGCCTAATGAAGCCGACTTACGAGTAGGTGAAGTATTATACTTTGAAACCGGGAAAATTATCTCTTCTAGAGTCTATCATTCTTAATACTTTTAATTTCCAATTTTATTTCTATATTTGTTATAACATCTAAACATAAAAAAAATAATGAAAGCACTTCACATATTTATTCTTACATCTTTTATATTATTTGGAATAGTATCATGTACAACAACAAAAAGTACCACTACAACAACAAATTCGAATGCTAATAACAATCCAAGTACTACTGCTACAGAGCCTAAAAAAGGGGCAATAACACAAGAGGATGCAGATAATATCTCTAAAAAAATGAGTTTAACTACAGTTGCAGATTTAAATAATGGGGGCACCATATATAGTGCTGAATGTGGTGTTTGTCATGGCTTAAAAAAACCAAATGCTCGTTCAGAAGATGAATGGAAAGCTATCGTTCCAAACATGGTTCAAAAAGCAAATACAAAAGCCGGTAAAATTCAAATTACTCCTGGTCAAGAACAATTGATATTAAAATATCTTGTTGTGATGTGTAATAAGTAATTAAGTAATTAAGAATTATTAATTACGAATTAGGTCCTGTACCGAACGTTCGGTACTTCGGGATTCAAGCTAAGTAATACATTTTGCATAAAAAATCATAGATCAAACTAACGTTTGACATCATTAAACACTTAACAATTCAAAATTACAAGAAATCTGCTACGAGACTAAAGCTAGGTTCGTAGCAGTTTTTTTATGTCCAATTCGCTCGATCATTTTATCTCTATGCATGATAAGTACCATGTCTCTTTCTATTAATGCATAAGTAATATCATAACAAGAATAATATACAATTCCTTTTCTATCAATAGTTGTATGCGTATAATAATTAAAATTTAATCCAAGTTCTGATAAATTTTGTTTGGTAGATTTTGATATTTCATCCACTAGTAATTGATCTAATATGCGTCTGTTTTTGCGTAAAATATTATTGATGGCACGCATCATATTATTTTGGTCGCTATTTATTCTATTGTTATGATGATTGCGACAATGGTCGGTACAATATATTTTATCAGAACGACCAATTAGAGACTCCCCGCATTCAGGGCAGCATCTACTTTCAAGATTTTTTTTCATGTGTTGTTTAGTTAATTTAAAAAAATGGTTGCTTTATTTGTATATGTATTGATTAATTATACTTTATTGTTTTCAATGTTTTTCGATGTGCTTCTCGATCTTGTAAGACAATATAATATTGACCATTACTCACCATATTTCCTTGATCGTTTTTACCATCCCAACTCATTTGATAATGACCTGCTTTCATTTCCTGATCATCAACTAAATGTTTGATTATATCACCATAAATAGAATATACGGTAATACTCATTTCAACTTCATTGCTTAATGTAAAATCAATTTGTGTTTGCTCTTTCATCGGATTAGGATATACTTGAGCCGACATAAATAAATTTTCTGCAGACGCTATACCTACACTACTTTTTAATTGCATAGAATACACCCCATTACCATGTGTGCCTATCACCACGGTTCCATCATAGGTTCTTGAAGTGATCATATTTACCGATATATTACCAATGGTACTGGCTCCTTCTTGTGTCCAAATGGTAGAAGTACCATTCAAAACCGAAGTCGAAAATAAACCTACACTAGTCCCTGCAAAATAAATAGTAGTATCAGCATCATGATAAATATGTATCCAATTAATGGAAGGCCCATCTCCACTACCATCTGGGTTTTGTTCCAAATTGCCACTCACATCTTGCCAATTCGCACCGGCATCACTACTATAGAAAATACTTTTAATTCCATAATTCGAAAAAGAAGCGATGACTTTATTTGCATCTTGCTGATCAACACTAATAGCACTTACATAAGCACCTGTAGGCATAGAACTATTCGAAATCAATCGTTTTGCACAAGTAGTACTTGATGCTGTATCTAATACGTAAATTTGTCCATTATCGGTTCCGAAATATAATTTTAATGAATTGTTTTGACCCATGGCTAAGGCAGATAATGAAGGAGAACTAAATCCAATTCCAGTCGAAGTATTAATTAATTTTTTCCATCCCGTTCTAAGGGTATTATATTCATCATTTATTACAGGAATATAATTTAAACTATCATTTCTCCATATATTTTTACCGCCACATAAATACATCACATTATCGTTAGAAGGATCTAAAATAAAGGGATTGATAAAGTCATATCCACTGCCAGTAGTAGGATCAATTCGAGTTAAATTTAATACAGTTCCATCATCTTGTATTTCAAATTTGAACACTTTACCACTTTGATAAGATAGATAATAATTGGTTCTATTTCGGGTAATCGCACAAAATGCACCATCACCATAAAATACATGTTTCCAATCAACGCTGGCATTATCGGAAGCGGTGAATTCAGTCCCATTATCCTGCAACCCACCTACAATCACTTTACTACTGGCATTGCCAGGTTCAATAGCTACGGTGTAAAATTGAGAAGCCTTATGACTATTATTTAAACTGATATACAAAGGTGTTTCTATAGTGATATCTGAACTTGCATAAATTCCGCCATCATTTGTCGAGTAAACATAATTAGCATTTGAATTTTTAAAAAGTAACATATGTTGATCTGGATGATGATTAGGCCAAACATAATTTGAATGTTTTATTGTATCACATTGATATCCTCCAATCCATTTATAATTATCGGTGGTAAATCCATCTGTACTTCTATAGATATTAGTGCCTCCTAATAAAACAAAATTAGGATCATCGGGCTTAACAGCAATACACATATCATAACTACTTTGAGAAGAATAATAAGCAAAATCAAAGGTGAAAAATCCTGTACAATGTTCATCGGGTAAGTGGGTCGTTCTATTTTGCCAAGTACCACCTGCACCCGAACCATCTCCACTAACATATTGATAATGCCATAATTGATGGGCATTTGAACCTGTACCCGGTGTGTTAGCAATCATATAAATTTGAGCTTCATCGCTTGGTGCATACGCTAATTCCATTCGGTCATACGTAGATGCAAAGCCTGCAGGAGTGATATTAATCCAATTAATTCCATCTATACTTCTCCAAATCCCTTTATCGATAGAGGTACTGCTTAAGGTCGCATAAAAAATACCTGAAGGAGTCTGTTTTAAATCGACATATTCTGCCACCCCTCCAACTGTATCTAAACCTAATACAGCCGTCCAACTAGTTCCTCCGTCTGTACTTCTATAAATCCCCCCATAAACGGCTGCTAATACTACATCTTGTGAACTATTGGTTTTATCACAAACGATATCCCAAACTACATCAAAATCGCCTAGGGTAAGATGAGTAGTAGGTGTATTAGAAACAGTAGAAGGGATTAAAGTCCAACTAACTCCATTATTGGTGGATTTATAAATACCATTTCCACTGGCTAAATTTGAAAACGAGGCAATACTATTGATGCCATAAAATTCACCTGTTCCACAATACCATGTACTCGTATGTCCACTTCGGATATCTTGTGCTAAACAAGTCGCAGATTTTAATTGAGCAGGAGTGAGGGTTTGTGTAAATAGTGCCCCACCATTGGTACTTCTGAATATGCCACCCGTTACACTTGCAGCTAGTAGAATATTTTCATTTGCGATATCTACGCCAATGGCACGCGTTCTACCGCCAAAATTATTTGGTCCTCGGCTCATCCAACTAACACTTCTGCTCCCCTCATTATTTTTAGGAAGTGTCGCAGCAAATTGTAATTCTTTTGAACGAATATTAGCTGGGATTTTTCCAGTAGTTGGATTGGCCAATCGTTTATACTCATAAGTAGCTCGATCATTTGCTTCGCCTATTCCATAAGGTGCATTGCTAGTGTTTTTATTTTTTGTGGTCTTTTGAATTTTATTTTGATGTGAATACATCAAACAAAAACTACATAGACCCACGGCGATTAAAAGTATAGATATAAATCTCATATATGTCATTTGAAAAATAAATATATGCATTAATCTGCAATATCTAATAGCCAAAATTGACAAGTGCATATTTTAAATTCGCAACAGTCAATTATTATTAAATGCTTATAGGTATTTACAATTATTAGTAGGAATATTTTAATTTTGCAATGAAATTATGAGTGAAGAATTAGAACAACGTATATGTCCCAATTGTAAAGAGATGCGTAGAGGCCACTTTTGTAATATCTGTGGTAATGAACTTAATTTAAAACGACTAGATTTTTTATATCTATTAATTGAATTTTCAAAACGACTTTTTTTAGTAGATTCGATTTATTGGCAAACGTTTGTATCACAACTCAAACATCCTGGAATTGTCTCTCTAGCCTATATTCGAGGCAATCGTAAAAAATACGCCAATCCTTTGAGTTATATGATTAGTCTAACCATTGTGATCTGGATTGTGCATACCATTTTGATTTATATAGGTCCTAAAACATCGAGTTTAGAATTATTATTAGAAACCTCATTCATCAATGAATACTTAGGTTTTAATACGAATAATTTACCTGAAAGAGCCTCCGAGATTTTTAATTTCTTTTTTGGCAAAGCAGTAGTAACCAATATTATTTGTGTTATTCCTATTGCTTTTTATATGCGAATCTTATTTAAAAATGCAGGTTATAATTTGGCCGAACATTTAGTGATAGCAACCTATGGATTAACGTTTGCCAATATCATTACTGTGGTAATATCATTAATTTTATTACCCTTTATTCTGTTACAATGGATTAATATTTCGAGTGTAGCCAGTTTATTAAACTTTAGCATCTTAATTCTTTCATCTATTTATGGAGCCAGAAGAATGTATAAAGCGCATATCAAAACAGTAATATGGCGCGTCATCACGGTAATATTTCTATCTACAGTGACCTTATTCATTATTTTATTTTTAGTGATGATCCTATTAATAAAAATAACAGGAGGCAAATAATTATACAAATTTTTCTATCACTTCCATACTTCGTTGAATCATATCAGCACTAATATCGATATGGGTTACAAAGCGAATGCTATTTCCTCCAAATGGGACTGCTTTGATATCGTTAGCGGCAAGATAAGCTACAAAACGATCGGTAGTTTCTTTATCAATCATAGAAAAAATAACAATATTCGTTTCGACATTTCGAATAGAACTTACCAATGCATTTTTTTCTAATGCTTTTGCTAATAATTGAGCATTTGTATGGTCGTCGGCTAAACGATCAATATGATGATCGAGTGCAAATAAACAAGCTGCAGCAAGGAATCCAGCCTGACGCATACCACCACCCATCACTTTTCGAATCTTTCTACTTTTTTTAATAAATGCTTTAGAACCCACTAAAACCGACCCAATTGGAGCTCCTAAGCCTTTTGAAAAACAAATCGAAATACTATCAAATATGCCATGTAAATCAGTTGGGCTGTAGTTTTTAGCGACTAAGGCATTAAAAATTCTAGCCCCATCCAAATGATAGTGTAAACCATATTGTTTACAGATGGGTTGTAAGGCTTTCATCTCTTCTAAAGTATATACACTTCCACCTCCACGGTTCACGGTATTTTCAATACAAACTAAACTGGTATTAGGCAACCAATCAAAATCAGGTTGTATACCAGCTTCTAAAGCACTGGGTATCATGATTCCTCTTTCGCTTGGCAATAATTTAATAGATACGCCACTGTGAAAAGCCCATCCACCCGTTTCATAATTATAAATATGTGCTAATTGATCACAGATAATTTCATCTAAAGGTTGTGTATGTGCTTTGATAGCAATTTGATTGCTCATAGTGCCACTAGGGCAATACAAGCCAGCCTCCATGCCAAACATGGCGGCCACACGAGCTTCTAATAAAGCTACTGTTTCATCTTCAGCAAAAACATCATCCCCCACTTGAGCGCGCATCATAGCCTCTAACATCCCTGTAGTAGGTTTACTCACGGTATCACTTCGTAAATCGATTATCATTAGTAATAGTTTTTAAAATTGGTAATAATATGTATAAAATGTGGTACTACCTGTGGATTGGTAGCAATCGTAAATAGAACCCCATAAACACTTCCATAAAAATGGGCACTATGTCCAATATTATCGTTCGCTTTTTGTGACATATAATAACTGTAGACTAAATACAGCACACCAAAAACAACTGATGGGATTCCAATAGGAATAAAATACATATAAATTTTGCCTAGAGGTTCATACATAATAGAGGCAAATATAATGGCAGCTACTGCTCCTGAAGCGCCCAAAGCTGCATAGCGAGGATTGTCCTTATTCGTAAAATAGTCGTACATAGAAGCTAAAGGAATAGCTGTAATATAAAGAATTAAGAAATATATTTTGCCCATTGAACCAAACTCCTGTAGAAAGATATTTTCTACATTAGAACCAAATGAAAATAAGGCAAACATATTGAAGAAAAGATGGCTAGTATCTGCATGTACGAAGCCACTCGTAATCCATCTATAATGCTGATTGTAATCTTTAATAGAAACAGGATAGAAAATCAATCGAGCACGTAAATCTTTATTTTGAAATGCAATAAAAGAAACTATTGCAGTAATGATAATAATAATTATAGTAATTGACATAATTTAAGCAAATATGAAAAGTAAATGTATAATTTTTTATAATTAAGATACGTTATAAATGTAAACAGTTAGAATTATGGAAGATATTGCATATGTTAGAGTAACATTTTAAAGTCAAGTGTTACTCATGGTGGTAGGGTTCATTATGTATAATAGCATAAGCCCGATACAACTGTTCTAAAAAAATAACGCGTACCATTTGATGCGAGAAAGTAAGTTTAGACAAACTCAATTGTGACGCTGCGCGTTGATATACTTCCGGTGAAAATCCATAAGCTCCTCCAACAACAAAGACAAGTGATTTGGTTGATTGAATTTGTAATTGGTTGATAAATTCGGATAATTGCATGGAAGTATATTCTTTCCCTTTATCATCTAATAATATAACTTTATCAGTAGCAGTTATCTTACCTAGAATCAATTCGCCTTCTTTTTGTCGAATGGTTTTTTGATCCATGTTTTTAGTGTTTTTCAAGTCGTTAAGCTCTATAATCTCAATAGAAACATAGTTTTTTAATTTTTTCTCATAGTATTTAATCGCTTCAATCCAATAGGATTCATTGGTTTTTGAACAAAAAATACATTTGATTTTCATAAAAATATTGCGTTAAAATTGTAATTTTGTGCCTTGAAAAAAAATCGATTCAAATTATTGAACGATTAAAATTAAAGATAATAAAATCAACTTAAGCTGTAATTTATGATGAAACAAAAAGTAATTTTGCTAGTAGTTCTTTTTACGGTAGTATTTGCAGCCTGTAAACAAAAACCGGAAACAAAAATCATAGGTTTTTGGCAATTAAAAGAATATAAAAATAACCAAGAAGTAGCCCCCGAATTAAAAGAATTATACAAACAACATATTGAAGAGTATGTGCGAACTTCATCCTTTGAATTTAAAGCCGATAGTACACTCGTTACGAAAGAAAAAGGGGAGATGGCTACTGGTAAATGGACAGTAGATAAAGACTTGAAGAAAATAACCATGTATGATGATTTATTAAATTCGTATGCGGTTGTAGATATTGTATCCGTTGACGATAAAAAATTAGTATTGAAAAGTAAGAATCAGGGATATGAAGTTCAGATGACCTTAGAAAAAACAGAAAATAAATAGATATGAAAAAATATATGCTACGATTTGCCATGATTATGATTGGTATAATTGCCTTAAGTTCTTGTGAAAATAAAGTAGAAGAGAAGTTAGAAGGCGATTGGAAGTTGGTAAGTATGGAAACCACTGGTTTTATAATCTCTGGACAACAATTAAACAGTCCGGTATTATCTTTAGAAAAAGATAAAACCTATTCTATTTTTATTGATGGCAAATTAACCAAAGGAAAATGGAAAGTGAAGGATAATGCATTTTACTTATTAGCCAATGATAATAAGGAAGAGTCGGCATTAATATTAGACTCTTTGACGGATAATACCTTGATTTATCATAATAAGTCGGGTAAATCAGACGTAAAAGTGTATTATACGAAAGTTGAAAATGAAGAAGAGGGAGAGGAAAAGAAATAATTTTTATATCTTTGCATCGAATTAGGGAAATTAGTTTTTTTGGTTCAAAAATGTTTCTGTAGCTTAACTGGATAGAGCATCTCACTACGGATGAGAAGGTTCGGGGTTCGAATCCCTGCAGGAACGCATCAAAGCGAAATAGTTAATACTATTTCGCTTTTTTTATACCCAACTACTTATATTCTCTTGTAAATGCTTAATGATAGGTATTCAATAGAAGCTTTTATAAGTTTACAGAAAAATTAGGCCATGTCAATTATACCAACAATAAACGAAAAGCATATTGTTTCTAAGATTTATACTATTCGAGGACAAAAAGTGATGCTAGATAGAGATTTAGCAGAGATGTATGGAGTAGAAACGAGAGTATTTAATCAATCAATTAAGCGTAATATTGAAAGATTCCCAAAAGACTTTATGTTTCAGTTAAATAAAGAAGAGTTTGAAAACTTGATATCACAAATTGTGACATCAAGTTGGGGAGGAACAAGGAAAATGCCTTATGCATTCACAGAACAGGGAGTTGCCATGTTATCTAGTGTATTAAATAGTTCAACAGCCATACAAGTAAACATCCAGATAATAAGAACATTTACAAGAATGCGTCAATTATTAATAAACCATCAAGATATAATGATAAAGTTATCCAAAATTGAGAAGCAAGTATTGAAGCTAGATAGGAGAACAGAATTAAATGAGAAAGATATAGAAGATGTTTTTGATGCTATTAATCAATTGATTGCAAAGGAAGAAGAGCCATCAGCACCCAGAAATAAAATCGGATTTAAAAAATGAATTGATCCTTTTTATTTTATTACCTATAATACTTCACTCGTCAGTCTCTGACTTACCATAAACCATTTATGAACTGAAATCTGAAATAGGTGAAATTAAGATTTTTGCTTAACACATTATTGTATAGTTTCGAAGTATGTCTAATGGCTATTGAACAATTAATTAAGATTAAATAAGATGAATAATATAAATCTAAATGAAAGGTTATTAATAAGTAAGATATTTATTATTCGAGGACAAAAAGTAATGATAGATGAAGATTTAGCCGAAATGTATGGTATAGAAACGAAGAGGTTGAACGAGCAAGTAAAAAGAAATATGCTTCGTTTTCCAGAGGATTTTATGTTTCAAATTACTGAATTTGAGTATCAAAACTTGAAGTCGCAAAATGCGACTTCAAGCTGGGGAGGAAGAAGGAAATTACCTTTTGCATTTACAGAACACGGAGTACTGATGTTATCTAGCGTTCTGAATAGTACTATTGCAATAGAAGTAAATATTAAGATAATGCGTGTCTATACTAAGCTCAAAGAAATAATGATGAACCATCAAGATATAACTTTAAAACTTGTAACAATCGAGAAACAAGTATTAAAACTTGATAGAAGAACAGAACTAAACGAAAAAGATATAAATGATATATTTGATGCTTTAAATCATTTGATAACAAAGGAAGAAGAGCCATCAACTCCCAGAAATAAAATCGGATTTTAAAAAGAATAATATTATATGTTCTATTTCTGTTACTAGCTTTCAACCAATTATTCGAATATATTTATCTCTCAACATTAAGCACTTAATCACGCCTTGGTGTGACAACCTTAAAAATCATCTGTCCGAAAAGGAAAAGCAGGTAAATGGGCACTATTATATAAATTTCCTTGTATACAATTTTGAAAACAATATCTAACTTCGAGAGGGGTACTCACTTTATCTGAAGAAATTAGAATACTGTTATCCGTTGCTATTATTGCTTTTGCAGGATAAAATTGCTTATCCGCTCCAGCTAGTTCAAAACCAAGAATATCATTACCTTTACAGAGTAGTTTCCCTCCATTCGTATCAAATAACAATTCAATCTGATGATTGGCAATAAGCTTCTTTTCTTTATATATTGGACCTAAATAAACAACCGACTCTTGATGATACTCTTTCGCTAAGGCCCAATTGGCTAAGCGATTGCCAACTGTTTCTTTATTGATTGGATGAATATTTAAACAATCGCCAATGTCTGAAGTACTTACTATTCCTGTGTTTTTTACAGTTTTATAGACTTTCCATTGTGCTTCTCTTAAATAGGCAGCATTAATATTCGGATAGTTATAGGGTGCTATCTGTACATAATAAAAAGCTAAGTTATCTTGTTTAAAAAGCTGTCGCCACGACTGAATCAGCGATTTTAATAATCGTTCATATTCATCTGCTCTTGCGGCATTCGATTCTCCTTGATACCATATAACACCTTTTATTCGATAGTCCAATATAGGATGTATCATTCCATTATATAGTTGAGTTGGATATTTTGTGAAATCTTTGGGATGTTCTTTATTTATCGTCACACTAAAATCCAAATGGTTATAGGTGCTCGAATCCATCCATGCTATTATATCAGAACCACCCACCGAGGCATTGATAATACCAATAGGGATATGTAATTGCTCTTGCAAACGTTTCGCAAAAAAATAAGCCACCATACTATATTGCTTAATAGTTGTTGTATCACAACTCAACCATCTTCCATATACATCCTCTTGTTCGAGCTGATTATATTTGTTTAATACATTAAACATTCTAATTTGATTATTGCGTGCTTCTGCAATAACTCGCTTTATATCTTCCACCGGAATTTGATCATACCCTTTAGCTTTCATCGCCATATTCGATTGTCCAGATGCTAACCATACTTCTCCAATCAGAATATCTTTCAAAATCATTTTTCGTGTACCAATAATTGTCAAGGTATACGGACCACCAGCAGTAGGTGTTTGTATAAATACTTTCCAATATCCATTTTTATCACAAGTAGTTTTTGCAGATTGCCCCCAACTTGCTGTAATATTAATAGTTTGATTTGTCGTATCTCTTCCCCAAATACTAACTAACTCTCGTTGTTGAAGCACCATTTTATTCCCAAATATATTGGCTAATTGTAATTTTGCAATGGCCACATTTGCAGATAAACTAAGTAATAGAAAAAGGAATAAACGATAGTACATTAAGAATTAAGAATTAAAAATTATGAATTACAAATTACGAATTAAAAAATTACGAATTACGAATTAAGTATTAAGAATTAAGAATTGTATTTCCTTGAATAGATTTTGTTTTTCTATTAATTATTAATTAATCATTCTTAATTATAATATAGCTCCTTCTTCCCAAATATGAAATTTCATACCATACGGATCTTGTATCATCACATTCTTATCTGAGTATCTTTCAATGACTATACATTGTTCAGCTTCAAAAATATCCAGCGATTCTTTAACAGAATCTACTTTAAATTCAAAAAATGTAGCACTACTATTTTCATCATTTTCTATATAAAAATTAATCCCATCTTTATTAATATGGGTTTCATTTTTTTTGGTTTGAACTAAATCGAATCCTAATATATCGTTATAAAATTTACATGCTTTTTCATAAGATTTTACTTTGATTGCAATATGTGGACTAAACGTAAATTTCATCTTAAATATTTTGTGTTTGAGTATATAATATTCGTATTAACTGAGATATAACAGTTAACACTAAATAAAATACAGTTGAAGCTACAATAACCATTTTATGAGAAGTAGTAGTACGAATACTATCTATGAGTCCAAATTTGCCCATAAAAAGAAAACAAAAGAGCAAGGCGATATAAATAAGTATTGATAATCCTATATATTGTAGTACCTTGTATTGGAAGATCCCTAAAAGAACATTAATAATAATATAAAATAACAATCCAAAGCATACCACATTCCAATCATTTGAATTGTGATACAGATTCATTTTCGAAAGCAAAATAGCGATTGTTACTATTGTCAGTATACTAACAAATTGTATGACAGGATTTACTTTTAATAGTGGATGATTGGCATTAAGCATGTAATAATTTCCTTTTTTATAAATTATGGTATGTCAAATTTTCCTAAATAAACATTGGTAAATTTATTGATAATATACTTGCAAACGAAAAAATAAATAAAAATAAACTATGAATCAAGACCAATTCACACAAAAATCCTTAGAAGCGATAGCCAACGCTCAACAGGTAGCTTTTACTAGAAAAAATAGTAGTATAGAGCCAATTCACATACTTAATGGAATTTTAGAAACATCTAAAGATTATATTCAATTTCTATTGAAAAATATGCAAATTGATAGTCGATTACTCGAAGCTAAAGTAGTGTATAAATTAGAATCTTTACCTAAATTGAGTAATGAACAAGTGGCAAATCCAAGTCCTTCTTTTAATCAACTCATATTAAAAGCTGGTTCACTGGCTAAAGAAATGGGTGATGATTATGTTTCACTTGAACATTTACTTTTGTCCATGTTATCCTTAAAAGATGATGTGGCAAAAATTTTAAAAGAATGTGGTATTCAGGATGAGCCTCTAAAAAAAGCCATTCAAGATATGCGCAAAGGCTCTAAAATCAATGATCAAAATGCAGAAATGAAATATAATGCATTAGAAAAATATGCAGTGAATTTAAATGCACAAGCCAGTAATGGTAAATTAGATCCAGTAATAGGTCGCGATGAAGAAATTCGTAGAGTATTACATATCTTAAGTAGACGTACTAAAAATAACCCAATATTAGTTGGTGAACCTGGAGTTGGTAAAACCGCTATTGCAGAAGGCTTAGCCTTTCGTATCATCAATAAAGATGTTCCTGAAAATTTAAAAAACAAAATTATTTTTGCCTTAGACATGGGAGCACTTACAGCTGGTGCAAAATATCGAGGCGAATTTGAAGAGCGCTTGAAAGGGGTCATTAATGAAGTAAAAGAAAGTGCTGGAAATATTATTCTATTTATCGATGAAATTCATACGTTAATTGGTGCTGGTAGTGGGGGTGAAGGAGCCATGGATGCAGCTAATATCTTAAAACCTGCTTTGGCTCGTGGCGAATTACGTGCCATAGGTGCTACCACTTCTGATGAATATCAAAAATATTTTGAAAAAGATAAGGCATTAGTTCGTCGATTTCAATTAGTGAAAATAGATGAACCAAGTATGGAAGATGCTATCTCTATTTTAAGAGGCTTGAAAGAACGATATGAGAGTCATCATAAAGTGAAGATTAAAGATGAAGCGATCGTGAGTGCTGTACAATTGAGTAATCGATATATCACTGAACGTTTTCTACCTGATAAAGCGATTGATTTAATTGATGAAGCAGCAGCTAAATTACGCTTAGAAATCGATTCGTTACCTGAAGAATTAGATGAATTAGAACGCAAACTTCAACAACTCGAAATTGAACGAGAAGCGATTAAACAAGAATTAGAAATTGGTTCAATGACAGATGAAAAACGTAAAACAATCGAACAGAAAATTCATGTATTAAGCGAACAAATTTCAAAATTGAGTGAAGAACGTAATGACTATAGAAGTAAATGGGAAAATGAAAAAAGTAAATTAGATAGTATTCAAGAATTTAAAAAACAGATTGAAGCCGCTAAATTAGAAGCAGAAAAGGCTGAACGAGATGGCAATTATGGTAAAGTGGCTGAAATTCGTTATGGTAAAATAAAAGAGTTAGAAACTAAAATTGCTACAGCAGAACAAGAAGTAAAGAATAATAGCGGTCAAAGTAAATTGCTAAAAGAGAATGTAGATGCCGAAGATATTGCTGAAATTGTTGCTAAATGGACGGGTATTCCGATTACAAAAATGTTGGAAGGAGAGAAGTCGAAATTACTTCGTTTAGAATCAGAATTAAACAAACGAGTAAAAGGTCAAGAGAAAGCTTTAGAAGCAGTAAGTGATGCTATTCGCAGAAGTAGAGCTGGTTTGAGCGATTTGAAAAAACCAATAGGTTCATTTTTATTTATGGGTACTACTGGAGTTGGTAAAACAGAGTTAGCTAAATCTTTAGCAGATTTCTTATTTGATGATGAATCTGCTTTAACTGTCATAGACATGAGTGAATACCAAGAAAAACATGCGGTATCGCGCTTAGTGGGCTCGCCTCCAGGGTATGTTGGATATGAAGAAGGGGGACAATTAACCGAAGCGATTCGTCGAAAACCATATTCTGTAGTACTTTTAGATGAATTAGAAAAAGCACATCCAGATGTTTTTAATATTCTTTTGCAAGTATTGGATGAAGGTCGACTAACAGATAACAAAGGTAGAATGGTGAACTTTAAAAATTGTATCATCATCATGACTTCGAATATCGGTTCGGATATCATTCAAGAAAATTTTGCTAAAATAAAAGATGATAAAGATTTGTATACGATTGTAGAGACGACTAGACTTGAAGTATTAGAACGTCTTAAAACAGTAGTTCGTCCCGAGTTTTTAAATCGAATTGATGAAATCATTATGTTCCAACCTTTGATGCAAAATCAAATAAAAGAAATCGTAGGGATTCAATTAGATCATCTGAAAAAACAATTGGCTGAAAATGAAATTACAGCCGAATTTACTCCAGCAGTAGCTGATTGGTTGGCCGAGCATGGTTACGAACCTCAGTATGGTGCACGTCCGCTGAAACGATTGATTTTACAGACTTTGATAAAAGAACTATCCAAAGAAATGTTGGCGGATAAAATCAAAAAAAATGATCATATTTTGATTGATATACAAAAAGACACATTTATATTTACAGTTCAAAATTCGTAATCGAATTAATAAAAGTCCTGATAACTCAGGACTTTTTTGTTATAATAATTTCGTACTTTTATATATATGAAAAAGCTATTGTTTTCTTTTTTGTTTGTAATTAGTTTTCATTTTATATGGGCGCAAGAGGATGTAATAGTAATTGAAAAAATTCATCAATACGAATCATTCGAATCATTTATAAAAACAGGTGTTACATTAGTCTTTTTTCATGCGAGTCATTGTAGTGCTTGTGAAATGCAAATGCCTGCCATTGAAATGCTGGCGCTAAACAGAGAAATGCTTTCTATAGTACGTATAGCAACAATTGATTTTGATGAAGATAAAGCGCTTTTCGATAAATTGAATATTAATTCTTTCCCCTTAATTGTTATTTACAAAGAAGGTAAAGAACAAAGTAGTTTAAGTGGTGGCGGACATTCACAACAAGAGCTTGTTAATCTTATTTTGGATCAACATTAGCCAACATATCCTTGGTCATTTTATCTAAATCGAATTCAGGTTTCCAATTCCATTCTTTAGCAGCATAGGAGGCATCAATGCTTTGTGGCCAGCTATCTGCAATGGCTTGTCTAAAATCGGGTATATATTCGGTAGTGAAAGTTGGAATTTCTTTTTGAATAGATGCTACTACCTCTTTTGGAGAAAAACTCATAGCACTTAAATTATAACTATCTTTTATTAAAATAGATTCTTTAGGTGCTTCCATCAATTCAATAGTGCCACGAATAGCATCTGGCATATACATCATAGGCAAGTACGTATCTTCCTTTAAGAAACAAGTATAATGTCCTTTTTCTTTGGCTTCAAAATAAATATCTACCGCATAATCAGTAGTTCCTCCACCTGCTTTGGTTTTATAACTAATTAAGCCTGGATAGCGAACACTTCGAATATCCATATTACGTTTTAAATTATAATGACGTATCCATCCTTCTCCAGCCAATTTACTTACACCATACACTGAAGTGGGATCCATCGCACAATATTGTTGCGTATTGGATTTAGGACTATTTGGACCAAATACAGCGATACTGCTAGGCCAAAATACTTTTGAAATGCCCTTGTCTAAAGCATTGTCTAAAACATTGAAAAGACCATCCATATTGATTTTCCAAGCTAAAGCAGGATTCTTTTCGCTAGTGCCCGAAAGCAATGCCGCTAAATGATATATTTGGGTAATATTATTTTTTTGTAAAACTTCATGTACTCGATTACTATCCGTTACATCCAGCAATTCAAATCGTCCCATGTCTTTATCAGCACTGACTGCTGAGATATCTGAGGCTACTACATTCGATTCGCCATATATTTTTCTTAATGCTAAAACTAGTTCACTTCCTATTTGTCCTTTTGCTCCGGTAACAAGAATTGTATCAGTTGCCATATTTTAACTATTTTTGTAATTGATATGACAAAGATAGATGAAAAACTTTTTAGAGACGAACACTACTTGGGTAGACCTGCGGATCTAACAGATAAAATTGTGAGTAGACGAGTAGAATTGACTCGAGAAATTCCTGGATTTTTCAATAAAGACTTTGATTTAATTGAGATTGGATGTGGTAATGGAGCCTCTATTTCGATGTTAGCAAATGAGTTTAAAACTTGTTTGGGCACCGATATAAATAACGATCATGAACTCGAATTTAAACAATTTAATAATGCCTTTTCGAATGTGCAATTTCAAGTTTTAAATATTGAAAAACAACTTCCCGAAAAACAATTTGAACGACTCATCAGCTTTGAAGTAATTGAACATTTATTGGAAGAAAAAAGTGTTGCTAATTATGCTAAATGCTTAAAAGCAGGAGGAGAGGCAGTGATTAGCGTACCTAATAAATGGTGGATATTTGAAATACATGGTGCCAAAATTCCTGGATACAGAACCAAACGTGTACCTTTTTTATCTTGGATGCCACGTTTTATTCATGAGCCATTAGCCAATGCACGTATCTATTCTAAATCAAGAATTAAAAAATTAATGGAAGATTCGGGATTTGAAGTAAAAAGTATGCAATATATCACTGCTCCTTTAGATGTACTTAAAGAATCTGCTTTTAAACGTTTTATGTTGCATTATTTTTTCAATAGCACTACTACTAATATTCCTATTATGAGTGTTTCTATATTAGTGCATGCTGTAAAAAAATAATCTATTTTATTTGTCCGCTTTTGTAAAATACATATCGCCTTGGTCTTTGGCATCAGCGCTTCCCATGAGTAAATAATTATCTTTAAACTGAATGTTTAATTTCGTTTCTTCATCAGAACCTTCTGTTTTTATAGTCAGCAAATTTTTCTTTAAGGTATAGGTTCCTTTAGTTCCAGCAACCTTTACTATACCTTTAGTTTGAAATTCATATGTCATCATATCAAATACCATCAACATCAAGGCAAAACTACTTTCTACTTGATCTTCTGTAGTGCTTGGGTCTGCATCATGCATCATTTTAAATAATGCTTTTTTAGAAGTTTCTGGATTGTTTTTATCTATGGTTTCGCCTTTGTATACAATTTTAGCAAACTGCCATTTACCTAATAATTGTTTAGGTTTTTGTGCAATACTTGAAGCGCTAATGAGCGAAATTAAAAGAATAAATAGGAATGAATTTTTCATATAAATTATAAGTTTTTTTTATTTTATTAATCGATAGATGCTAAATTACATAGCTTATATAGTACTCTAGCACCTACGTTTGCATCCCATTCGCTGGTACCAACTTCTACTAAATCAAAACCTATAATTTTACGTCCACTTTCTTTTACTTTTCCAATTAAATAATTGACCATCTCCACTTCTAATCCGCCGGCTACAGGTGTACCTGTACCAGGACAAAGCTTAGGGTCTAAACCATCGATATCATAACTGATATATACATGTTGTGGTAAATCTTTAATGATATGTTCACAGATACTATTCCAATGTTTGCCTAAATAGGATTGTTCTTTTAAGAATGGATCAAAATAAGCAACCACACGTCCTTTACTATTATTAATGAAATCGACTTCTTCGTGACAGATATCTCGAACACCCACCTGAATCAATTTACTAATGTTTTTAATTTCATTTAAGGCATTATACATTATTGAGGCATGACTATAAGTAAATCCCTCGTATGCATTGCGTAAATCGGCATGTGCATCAATTTGTAAAATTCCAAAATTTTCATATTTATTGGCTAAGGCAGTTAAATATCCTAATGGAGTACTATGATCTCCTCCTAATAATCCCACTATTTTATCGCGATTTATAATAGCAGAGCATTGTTCAAAAACCCATTTATTCATCTCTGCACTCGCTTCATTCACTTCTTGTAAATTTTGTTTTAAAACAGCGTTTTCAAGCACATTGCCGCCTTTTTCCTGATATTTAATAATCTCAGATGCTTTTGCTCTATTCATATGACTAGAGGCTTGTATTTCCTCAGAAATATCCAACATATAAATACCAGATTCCCATGCATCAGGATTGTCAAAATCATATAAATCAACTTGTGCTGAAGCTTCTAATATACGCTCAGGAGCCTCATGGGTGCCATATCCATATGATACAGTAACATCCCATGGCACAGGAAGTATGATTACTTTCGATTCTTCAAAATTAAAAGGTAAGCCATATAAACTATCGCTTGAACCTACTCCACTTGGGTTATACGATTTTAATTTGTCTGTTTTACTCATATTAGATACAAAGCTATAGTATTTAATTAATTTTTTTTCTAAAAGAATGATTATTCACTTACGATTAATTGAACATTTTTGATTTCATAATTGTCGTAAATACTCACCCCTAATGCTCCTTTCACAGGCATACCAAATAAAGTATCATAACCATTCGCCATCAAATAATAATCGCCGGGCTCGAGATACCTAAAAACAAATGGCGCCTTAAATCGTTCACTACTTACTGATACTGTACTATCATCATATACTGCACTATTAAATCCTGGAAAAGTTGGTGCATTTTTTTTTATATAAACTTTCAGTCCAGGCACTTCCCATTCATGATGATTTGTAGTACCTTTGATTACTGCATATTCTTTATCAGGCTTGCTACAAGCAGCTAACAAAAAAAGGAGTATGATAAACAATGGCAACTGAATTAACAGATAACAGGTATATGAATTTTTCTCAAACATACGCAGAAGCATTAGATAAAATTACGAAAAATTGTTTTAAAAATAAGAACGCATTTGTCTTATACAAAAAAGCGGAGCAATCTGTTGTACAACTGATTATTGCAGATCAATACACTTCCTGTTTTTTATCTGAGGTGCCTGATAATTCCTTTATTTGTATGCCTTTCGATAAAAACAATAAAGGCTTTGCTATAGATTTAAAACGTACTTACAGCAATCAAGAAATTCTTGATTTCGCTTTAAAACTTCCTGAAATTGATTCCTATCCAGCTTTTCATAAACACGATGAACATGTTCAAGCAACAGAAGAAGAGTTTGTTTTACTAGTAGAAAAAATAAAAAAGGGAATTCAAGATAGACGATTCTCCAAGGTAGTGGCATCCCGAATTTTTTCGAAAAGATATAAAGGAAATATCATCAGTGCATATCTAAGTTTATGCGATTTATACGCTCATTCATTTAATTATTTGATTTATATACCGGGTGAAATTTGTTGGATAGGTGCTACTCCCGAGACGCTTCTACAAGTAACTGATGCAAATTTCCATACTATTTCATTAGCAGGCACACAATTAAAAAAGGAAACTGCTACTTATTCTTGGCCTAGCAAAGAACGGGAAGAACAAAGTATAGTCACCAAATATATTGAAACGCAATTACAAAAATTAATACAAGATAATTTGAGTATTTCTGAGCCTTATACCGTTGAAGCAGGGAATGTAGCGCATATACGAACGGATATAAGAGGAGTATTATCAGCATCTACAAGTGTGAAAGATTTGATTGATCTGTTACATCCTACACCTGCTGTATGTGGCATGCCTAAAGCTTCAAGCGAACGTTTTATACTACGACACGAATCGCACGATCGTGCTTTTTATACAGGATATATCGGCATATATCAATCGAATAAAGAAGCTGATTTATACGTCAATCTTCGTTGCGCAAGCATCGATAATAAAGCTATTCATTTTTATATCGGTTGTGGTATCACCACCGATTCGGTAGCTGAAAAAGAATGGGTTGAAACGGAAAATAAATTGAATACGCTTAAAACAGCATTTAAACTCTAAGTTCTAAGTTCTGAGTTCAAAGTTTAAAGTTCAAAGATCAAAGCTGCCTGAATGCAGTCAGGTTAACCCGCCACTCATTAATTATTAATTCTTAATTGTTTCACACTTTAGCGTGAAAAGTTCTCGTTAAAACCTCAAATGCTTAATCGTTTGTCCATCATTTATCAATTGTTTCAAAGAATCGATACCAATTTGTAAATGAATTTTTACATAATTCTCTGTCACAATTTTATCGCTTTGTTCAGTCTTAACACCTGCAGGAGTCATCGGTTGATCGCTTACTAAAAGTAAAGCACCAATTTGAATTTTATTAGCAAATGCAACGGTAAACAAGGTAGCCGTTTCCATATCAATGGCATGTGCTCTAGTCTTTGTTAAATAGGCTTTAAACGCTTCATCATGCTCCCAAACTCTTCTATTGGTAGTGTATACAGTACCTGTCCAATAATCTTGTTCGGCATCACGTATAGTAGTAGAAATGGCTTTTTGTAAAGCAAATGAAGGTAAGGCTGGAATTTCTGGTGGAAAATAATCATTGGATGTTCCTTCTCCACGTATGGCTGCTATAGGTAAAATCAATTTTCCAATCCCAATTCTATCTTTTAAACTTCCACATTTCCCTAAAAATAATACCCCTTTTGGTTTTATCGCACCCAGTAAATCAACGATGGTTGCCGCATTCGGACTACCCATACTAAAGTTGATGATGGTAATTCCATTGGCTGTTGCAGTAGGCATAGCACGATCTAATCCCTTTATCTCTACTTGATGAATTTCTGCAAATAACTCTACATATTTATCAAAATTGGTCAATAAAATATATTCACCAAACTCATCAAGATTCGTTCCTGTATAACGCGGTAACCAATTGTTGATTATTTCTTCTTTTGACTTCATATATTCTGATTTTATTTGCAAAGTAAAACTATTTTTATGTCATTACCATTAGGCAAATATGATTTTAACTTTAACGAAAGTGCAGATCGAAAATCTATCTTTGATATTGTACGTAAAAAATTCGTGAATCTTACCCCTGAAGAATTTGTTCGTCAACACCTATTATACTATTTACACTACGATAAAAAATACTCCTTAAGCTTAATGCGTAGTGAATTTTTTTTGATGGTGAATGATACTCCTAAACGTTGTGATGTACTTGTGTTTAATTCAGCAGGAGAGACGCTTCTATTGGCAGAATGCAAAGCCGCTTCTGAGCCTATTGATTTTACTACCTTTGAACAAATGATGATTTATAATCAAGAAGTACAAGCGAAATATTTTTTACTCACTAATGGAAGTATTACCTATATCGCTTCGCATGAAAATGGCAAATTAGAAGTATTGGATGACATTCCCATGTGTACATCAAACATATAAAAAAAAGCGCTTCATTGAAGCGCTTTTTTATTTATCGTATTAATAACATTTTACCAAATCCTTTCTTGAAGAAATTATCATAAGATTCTTCTCGATGTTCAATTTTTTCATCATTAATGGTACTTACTATTCTGTAAAAATAAACACCATTCCCTAATGCATCACCAAATTCATCGGTACCATTCCATGCATACTGAGTTAAGTTTCTTCCAATCACTATTGGACCTAATTCATCTTGTGTAATTTCTTTTACTACCTTACCTGTGGCATTAAAAATTTGCACTTTGAAATAAGTAGGTATATCAGAACCTGTTAATGTAAATACAAAACGAGTGCTTGTAGTAAATGGATTAGGATAATTCAATACATTACTAATCGTAGATTTATTAATCACTTCAAATTGAATTCTATAATTGTTGCGATGCGATACATTGCCACTTTTATCTTTATCCGTTACTATCAATTCATATTTACCATCTGTAGCTAAAGTTGGTTTAAATACTACACGTGCTTTATTCTCAATATTCAATCTACTGGCATCAGCAGGATAGAAGCTTAATATATCATTATCGTAATTGATATGACGAATACTACCATCGGGATATTTCAACGAAATAGAAATATTTGAGGTATCATCTAAGGCTAAGAATTTACTATCGTCTTTTAAAGAAATTAATATATTTGGTCTGGCACTTACGATATCGCCATTCAAGATATGTCGACCATCGAAAGTCACATCTAATAATGGATTCACATCATCTCCCTGTACATAAAATTTCAATAGACCAAAGTTGTTGAAATGATATTGTTCTATTTGATCATTGTTTGGATTCAATTCAACTACTAAATAATTTTGACCAATATAATTGGCTCCAAGTACATTTAAATCGAAAGCAATATTCACCGTATCTAAGCCCTGTATAGAATCTCCTCTGTTTAAATATACACTGGTAGAATGGGTAGCATCGCGTACATCATATTTCACCAGCAAACTGTCCATGTCAATATCTACAATACTTTCAACGGCACATTGTAAATTTAATATATTGCCTTGTTGCATCGTGTCTTTCGTCAACTTATAGAAAATGGAAGGGTTTAATGCCACTTCAGGAACTTCCTTATATAATACTCTCCAATAGATAGGCTGTGTAGGCGTTCGATTGGTGTAATCGTCTGTATTATATCTTAGCTTAATATAAGGATAAACCCTTGCATCAATAAAAGTGATATTAGTATCCAAGGTAGAAGTCAATGTTTTTAAATACGTTTCATATCCACCTGCATCCACTCCAATGATATCCATACTTTCATTATCTGTATTAGGTATATCTAGAGAGTTATGTCGCCAATGAACACTGCCCCACTCTGTAGATGGGCCAATTTTTGGCGAAGTGAAAGACCCTTGATTCCAAGCACCTGTAATTGAAAAAGCTAAGTATACCTCTTGACTCCAACTAGTTTTATATTGTTCTTGCATCGGGTAACTTAAGTCTGCTTTTTTACAGAAGAAAGCATAAGGACCATTGGCTGTTCCATTTAATAAATCGAGTAATTGTGTAGCTCCCAAGCCTAATATTTTGCTTTTTAATCCAGCATCCCAATTGATATAATCTGGATTATTTTGACTATAAATCAAAATATAATATCCATTTGGAATAGAATCGATAAAATTACTTATTACTTGAGACCATGGAATTCCAAGTGTTGGATGAGTTCCTGTGGTACGGAAAGTAAAGGCAAATTGATTATCTGTCTGATAACTGCAATGATAACTTCCATAGATAGGATTATAATTAGTACCTGTTGTAACGGTTGAATACCATGGTAAACCCGTCACAGGATCAATTACAGCGATATTAATTCCATAGGTGGCTCCACATCCAATCATACGTGCCCGATGCATATTTGCCCCATTTAATTTCCATTCAATTCGTTCGTATGTAGTTGGACCACCATAACCATTCCATAAACCGGTATTTACTTCTATGGACTTCACATCAGGTACAAATTTTAAAGTGCGATCATTATCCATGTACACATTGCTATAGTCGTCTTTTAACCATTGAAAATAATGCGATTGATTCCATCCTGGATATTCATCTTGAATATAAATAAAAGAAGAATTATGCCATGAGTAGGAGGAAGTAGGTGCTGTTGAATCTTGACTCACTCTCCAATAGTAAACAATGCTATCTTGAAATAGCATAGTCGGATTGAAATGAACCACACCACCACTTTGATATACTCTTAATCGTTGTTTAATACTGCTATTGAACAACTCAGTAGTATCTAATTCAAATACATACCAGCGAGCAGCAGCAAATGGATTCACAGTACTTGCTTTAAATGGGATTGGTTGTTTAGGAACTATTGAAAACTCATATGGATATATAGGTAGTATATCTTCACTTTGTATAGTAGTACTGACACTATTTATTATATAATTATTGGTTTCACTTAATTCATTATCAATTTCATTATCGGCGTCTACAAATACATTGAAATTGTTTATTCCTAAACCACCACCACCACTTACTAAGGTTGGAATTCTAAAGACAACGGTATCTCTATAAAAAGGCGCTTTAACTATTTCACGATATAAATATTGTGAACCATCTGATAAGATTCGAGTTACATCTACTGCATATGAATCAACAATCGCCATTCCTAAATTAGTAGTCACAATATTCAATTCAAAGGTATCTATACTAGCCGTAATTACTGGTGGATCGAAGTATACCGTTTGTGGACTAATCATATAATCAGGAGCATTATAATTATTGAATTTTAATGCAGGATCGCCATGTAGGGTTACCTCATGTGAAATCATATCATTAAAAATATAAGAGGTAGCTTTCATTTTCGCAACGGTGCTTTTCAAATCATCACCGATAGATTTACCATATTGATTGCCTGATACGGCTTTATAGAATTCGCTTCCAAAAGAAAATAATGTATTAGATAATGACAAACCAGTACTTGCAATAAAAGCAATGGCACCTTTTTGCGACTCTAATACAAATCGTTCGCTTATACCTTTAGTCGAATTAAATAAATCTCCCGCAAAACAACCATTGGAATATATGACTGGATATTTTCCTACATTATGATAATTTTCTGGTTCATCTATACTTATATCAAATGTACCAGAAGCAGAGTGGCCAAAAAAGGTCATTAAAGAAATCCCACTATCGATTCTACTTTTCAAAAATTCAGTGGCAGTTACATCAATAGGTTCTGTAGAGGTTTTAAACAAAGAGGTAACGTGTGCTCCAAATGAATCTCGTTCAATTCTACTTTTAAAACTATTTAAATAGCCTTTAAATTCTGTTTGATCTGATAACGTAGTTCCTCCACCTAAATGCAAAACTTCTTTCATCCATGCTTTGTTCTCTAGGGTTTGATACGGATCGCCAAAAGTTCGTTGTTCGTTTTCATATTGAATCACTTTATCTAAATAACTCTTCACTTCTAAACCTGTTTCTGCGGCTAACCTTCCAGTAGAAACTCGTTGTACATAATTTCCTTGTAAGCCTGAAATCATGGCATCACTGGCTGGTTGACCAAATGATGGAATTATATTTTGATTAAATCCAGTACCTCCATTTCTGGAACTATTGTATTCTCTACCTTTTCCAACTAAAAACAAATATTTAGGTTTGATGGTCCACTGATCTAGTGCATAGGATACAAAGTTTCTATAGGCTAAAGGCGATTTAGGCACACCATAACCAAATTGCTCATAGATTTGATCGATATCTATAATTCGAGCATAATAAGCGCCTGTAGTGGAAGTACCAATATCTCTGTATTGTCGGTATGCTTCTACCCAATTATTACCACTACCATCATTATATAAACTTGGATGTGATATAATAATATAATCGCCTTGAGAGGATAAGGAGCGTAGATCAACAAAATTAACAGTCGAAATACTATTCACCGTTTTATAATCAACAGTAGCATCACTTCTTAAATATAAGTTACGAGCGTCTGTTGAGGCTGGAAGAGAGAATCGTAGAGTTGAACCTACCAGAACACCTGTTATTCGTAAATTATTCGTTAAGTCGTATAATACAGGAGTAGTAGAACGATTGTTAAAATTAGTAATTTCAATATATTTACGTGGACCAGCATCTATAGTAAATTCATAGGTACTTTGTGCTTCAAAATTAAAGGTTTTAGGATAGGATATTTCTATTAAAGAAATTGCATTTCTATCATTATCTGGATCAGCAGCGGTAATAGCTACATTGCTCGTAGTTGTAATTAAACTTATTGGAATATCATTGTTGAATCGCCATAAATAATAACCAAATCGTGTTGAATCTACAATAGGAGTACCATTAAAAGTTTCACGGATAATATGGTTATTAGTCGATTTTGAGAAAACAATACTTCTTACTTGTGCAGTACTTGGGCCAGTAGTATATACATTGGGTGTACTAATATTATTATTAGAAGTAACACCAACAAAATCGCTTCCTATATATCCTTCAGCCAAATCAAACTGACTGTCCCATATAGTAGAACCACCAATATTATAGCCTTTTCCAAAGGAAAATGCATTGGTGTTTAATTTGCGTGCTGTATAAATAAAATATTCTTCCCGAGGAGGAAGAGATGTCATATCATTAATTGTACTTATAAAACGAGGATGTGTACTAGAACTATTATAGGTTAAATAATACGCACTAGTATCACTAAATAAACTATACAGTTTATGCATTTGATTCATCGTATCATCGTATAAGGCAGTTTCGAGTTCACCATTATTTTTTCTGCCCATAAACTCTATATAATCACTAATCCCTAAGGTTCCAGACGTGCTCACATAAATAGGAATATTTTCACCATTGTGAAACATCGTAAAATTGGCGCCATTAATACCACTAAATCCAGGTATGCTAGCATTTAAAGTACTGTATGGAATTCTATAAATGCCATCTTGTGCAACTTTAATTTTGAAATAAGGCTGTGAATAATCAATCCATTCATTACCATAGTTGATGGCAAAGGTGCTCATGGTGCTTATAGATAAAATAAATAGCAGTAGAAATTTTTTCATCAGCTTTGTTTAAAAATGATTATTTAATAGTGCTTTCAGGATTCGTTTTTTTAATTTTTTTATTGATACCTAATTGTAATGAAATTACATGTGAGTATAATCCACCTGTACTTTCACCAATATTTGTATACGCATAATCTAATCGCACATATCCTTTGTATCCTAAGCCAGCTCCTATATTTGGCTGAAAGGTGGTGATTTTTTTACCTCGATCATCAGTGCTTTTTTGTACATTTCCAAAACCAGTTCGTAAATAAACGATGTCGACAAAGCTTAATTCTAAACCAAAATTCATATCCAAACTGATGGGTTTACCAGGTAGTATTACGTTTCTCTTTCCATCTGTAGTAAGATCGAAATTAAGTTCAGGTGTAATCTTCATGATTTTTTTCAACTTGTATTCATAAGCCAAGCCAAACCATAATCTAGGTAAAGTAATTTCTAAAGTGTTTAAAGGGATTTCATTACCTGTCTTAGTTAATACTGCTTTTTCTTCATCCGTAAACTTGAATTTCCAGGCATTAAAGGTTGAGGTTAAATCTCTGCCCATAAATCCGATTCTCCAATTTTTGATACGGTATTGAATCCCTACATCAATACCAAACCCAACAGAATTAGCAAAAGTGCTCATCTTATTGTAAACTATTTTAGGACTCACACCAACACTTAATTCCCCTTTTTTTACAGCAGTTATTTTTTGAGCATAATGAATATATAAACCATAACTACCTACGGAGAATGATCGAATATTATTATAATCAATACTTCCATCTGCATTATATAAATTCAATGTATTGGGGATATTATCAACGCCATAACGTAAAAATGTAAATCCTACGGTTTTCGTTTTATCAGCAAATGGTACCGCAAAACTTACAAAGTCATATTTGGATATACCTGCAAATAACTCAGCATGCATCGCACCTAATTGTATATTATTATTTACATAAACTAATCCTGCAGGATTGTAATAGCCAGCTGTGATATCACTTACACCAGCAACTTGTGCATTACTCATAGCTAAGCCACGTGCACCAACACCTATAGACATAAAATCATTGCTATATTTTCGAGTTACTTGTGCTTGTATAGTATAAAAAATAAGCAAACAAATAACTGTAACGATATATTTTTTCATACGACTAATTTTTCTATTGTTTGATTCAAAATAAGTTGATAATGTTCTTTCATCCATTCATCAGCCTGTGCAATACATTTTAAAATGCCCTCTTTTTGTATATCTGTAGGATTATACCGAATTCTATCAAAACATATCCTGTATAACGCCGTATATACGTTTTCATTATAAGCCAACTTTAATGCATACTCATTTTGAATAAATACCTCAAATTTAGGTAAATAATTCGATTCGAAATCTAAAAAATTAATAATCGTTGAAAAGTTAATAAGTTCTTTATAATCAAGTTGTTTGAGTAAAGAATAATAATTGATTGCCATATTTTTTTGTTGCAATACGAGTTGTTTATCAATTAATAATTCACTTAATATATGCGCTACAAAAAAAGCTCTAGGGATTTCTATTCCTTTATTTGTAGAAAATATGTTTTCTATTTCGGTACAAGCATCATGAAATAATGGCGAATTATGAAATGCTTCATCTACTTGCATATGGCGGATAATACCCTTGTATATGCTTTGATGATGCTCTATACTGCTTGTATAAGGTCGCGGTATTTGATTATAAATTTTTGAAAATCCTCTAACTAAATCAGGAACTAAGGCACCAAATGCAAAATATGGGTTATTGCGATCCCTATCAATGTAAAAATGGCCTAAAAAATTCATGTGTAATTTACGATTCTATTTCTAGATTTTTGGCGTAGTTCCTCCATTTTTCTATCACATTCGACATATCTTTAGGAGGTTCTTTTTCAAAATACAACCATTCTTTGGTGCTAGGGTGTTCAAAACCTAAAGAGCGTGCATGAAGTGCATGACGTGGACACATTTCAAAACAATTCTCAGCAAATTGTTTGTATTTACTATAAATGGTACCCGCTAAAATTTTATCTCCCCCATATCGTTCATCACTAAAAACGGCATGACCAATATATTTCATATGGACTCTTATCTGATGCGTACGTCCTGTTTCTAATTTGCAACTCACTAAGGTAGTATAGCCAAATCGTTCTATTACTTTATAGTGTGTAACGGCATGTTTTCCATCTTCCCCATTAGGGAATACATCCTGTTGCTGGCGTTGTCTATGACTTCTTCCAATATTGACATCAATCGTTCCTTCTTCTTGTTCTACATCACCCCAAACCAAAGCAACATAATTTCGTTCTATCGTACGATCAAAAAATTGTTTTGCTAAATGACTCATCGCATAATCTGTTTTAGCAATAACCATAATACCACTCGTATTTTTATCTAATCTATGAACTAATCCAGGGCGTGTTTCATCGCCATTGATTGGTAGCGACTTAAAATGGTACATCAATGCATTTACCAAAGTGCCTGTAAAATTGCCTACTCCAGGATGCACTACTAAACCTGCTTGTTTATTTAAAACCACCACTTCATCATCTTCAAATAAGATATCAAGTGGGATATTTTCAGGTTCTAATTTTGTATATCCAACTGGTCGAGGAATAATCAAACTTATTTGATCATTCGGACGGATTTTATAATTGGGTTTTACAGGTTTACCATTTACTGTTATATTACCAACAGCAGAGGCTGCCTGCATTTTTGTTCGACTGATTCGTTCGATTCGATCGGTTAAAAATTTATCTATTCGTGTAGGCTCTTGGCCCTTATCTACAGTAATTTCAAACTTATTAACTAAGTCTTCTTCCTCCTCGGAATCGATAGATAAATCTTCATCTGAT
This sequence comes from Bacteroidota bacterium, assembly GCA_037130135.1. GTDB lineage: Bacteria > Bacteroidota > Bacteroidia > Chitinophagales > CAMDFR01 > CAMDFR01. The sequence continues at coordinate 343,209 of JBAXTO010000001.1, forward strand.
TGCATATTATTTTATATTTGAAAGGTCATTTTTTAACTGAATTAATACATCTATTTCATTTGGATCATAAGCTCTTTTTTCAGCTAGAAAATAGGATAACCAATCACCAAAATGGATTAAATAAAATATTTTTTCCATTAGGGTTTCTCCTACTGCTTCAATATGATGAATATGCGGTGTTATTTTTTGAAATACAGGTTCATTTAATTCCATTCTATGTTTTACTCTATTATATTCATCTCCTGTTGTGATCATTAATAAGGCTAAATGCTCTTGTTTCTCTCTCCAACCAACTAATTCATTATGATCTAATTCGGGATATACATTATGCCAACAAAGCATTTTGCTATTTTCATTTAATTGTTGTTTCCATCTAATGGCTATGGCTTCAATTTTATCTTCACAATAAAAAACGGGTAATTTAGTGCTAAGCTCTTCTGCTAATTTTGTGCATATCGATTTAATGGATACTTGTTCATTTTTTATAAATGTACTAATCTCTTTCACTTGATTTAATACACTAGATTCTATAATATTATATTGTATTAGTGTGGCCATGATATGTACCAATGAATATCCTAATGAAGCTCTTGGTGGACGACCAGAAGGGATGATGATATGGTTGATATCATGTTGTATAGCTAAATCTAATAACGCACCACCAGAGGTAATACAAACTATAGTCGCATTTTTTACTAACGCTTCATTAAAAGCTTGTATACTTTCTTCTGTATTACCCGAATAAGAACATATGATAACTAATGAATGCTCATTAACAAAAGTGGGTAGAGAATAACTCTTATTTACAATAAAAGGACAACTAATTTGTTTGGCTAATAATGCGTAAACGATGCTTCCTCCAATTCCAGATCCACCCATACCTGAAACTACAATCGTTGAAATAGTGCTTGTAGTTTGTTTGAATGTAATTTTATCACATATAGATAGAGCATGTAATAATTCTTTATCAAAATCTTCAATCAATTGTTTCATACTGCAATTTTACATAATTTTATCAAATAATTTTCAATTAATGGCAATTCATAATGATTTAGGGCATCAAGGGGAACAAATTGCGTGTGATTATATCCTAAAAAAGGGTTATGTGATTTTATCTAGAAATTTTACTCATCAAAAATCAGAAATAGATATCATTGCCAAACAGGATGAATGTATCGTTTTTATAGAAGTAAAAACACGAAGAAATATACTTTTTGCAAGTCCTACAGATGCAGTTACAGATAAAAAAATAGCTAAATTACAAGCAGGAGCCCTCCATTTTATTGAAATGAACCAAATGGAAAGCGAAGTAAGATTTGATATTATTAGTATTATTCTGAATGAAAATCAATGTGAAATTGAACATATTGAAAATGCCTTTTGGAATTGATATGATTCTACTAAATAATTGATAAATTTGTAACATGAAAACGAAATATATTACTCTTCTTTTGTTCCTTTCAACCATACTCTCTAGCCAAGCTGTTTGGGCCAAAAAACATAAGATTCCTGAAGGTATTTATGCTAAAATTATTACTACTAAAGGGGTCATGAATTTTAAAATTGAATATACCAAACTTCCTCTGCCAAGTTGCGTATTTATTGGCTTAGCAGAAGGAACACTCGAAAATAAATTATTACCCCTTGGTACTAAATTTTACGATAATCAGAAGATTTATAATGTCAATAAAGATAAATTTATATTATGTGGCGATCCTTCTAATAATGATAATATAGATGTTGGATTTCATTTTCATGATCAAATAGATAGTAGCTTTTTGCACAGTACTGCGGGTATCATAGGGATTGCCAACCAAGGGCCTAATACGAATAGTACTCAGTTTTATATCACCAAAAAGCCCATGCCAAACCTAGATTATAAATATACTATATTCGGTTCGATGATTTCGGGTTTTGATGTTTTGTATCTACTTACTCCTACAGATACTGTTAAACATATAGAAATTACGAGGGTTGGCGATCAAGCTAAACAATTTGTATGTAATTATGCTACTTTTCAAAAATACCAGTTCGAACAATTCAATAAATATGAAGCTACTAAACAAAGGCTTTTGCAAAACTTCACCGATTCTATTTATAAATATTATCCTGCAACGGTTACTTTGCCGTCTGGATTAAAAATGTTTACACTACAAGAAGGTAAAGGAATTAACCCATGTGAAAAATGTAAAGTAGAAATCAAATATACCGCACGATTTGAAAGTGGTTTGATATTCGATCAAACAGATACTCTAAAACCCATATCTACCCAATTGGGTGTAGGTTTTTTAAAACGTGGTCTGGAAGAAGGTATAAAAAATATGGTAGAAGGACAAAAAGCAATCATCTTTATACCTTATACATTAGCCTATGGCGAAACCGGTTATAAAGACAGAATTCCCCCACGTGCGAATATCATTTATGAATTGGAATTGCTTCGTGTCATTAAAGAATAGTACATTTGTACATTAAAATTTAGAAAATGGAAAGACATCAAACAGATACAATAGTACATGGCCAAACAGATAATGACTTTTTACCTTTAAATGGTACCGATTATATTGAGTTTTATTGTGGAAACGCGAAACAAAGTGCGTTTTATTATATGCATATGTTCGGTTTTGATTTAGTGGCTTATTCTGGCCCTGAAACAGGTGTAAAACATAAAGCATCATACGTATTACAACAAAATAAAGTACGATTAGTATTAACATCCGCATTACAACCAAGTAGTGAAATTTCGGAGCATGTAAAAAAACATGGTGATGGAGTAAAAGTATTAGCCCTTTGGGTAGATGATGCTACTCAATCATATATTGAAACAACCAAAAGAGGAGCTGTAGGTGTAATGGAACCTGAAACATTTAAAGATGAAGACGGAGAAGTAGTGATCAGCGCTATTAAAACCTATGGAGAAACCGTTCATAAATTTATCGAACGTAAAAATTATAAAGGAATCTTCCTTCCTGGTTATGTAAAAAAAGAAAGCAAGTTTAAAGCCCAACCAGTAGGATTGAAGTACGTAGATCATTGTGTAGGGAATGTAGAATTGGGAGCGATGAATAAATGGGTTAAATTCTATGAAGACGTGATGGGATTTAAATTATTATTAACCTTTGATGATAAAGATATTTCTACTGAATATTCTGCATTAATGAGTAAAGTAGTGAGTAATGGAAATGGTTATATTAAGTTTCCAATTAATGAACCAGCAGAGGGTAAAAAGAAATCTCAAATTGAAGAATACTTAGATTTTTATCATAGTGCAGGAGTACAACATATTGCTATTGAAACTGACGATATCGTTGCTACAGTGAAAGAAATGAGAAACAGAGGCGTTGAATTTTTATATGTACCTGAAGTTTATTATGATGATGTATTAGATAGAGTGGGAAGTATTAATGAAGATTTAGCGTTATTAAAGGAACAAAATATTTTAATAGATCGCGATGAAGATGGATATTTACTACAAATTTTCACTAAACCAGTAGAAGATAGACCCACGTTATTCTATGAGATTATACAACGTAGAGGGGCTAAATCATTTGGAAAAGGTAATTTCAAAGCCTTATTCGAAAGTATAGAAAGAGAACAAGCTTCTAGAGGAAACTTATAATCTAATTAGCAGATTAGCAAATTAATTAATTAGCAAATAAGACAATTAGCAGATTAGTTAATTAGCAGATTAGCAAATTAATAAAATAGCAAATTTAAAAATTTGAAAATTAGCTAATTTGAAAATGACTTAAAGTAGCTTATTGAATATTATCTAGCGTCTAGTATCTAGCGTCTAACGTCTAGATTTTAGATTCTTTTCCGTTTCCATCTTTTATGCGACCAGAGCCAGTATTCTGGTTTTTGTTGAATCTGTTTTTCTAAAATAGTAACATAAGATTGCATGATTTCTTCATCTGTAAGATGTTGACAGGAATCAACTATTTTTTTAAATCGAACTTCATAATGCCCACGTTTAGTGCATTCAATATACATATATACGATTGCTGTATCATGCTTCTTTGAATAACGCGCTACACCAGTTAAAAATGCTGTATCTTGATGTAGGAAGTCAGTCCAATATACATTTTTAACCTGTGATGGCGATTGATCTGCTGCAAATATATTCGCGTAAGGTGCTTGAACTGCTTGTTCATAAAAGGTATACGCTTCTTGCGTTAAAAGTAATTTGATACCTGTTTTAGTTCTATTGGATATAATCTCTTTTCTAAAATAGGGATTCGCTATATAATTATAAAACGAATACACTTGCATGGGTAGATATTTATTAATCGACATCAACATCCATTCAAAATTGCCATAATGGGCAGTCAGTATGCTCACTGATTTATGTTGCGCATAAAGCTCTTGCAAAACCTCCACCTCTTTATAAACAAAACGCTTTGCTAGCTCAGCTTCTGAGAGGCTTAATGCTTTTAAATTTTCGGCCATTAAATCGGTTAAAAACCAATAGTATTTGTTCAATATATCGTTTAGTTCTGCTTCACTTTTTGTTGGAAATGATTTGCTTAAATTAGTATGTATGACAGCGTATCGATATTTAAAAATATATCGTAAAAAGAAATGAAATACATTACCAATCCCATATAAAACAGAGAGAGGAAGATAGGAGAGTGGTCGAACAAATACACGATATAATAGAAAGAAAAAATATTTCATTTATATTAAATTAATGGTCATGAAATAGATTCTCATTTTAGTAGTACTTATAAGGAGGTTACTTTAAATTCTGTTCTTCTATTATTGGCTCTACCTTCTTCAGTAGTATTGTCAGCTATTGGAATTGTTTCACCGTATCCTTTAGAAGTAAGTCTTTCAGCACTTATTCCATTTTCGATTAAATAATTTTTTACAGACAAAGCTCTAGCTTCAGATAATTTTAAATTCTCCGCATCAGCCCCTACATTATCCGTATGTCCACTAATTTCAATTTTGATGCTTGGATTTTTAGTCATCAATTCAACGAGTTTATTTAACTCAGTTTTAGATTCATTTTTCAAAGTAGCTTTAGCTGTTTCGAAGAAGATATTTTTAAGCACGATGCTTATACCTTCTTGAAGTTTATTTAATCCAATATTTAATTGAAAGGGCTCTTTAGCGGTATATTCTTTAAGTGAAAAGTTTGCTGAGTAAAATAAATATCCATCCTTTGAAACATTCACCATATAATCTTTTCCAATTGGTAAAGTCACCAAAAATGAACCATTCTTAGCATCCGAACTCATACTGGTCACTTTTAAACCTGTTTCTAAATCAAATAATTGAATATTCGCTTGTAAATTTACTTTAGAAATAGCATCACTTACAATCCCTTTCACATAAGTAACTTCGTCAGGGCGAGCTTCTTTAGGGAGTTCAAAATAGTAGATATCTTCTCCACCAACACCTCCTTTGCGAGTAGAAGAAAAATAGGCAGTTTTACCATCGCTACTTACAAATAAGCCACTTTCTCTCTCTGCGGTATTGATAGGATAGCCCAAGTTTTTGGGTTCCGACCAAGTACCATCAGGATTTCTTTTAGATACATACATATCTAAACCTCCCATTCCTGGATGTCCATCAGAAGAAAAATACAAGGTCTGATTATCTGGATGGATAAAAGGACGTTCTTCTAAACCATCGGTGTTTATTGTAGGACCAACACTTACAGCAGGTGAAAAACCGGTTTTGTCATCTAAATGACTCACATAAATATCGGTATGATTTCCTGCTCTTCGTAAGAAATATAAATCTTTACCATCACCAGAAATAGATGGTTGAGATTCCCAACCTCTAGTATTAATAGATGGACCTAAATTTCGAGGTGCTTCCCATTCGTCACCTATTCTTTTAGCGATGTATAAATCACAACTACCTAATCCATCTGGTAAATTACAACCCGTATAAATTAAATATTTTCCATTGGGTGAAATCGTGTGTGCTCCTTCATTATTATCTGGACTATTAATATTAGAACTCACGGGTTGAGCGGTTGACCAAACTTTATTGTTTTGAGTACTGTACCAGATATCTTCTCCATTCGTCCCTTTATTCGAGCGAGTAAAATAGACATACTGATTATCAGCTGTGAGCGCCGCAAAATATTCATCTTGTATCGAATTTACTCCATTCCCCATATTGATAGGCGTAAAAGGCACTGGATGTTGCATAGCTTCTCGAGAAAAGGCACAATTGTTTTTTATTTTAGTACATTCTTTTTTTAATCGTTCTGTAGCAGCTGCATCTTTCGAATCGATTACTTTATCACATAAGGCAATCGACTCATCATATTTTTGTTGAATCAATTTTATTTGAGCTAAGGTGATATTATTATTCAAATCATAATTTGGATCTAGTTCAATAGCTTTGCTTAAATAGGTTTCAGCGTTGGTATAATCTTGTTTGTAACTATAATAGAATTGTCCTAAGGTACTATTTGCATCGATAAAATTAGGAGATACCTCAACAGCCATCTTTAAGTATTCAATCGATTTATCTGTTTGTCCTTCCATCAAAGCAATACGCGCTTCATTAAAATAATTGCCCGCTTTTTTATCTACGTTTTTTATAGTTACTATTTGTGCATAACAACTAGAGAAGAGTATAGAACAAGAAATGATACAAGCTAAAAATAATTTATTCATACAATGTATTTATGAGTTACGAAGTTATTTATAATATGCGGGATTACAAAGTATATACCAAATTGTTATTCATAAACTTCTGTGCATAAAATAGAATTCGTTTTTACCAATTGATTTATGACCATACTAACGAATTCTATGCTATTTTAGTATCCTAATCTATTTTATTAATTACTAATATATTTTTAGTATGTTCGTATATGCAAAGCATTGAACGTCCATCTAAATTTATTTTTATCTTATTTGCACTTGGTCAATTGGGTTGGTCACTTACTTGTTTTGCGGTTTGCAATTGTGTTACTTATTTTTACAGCCCGCCAGTAGCTCAAGGTCATACTGATTTTCCTGTATTTATTGAGCATTTAAATATTTTTGGATTATTTACTCTACTAGGAGCTATTGTATTAAGTAGTTTTATACCCGATGCTTTATCCAATTTTATGGTGGCTGCTAAAAGTGATGCAGACAAAAGTGCCATTGGCAAAAGAAAAAAATATATGTTACTAGGCATTTTTCCATTTGCCATTTCATCTGTATTAGTATTTCTGCCACCAGTAGCACATACTTCTTTACTAAATGCACTTTGGTTTGCCTGTACTTTGTTTGTTTTCTATATCTCCTGGGCTATGTATATGACTCCTTATAATGCATTAATCAATGATTTAGGAAGAAGTCCTGAAGAGCGTTTACAAATTAATACCTATATTTCTATCACGTGGGCACTTGGTTTTTTAATTGGCAATTCGGTCTATTTTCTAAAAAGTTTATTGGAGAAAAACGTTAGTAGTTTACATGCCTTTCAACTCTCCATAGTTCTATTTGCATTCATTGGGTTTCTGTTGATGCTGATTCCTATTGTATTTATTAATGAAAATAAATACACCAGAAAACAAGTAGCAGAAAATGAACAAAAGCCTTTATTACAATCCATACGCATCGCCTTTCAAGATAAGAATTTCGCTTATTTTGTTTGTTCTGATACCATCTATTGGTTAGCCTCAAATACCATCAGTGTTTGTTTGGTATATTACGTAGTGAGTCTATTAAAAATGCCCGAAGCTTATACCAGTTTAATAGGATTATGCGTATTGATAGGAAGTTTTATCATGTATATTCCAATCAATTTTTTAAGTAAAAAAGTCGGGAAGAAAAAATTACAACAAGGAAGTTATATTTTATTAGCATTATCATTTCTTATGATATTCTTTTTAGGAAAGATAGAACTTTCTACTACCTATCAATTGGCGTTATTAGGTTTGGTTATTATTTTTCCATTAGCTAGTTTTGGTATATTACCTAATGCGATTATGAGTGATTTAATTGAATATACAAAGGAAAAAGAGGGTAATTATAATGCTGCTTTATATTTTTCCATTAAAACGGTCATGATGAAATTAGGTGTACATCTATCCAATTTTATTTTATTTGCATTGATTCCGATTGGTCAAGGAAGCAGCCATATAGGAATTAGATTAACAGCTATAGTAGCTTTTTTAGCTGCCATACTTGGATTTATATTATTTTCAAAATATCAAGAACAAGAAGTTTTAACTATACAAAAATCGATTTAAAAATACGATATGAATCAATATATCTTAGCCATTGATCAAGGAACCACTAGTAGTAGAAGTATTATTTTTGATCAGAAGTCTACTATAATTTCAAAAGCACAAGAAGAATTTACACAACACTTTCCTCATCCAGGATGGGTGGAACATGATGCATTACAAATTTGGGAAACTCAATTATCGACGATAAAAAAAGCGATTGCTTCTGCACAACTTAACACCAATCAAATTGCAGCTATTGGTATTACCAATCAACGCGAAACGACTGTGGTATGGGATAAACATAGTGGCATACCTATCTATAATGCTATTGTTTGGCAGGATAAACGTACAGCAAGCATATGCGATAAATTGAAAGCTGATGGATGGGAATCATATACTAAAAAAAATACAGGCTTATTAATCGATTCGTATTTTAGTGCAACTAAGTTGCATTGGATATTAAAAAATGTAGAAGGTGCAGCAGAAAAAGCCAAGCGAGGAGATTTATTATTTGGAACGATTGATACTTGGTTGATATGGAAGTTAACAGGAGGGAACTTGCATATTACTGATTATAGCAACGCTTCCCGCACCATGATGTATAATATCGTTGATTTATGTTGGGATACTAAAATATTAGAAGCATTAGAAATTCCAGCCTCTATGTTGCCTCAGTTTTGTGATTCCTCAGCGTTATATGGAACTACAGATACTACTATAACCGATGGAGTTGCTATTCCTATTGCTGGCATTGCAGGTGATCAACAAGCAGCATTATTCGGACAATGTTGTTATGAAACAGGGATGGCAAAAAACACGTATGGTACAGGTTGTTTTATGTTGATGAATACAGGAAAACAAATGGTACAATCGAATCATGGCTTACTAACAACAATTGCCTGGGGCTTAAATGGAGAGATTACTTATGCATTGGAAGGAAGTGTTTTTATAGCTGGTGCAGCGATACAATGGTTACGAGATGGCTTACATTTTTTTACTCATTCGTCCGAATCAGAAGCCTTGGCAGTTACGGTACCTGATTCTGATGGAGTTTATGTAGTGCCCGCCTTTGTTGGGTTAGGAGCACCTTATTGGAATATGAATGTACGTGGTGCTATCTATGGAATACATAGAGGAACTACGCAAGCACATATATGTAGAGCAACCTTAGAATCTTTAGCCTATCAAAGTAAAGATGTAATAGAATCGATGGAAAAAGATGCCCATATTCAATTAAAAGAATTACGTGTAGATGGAGGTGCGAGTAATAATGATTTGTTGATGCAATTTCAATCGGATATCCTACAAACCAGAGTAGTTCGTCCACCTATCATAGAAACTACAGCATTAGGTGTAGCTTATTTAGCCGGATTAGCGGTAGGATATTATCAACTGAATGAATTGATTCAACAATCCAATACGAGTGTTTATAATCCAAGTATGTCAACAGAGCAAGCAGATAAACTATATAAAGGTTGGCAATTATCTATTCGAAAAACATTATTAGAAGCATAATTATGTTCCAACTAAATCGAATATTAATTGCGATCATCATTTTGTTTGGCTATTGTACTTATGCGCAAAGTATTGATAGTATTGCCCTACAAACCGATAATATCATCCATCAAATGCATTTAAGACAAAAGGTGTTTGAAATGAGTGGTCGAGGAATCAATCGATTTGCTTTAAGCTTTATGTTTACGCGCAAATTGATTCCAGTTACGATGGGAGGAAATAAAAAGTTAGGGATTCCTAGTGTTGCGTTTATGGATGGCCCACGTGGGGTGAGTTTTTATAAAGGAGCAACTGCTTTTCCGGTAAGCATTGCACGTGCAGCAACTTGGGATAGATCATTAGAACATAGAGTAGGTATTGCGATGAGTGAAGAAATTAGAGCCTTAGGAGGCAACTATTCTTCTGCAGTTTGTGTCAATTTATTACGTCATCCAGCCAATGGAAGAGCACAAGAATCTTATGGAGAAGATCCTTATCTAGTGGGCGAGATGGGTTTAGCATTAATGCAGGGATTGCAATCTAATCAAGTGCAGGCATGTGTCAAACACTTTGCCTTAAATAGCATGGAGAACAATCGATTTGGAGGGAATATTCAAATTGATGAACGCAGTTTACACGAAGTCTATTTACCCCATTTCAAGAAAATCATACAAGCTGGAGCAGCATCAGTGATGAGTGCCTACAATAAAGTAAATGGAGCATATTGTGGTGAAAACGCTTGTTTGTTAAATGAAATACTCCGCCAACAATGGGGATTTAAAGGATATGTAAGTACCGATTGGCAATTTGGTTTGTTTAATACCTATAATGGTATTCAAGCGCAAACCAATATTGAAATGCCTAGTCCAAAATATTATAGTTATAAAAATATTAAACAACTCATTCAATCAAATCGAATAACAGAATCGACGATTGATGCATTAATTAAACCGATTATTTATACGAAATTACAATTTGAAAAAGAAACGATTGCATCTCATAAAGTATTCCCCAAAAATTTAGTGGCTTGCGCCAATCATATTCAGTTGGCTCGTGAAGTAGCAGAAGAAGGAATTGTGTTGTTGAAAAATGATCAGGAAATTTTGCCTTTACAACTGAATAGATGCAAACATATTATCGTAACAGGTTCATTGACGAATGTAACACAAACAGGCGATAAAGGAAGTAGCAATGTGATTCCTCCTTATATCGTTTCGATGCAGGAAGCATTGACCAACTATTTGAGTGGCAATACACAAGTACATTTTATCGCATCGAAAGATTTAGCTGCTGCCAAACAATTGTGCATAGAGGCGGATGCCATTCTCGTTTTAGCAGGGAATACCTTTGAAGATGAAGGAGAATTTATCAATATGGGTAAACTACGAGATAGTTTGAATCCCGATAAACAAAATATGGCTACACATACTGGTTTATTTGGATTAGGAGGAGATAAAAAATATTTGCATTTACACCAAAATGATATTAAGACCATACAAGATATTACATCCATTTCTGATAAAGTAGTTGTCTGCTTAAGTGGAGGAAGTGTGATTACAGTAGAAGAATGGGAACCTAAAACAGCAGCGATACTACATACATTTTATAGTGGAATGGAAGGAGCCAATGCCTTGGTAAAAATATTATTTGGGGATGTAAACCCCAGTGGAAAATTACCATTCAGTATCCCTAAACAAGAGGCAGATTTGCCGTATTTTAATTCCTTTAGAACAAATGTCAATTACGATTATTATCATGGTTATACGCTATTAAATAAAACACATACAGCAGCACGTTATGCATTTGGATATGGCTTGAGTTATACCCAGTTTAAAATTAGTCAAGTGCATACCGATAAAGAAATCTATAGCAGTACTGATACCATTCAGCTGAGTTGTGTCATTCAAAATGTAGGGCAGAGACAAGGTGCCGAAGTAATACAATGTTATGTTGGATTTGAACAATCTAAAATAGACAGAGCTTCTCAATTATTGAAAGGATTTGAAAAAGTATTTATTTTACCACAAGAAACACAAACTATTCATATGTCAATACCAGTAAGCGATTTAGCTTGGTATAATGCAGATACACATCAATGGGAAATCGAGCAAATGACTTACACACTTAAACTAGGAAATCAATCAAATGATCCTTTATTTCAAACTACTCAAATACAAATAAAATAATTTACTTTGAAAATAATAATGATTCTTTTTCTCGTATGTAGTATTTCAGCAGCAGATGTTTGGAAGCTCGAAAAGTCTATGGGTACAGTTAAAGCATATACAGCAGATATAGGAAAACCCTTTAAAAAAATCAAAGTCAATTGCCCTATGAATGCCCCATTTAATAAGGTGTTTGATGAATATTTCAAAGTAGAAGAACAACATACATGGATGTCGGAAATACCTGCTAGTCAGTTATTAAAAAAGGAAAGTGATAATGTATGGTATACACGTTATGAAGTTAAATTTCCTTTTCCGATGAAGAATAGAGAATTGATTTATAAAATGACTAAAACCACTACGGATAATGAAATACTGGTCAATTATACTGCTGTACCAAATTATTTGCCTGAAAATAAAGATTTTATTCGTATGACTATTTCGAGTGGCTATTGGAAATTCACTAAAGTAACTGCAACTACTTCAACCTGTGAAACCGGTGCATATAATGAAACAGCTGGAGTCCCAGCCTGGATTGTCAATATGTTTATTGTAGATATACCAACCAATACCATGAATAATTTTAAAAAACGAATTGAAGGCACCAAATGAAAATAAAATTCGAAGCCGTTTTAGAAAAGTATCAACAAAAAGGAGAGAAGACCTCCAGGACTTATATTCCTATTGATGATGAGCAAGCCAATCAATTAAAGAAAGGATTTAAAAAAGCATTTAGGGTAAAAGGAAGCATAGATGCAGTGTCCATTAAACAAATCGCTTTATGGCCATTGGGTGAACAACAATTTATTTTGCCTTTAAATGCAAGTATCCGTAAGGCATTAGGGAAAAAAGTAGGCGCTAGTGTAGTGGTAGAAATTGAGGAAGATGCAGCAGAAAAAATCATTCATCCTGATTTGTTGGCTTGTATAGAGCTTGATTCAGCCGCCAAAGACTATTTTTTCAGTCTCACTAAATCGCATCAACATTATTATTCAAACTGGATTGAATCGGCTAAAACAGCAATTACCAAAGAAAAAAGATTACATACGATACTGGAATCGCTTTTAAAAAAATGGGATTACCCAACTATGATAAAATTTTACAAAAAAGACTAAGCACTTCCAAATTTGTAGAATATACCTTAACTTTGTTGTTATAACGATTAATCATTTATGGCTAAAATAAATAAACCAGAAGTAAAACCTACGGTTAGTAATGTAAAATCTGCAACAAGCACTAGTTCATTTAGTTCATCTACAATGAAGAACAGTAAAGATAATAGTTTATTTATGTTTGGTAAAATGAACTATATCCTCATGACAGTAGGATTAATATTGATTGCATTTGGTTTTGTATTGATGAGTGGTGGCGCTACAACCGACCCTGCAGTGTTTCCAAAAGAAGAAATCTATAGTGCACGTAGAATAACTATCGCACCTATGGTTGTATTATTAGGATTTTGTATAGAAATAGTGGCTATTTTTTACAAATCATCTTCAGATTCTAACCATACCGCTGCTTCCTAATGAGTTTATTACAAGCTATCATTTTAGCTATCATAGAAGGATTGACAGAGTTTCTACCTGTATCATCCACGGGACATATGATATTAGCATCAGATGCCATGGGCATTGCAGATAATCCATTTACAAAATTATTTGAAGTAGGTATTCAATTCGGAGCCATCTTAGCAGTAGTAGTATTATATTATAAAGATTTTTTCAAATCAGTTCAATTCTATATTAAATTATTTATCGCCTTTATCCCTGCAGCTATTATGGGTAAATTACTCGGCGATTATATTGATCAATGGCTTGAAAATCCAGTTGGAGTTTCCATTGCACTTATTGTGGGCGGAGTAGTATTATTGTATGTAGATAATTTTTTTAAAGCGAATGAAAATAAAAATACATCCATAGAAAAAGATGTAAACTATTTAAGTGCCTTTAAAATAGGAGCTTTTCAAGTATTAGCCTTGTTTCCAGGTGTGAGTAGAAGTGCATCCACCATCATAGGAGGTTTAAGTCAAAATTTAAATAGAAAAACAGCAGCTGAATTTTCGTTTTTTTTAGCTGTTCCAACTATGTTTGCAGCCACCGTTTATAAATTATATAAATTCCATAAAGAAGTTGGTATTGTACATTCCGATATTAATATTTTATTGATTGGAAATGTAATAGCATTTATCGTAGCTATTATAGCTATTAAATCATTTATAGGTATTTTAAATAGATATGGTTTTGCTATTTTCGGATTCTATAGAATTTTTATTGGAATCATTTTACTTATTATCTTTGCTATTCAAAAATACGGAATAGTATAATCGAAACACAACCAACATTAATTACACCCTCACATGATGCTGCTATAGATTTCGAAGCAGGCGCTATTTTATTGGTAGATAAACCAATTGAATGGACCTCTTTTGATGTAGTGAACAAAATCAGGTATGCATTAAAAAAAAGTTTTCCTAAAATAAAAGTAGGACATGCAGGAACATTAGATCCCTTAGCAACAGGCTTATTGATTATTTGTACCGGTAAAATGACCAAACAAATAGATCATTTACAAGCCTTAGAAAAAAAATATACAGGCACATTCCATTTGGGTGCAACTACTCCTTCATACGATTCTGAAACAGCAATAGACGCAAACTATGATACAAGTCATATAGATGCCACTTTATTAGATCAAACTACACTTCCCTTTATAGGAGAGATTCAACAAATACCACCTATCTATTCGGCCTTAAAAAAAGATGGGCGAGCTTTGTATCATAGTGCCAGAGAAGGTAAAATCGTTGAAATTGCAGCTCGTAGTGTAGTGATTCATGATTTTAAAATCGTATCCCATCAATTGCCTGACATCGCTTTCGAAGTACATTGTAGTAAAGGTACTTATATTCGTTCATTGGCTTATGATTATGGAAAGGCATTGAATAGTGGCGCTTATTTATCTTCGTTGCGACGAACAGCTTGTGGTGAATTTACGATTGAAAATGCTTGGAATCTTGACGTATTAATTGAATTTATTAATGATACATTAGGACATGAACGTTTATAGAAGTATAGAAAAACCACTGCCCGTAAAAAATGCAGTGATTACGATTGGCACTTTTGACGGAGTGCACAAAGGGCATCAATCTATATTAAAACATATACAAGAAGAAGCCCTCAAAATAGGAGGAGAGAGTGTAGTTATTACCTTTCATCCGCATCCTCGATTGCTTTTACGACCAGATGATAAAAGCTTACAATTAATTAGTACCCTGGACGAAAAAATAGCCTTATTGCAAAAATATGGAGTGCAAAATATAGTAGTAGTTCCATTTACAAGAGAATTCTCCAACTTAAGTGCAGAGGCATATATAAGTGATTTTTTAGTACATAAATTTCATCCTAAAAAAATAGTCATCGGCTATGATCATCATTTTGGAAATAATCGAGTAGGAAATATTGACTATTTACAAAAATTTAAAAGTACTTATGCCTATGAAGTAGATGAAATTCCTAAGCAAGTAGTGAGTGAAATTGATGTGAGTAGTACTAAAATTAGAAAGGCTTTAAACGAAGGAAATGTAAAAGAAGCGGCTATTTTATTAGGACATGAATATACCTTGCAAGGGATTATTAAGAAAGGAAAACAATTGGGACGTACCATTGGATTTCCTACAGCGAATATCAATAGTCCTGAAGAATCTAAACTTATACCTGCATTTGGTGTTTATGCCGTAAAAGTGCAGTATAAAGATTTAGTATATAATGGGATGATGAATATAGGTAAACGACCAACTGTAGATGGGATGAACATGACTATAGAAGTAAATATTTTCGATTTTGATAAAGAAATTTATGGCGAAGAATTGAAGATAGAATTTATAGATCGTATTCGAGATGAAGTAAAATTTAGTGATATAGAGGCTTTGAAAAACCAAATTATCTTAGATAAAATTCAAGTACTTTCGATATTGAAATAGTATGATTATACAAAGACTAAATATGGATAATACTTGGTTCATTCAAATGAATGGATTACGTATGTTAGTCGACCCGTGGTTAGAAGGAGTGGAGATAGACTATTTTCCTTGGTTTAATACCCAATGGCATAGAAGCAAACCCTTGTCGTACGAACAATTACCAGACTATGATGTAGTATTAATTACACAAAAATATCCAGATCATTTTCATCCTCAAACCTTATTGAAACTAAATCCTGTGAAACTGATAGTACCTGATTCGATTGCGAATCAAGTACAAAAACTATTGCCACAAGCATCAGTTATAGCCATGGGCAAGCAACTTACACAATTCGATATAAACGGTGTAAAAATAGTTTGGTATCCAACCTCACGTAAAATCGATCCTATTTATGATGCTTTTTTACTAAGTGATGATACTGAATCATTATTTTTAGCTACACATGGATATTATATATCCAAAGAGCATATACTATTAGAAAAGCCCTTGAAATTAATGATAAGCCCATTTAATTATTTCAAGTTACCCTTTTATTTAGGGGGCACAGTATCGCCTGGTATTGAAGGCTTACAACATTTAACTGAGAAATTAAATCCACAGTTTATCGTCTCTACACATGATGAAGATAAACATGCAAAGGGCTTAGTGATAAAAATGGCTAAGGTCAAACGTATCGTAGCAGATGATTTACATCAGTATCCACTATTTAAAGATAAAATTCTTGAATTGAATCACTATCAACCACAGCACTTATGAGTCAACATAAAAAACCTTTTTTAAGTATTACAAGTATCTATTTGATGATTGCCTTAAGTGGTTATCTATCTTATCAATTCATACCCATGGAATCATCCATAGGAAGATTTTTAGTAGCTGATTTAGTGATGACAGTAGTTACCTTTATATTTTCCTTATACAAAAAAAACAGCAGTGTATATGATGCGTATTGGTCGGTGATTCCTTTTTATTTTATTTTAGCGTGGTGGTTCGAATCGCATGAAAATTGGCAATTTATACATTACTTAACTGCATTTACGGTGAGCTTTTGGTCGTGGCGTCTCACACACAATTGGTATAGAAGTTGGCCAGGATGGGAACATGAAGATTGGCGTTATGTTAATTTTAGAAAACAATTCGGCAAATATTTTCAACCGATTAATTTTTTAGCGATACACGTATATCCCACCTTGATTGTATTTGCAAGTATGAGTGGCTTGTTTTATTTGTATGATGGTGTAAGTAAAGAAATTAATATGCTTGTTTATATTGGAAATGCGATAGCCATAGTAGGCGTATTGTTTGAGTTATTTGCGGATAATACTTTATACAAAAGTAGATTTGATACTACTCGAATAAAAGGCACTTGCATTCGCGAAGGAATATGGAATTATACGCGTAATCCTAATTATTTAGGAGAGATGTTGTTTTGGGTGGGAATCGCTTGTATTGGTCTAGGAGTGGGCGCTCCCTTATGGACGGGATTAGGTGCTATAGGAATGATCTTGATGTTTGTATTTGCCTCGATTCCGATGAAAGAAAAACGATTGAGTGAAAGCAGAACCGATTTTGATATTTATAAATCTCAAGTATCACGTATTATTCCTTGGCCTGCTAAGAAATAAAATTTCTAAAGGTTAAGTTGACTAGAACTTTATTCTTTATTTGTCGTAGTCTCCTGACTATTGTTGTCCGGTTAAATTTAAATCTCTTTTTTAATATATTAAAAATTAAAAAACACACACTTGCTATAAATCTACTTTTTATAGATTTCATTATACTATGTTGGGAATAATGATTGTTGATAGTCCATTGTAGGTAACCTATAATTAATAAGTGCTTTTTCAGGATTTTCTAAAAATCGTAACAAATGAATATAGGTCATTAGGTGTAATCTTATCATTCCAGCGATATTTGAAAACGACCATTTTCTTTTCACTTTGTCTTTAACTATTTTAATTAATAAATCAGTAATTAATGCACACCAGATTTGAATTTTAATAGCATTTTCGTTATCTCCTAAAAAATATTTCAATGGATAATTCTGCTTAAGTCTTTTAAATAATGATTCTATCTGCCATCGTTTTTTATATATCTCAGCAATCGTAGAAGCTCGCATTCTTTTATTATTAGTGAAAAAAAATAATATTTTACTACTTAATGGATCTTGATAAGTTATTCTTCTTGCTTTTACTTTATCTTTTCGACTTATTCTTCCAGCTAGAATATTTTCATCTGAAATAATGCCATATCTTTTATCTTCCTCCGTTATTTCTTTTGATGACAAAACACTATATGAAATAAGAGAATGCATTCTAGTAACCCATGTAACTCCAGCATTTGTCCAATTTATTAAAGGCTTAAATCCATAATAAATCCTATCGAAAGTTACAATAGAATTTTTTGGTAATTGAATCATTGGTGTAAAAATATTATCATTTTCTTTAGCTTCTGTAATACATACAAATCTGGGTACATCTTCATCGGCCTTCATTAGTACATGAGCTTTTACTCCTCCTTTTCTTTTGCCAGATGGTTTCTGTCCTCCACCTCTCATTACTTCTGAAAACAAACTAATAGTTGTTGAATCGAAGATAAAAAGTCTTTTTTCTAATTTAGTCATCAGTCGGCTGTCCGGATAAAAATGAGAATATAATTTGTGATATAAATCGGCAAATAGCTGCTCATTTCTATTTGCATTAGCTTCAGACAGAGTACTTCTGCGAGGCATATAAGTAATACCTAAATGGTTGATGCGAGTTGTGCATGCCATAATTCCTGTCGTCACTTCTCGTAATGATTTACATCCATGAAAACAGGTATATAACATAGTAACTAAATGATCATAGGTCTTAAATCTTTTATAATAGCGATCAGAATTATATTGTAGAATAGTATTCTTAATTATTAATTTTGGAATAAGTTGTAATAGTTGATTAAATACCGGCTGTCCGGTAAAAAAAGTATCTTTACGCATGTTAATTTATTGAAGTAGTGTTCAACGAAATTAACAAAAGGGAGATTAAAACAATCTCCCTTTATTTTTAACCGGACAACAATAGTCAGGAGACTGCGACCATTATTGGAAATAATTTATGAATAAATCGCTATAGATCTTTTGTGCATTTGGGACATTTCGTTGCATTAAATGCTATAGACTCTCTACAATATGGACAAATTTTATATAAACCCCACATGAATTTTACTATAAAAAAAACGATTACTCCAATAATAAGATATCCTATAATTGCCATGTTTTTAATGTTTAGAGTTCATTTATGAATTTATTTATTTTAAAACATCCATATAAATAAAATGGTGTTATGATACAGGCCAATAAAATAAAATTAGATTTCATGTAGTATGCCTTTTGATGAAACACATAATTTCGTGCATCGCTAATTTGGTTTCTAACAGACATGTCATCAGCTAACCAAAAGCAAATAAACAATGCTAGAAGCAGAAAAATCAAAAAGACAGAAATTTTACCTAATAATTTTTTCATAATGATATTTAATTTTTCAGTTAATAAAATATTTGAAGTTTTATTCTAAAGCTTAGAGAGCACATTTCTTGCAATAGATACTATTATTAAACAATGTTACCTTAGGAAAGTCTCTTTAAATCCAACATTAAATTATCTAAGTTCCTCCGGCAAATCCGATCTAAAAATTGCACATTCTTTGCAATAGAGTCTTTGTCTTAGAGGCAAAGATATTCTTTGGCTGACAGGCAATGACTCTAATTCAGAGCTTGTAATACTATCCACCACCCCTTCACTATTTATTGTGTAGATAACTCCGCTAAATCGATCACGGCAAGTACTGCAAAATTCACCACTTCTTATAATTAGATCTAATAACTTATGATGCTTTTCGCTAGCCTTTCCAGCTTTAATTCCGTAGTTTAAAATATCAATGTACTTATTTTTAGTAGTTGTATCAGCTTGGCTCTGGGTCGACATTAAACTATATCCATCTAGTGATATATCTTCCATCCTATTTACTTCTAATATTTCAGTGAGCTTTTCAAATTCTTTTTTAATAGGCTCCTCCTCAAAATGTTTAATTACTTTTAATTTTTCATCTAATGTTTTTACAAAATAATAATGTACATCAGCATTATAATTTTTGTTTGGTGTTAGCGTAACGCCTTCGGTAGAATGATCGAAAGTTCCCCAGCCCGTGTATGAGAAATCTACCTTAAAATCTAATACTTTTATGCCTTCTACTTCAATTATGCTTGCTGTTAAATTTTCTATTTGATTTGCATGCGGTGAAGAAACTTCCCATTTACCAAAATCGAGATCGCAAACTTCTCCAATATTTTTCGCTTTTTCACCCCATTTACCCTTACCCTTGTCCATTCCTAAAACCCATTCACCATTTTCTTTTAATGAGAATGTCAATACTTTATCTTTTTCCCAAAAAGGATCTTGTTCATTATCGTTTGTAAGACAAAATTTCCATTCACCAACAAATTTTTCAGCATCGTCGCTAATCCTACTGCATGAGGTTATGAGCACTGAAAACATTAAAATTGAACACATGCTATAAATAAAACGTTTAATTTTCATTGTTATATTGTTTGGTTCTCTACTCATATGGCTTTTCGGATTACGCCCCGTTTTTGTAGTTGTTTCTGGACTCAACTTTTCTTTTTGTATTTTTATTAAATTGTTTTACAATACAAAATTGAGTCAACGACCAATCTTAACCTATAGTTAGAAATACTAAATTATCCTTAATAGTGATAATTTATACCAATGTTTCAATATTTTGAATATATTTGAACCATGAAAAATATTGGACAGAAAGTAAGAAGGATAAGAGAAGAAAAGCAATGGACACAAGAATTCATTGCTAATAAGCTAGAAATATCACAAAACACGTATTCTAAAATTGAAAGTGGTAGTATCAAGTTGACGATAGATAGAATAAGTGAGCTATCCAAGATACTGGAAGTGCCTATTGAAGATATGCTAAGTGATGATACCAAAACATTCCATCTGAATAATAATCATATTGAAAAGTTCTATATTGAGAATTTACAGGAAGAAAATAAAGGACTGGTTCAGTCATTAAAAGATCAAGTTAAATACTTACAAGATGAAAATCAAAGATTATTAAAACTCATTGAAATTTCAGTGAACGAAAAAATTACTAAACAAAAAAGGTAATCCTACACTAATCAAGCGCTTATTGGTTACTCCAAGATTTCTGTGCTCAAAAATATATATTCTTTATACTTATGCGTCTTTTTTATATTCATTTAGGTGGTGATTATAAATTTGAAAATTTATTATCACTGCATCGTAGTTGTCAGACTTCGACAAAATAGTGAAAGCAGAACCGATTTTGATATTTATAAATCTCAAGTATCACGTATTATTCCTTGGCCTGCTAAGAAATAAAATTTCTAAAAGTTAAGTTGATACGTGGCTCTTTAACTTTCTTGGATTTAGGTAATGCGTGCCACCAATGCGATTGTGTTTCACCTTTCATTTCAAGCAAGCTACCTGTTTCTAGATTTATATTAATGGTTTCTTTACTTTTAGTATGTTTGAATTTAAATAAACGTTCAGCCCCCAAACTCAATGAGGCAATACTTCCATTTTTAGCCATCGTTTTTTCATCATCTTGGTGCCAAGTCATACCTTCCTCGCCATGGTGATATAAGTTGAGCAAGCAAGAATTATATGTTGTTTTACAATGTGATTCAACTATGCTTTTTAAATTAAGTAGACTAGGAGTCCATTGCAATGCTACTCTAGTAGTTCTTGAATATTCATACGCATAAGCTGCATCTCCAAACCACGCCACTTTTCTTTTGGTGAAAATATGTTTCCCATAAATAAAGGCTTCATCAGCTTTCCACGGAATATGATTCATTAGCTGTGTGAAAAAATGATGCGTTTCTTCAGTTTGAAGTATTTTGCCATAATAGATGACCTGCCCATCATATGGTAAAAGATTATTTTCTAACATTGCGTTAATTCAATAATTTCATCCGCATACAATTACATTCTTTCAAAACATGTGTAGCTATAATAATCCCTTTACCCTTTTTTTTAGTGAAACTAAAAGCTTCCATAATTTTCTTTGTATAAATAATCTACAATAAATAATGCAATCTTTTACAATCTAGTTTTTACTGTTTCACTAACTTATAAGTACTTCCGTCGCCTTCTATACGAAGGTAGTACATACCGCTACTAAGCCAGTGGACATCGAGTATATTTTGGGTATGCAACATATTATCCCGAATGAGTTCTTTGCCTTGTAAATCGCAAATACTAAAAGAAGAGCCGAGCAAATCTATAGGAATTATGATTGTTAGCAGATCGCTGCTTGGATTTGGATAAAACAGAATATTGCTATTTAGTTCTTGTCCTTCCATTCCTACGTTTTTAATATCAACACAATCACTTGTATCCGAACAGCCATTTTTAGTAACAACAACAGCATAATTGCCATTACTAGTAGGATTATACGTTCTAGCAAAAGCACCACTGATTGCTGTGTTGGAGTTATCGCAATCAATCCATTGGTAAGTTGCACTGTTTTCATCAGCCCGAATAGTACTACCTGCTACTGTAGTACCTGTATTTATCGGAGCTTGTATGCTTAAGTTAGTGTTCAGTATACTATCACAACCATTGTATGCAACTAAGGTATCATAATAACTTCCATCTGTGTTATATGAATTGCTTCCAATGCTGATGCTTTGGCCATCGCATAGCGTGATGGATTGCGACCTGGTGATGAGTGCCGGTTCACTAATCACTACAGTGGTGCTTGTTGTTTGAAGCGTGAATGAACCAAAAATACTGTCAGTCACCACCACATTGTTTATTGCAATAGAAGGATCTGTACCAACACCATCGTCATTATTCACCCAATTGATCCCCACTCTTACATTCGCTTTATTATCGCAGTTAGGAGGGAGTAGCGTTTTGTAATGCGTCCATCTGCCTTGTCCGCTTCCGCATACTGTTGATTTGATACTGGAAGACAATACAGTCCACCCAGTTCCATTATCATACCAAACAGAAGCATTATCATTAAGGCCATCGCCTTGTGAAATAAAATCAAATTCAAGTAGGTTATTGTAGTGAGTCAAGGTTGAAAAGGCTGGTGATTCAGATCTGGAGCTAGTTTGAGGGCAGAATAAAATTCCACATAAACCGCCAGCATCATATGAAGCTCCACCAGTGGGATTAAAAACACTCGTAATAAAAAGCGTTTTATTGCTGTTATTGGCTACACCACATCCGGGAGGTAATACACCACCTTCATCATCTGCCACTAACCAAAAATTAGGATCGGCACCATTCACTCCGGTTGGCACATTCAACGTCCATAAGTGCGTACCTTCAAATGTTTGAAGATAGAGCGTATCTATTCGAGGACCATATTCTGTATCTGTCAGAGTAACGGAATAAGTACCTGTATCTAGTCCAACAGCGCTGGCATTAGTACCTCCGTATGGAGTCCACATATAAGAATAGCGACCAGTACCACCACTAGGAATTGCGGTAGCGCTTCCATCAGAACCACCATTGCACGTTACGTTCACATGTGTAGTACTTACCGAAAGCTGAGCTTTTAGTGGTATAAAGCTACACGGTATCAAGCTGATGCAAATCAAAAATTTAGCTATTGAATGGAAAGTTCTTGTCATATTAATTTGATTTTGGTATAAAATAAAAAATAGAATTCAAGTCCAAAGAATAGAATATAATCTTCGGCGCTATACAAATATAATGATTGACTTATTTAAATGCAAATAACAATTCATCAATTGATTCAGGAGTCTAAAGAATGATGCCCTGATAAAAAACAGTAATATCATTATGTAAAAAATTATTTTCTAACATTGAGTTAATTCTATAATTTCATCTGCATAGCATTTCATTTCTTCTAAATCATGCGTGGCAATGATTATGCCTTTTCCAGCATTCTTTAAGGAGACTAATAAGTTCCATATTTTTTCTCTGTTTAGATAGTCTAAAAACGAAGTTGGTTCATCTAAAACAATAAATGGCGTTTGTCGAATCACTGCTAAGGCAATCATCACTTGTTGTAATTCCCCATCACTTAAGGTTTGTACGTTTTTATAGTAGAGAGATTCTAATTGAAAAGTAGAGATGACTTCTTGAATAATTGTTTTGTCTTGTACACTCAATTGTCCAAAAATATTTTGTTGTAAAAATCGTCCATTTTCTAATAATTCGGATACTTGCATCGGGAAGGTAAAATGATTTCGCGTCCCCACAAATGAAACTAGTAATGATAATTCTTGTGCACTTAAATCAGTATAATTTTTATGATTCAGTTGAAGTTTTCCTTGATAATGCAATGCTAGACCGGTGATGATTTTTAGTAAGGTACTTTTACCACTGCCATTTAATCCTTTAATAGCATAGAGTTTAGATGTTTCAAAAGTATAATTGAATGAATCAATTATTTTTTTCGATTCAATAGTAAATGATAGATCCTGACACGTAATTTTCATTTTCTCCATGATTATTTGTAATCTATAGGTTTTTTGATGAGCATATAAATTACTACTGGACCACCAATAATACTGGTGATAACATTGATAGGAATATTCATTTCGATAAAAGGTACATTGCAAATGATAGAACATGCTACACAAACGATACTTCCCATCAATAGAACCACAGGAAATAATTTGATATTATTGGAGCTACCAATTAAACTTCTACAGGCGTGTGGAACCGCTAGACCTACAAATGCAATGGGACCACAATAAGCTGTGATAGCACTTGCTAAGATGGTACTAGAAATAATTAATAAGGTTTTTGTTCGTTGAACGGGCACTCCATTTTGTTGCGCAAAGGCATCATTTATTTGCAATAAATTAGAAGCTTTTAAAGTAGGCAATGCACTTAAAAGTCCGATGAATACTACTACAGCTAATATGATGAGTTGCATATAACTTAAGTTCTGGAAAGAACCAAAACTCCAAAACACAAAGCTTTGCAAGGCATTTTTATCGGCAATACTTTCTAATAAGTTAACTACTGCACCTGCTACACCGCTTAATAATAAACCCACAATCAATACAGTGGAAATGCTCGCTACTTTTCGACTGATATACAAAATCACTAAGGCGATTAAAATACTGCCTATAAAAGCAGATACTACAATACCTGAATATTCTACAAAAGGGATTTGAATAAAAGCAATGCCTAAAATAGAGCTGCTCATTAAGAATAAAGCTACGAATAAACTGGCACCACTGCTAATACCGAGTACAAAAGGACCAGCAACAGGATTTCTAAAAAGTATTTGCATTTGCATACCACTAATGGCAAGTGCAGCGCCAGCTATGATGGCTGTGAGTAATGTAGGGATCCGATTATAGAGAATAATTTCTTTACTATAAGCATTTTCATTTGATGTGGTATCAAATAGATGTTTCCATTCTTGCCATCCTATAGTTACTTTTCCAATACTAATATGAAGTATCGATAATAGTATAAGTATCACTACTAAAAGTATTATTTGTGTACTATAATGTTTCAATTTTTCTATAATAATATAAAGAGTTTATTTGTTTACTCTCTGGGTGAAAAATGTTCATTAAGTCTTGTAAAATGATATCAGGTTGTACGATACCAGCTTCCCAAAAATCATTTGCTTTAGCCGAATTAATTCGATTATTATTATTGTACATATGATTGTTATTGTAGGCTTTTAATGCCGTAATAGCAGGATAAGAAGTTTCTAATTCTTTTTTGTTTTTGCAATTATTTACATGAATAAAATAATCTGCTTTCATCGCCATCATCAATGCTTTTTCGTAGGAAACATTTACACCACCCGTTTCTTTATTGTCTTGAAAAACATAGTTAGCGCCAGCATCTTTAATGAATTGAGCGGCTAAACTATTTCCCCCGGGTATATACCAATTGCCTTTAAAAGGTAAGTTGCACATCACAAAAGGTTTGTTTGTGAAGGTGGAAGCTTTTGATTTTAGGGCTTTATATCGTGTGTCGATACTATCAAAAATGATTTTAGCTTCAGCTTCTTTATTTAGGAATGCAGCAAAAAACAATAACCATTCTGCTTGTGCCATGGGCGAATCTTCTAAATATTCGCTCACATAAATTCGTTGAACACCCAGATGTTCGAGTTTACTTTCATCTTTGGGTTGTTGAATTCCATAGGTGAAAATATATTTAGATTGTAAGGCGATTAATTTTTCATCATTTCGATTTTCATCAAATCCGATAGCGGCAATTTTTTGTTGCTGATATAATTGTTGAATCGTACTGTCATACACATAATCGATATCGCTGATGGCTGTAATTTTAGATTCCGCTTGTAACAACTTAAAAAAGCTGAGATAGGTGGTTGACATAACACTAACTTTATCAAGTGGCGACATAATAATTACATCTTGCGCCTGAATGTTTTTAGGTATCGATTGACTGTCATTCAACAGGTAATAACTGATAGGATAGGGAGCATTTTTCCAAGCTTGTTTGACAATAATTTGTTTATAGCCTTTAAAGTAATTTACTTCAAAGCCTTTCGCATACTTTAAGTTCAAATAATTAGCAGCAGTTATAGATTGGTTGTTTGCTGCATGCTTTTTAGGTTTACACGAAGAGATACAAAAAAGACAAATACAAAGTATAAAGCACCTATTTTTTATGTTGTAAAAAATGGGTGTATTGTTATACGATGCTAATGAATTAAAACGCAAAGCTTAGTTTTTAAATAACTTTTTGGTAGCGACATGACCTTGTGCATCCTTAAGTTTAAGAAGATACATCCCCGTTTGAAATTTAGAAATATCTATACGATTATCATTATTTGTAAGGATTGAATTCATTAGTGTATTTCCTAACATATCTATTATTTCTAGGGAGTATTTTTGACTTGCATCCATTTGAATATGTAATTGATCTGAAGCAGGATTTGGATACATATCAAAAGAGATTGATTTCGCATCATTTACTAATAATGGATCATATACATGAATATAAATAGTAGAAGTAGTTGTATATCCAGCGATATCGGCAATATTTACTTGCACCGTATCGTCTGCTATTAATCCTAAAGCAGGAGTATAATGAAATAATCCAGATGCATCAATAGTTGCCGAAGCACCAATTCGATGAGGACCATTACTAATGCTATAAACAAGTCTATCGCAGGCATCCATATCTGTAACTAAAACAGTAAAAGTAGTATCTTGATCACCCACTAAACGTACTGTATAATTATTGGCAACTGGAGCAGTGTTTGAATCCATATAGACATCTAAAACAGACGCAAGTCCTATTACGAATGAATCGAGAGGAGCCGTTAATGGGATACTGTTTTCAAAAGTGCCTAAGCTATTTACATAATCATTATACACTACAAATCGTTGTGCATAGTTAAACGGATTCACTCTAAAATCGCTGATATTACCATAGAAACCATCTACCAGAAGAGTAGTATGAGTGACTACATTCCATGCTAAAGCGCTACTATAGGTGCTATAAGATATGAAATCACCATCTAAACTTGCAGTCCCTTGAATATGACCTAAAGGATAGATAACAAAAGAATCGGTAGTTAAATTATATTCAACAATTTTATCAAAATCACATTCGCACCAAAGTAAATTCCCTCTGGTATACACTTTATTCACCACACGAGCATTGGTATCTAGCTTAATATATTTCACGAAACTATTCGTATTTAAATCGATAACTGCTACTGTACCACTGTCTGTATAAGTTGGCCAGGAACCATTCACCGCTATGTAAGCTGTATTTCCATTCATAGCAATCCCATTACACATTTGATCTACTTGGGTAATGGTAGCTAATTTCACTAAAGAAATTTTATCGAAGATTTCGATATAGTTACTATCTGCACCAAAACCTTTAGACACTACTAATTTGCTAGCATTTCCTTTTATTTTTTGCAAGCCCATTACTGGAGCTGCATTTAAACGAGTATGGCAACGACTATCATAACGATAGAAAGAATCTTTAGTGGCATCTGCATTACCAACATGTATGTAAGTATATGGACCATCACAATACACCTCATTGGTGAAATCGCCAGGAAGAGAATCGAAATAGACATATTTTTTTTCGATAGGGTAGTAGTGAGCCATTTTTACGAGATTACCGGGGGCACCAAAATTATTGCCTTCAGCAACGATGCAGCCTTTAAAACCAATTTGAGCAAAAGAAATAGTAGCTATTATTGTAAAGGCTATAGCTAAAGCCAAACGTGTAACGTTTTTCATTTTTTGTTTATGTTTTGAAATAAATAAAAAACAATTATTCTCTTGGATGAGGGAGAAAAATCATTACATCATGTTTAGGTGTTTTTCCCGACACACATACACATCATGATTGCTAAGGCAGGTCTTCTGGCTCTTCTTCTTTTCTAGCATCCTTCCCATTTGCGAAATGCGAAACAGTGGATATGTGTGCTAAAATTTTTGTATAAGCTAAACTTTACAAATATTTGAATTACAGCTGCGGGTACAGCTCCAGTTTTTACTGGATTCCCTATTATTCTTTTAACAGAACCTTAACAATGCAAAGTTATTTATTTTATAATTATATTATTCAAAAAAAATGCTATATTTTTGCAGTCGCTTAAAAATCAATAAAAAATAAAATAAATTATGAGTACAGTTGACACAAAAGTACCTTATAAAGTTAAAGATATGTCTTTAGCAGAATGGGGTCGCAAAGAAATTAAATTAGCAGAAGCTGAAATGCCCGGATTAATGGCTTTAAGAGCTGAATTTGGGGCTTCTAAACCATTAGCAACAGCGCGTATTGCAGGTTGTTTACATATGACCATTCAAACAGCTGTACTAATTGAAACATTAAAAGAATTAGGGGCTGAAGTTACTTGGTCATCTTGTAATATTTTCTCTACACAAGATCACGCTGCTGCGGCTATTGCTGCTGCTGGCATTCCAGTTTATGCTTGGAAAGGTATGAATGAACAAGAATTTGATTGGTGTATCGAGCAAACCTTATTTGCATTTGAAGGTGGTAAGCCATTGAATATGATTTTAGATGATGGTGGTGATTTGACCAATATGGTATTAGATCGTTACCCTGAGTTAGTAGCAGGAATCAAAGGTATTTCTGAAGAAACGACTACAGGTGTTCACCGTTTATATGAAAGACAAAAAGCAGGTACATTACCTTTACCAGCAATCAATATTAATGATTCAGTTACTAAATCAAAATTTGATAATAAATATGGTTGTAAAGAATCTTTAGTAGATTCAATTCGTAGAGCAACAGATATCATGATGGCTGGTAAAACAGCAGTAGTGGCTGGTTACGGAGATGTTGGAAAAGGATCTGCTGCTTCATTAAGAAGTGCAGGTGTGAGAGTTACAGTAACTGAAATAGATCCAATTTGTGCTTTACAAGCAGCTATGGACGGTTATGCAGTGAAAAAAATGGCTAATGCAATTGGCGAAGCAGATATCGTTGTTACTGCAACAGGTAATTTCAATATCATTACTGGGGAGCATTTCAAAAAAATGAAAGATAAAGCAATCGTTTGTAATATCGGTCACTTCGATAATGAAATTGATATGGCTTGGTTAAATAAAAACTATGGTCAAACGAAAGATACTATCAAACCACAAGTAGATATGTATAATATAGATGGAAAAGATATTATCGTATTAGCTGAAGGTCGTTTAGTGAACTTAGGTTGTGCTACTGGTCACCCTTCATTTGTAATGAGTAATTCATTTACGAACCAAACATTGGCTCAATTAGAATTATGGCAAAATGCAAGTAACTACAATAATGAAGTATATGTATTACCTAAGCATTTAGATGAGAAAGTAGCGATGTTACACTTAGCTAAAATCGGTGTGGAGTTAGAAACATTATCTAACGAACAAGCGAATTATATCGGTGTTACTCCACAAGGACCATTCAAACCAGAATACTACAGATACTAGGATTTATATAGTATCTTAATTAATAACAAACGCTCTATAAGAAATTATAGAGCGTTTTTGTTTTTATAAGTATATTTAATGATTATAATATTCAGGCATTTTATAAACCTCTTTTAATTAAATTAATTTTATGAAAAAAATTATCTGTTCGCTACTACTCCTTTGCACCTTAAGTTTTGCGAGTCAAGCTCAATCGAAAGAATATAAAAAATTAGTAAAAGAATATATGGAAACAACCAATGCATTAGCTCAATTTAATGCCAATATTGTAACCATTTTAGATATGTTTAAAGGCAAGGAAACCTACTCCGAAATACCAGATAAATTTTGGGTTGATTTTCAAGCAGAGATTGAAAAAACCAGTGAGACTCGTTTAATCGATATGTTTGTCGAAATTTATTATAAATATTTTACAGAAGAAGATCTCAAAGAAATCATCGCCTTTTATAAAACACCGATTGGAAAAAAATTACTTCAGAATAATCCAGCTATCATTAAAGACGCAATGAATATTGGTAAAAAATGGGGGGAAGAAATAGCGGAGCAAGTCATAGAAAAAATAAACAAAGAAATTAAAAAAAATGATTGATCAAGGTCAAGAAATAATTTGTATGAGTGGTGCTACCGCAGGCTTAGGCTTAGTTGTCGCCTGTGAACTGGCACATAAGGGTGCACATGTCATCATACTGTATAGAAATGCATCTAAAATAAATCATGTATTAGATTATTATAAAGAACATTATAGTCAAACTACAGCTGATTTTGATTTTATATTTTGTGATATGAATTCATTTGATACCATTGCAAAAGCAGCTGCAGAAATACATGTGAAATATAAACGTATTGATACCTTAATTTTAAATGCAGGGATTATGTCATATAAGTATACAGAGACTGCAGATGGTATTGAAGAAACTTTACAAACAAATTTGATAGCACCCGTTTATATTAGCGATTTGCTTTTAGATTTAGTAAAAGCTTCTAAAAAAGCAAAAATTATTTTCACTGCATCTGCCTTACATCAAGGCTATATCAATTTTAATGATTTAGAATCGAAACAAAAATTTGTTAGTTATAAAGTATATAGTCAATCTAAATTAGGAGTCATCTTAATCAGTAGGTTATTAGCTCAAATGCTTGAGAAATTTGATATTGCAGTCTATGCACAACATCCCGGAATGGTGAATACCGATTTGGGAAGAAGTGCTGGAACTTTTTCACAATGGATTTTTAAATTATTAGGTACGAGCCCAGAAAATGGCGCAAAAAATTTAATTTACTTAGCTGTTACTCCTAAATCAGACTTGACTTCCGGCGCTTATTATGCCTCCAAAAAAGTAAAGAAAACAACTACACAAAGTTACGATATGAATGTTGCACAACAATTGCTAGATCGTTGTAAACACTATTTATCCAATCACATGAAGCATTTATAATGATGTAATATAGGAGATTATTCAATGGTTGATTTGTATAAACCATTTTATCATTTCCAAAAACTTTTATAAATAGTACTATATTATAACTATATTCACTATATCATTTTTTACTATTAAAAATTATTTTATGAGTAAAAAGTCTTTTAACTTATTGGAGTATATCTTAACGTATCATAGAGGTGCTTTTGCTACCTTGGTATTGATTCCGATTTCTGTGGTTTATGCAACTTATCTATCACTTCGACATCAGCTGGTATTCATGCTCCAAACAGCACCTAAAGAGCATGAAAAAAGAGTTGCCAAAATTATAGATCAAGTAAAAGCATGGGCAGCTAGTGGCAGTACTCAAAAATTAACGACTTCTCGTTCGGGTTGGTTTACGATGAGCGAATTAGTGCCTGCCTATAAAAAAACAAATTATGCCGTTGATTTAAATATGCGTGATATCATCCATATTGATTATGAGAAACGTACCATCAAAGTTGAGCCATTAGTAGATATGGGGCAAATTACAGCCACCTTAAATGCCAAAGGATGGACCTTACAAGTAGTTCCCGAATTAGATAATCTAACTGTTGGAGGATTGATTAATGGATTTGGAATTGAATCGTCGAGTCATAAATATGGATTGTTTCAATATACGATTGAGTCGATTGATATTGTAACTGCAGATGGTAGTTTCAAACATTGCTCAGCAAGTGAAAATGAAACTTTATTTTATAATATTCCTTGGAGTCATGGTACACTTGGATTTTTAGTTTGTGCCGAAATTCATATCATTCCATGTACGCCATTTGTTGAAATTAAGTACCAACCACTATTTGGATTAGATACTATTGTACAGCAATTTGAAGCAGCCAGCAGAGATATCAATAATCAATTTGTAGAGTTGTTGCAATACAGTAAAGACGAAGCTGTATTAATGACGGGCAACTTTGCTGAAAATAATTTTGAAAAAAGTAAAATCAATCGAATTGGAAGATTTTATACACCTTGGTTTTATAAACAAGTACAGCAGTATTTAATTCGAAAAACAGCGGGAGTGGAGTATATTCCATTGCGCGATTATTATCATCGACATACACGTAGTTTGTTTTGGGAAATGGAAGAAGTGATCCCTTTTGGAAATAGCTCGTGGTTTAGGTATTTAGTAGGCTGGGCTTTGCCTCCACAATTATCGTTAATGAAATATTTCGAAACAGAAACGACACGCGCATTGCGAGAAAAACATCATATTGTACAAGATATGTTGATGCCCATATCTTTACTACAAAAGTCCTTAGTCTATTTTGAAGAAGAATATCAAGTATATCCTTTATGGATTTGTCCGATGAAAGTAAAATCCTATCCTAATGATTATGGTTTTATACATCCTTATAAAAATGAGCAGGGTGAACTAGATGAATTATATGTAGATATTGGTGCATATGGTTCACCGAAGAAAAAAGATTTTGATGGAAATAGTTCATTAGCCAAACTTGAAAATTTTGTTATTGATCATAAAGGATTTCAGGCATTATATGCTCGAACCTTAATGGATAAAGAACAGTTCAGACGAATGTTTACGCATCAATCATATGATCGCTTGCGAGAAGAATTACCCTTGTGTACCAGAGCTTTCAGCGAAGTATATGATAAAGTAGGAGGTACAGCCAGAGTGGCACCCGTTACATATAAAAAAATTTAAAGTTTTGAATAGATTTGATTTTACATCTAAAATGTGAAATGTATTAAGAGCATACTTGTATTACATAAAAATACAATGGCATACCTATCGTAATATTAATTGGAAAGGTTACCGCTAATGCCATCGGTAAATATAAACCCGGATTGGCTTTAGGAACATTGATCTTCATAGCTGCTGGAACGGCAATATAAGAAGCACTAGCAGCTAATACGGCAAACATAAATCGATTTGAGACATCGTCTGTAACCAGTTTACTTAGGATTGCAAATAAGCAGCCGTTCAGGAGCGGAATGAAAATTGCGAATAGCACAGGAAACCAACCAAAAGAGAAAAAGGATTTTAATTTTTTACCACTTGTAATCCCCATATCTAATAGAAATATCGCCAAGAAGCCTTTAAATAAATCATTGGTAAATGGTTTGATGCCTTCTGCTTGTTTGGCATTCGCCAGAAATCCAATCAATAAACTTCCGAGTATTAATAAGACACTTCCATTCGCTAAAGAATGTTTAATCAAACTACTTTTATTGATAGTTGTCGTTTCCTCTCGTTGAAATAGATTAATTAATACTAAGCCGATAATAATCGCTGGCGACTCCATTAAGGCCATGATAGCCACCATATGACCATGTAAGGCTAAATGATTCGAATCTAAAAATGAAACGGCCGTCACAAATGTAACCGCACTTACAGAGCCATAAGCCGCTGCAATTGCGCCTGCATCCCAAACATTGAGTTTGCGTTTTAAGATGAAAAAAGTATATAAAGGAATAAGTAAAGCGATACTGATTCCAAATAAAATCGACCAAAGTATTTCTATAGAAAATGTTTCATGCGATAGTTCTTGTCCGCCTTTAAAACCTATACTAAACAATAAATACAACGAAATAAATTTACTGGAACCTTCTGGTATTTCTAAATCACTTTTTAGGTATACGGCTATGATTCCTAGAGCAAAAAATAATAAGGCGGGATTACTAAGATTTTCGAATAATAGATTTAAATTCATAGGTGTAATACTATTGTTTTATTAAGGATTACAATGATCGCAATACATGGGATCTTCCTCTTTTTTATTTTTAGGATACAAAGATTCGTTGGTAAAAAAACAATTTTTACAAGAGTAAATCAGACTTAAGGCACTGTTGGTCGGACTTTTACATAAGCTACATGCTAAGCCTCTACGAACATCTGTCACACTGAATCCGGGTGTATTGCACTTCGGACATTTGCTTTCTATTTGTTCTACTAATTGAAGTGTCGCTTTTTTAATTTGCTCCATACGAGTAGGATTATGATGCGCTCTCATATCCGTCTCTATATACACATGACCAGTTAAGGTGATATATTGAGAAGCCAGTTCTTCCAGTTCTTTCTCGTCTGTTATGCCTTTGTGTATGCTACTATAATCGTCTTTGGATGGACGAATAATTAAGGCATGTGAAGGGAAAAGAACATCATGCGCAAATTTTTTAATTTCATTTAGGGTAGTAAAGGTTCTAGCATTAAAATTTGTTTCCATACTACGAAACGTAGTGATAAATTCCATTTGGTTTTTTACATCAAGCAGCAACAGATGTTCTTCGTTACAAGAGATAAAAGGGATAGTAGGATGTGGACCAAAAGAACCTTCACTAGCTAAAATTAAATCGGCATTAGTTAATTCTTGTGCAAGTTTACATTTGTTGCGAGCAGTTGTAATAGGATCATCTTGTCGTTCAATTTCCCCTGTAAAAGTGCCTAATACATCCGTATCAATATTAGGCACTGTTTCACATTGTAATTTTAGTTTAGCTTCGAGAATAGGGGCAATCACTTTTTCTTTTTCATGCTTCGTTGCAATAAATAAAGTTCTACCAGAAAACATGTTTAATTATTTTTTTATAATTTGTATGTTGACCTCCGCTCTAATTTCGACAGATTCTTTTTTCTTAGCGGCTGCATTTAGCAATTTAGTAATCGACTGCATACTTTTTTTAAGCTGCGGAATACGTTTGATAGAGGCAGGATCATTCTTTCCCGTTCTTTCGAGTGCACTAAAATTTTTCAATTCATGAAATTGTATTTTACTGGAGAATATATTCAATAATATTTCACTCGATTCTGCTGCACTAAATGTGCCGTCTATAAGTTTATAGGTTTCTTGATTTTTCATTTGAATGCTGTTTTGAAGAGTTAGATAATATCATCAATATATAAAGCAATAAGCCTACGGTTATGGCACTACATAGATGAGTCGCAATAGCTATTTTAGAAGTCAATGCATAGAAAAATAAAAGCAATGCACTGATGATTACGAAGCCATGAAGTATATTTTTTATAATTTTCATTTGTGTGTCTTTTTTAAATGTTATTGTCCTTGACCTAATGAAAAAGCGGCTTTTCCGTTAAACTCATATAGATTTTCTGTTTTGATGGTATCGATATGAGCAGCATCTGCTTTAGTTAATATTTCTACTATTTGAGCTTTGGTGATGGTATGTTCAGCTTTTGCTTTAATTCTACATCTCCAATGGTCGGTACAAAAAGTTTCTTTAAACCCTTCTGGCCATACTTTGATACCTCTATTGGTAATCATCGTCAAGCTCAGTTCAGCAGGTAAGAAGCTATGTATTTTGGAAGCTAGTTTATTTGCTTCTGTACCCGACCAGTGAACAAATACATCAATCCCTACTAAAGTTTTTTGCGCATTAGTTTTTCTTTTGTATGCTGGTAAATTCAAGGCAGCGTTATTATCAAAAGTGACAGGTTTAAGTGCTTTTGGTACTTGACCTAAGTTAGAGATGACTGCTTGTGCGAAGCCATTGGTACTTAGTTTTTGTTTGCTGAAACCTTCTTTATAAATATCGGTTGTATGTAGACCATCTTCAATTGTTTTGAGCCAAGCATTTTGGATATTCTCTGCTACTTTTGTTTGACCGATATGATTTAACATCATCACCGCTGCTTGAAGTAAACCTGATGGGTTCGCCACTTGTTGACCAGCAATCATAGGTGCTGAACCATGAATGGCTTCAAACATAGCACAAGTTTCTCCGATATTGGAAGAGCCACCTAATCCAACAGAACCAGCGATTTGAGCTGCAATATCGCTCAATACATCCCCGTATAAATTCGGCATCACCATCACATCAAATTTCTCTGGACTATCCGCCAACATCGCCGCACCTATATCGATGATCCAATGTTCGTTTTCAATTTCAGGATATTCTTTCGCTATTTCATTAAATACTTCATGAAATAAACCATCACTTTGTTTCATGATATTATCTTTAGTAAAACAACTTACTTTTTTACGGTTCTGTTGTTTCGCAAATTCAAAAGCATAACGTACAATTTTCTCACAACCAGGTCTGCTGATTAATTTAAGACATTGAACCACTTCATCTGTTTGTTGATGTTCAATACCAGCATAAAGATCCTCTTCATTTTCACGAACAATCACTAAATCCATGATAGGATGTTTGGTATGGATATAAGGATACAAACTCATACAAGGTCGCACATTGGCGTATAAGCCCAAAAATTTTCTAGTAGATACATTTAAGCTCTTATAGCCACCACCTTGTGGTGTAGTGATAGGTGCTTTTAAAAATATTTTATTCCTACGAATTGTATTCCATGCTTCAGGGGTAATGCCAGCACTATTGCCAGCCAAGTATACTTTCTCCCCAATTTCAATTTCTTCTATTTCGATTGCTGCGCCCGCTGCTGATAGAATATCTAATACAGCTTCCATAATTTCTGGACCTATTCCATCACCTTTTGCAATTGTAATTTTCGTCATGTTATATATTTTATGTTTAATTGAATGATGCAAAATTGAGTTATTTATAACATAATAAATATTTATCTTTGTTATATAATATATAAATATAATTTATGAATTATACATTAAACCAACTTCAAATATTTTTGAAAATTGTAGAGACAAAAAGTATTACAAAGGCTTCAGAAGAATTGCATTTAACTCAACCAGCGGTATCTATTCAGCTCAAAAACTTTCAAGATCAATTTGATATTCCACTCAGTGAAATTGTAGGAAGGCAAATTTACATTACTGATTTTGGATATGAAATAGCCAAAGCAGCGGAAGAAATCATAGCACAAGTGCAAGCTATCAATAATAAAACCTTGGCTTATAAAGGTCATTTGACAGGTCGTTTACGTATTTCAGCGGTATCTACGGGTAAATATATTATACCTTTTTTCTTAGCTGATTTTATGAAAAAACATACAGGGGTGACTGTACATATTGATGTAACGAATAAAGATAAAGTGATAGAGAGTCTGGATAAAAATGAAGTCGATTTGGCGTTGGTATCTATCTTGCCAACTACTTTACAAATAGAGCATTTAGATTTGATGCAAAACAAATTATATCTAGTAGGGAATACAGAGCGTAAGTTTAAAAAAACGATTTTTAAAAAAGAGATATTCAATGAACTACCGTTAATCTTTAGAGAAGCAGGTTCAGGTACTAGAAAAACCATGGAAAAGTTTATAGAAAAAAATCATATCGCTGTACAAAAGAAAATGGAATTAACTTCGAATGAAGCCGTAAAACAAGCATTATTAGCGGGATTAGGCTATTCTATTATGCCATTGATTGGTATACGCAATGAATTACAACAACAACAATTACAAATTATTCCAGTGAAAGGATTGCCCATCAAAACTACTTGGAGCTTGATATGGATGAAAGGGAAGAAACATACTCCTGTATCAACGGCACTTTTAGAGTATTTAAAGAAAGAAAAAGCCTCTATCATCCATGATAAATTTTCGTGGTATGAAGCTTATTGATTTTATATAATATATTATTTATGTTCTTATACTCGACATCCCTCCATCAACATGCATTATTTGCCCACTGATCCAAGACGCTTTTTCAGAAAGTAAGAATGCAGCCATTTGCGCAATATCTTCTGTGGTACCAATTCGTTTAAGCGGATGTCTTTGTGCATTCGCTTCTATTTTTTGTTCTGTGTTTAATAAAGCAGTGGCTAAAGGCGTATCCGTTAATGAAGGAGCAATGGCATTCACTCTAATTTTAGGAGCTAACTCAGCTGCTAATGCTTTGGTTAAGCCTTCAATAGCACCTTTAGAGGAGGCAACTTGCGAATGAAAGTTCAACCCTTGTTGTGCTGCAATGGTAGAAAAGAGTAGGATAGAGGCTTGCGGACTATTTTTTAATCGACTCAAACAAGCTTGTATGAGTTTAATAGCACCGACTACTTGTAGTTGATAATCGTTTGCGAAATCAGCAGCACTGATGCGATGAAATGGTTTTAGATTGATAGAGCCAGGGCAATAGATTAAGCCATCAATGCTTTCGGGTAAAAACGAAATATCGATTTGTTCGTCTAATACATTCAATGGATGGTAATCGATAGAAATATGATTTTCTATGGGATGTTGATGATAGGTGGCATATACTTGATGTCCTTCAATAGCAAGGTTTTCGGCTAATTGTTTTCCTATTCCGGAGGATGCTCCTATAATGAAATATGTAGACATAATTTATTCTTTTAAAGAAAAACACCTATTTGTGTAAAATGTTTTAGGGATAGGTATAATGCACTTTTTAGACATACGAATGAGAGCGCTTTGATGTTATGGGACGCACCTTAGCTTGTATAATAATTATGTGTGAATATAATCTTACTTGGTGTTGAACTTATTGTGCTGTACTTAGTTAATTTATTTATATGATCCAGAAGCTTTCAAACTACTAGTTAAACCCCCAGGATCTTTCATGGTGCAGGTGAGCGTAAAACAATTAGCACCTGTTTTGGTTAAAGTTCCACTATAAGAACCACCATAAGGATAACTTATATATAAATCGCAGTCACCACATTTAAGAAAATCTTTAATAGTAAATGAACCACTGCTTGCTGTCGGCATGTTGTAAATTTTTATATAATCATTTCCTGATCCTGTTAAACCTACTGCATTCAAGGAACAACCTGCAGTTGGTGAATATAAGCTGCATGTACCCCCAGAATAGTTTCTTGATGCTATAGTTAAATCTCCAGTACCTGGGTTATGTTTGCAATTGCTTGTACTACTACTCCCTGAATTGCTCGTACTACTAGAGCCTGAGCTATTATTAGTACCTTTACCTGAACTGTTATTGGTAGAATCTTTCGTGTTTTGATTACTTTGTCCACTTGCTGCTGTATTCTTGTTGCTATTGTAGGGATCATACTCCCCGCTTTCTATTTTTCCTGCAAGTCCACGTAACCCAACTGTACCTTGTGTGGTATTTAATTCATTTTTTTTATCTTCTTCGGCTTGTTTTAATAGTTCTTTTGTTTGAGATTTTAATGCTTCAAATTCTTTTGTTGTTTTTTGATTATCGTTTAATTCATTATCAACTAATAGTTCTTCTAACAAACCATCTAAATCATTCGTAGAAGTCAATTCTTTTTTAGTACCAGTTTCATCTTTAATAGATAAAGTAGGAAATTTATCTATTGACTCGAGCTGAGGTTGTAATTGAAGAGGCGAGGGCCAAGACACCATTTCATAGCCAGTTGGTTTAGACAAACACCCTTTGGGATCATTTAATACGATCATATAATTAGAAGACTCAAACCAGGGACATGAGCTTGAAGATGCAGTGAGATAAGCTACTCGATTGGCTCTTTCAAAGGAATTATAAAACCACATGCCGCCTGATGTTTTTCCAGCACATGGCCCCCAATGTACTTCCCAACATTGATAGCATTCAGCTTGATTTTCGGCGACAATGCAATTAGGTTTTAAATCGTTTCCACATTTTATATAAATTTGCTTGTATCCTGCAGGACAACTTTTATTTTCTTTGAAATATTCTTCTACATTTTGAACTATATCTACAGTTTTATCAATAGCATCTTGAGCGCAAATTCTTGTGCAAAATGAAAATAAGATTATAATAACTATGTGAATTTGTTTCATTCTAAATTAGAAATAAATGGTGTGAAGTAGATTTTTAGTTTTTAGATCATAGAACTCTATACTTATATCTTTATAACAGATTACAAAATCTCCTTTTAAACCGATAAATCTTGTGGCATCTACACTAAATATTTCTTGGGTTAAATTAATATCGGTATATATTTTTGTAGCAAAATTTTGTGGACTATTATATGCATCGATCTTTATCTTCCAATCGGCCTGAGCTGTTTTAACTTTTTCATCATAATCCTGAGATGCTTTAGTCATAAGCCCATTTTTAATATCTTTATAGTTAAATTTTGTAAAGTCAGGTGCTTCAGGAAGTTGTAATTGCGGCATTGGCGTTTTAGCGACTACTTTTTGAAAATATAGCGTTCCCTCTATCGGCATAATATTGGGTAAAAATTCGGTACTTCTATAATTATATATGATAGATTTTTTGGCGAAATCATAAATCGAAAATGCAAGATTTGTCGTTGCTGTATTAGGAATGGTCCCTAAACTAATTGTAGTAATTAAATATTTTCCATAGCTAGAAAGATTTGGATGTATGTCTTTATTATCATAGGTGGCTGTTACAGCTCTGGCATCAGTTAAATCATTAGCTTCAAAAGCGTTTTCAATTTTACCAATGTTGTTTGCGGTAACAGGATCTATAATATTAATTGTACCATCCTGCGTAAATACTAAAAGATTTCCTTCGTGCATGGTAATATTCGAGCCACTTGGTAATTCAAATCTATTGATCTTTTTACCAGCCTGCTTCAGATCAAATACATTGATTTCAATTTTGTTGGCAAAGATTCTTTCTGAAACCACGATACCATTCTCAGAAACTCCCATGGTCAATATAAACATAGGAAGCGCTTTAATTCTTTTCATTTCAACTGTTTCTGTAAA
Organism: Bacteroidota bacterium; assembly: GCA_037130135.1. Taxonomy (GTDB): domain Bacteria; phylum Bacteroidota; class Bacteroidia; order Chitinophagales; family CAMDFR01; genus CAMDFR01. The sequence goes on from JBAXTO010000001.1 coordinate 383,987, forward strand.
TTGAGGTAGATTCCCATTTGCTATATTATCTAAGTTCTCACCTTCTTTCAAAACTCGATTTTTTTCAGCCTCAATCATGTCCATAAGCTTAGAAATATTCTGAACGGCAGTATCTTCATCGGCATACAATTTATACTTTTGAATTTCTAATGAAGCAACATCAATAATATAAGCATATTGGATTCCAATTCTGTAGATTTTAGTTTCTTCTTTATTGAAACCTAACTTTGCACTTAAGGTTGTTTCTCCACAATTGATTGACTTAATAAGTACTTCCTTATTGACATCATAAACATTCACAAGAGAAGTATTCATATCTCCAACAAAACATCGCATGGTTTTAATATTTAAATATTGCGCGTTTGCAGTTATTGAGATCAAGCTAAAAATAAATACAAAGAATTTTTTCATAAGATTTAATTATTGTTTATTATATAATTTAAAAATATTGGCTTCCACTTGTTTAATAGCATCTTTATCATTTAATGCAATGTAAATTTCTTTTTCAAGTAAATAACATTTGGGAATTCCAGGATCGATTGCTTTTAAAGCCGTCAGTGTGTTGAGTGCTGGCTGGTATTTACCCATATTATAAAATATAAGCGCTTTCATCAACTTAAAATTAGCGGCATCATAATTTTGAGTTCTGTTTACAGCTGCAAAATCACGTTCTACCATAGCGCATTCAGATAAGGCTTTATCGTATTGCTTTTGCGTGATTAACATATCGATTTTTGTCTCTTCGATACGAAACTTATAACCAGACAGAATATAGTTTTTGTTGGAATAAAAAATAGAGCTATCAATAGTATGCAAAGCTTCTTCATTTTTCCCTAGTTGTTGAAGGATGATGGCCTTTGCATGATTAAAATAAATTTTTTCTGAACCAGCATCAGGATTATATTCGGTAGCAATCATATATTTTTGATTCCCCATAAGCATAAAGCTATCATACTTTGTGATTACTTGCTCCATGTAGGTTTGTGCATTGCTATATTGCCCCGTTTTAGCTAATGCCACTATTCCTTTTCCAACTATTGCTATATCTGCAGATAAATTCTTACCAGCGATGGTTATACCTGGTATTTCATTTTTTTTGGCCACTTTTAATAATGCGCTTACATTATTCATTGATCTTATCCAGTGTGCAAAAAATACTGGACTTAGACGTGATGCTAATATGTAATTACCTTCTTCAAAAGCCCCATTTAAAGCAGTTTTAGTCTCGTCATAAGGAGCGATACTAGCAAGTTGCTCCGTCCATTTTTCAGCTTCTGCAGGCTTACCATTCTTATAACAATAATTTACTTTAAATAATAAAGCGCTTGCTTTGGCACCATTTAATGATTGTTCCGCATTTTTTAAATGATTTTCTGTATTTACTTTAGTTAATCTATCTACTTCAGCAACTATATATTCTAAGCCCTTATTTTCATAATCGGTCTTAATTTCTTTAGCCCATTGTTGTACGGTTGTAAATTCTGGTAAATCGTTAGATGTTACATATTTTAAAACTAGCAATCGTTGTTTAGCTGTTGCTTTATTATAATTAAGAAGCTTTTTATCGAATTTTTCAATATTGAGCCATGCGTTATCATCATATCTATTTTGTTCTGGCATCTGGCTATATTCTTCATAAACTTTAACAAGTAGATTGTTAGCGTATTTAATATATTTTTTAGCGGCTATTTGTCCAGGAGTTGGATCAGGTTTGGAAAATAAGGCCTCCAATAAGATGGCCCCTTGCACAGCTAATGCCACATAGTCCATAGTAGCACTAGTAGTAGCATCCATTCCAGCTCCAAAGTTTGATTTGATATCTTGATATCCAGCATTAAACTCATTCATATTCTTGGCTGCTCGTTGTAATTTTGGATTACCAGTTAATGCAGCAAGCGAAGTGGTTAATTCAATGGCACTTTGATTAAGAGCAGCACCTGATCCTTTACCAGAAAAAACATCTTTTATGTCGTAAGAAGCATTATAAACACTATTGATAACATTCATCACTTTACGTGTGGCAGTGTCATCAGTATAATTGGCCAGTTCATTGGTGAACATAAGCGTTTGGGCAATAGATACTTCTGCATCGCTTTGCGCCAAGAGAGGTTTACTCAAAAAGGATATTATAAATAGGATAATAAATAATATGCGACTGGTTTTTGGTATAATATGCGTCAAAATATAATTTACTTAGTTCTAACAAATATAAAAAGAATTAATGAAATTGAGAATTTGAAGAACAAGATTTATTATATATAAGTCAGAGACTTATTATCGCTGCATCGAAGTCAGGAGACTTCGACGATTTTGAGAGCATCTTTTTTAGATATACATAAATTCATTTCCGAAGCGGTTCTTGGCACATGGGGTTTTAACCCCATGCATATAATAGCAGTGGGTTAAAACCCACTGTGTCGAAAACCCTAGGCTTGATGGCTTAGGTTGTGTGATGAGCAGGTTTGAAAGTTACACTCAAATTCTAACCCCAATCTGTCATGCAGAAGGCATCTATCTTTATTTACAGTAGTAAACATTTTATCACTAACTAATATATTTTCATAAGTACATTGATTACTGCTTATTCATTTTGATTTCGATATAAGTATAATGTTAATCCAGGTTAGTAATAGGGTAGTTTCATTCTGAATGACTAGGTGGGTGGAAAGGTTACCGTATCTTAGGTTGTGTGATTAGGTTGATGGATTAGCATGTGTTAATTTAATCGTCCTTGGTGTTGAACCTATCGAGGTGCGGAATTCGTTCAAGATTATTCTTCTGTTTTTATAGTTTCTATTTCAGCAGCCCATCGGTTTATTCTAGGTTGTAGAATCCAGATGCCGATAGGAAAAAACCAGACTAGAAAAAATTCGCCTGCAAAATCACTAAAGCTGACTTTACGCTGCAACTCCACTGTTTTAATAGTTTTAGCTACATAATAGAGGGTATGTAACATTGATGCCATAGAAATTAAATGCATGGGAATAATGATAAACATAGATTTCAAAATCCAATGATCAATATCAGCATTAGCATTAGGCGAACTCATTAATATATTCATAAGAAAAATTACTAGCATCATTATAATGAAAATATAGGTAAATGGAAGTATGATAAATATTTTAATACGTGTAATCGGCATTTGAAATTCGCTAGGAATCTTCGATTGTAAGCCTATCACCACACTCCAAAACCAAGCAAATAAGGTGCTTATAGTTACTAATGAAAATAACGGCATCGCTATAAAAATAAAATATAAGGGTATCTCTGGATTCATTTCATGATGACTCATTATTTGTGAAAACATAAATGCCATAAAAAATATTTCAAGGATAAATAATATTCCAAAACTGAGTAGAAAAATTTGCCAATGTTTGGCTTTTAAAATAAATGAAATCATATTTTTATTTGTTTATTATAAATCTTGTTTTGTTCTAGAAACCCATCCTGGTGACTCTTGTATGCCTTGCCGTAATAGTAAATTCAATTGTGCGGTATGATGTTGTACATGACGCATATTGTATAATAATAATTCAAACATCGTATAACTTCGATATTCGTTTTTCCATATATGCATAGCCGATTCTTCCGTCATTCCTTGCATCAAAGTATATAATTTCGTTCGACAATAATCTATATAGCTTAGTAATTCACTTTGGGTGTAAACCCTTTCTGGTAGCGCACCTGAAGGATCAAATTCGCTAAGTCCAAATGGAGCAGGAGGAGCGAAGTTGTCCGGCTCAGTACTGAGATAATAATCTAAATAAAAAATAGTATGGTAGGCATAATGCCAAAAATGCGTGTCGGTATTCCAGTTGTTTTCGGGACAAAGTTTTACTGCGTTCTCTAACATATCGATAGACGCACCAAATTGTTTTCAGATACTTTCTTTTATGAATCGATCATGCTTTAATTGTATTTAATAGATTTCAGGACTTTGTGTATCTAATGGTTCACGCCCTTGTTGGTCTTATGACCAACAAGATTTATTGTACTATATTATTTACATTGTTATATTTATATATTCGTTTATAATTTAAATCCTGTTTTGAAATAAGGTAGTTTCCTTCTGAATGACTGGGTGGGTGGAAAGGTTACCGCACCTTAGGTTGTATGATGAGTAGGTTTGAAAGTTACACTCAAATTCTAACCCCAAACAGTCATGCAGAAGGCATCTTCCTTTATTTATAGTATTAATATTCATCCTGTGGTTGGTGTTGTCATGCCTTGGCGTGATTCCACAAACCACATTTAAACGTAAAATTACATTTGTAATGTGATTTTTATTATTGATTATTGCTTGCATATTTTATTTGGCTATACACATTTGTGCTTGAGGAAATGTTTGTCCTTTGGGATAATCTTTATTATAAAAAATAATGTTGGTCGTAAAGCAATCGCCTTCTGTTTGAATAATAGTAGCGTGAATTTTATCTCCTTTAAAAATAGGGTAGGGCTTCACTAATACTTTCAAACAGGTGAGTTCGTATTCGCATTCGTTTAACCACTTCACTTTCCAGACCATTTCTAAGTTGCCGTGATTATAACTTTCTTGCGTATGTTCATTTCGAATACTGTATTTATCCTCTAATCCAGGATAGTAAAATTTACCTGTTTTGAACTTCGCACAATCAAGCGTTTGTGCTTGTGTACAAAAGCCATACATCAATAAGCATAAACTATATATAAAAATAGATTTCATGTTGTTTTATTTTTTTGGTTGGAAGTTGGAGGATATTTTTCTAGTAAATGGCTTGGACGAATAGGTCTTTTTTCAAATGCACCTCCACAATTAGGACAAATATTCTTCAATTCATTATCTACGCAATCTTTACAAAAAGTGCATTCGAAGGAACAGATACGAGCCTCTTCACTTTCATTAGGAAGTGCTTTCTGACAGCGTTCGCAGTGGGTTTTGAGTAGTAACATGTTATATTATAAAATAGATTCGCCATTTAAATTTGTAGTGAGGACTTCACTCATATAATCTAAAAATGGTCGAACGCTTTTGAAATAGTCATTAATGGTTTTATGAAAATTAGGAGCTAATACTTCTGCATCTGAGAATGGATGTTTTAAAATAAATTGTTTATATCGTAATAATTCAATCGCTGGATGATCTTTGGTATAGCCTCTAGGGGCACTTAGTACTTGTTCACCACTCAATCCACCAAAAGCAGTTTTTATTTTTTTGCTATTTAGTATTTTATTCCAACTTTCATATTGCGTATCGATATCGGCTCGAATCCGTTTTAAATCTTCGGGATTAGGCGAAAAGAAACCACAAGCTAAGAAGCTATTACCGGGTTGTATATGCATATAATAACCTCCACGTCGTTGTTTGGTGGCACGCTGAAAGCCAAAGGCAAAGCGGGTTTTATAAGGAGATTTATCTTTGCTGAATCGCACATCATTATAGATGCGATAGAGACTTTGTTTAGCGGATGCGCTTTCTAATACATCATGTTGGTTCATCAAGGGAATCAGCGCTTCTACCAATTGAATCATATTGTTTTGGGCACTTAGATAACGGTCTTTATGGTTATTAAACCAATCTCGTTGATTGTTTTTAGCGAGTGCTTTTAAAAAATCGAGGTTTTGTTTTTCTACTTGAATATTTTTCATGGTATTTATTTAATTAATTCTAAATCCACCAATACTTTATCGTTTTTCATATTGACGATTTGACCTTTTAATTTGCTCGTGCTTGGATCGACTTGCATGGTATAATTGATATAGAAATGATCGTCACTATGATTCGTATTATCCATTCTGAATTTAAGTACTTTTCCATCATATGAAATTTGATCGTATTTATAATCTGGTCTATTGGTGCAGGATACAAGCGTATTGCTATTGCTTTTATAGACGATTTTTACTGTATCGACATAATCAACATCGGAGCTTTCGTTATTATTAGCATTTTCTAACCAATATTCGGCATATAGACCACTGATATCTTTATAAGTAGTGGTAGATGAAGTTGCTTTTTTACTGCTGCTGCATGCGCTAAATAAAATCATAGCGATGCTTAAAAATAGGATGGTGTTTTTCATCATTGACATTTAAAATTGGTATTAAAAATACTACTAATTCTATAAATGAATTTAGAATAATGAAAGTGCTTGGTGGATATGCAGGGAAGTGATGATAGAGACTTCGTGTTAAATTTTCTTGATGGTCATCCCGTGCCGAACCTTAGGCAGTTCGGGAAATCTACCCGCCCACCTAGTCATTCAGAAGGAAACTACCATTTTTTTAATAAGATCTCGTATGCGTTTAATTTATGATTAAAAGTAATTATAGTTTATAATATTCTTGTTGGTCATAAGACCAACAATGGCGTGGGTCATCAAAGTGGTTGGTGAAAAATACAACACCAACCACTGGATAAATTTAATAACTCTCTTTGCTAATCCCGAATTTCGGAAGGCCTATCCGCCCACCTAGTCATTCAGTCCCGAAGCTTCAGGAGAAACTACCTTTATGCCAACCTGGATTAAATTTAATCTTACAACGAAATCAATATGAATAAATAACTAATAATGAATTTATGAATATTCTTGTTGGTCATCCCGAACGTTCGGGAGACCAACAAGGGCGTGGAAAAGGGTAAAGTAATCAATGTGGTTGGTGGAAAATACAACACCAACCACGGGATAAAAGATGCTCCCGAAGTACCGAACATTCGGTAGGGGACAGCATGACAGATGGGGTTGTGAATGAGAGAAGCTCACTTATTTACTATGTTTCCACAATAAACTGCCATCGCCGTAACTTAAAAAACGATAGTCGTGTGCTAATGCATGCGCATAAATGCTTTTCCAATCATCGCCAACAAATGCGGCAATCAGTAAGAGTAAAGTAGATTGTGGTTGATGGAAATTGGTTAAGATGGCATCCACCATTCTAACGCTATACATAGGTGTGATGAGTAATTGTGTTTTACAAATGATACGTGTACTAGAAGTTGATTGTCTTTGTAAAACAGCAATCAATGCCTCTATCGCTTCTTGCTTCGTATAATGTTGCGGCAATTCATACGCATCCCATTGCTGAACAGCTAATTGTTCGATGGTATAACTTGGATACACAATGGCTTTAACCCCCATCCAATAAAGACTTTCAAGCGTTCGTAGCGAAGTAGTACCTACTGCAATTATATTCGAGTAAGACGTAGCAATTAATTGTTGTAGTAGTCTTAACTCTACATCTATAAATTCAGCATGCATATTATGATCGGCCAGAGTAGCTGATTTTACTGGCATAAACGTCCCAGCACCCACATGTAAAGTCACGAAATCAATACTACAATTATTTTTATCTAAGGCAGTAAATACCTTTTCCGTAAAGTGCAAACCAGCAGTTGGCGCCGCCACAGAACCTGCTTCTTGCGCATAAATTGTTTGATAGTTGAGTCGATCGCTCTCTTCACTCGCCCGTTTTAAATAGGGGGGAAGCGGTATAATACCCGCTGCATGTAGGAGTTCTGCAAAACTCGTATCTGCTTTATCCCAACTAAATGCAATGATAAAACTATCGCTTAATTGGGCTATTTTTTTAGCTTGTAGTTGATAGCTAATTCCTTCGATAATAAACGATTTAGTTAATACTTCATCTTTCCATTTTTTAGCGCCACCCACTAAACATTTCCAATATACTTTGTCAGTACATTGCATCGCTTCAATGATATTAGAGTATTGATCATCAGGTTCGAGACAAAATATTTCAATAGAAGCACCGCTTTCTTTTTGAAATAATAATCGAGCTTCCACCACTTTCGTATTATTCATAATCAATAGCGAATGAGCAGGAACATGCTTATCTAATTGATGATAATAATCATCAGCGATTTGTTGTTTTTTATAAATCAGTAATTTGCTGCTATCTCTTGGTTCAACTGGGTATTTCGCAATACGCGAATCAGGCAAATCGTATTGAAAGTTTTCAATAGCTATTTCTTCAACTGATTTTTTTAGTATATCACTCATAAAATATATAAAAAGAAATTAAATTTACTGTTAAGGCAATCGCTTAAGCTAATTGACTCAAGGCTTCTTCTAGCATTTTTTGTTTAGCTAAACCGTCATTCAATTTTTTGCGCTCTGCTTCTAATACATTTGCTGGTGCATTATTCGCAAATTTTTCATTGCTTAATTTCGCTTCTATCGAACGAATAAAACCATTGATATAATCTAGTTCTTTAGTCAATTTAATTTTCTCTTCAGCGGCGTCTACTACTTTACCTGTCACTACAAAATATTTAAAGCCTTTACAAACAAAGGTGCTGCTATTTGCTATTTCAGTATCACATGCTTCAAATACATCACTATTGGTAAGCTTCATAATTTTACTTTTCCATACGGAATATTGTGCCGCGCCTTTAGTTTCAGAATAAGTCTGTATCATATCTTTAGCTTTCATGTTTGCTTTCGCACGTACTTCACGAATGGCAGTAATCAGTTCTTTTACTTCTTCTGCTTGTTCAATTAATACAGCATCATAAGTAGCTGCATGAATCATCGGTTTAATAATCATACAATCTTTTTCGCTTCGTTCACCTAAGTGATGCCAAATTTCTTCTGTAATAAATGGCATAAACGGATGTAACAACGTGATTAATTTTTCGAATATCTCGCTAGTAGCTTGATACGTATATGAATCAATAGGTTTTTGATATTCTGGTTTAATCATTTCTAAATACCACGAACAGAAATCATCCCAAATAAATTTATACAAATCGATGAGTAATTCAGAGAATCTAAATTGTTCAAAGCTGCTATGGTATTGCTCTGTAAACTGATTCAATTTATGATTCATCCAATCGATAGCAATTTGATTGTCTTCATTTTTACCTTCATATATTTCCCAACCTTTCAATAGACGTAAGGCATTCCACATTTTATTACAGAAGTTTCTTCCTTGTTCGCACAGTGGACTTTCATTAATCACCATTTTTGTTTTAGGATCGATAGGCGAATCAAATATCAAATCGCCCCCTGCAGGCGAGCAAGCCATAATACCGAAACGAACACCATCTGCGCCATAGGTATCAATCAACTCTAATAAATCAGGAGAATTTCCTAATGATTTACTCATTTTTCTTCTTTGTAAATCACGTACCATCCCAGTGAAATATACATGCTGGAAAGGTTTTTCTTGCTTGAATTCGTAGCCAGCAAAAATCATACGCGCTACCCAAAAGAAAATAATATCCCAACCTGTTACCAATACATTAGTAGGGTAGTAGTAATTGATATCTGCATTATTCGGGTCTTTAAAGCCATTAAAAACCGATATTGGCCATAACCATGAAGAGAACCATGTATCGAGTACATCTTCATCTTGACGAATATCAGTAGCTGTAATTTCTATTCCTTTTGCTTTGAATTTTTCAATTGCACTTTCAACAGTTTTAGCCACTACAAAATTTCCTTGTGCATCATACCAAGCAGGAATTCGTTGTCCCCACCATAATTGACGAGAGATAGGCCAATCGCGAATATTATCTAACCAATGCTTATAGGTATTTTTAAAACGCTCTGGATGAAATTGAATTTCATCATTCATCACATTTTCTAGTGCAGGTTTCACCATTTCTTTCATATCTACAAACCATTGCAATGAAAGGCGTGGCTCTACCACTACATTGGTTCTTTCGCTATAACCTACTTTATTCGTTATGTCTTCTACTTTCTCAAGTAAGCCCGCTTGTTCTAAATCTTTAGCGATTTGTTTACGTACTGTAAATCGATCTTGACCAACATAAAATTGTCCTGCAGCGCTTATAGTACCATCTTCATTAAAGACATCGATGGTTTCTAATTGATATTTTTTACCAATTTCATAATCATTGGTATCATGCGCTGGTGTTACTTTTAAGGCGCCTGTACCGAATTCAATATCGATATATTCATCGCTAATAATCGGCACCAATCGATTGATTAAGGGCACTCTAACTTGTTTACCAATCAAATGTTTGTATCGTTCATCATTCGGATTTACACAAACAGCGGTATCGCCTAAAAGGGTTTCTGGACGGGTAGTTGCCACTAACATATACTCCGAACTATTCTCAAACAGATATTTGATATAATAGAGTTTAGAGCGTTCTTCTTTGTAAATTACTTCTTCATTACTCAAAGTTGTTTTAGCCGCAGGATCCCAATTAATCATCTTCAAATCGCGGTAGATATAGCCTTTTTCGAATAGATGAATAAATGAATCGATTACGGCTTCACTTAAATCATCTTCCATCGTAAAGCGCGTTCTATCCCAATCGCAAGAAGCACCTAGCTTTTCTAGTTGCGATAAAATAATACCGCCGTATTTATCTTTCCATTCAAAGGCATATTTTAAAAATTCATCCCGAGTGATATCTGATTTTTTGATACCACGTTCGCGAAGCATCGCTACTACTTTTGCTTCAGTTGCGATAGAAGCATGGTCGGTACCCGGCACCCAACAAGCATTTTTACCTTCCATACGAGCTTTACGAATCAAAATATCTTGAATCGTATTATTGAGCATATGACCTAAATGCAATACGCCTGTTACGTTTGGTGGAGGGATGACAATGGTGAAAGGTTCACGTTCATCGGGGGTCGATTTAAAAAATCCTTTGTCTTTCCAGTATTGATACCAATGAGGTTCAATCGTTTTTGCATCATATATTTTTAGTAATTCCATTTGAATTAATCTTTATTTTTTTTTGTAATAATTGTAAATTGAGAAATAGGTAGAACTGTCTGAATGTGGTTTTGTTTGAAATACATCCAATAGATTAGCTGACGACGATTGAATGTGTATAGCTAGAATTATTTTTAATAAAATTTCTCATATGAGCAAAATTACTTAGAACTATTTAATTTTTCAAATTGTTGTAATTTTATATTAAGAATTTATAGAAATGAATCACTATATGATCACGGCAAATTTGCCAAAGCAATTTACAGAAGAACTATTGATGTTGATTCCCGAGCAACGAGAATACGTCAATCAATTATTTAGTGAAGGCAAACTCAGTTTATATTCTTTAAATGAAAGCAGAACGAAGCTTTGGATTGTCTTATTAGCTTCAGATGAAGTAGCATTAGCAGATATGATTGATGGATTTCCTATGAAAGATTTTATGGAAATAAGCTATGAACCTTTATTGTTTCACAATACTTCAGCGAATATGTTGCTGAGTTATGGATTAAATTAATTCTATGTCATTCTTCGAAAGTTATAAAAGCTCTATTCTAAAGGAATTCAAGTATTACAAAGCATTAGGCGATAAAAGCTTTGCTCAATTAGAAGTCGATGATTTTTATACAAGCGTGAACGAATACAGCAATTCAATCGCTATTATCATGAAGCATATGCAAGGAAATATGCTGTCTCGTTGGACTGATTTCTATACCTCTGATGGAGAGAAGGAATGGAGACAACGCGATGCAGAATTTGAAGAAGAGCGATTAGATAAAGCAACGCTACTGGCCAATTGGGAAGCGGCTTGGAACTGTTTGTTTGCCGTATTAGAGCCATTAGAAGAATCGGATTTGCAACGTATCGTTACAATTCGAAATGAACCACATACGGTCATTCAAGCCATCAATAGACAATTAGCACATTATCCTTATCATGTTGGGCAAATAGTGTATCTAGCCAAAGAAATCAAAGGAGCAGCCTTTCCTTCTTTATCTATTCCGAAAAATGCCTCACAAGCATTCAATCAAAAATTAATGAAATAGTTATATCATGCCTGTTGAGCGAAGAAATTTTCTAAAAGGATTATCGCTTGCCTTCACCGGCACTGTTTTAGCGCCATTACAGAGCCTATCTAATACATTTCAAAAAAACAACAATGTTGAACTTATGAATCCAATTAAACAAATTAAACCATTAGGTTTTATCTGGGAAACTGCTGATCCTTTTTTATTTTGTGTGCATCACGAAGATTTTTTTCCGAAAGGGAATGCCGAAATGGGGCCAGATGCTTCGTATTTGCAAGGTCGACATATGGGCGATGATTTTATCATCAAAGATGGTTTTCGAATGTATCATGGTAAAAGCGTTCCAGGCTTTCCAGGTCATCCACATAGAGGATTTGAAACGATTACTTTAGTGCGTAAAGGCTTGGTAGATCATGCCGATTCATTAGGGGCGGCAGGTAGATACGGCAATGGAGATGTACAATGGATGACGGCTGGTAAAGGTGTTCAACATTCCGAAATGTTTCCTTTATTGAATCAAGAACAGGATAATCCAATGGAGTTATTTCAAATCTGGATTAATTTACCGAAGAAAAACAAAATGGTAGAGCCTCATTTTAAAATGCTTTGGAAAGAAAATATTCCTCATTATAGCAGTGTAGGTGTAAAGGTTGAAGTCATCGCTGGTATGTTGCAAAATATTAAAGCGGGCAGTCCACCGCCTGATTCTTGGGCTGCAGACACATCGAATGAAGTGGCTATTTGGAATATTAAAATGGAGGCTGGCAGTACTTGGACTTTACCTAAAGCTTCTACGGGTGTGAATAGAACATTGTATTTTTATGAAGGAACAGCGCTTCGTATCGACACAACCGATATACCTAAATATAGTTCTATTGAAGTGGCGGCCGATCAAGATTTAAATTTAGTAGCAGGAGCGGAGCCATTGAGTATCTTAGTGCTGCAAGGCAAGCCAATAGCTGAAACAGTGATTCAATACGGCCCGTTTGTGATGAATAGCAAAGAAGAAATCAATCAAGCATTTGAAGATTATCATCAAACCCAATTTGGTGGTTGGCCTTGGTCACGTTATGATCAAGTACATCCAAGAGAAAAAGGACGATTTGCTAAGCATGCTGATGGGAAAGAAGAATTGCCTCCGGCTTAATTATTCAAGTCTTTCAAATAATTATCCATCGTATCGCTAAATACAAAGCCTTCTTGAATACGGTCTTTATTGAGTTTATTGTATTCTACTAAAGCCCATAATACAAACTCAATCCAAAAATGCATGTCTTCTTTGGCTATATCGGGCTTGTAAGTTTTGATTAATTGAACAATAGGTTTGATAGATTCTAATTGTTGTATATATTCTTTCTCTGTCGCATCATCCAATAATAAAAACTCATTTTTTTCTAAGAACCAATCTACAGTTTCTTGATAGGGACTTTGGCTTTTAGGCTTTTCTAATTTCTCAATTTTAGGAAAATAGTTTTTGAATAAATCTTTAACGGCGTTTTTGATTAATTCATTAGCTACAAAAGAAGCTCCTTCTTGTTCGCCTTCATAGACCAACTCCACTTTACCAGTAATAGAAGGGATGATGCCTGTAAAGTCAGATAAACGAACTCTAGCTTTCGATTCGCCATTCAATAAACTTCTTCTTTCGGCGGTACTAATTAAATTTTGATAGGCTGTAATACTCATACGGGCGCTCACGCCACTTTTCTGATCAATATAAGGACTGGTACGTGCTAAAAAAGCAATATTTTCTAATAAGTCTTTGGCTAATGCCGGAACATATATCGCTTCTTGTTCACTTACTAAATCTACTTCTTGTGAGGTGATATGCTTCGCAATATCAATACTTTCAGGGTAGTGTGTCAAAATTTGAGAACCAATTCTATCTTTCAATGGCGTAATAATACTTCCACGATTGGTATAATCTTCAGGGTTCGCAGTAAATACAAATTCAATATCTAAAAGTAATCGCACTTTAAATCCACGAATTTGGATATCGCCTTCTTGAAGTATATTAAATAGCGACACTTGAATTCTAGCTTGTAAATCGGGTAATTCATTGATGACGAAAATGCAACGATTCGCTCGTGGTATCATCCCATAATGAATCACTCGATCATCGGCATAACTCAATTTTAAATTCGCTGCTTTAATCGGATCTACATCTCCAATTATATCCGATACGGTCACATCTGGAGTAGCTAATTTCTCAAAGAATCGTTCACTGCGATGTAACCAGGAGATAGGTGTATCGTCGCCTTTTTCCTTGATTAACTCGATTGCATATCTTGATACTGGTTGTAAAGGATCATCATTTAATTCGGAACCACTTATTATCGGAATATACTCATCTAATAAATGAATAATTTTACGTGCTAAACGTGTTTTTGCTTGACCACGTAAGCCTAATAAATTGATATTATGTTTAGATAAGATTGCTCGTTCAAGCTCAGGAATAACGGTGTTTTCATAGCCATGAATCCCTTCAAATGTAGCTTCACTTTTCTTTAATTTCTCACGTAAATTAAACGCTAATTCTTCTTTGATAGATTTGCTTTTGTATGCAGATTTTTTAAGTGCGCCTAACGTTTTGATACTAGTAATATCCTTCATATATGTTTTATCCTTTAATATTTTTAATTCTATTTTTTTCGTAATCTTCAAAGATGATTTCGCCCAATCCTTTCAAGCCTGTATAAAAAGCTTTCCCTTTATTTGCCGCTGTAAATTCATTTACAAAACGCACCAAAAATGGATCTCTTGCAATCATGAAGGTAGTAATTGGTATATGCAATCTTTTAGCTTGTTGCGCCATTGTATAGCATTTCTCCACTATTTCTTCATCTAGTCCATTACTGTTTTTATAATAGCTTCCGTCTTTTAATTTGAGGCAACTGGGTTTGCCATCCGTAATCATGAATATTTGTTTATTCGAATTCTTTTTTCTACGTAATATATCAATGGCTAATTCTAGTCCAGCCACTGTATTGGTATGATACGGACCAACCTTTAAATAAGGTAAATCTTTGATTTCAATAGGCCAGGCGTCATTTCCAAAAACGATTATATCTAGGGTGTCTTTCGGATAGCGCGTAGATATTAGTTCGGCTAAAGCCATGGCTACTTTTTTTGCAGGAGTGATACGATCTTCGCCATATAAAATCATACTGTGACTAATATCGATCATCAATACGGTGCTCATCTGCGCTTTATAATGCGTTTCTTCTACTACTAAATCATTTTCAGTCAAGTGAAATTCATTCATGCCATTATTGATTTGCGCATTACGTAAACTTTCAGTCATGGAGATACTTTCTAAACTATCGCCAAATTGAAAATCTCTGAATTCACCTACATGCTCATCGCCTTTGCCGATAAAGGAAGTACGATGATTCCCTCGACCTTGCTTTTTTAAATTTCCAAAAATATGATTGAGCGCTTGTTGTCTAATAGCTCGTTCAGTGCTGGCAGTAATTTTAGTAGAAGCTTCCCCATTTTCATCTAGTTCATCTTTAATAAAACCTTTCTTTTTGAGGTCTTCGATAAAATCTTCTATGGTATAATTTTTATCGGTGAGTTTATATTCTTTATCGATGGTTTTAAGCCAATCTATCGCTTCATCAAAATCACCTGATGTATGTGTAATCAGTTCTTTAAATAATTCAAACAACTTATCAAAAGGAGGGATGTCCTTTGCGCTATATTGCTTAAATAAAAAGCCTTTTTTGTAGATGTTTTTTTTCATAGCGTTTTGCCTATTGACCCAATTATCTAAGTTAAACAAATATAAATGCAATTAAGTTTATGGAGGAATATAATTATACATAAAAAAAGGCAAGAAAAACTTCTTGCCTTTTTTATTGATGTGTTGCTCTTTTAGTTGAATTGATAAGTCAATTGTAAGGTGAAGTTACGTGGCGCTTCGTATCTTCCTGGACGAGGCATCCATTCCCAATTCAATACATTTTTAACGATGAATGCGAATTTAAGTTTTTCGGTTGGTTTATAACCTACAGATAAATTTAAAATATGATCTCCTTTAAAATTATTCGCTTCTTTATCGGCTCTATATTCTTGTAAAGCTTTAAATGAATTTACATTGTAGAGTATCGGCACGGAGGTAGCGAAGAATGGACTTACAAAGGCATAATCGATATTTTTTTGATAGCTAATAAATTGGTAATCGATATTGATATCAAATTTTTTATGTTCGATACTCGCTACGATTTTCACTTGATGATTCGGTCTATATTTCAATTCGTTAGTAGAAGAAGAAGATAACATACCATAAGTGATTTGTGTATTGGTATCGATATTACTTGGCGCATTGGCGCTATTATAAGCCGATGGGATAGAAGATGGACGAAGTGTATCTCCATTTTTATCAAAAATAGTAAGTGGTAAATCCCAATTTTTAGCTTTGGTATTGATATAAGTATAACCAATCAATAAACTGAATTTGAATTCTTTTACTGTTGCTTGAATAGCTGCAGATACATCTGTACCTAAGATACGAGTATTGCCGATATTTTGTGAAGAGAAACCTGGATTGAATCCACCTCCAAAATTACCAAACATAAACTCCATCATGTTATTATATTGGTTATAGAATAAAGCGATATCACCATAACCAACTATATTTTCGTTTTTACCAATTTTATATCCTTGTTTTAAACCTACTTCAGCACTATATCCTTTTTCAGGTTTTAAATTGATATTTGGGAATATACTGATTGGCCCTAAGCTCGTAGTAACGAAGTATTCAGCAATAGATGGATATCTAAATCCTTGTCCGAATGAACCTCTAATATACGTTGCTTTAGCTGCTTGATAATTCACTCCTAATCTAAATAAAGGATAAGTTAAATCTTTCAAACTATTTTTCTTATCTACGTTGAAATATTCCCATCTAGCACCTAAAGTAACATTCAATTTTTTGAAGAATTTTCCATCTACTTGTGCAAATACAGAAGCGTTATAAGCATTGTGTTTGGAAGTGCCATACAAATAAGAAGTGTCTTTGCCTGGAGGAGCAATCTTATCGATACGTGCACCAGCGCCCGCCAGAATATTTAATTTAGCATTTTCACTGATATCTACTGGTCGTTGGTAATTGAAATCGATGATATGTCTATTAGCGATTGAACCTTGTCCTGTGCTATTGATATTCGAACTATTTAAGAAACGATATTTCAGAGAGAACTTATTAATTTCTTTATAGGTATAATTGATAAATGGATCGACGATATATCTATAATTATCGTATACCGTAATCGTTCCTGTTAAAGGCTTGTATCCCTTACTACCGATGCTATCCCAAACAAAGAATGTTTTGCCCCAACTCCAATATCCAAGCACATTGATACCTGCTTGTAAGCCTTCTATTTTTTTAAAGCGATATCTGATTTTTGCATTTAATCGCGCATCTTGATAATCGGAAGAATCTAAATAGCCTCTATCATTATTATAAGCTCCGCCAACTATTAAATCCCATTGATTGATTTTTCTTCTATCGGCGAAATTCAAACCAGCTGTGTATTGTGGTTTTCCAGCCCACCATTTCAATTCTTTTGTTTTTGAAGGAGCATTATAAAAACCTGCATAGGTAGTAAGTTTGGTAAATGGTTTATCAGTAGGATAAGCCATACGCGCATTGATAACGCCATTTAATGCCCCCGAACCATAAATAGCAGATGCAGCACCTTTAAGTACTTCTATTTGTTCGATGTTTTCTACAGGCATTGCACTCCATTTTGCATCATCTGCATCAGCTGTTGTAATAGGCAAATCGTCGAATAATACAGCTACTCTAGAGCCCGCGCCATAACTCCAACCCGAACCACCTCTAATATTTGCTTGCCCATCAGCAATCGTAACGCCTGGAATTTTTTGTACCCCATTTTGAACATCCGTCACATTCTGATTTTGCAAAACCGTATTTTTCATTACCTCTAATGAAACCGTTTCTTCACTTAATTTCTTTTCATATTTACTAGCACTAATCACTACCGTATTCATGATTTCTTCTTTCTCTTTCATGCTAATGTTGATGATTTTTTCTTCTCCTGCTGCAAGTGTTACATTGATAATTTGTTCTTGCATACCAACGTATTTATAGCTGATAGTATATTTGCCTGCATCTAAATTTAATTTATAATTTCCATCAAAATCTGTAGAAGTAGCTAAGCCTTTAGTTATATCAATAACTACATTAGCAGAAAATACCGGTTCGCCTTTTTCATCTTTAACGATTCCTTTTAAAATAGCTTTTTGTGAAAACGAATAGGAATAGCTTATACCTATTAATAAGCATAGAAAGAATATCTTCTTCATAAATATTTTTTTGTTTGTTGTGCATTACAAATATAATATATTAAGTTTTTTTAACAAATAGATTTACATGAACATTTAGGTGCGGAAAGTGCATAAAAAAAGGCTGTCGAGCAAATGCTGACAGCCTTTTTTTTAATTATTTAATAGTTTAACGAACTATATTTATTTTTTTAACTGAACCATTGATTTGAACTAAATAAGAACCCGTTGCGATAGATGAAACATCTACAGATTGATTGTTATTTTCAATAATTCCTTTTACTAAAACTTGTCCGTGTAAATCTGTAATAGTATAAGCGTCATTGATTTTAGCACCTTCAATATTAATAGAATTTACAGCAGGATTTGGATACACTTGGAATGTAGCGTTAGATTGATCTTCAATACCAACATTATTTAAAACTATAACAGTTACGATAGCTGAAGCTACACCACCTGCACCATCACTGATATTATATGTAAAAATATCATTTCCTACATAATTTGAAGCAGGAGTATAGGTTACAGTTGTAGAAGTATTTGTATTGCTACCATGTAATGGAGCTGAAGTACCTGTTACTGATAATGTACCGCCATCACAGTCGTTATCATTTGCAAATAAAGTAGTAATTGTTAATGGAATGTTTTTGTAAGTTGTAACTGTATCATTTGCTGCAACCGGCATTACGTTAGGAGTTGGTGTAAATGAAACCCCAAAACTATCTACCCATAATACAGTGCCATCCATACCTGCACTTGAAGCACCTGAAGTAAATGGAGATGAAGAAGCAATAATACAAATTGTATCTGGTCTATTGCAACTAGTATAAACTAGATCAATTTCAAAACGTGTGAAAGTTCCTACTGTAGATGCGTTTTTAAATATACCATAAGCCACTTGATTTCTAGCTGAATCCACTAATGCGCAAGCGATTTCACAAGTATCAACACCCATTGGTGCGTATTTGTAATAACCTACTAATTTAGAAGGACGGCCAGTTACAGGAAAACCTACACCTGGTACAGCAAAAGGATTGATATTTCCAGAAGCGAAATCAACCGGATTAATAACGAAATCGCCAGATACTAATAATCCCGGAATAGTTACTGTATTACCAAGAATAGTAATTTGATTACTTTCAATTCTAGCACTTGCAGTACCATCATAAAAAGAAGTAGTATCTCTAGTTGCATAATAGCCATTTCCTAAAGCTGAGTGACCTGTAGCTTGATTACTGGTGCTCCAACTAATCGGATCTTGGTAAGAAAATGTTTCAGCGGGCAATAAGGGTGGTACGCCTATAGTATTTGTTCTAGTACCCCAATTGTCTATACTGTTATTAGAAATTTGTGCTTGTGTAGAGATAAATCCCAATACGAATGCACTAAAAATAAGTAATTGTTTTTTCATATTTTATTGATGTTTAATTTTAACAAATATACAAACTTAAGATGATATAGACACTACATTTAGTTGCATCTTACTTTGGCACATATTTACTATGTACAAAAGTGCCGATACGATTGAAACGAATTCCTTTAGGAATGCCCATCAAATTATCTTTACTCATCCAGATCACCCAAGCTTTGCCAACGATATGATCTTCTGGTACATAACCCCAATATCTACTATCTTGAGAGTTATTACGATTATCACCCATCATCCAATAATAATCCATTTTAAAAGTATAGCTAGTCGCCACTTGACCATTTAAAATATATTTACCATTCACATAATCTAAAGTATTTCCTTCATAAGATACAATCGCTCTGGCATAACAAGCATAGTTATATGGATTCAATTGAATCGTTTTACCTTTTTCTGGAATCCATAAAGTTCCGTAATTATTTACTGTCCAGCCATTAATCAATGGATTGTTTGGGAAATAAGCTAAAGGATCAGGATTAGCTAGATAATCAGGGAATTTTATTACAGAAACCACATTCGATAATTTTTTAATTTCATTGATGGTTTCTTTGGTGCACACTATTCTATACTTGGTATAGCCACTATATTCAGGACTAAAATTAGCTGTCTGTACAAAAGTTGAATCTTGCGAAAAAGCTGCTACTTGAATAGAATCGTAAAAATCGTATTGAATTTGAATATCATCTGGAAAATCGGTACCATTCGTAGTAACTAAATAAGAAAATTGTGCGGTAGGAGCTTCCCAAGCTAATTGACTATTGATATATAAAACATCATTCACCACTTTTATCGAATCTCCAGCAATAGCTACACAACGTTTAATATAATTCTCTCTTTTGTCTACTGGTCTGGTTTTAATATGGAAATTACTATAGGTAAACTCTCTTCCTTTATTTCTTAATATGTCATAATATGGAATTTGACTATCATATTCTTGTGTAAGCGTATCGCCCGCAGGGAAATTGAAAACCACCATATCATTTCTTTTTACTTTTTGAAAGCCCGGTAATCTGTAATAAGGAAGTTCTATAATTTCACTATAAGCTTGTGTACCAAATATAGGCATGGTATGATGTGCAAAAGGAAAAGCGATAGGTGTATTAGGGGTGCGTGGACCATAATGAAATTTACTCACGAATAAAAAGTCGCCTACTCGTAAGGTTTTTTCCATCGAAGAAGTAGGAATGGTATAAGCTTCGAAAAACAACATACGTATTGCTGTTGCCGCAATTACCGCATATAATATAGAATCTGTCCATTCTCTCCAGCCTGCTTTTCGAGGCAATGGTTTTCCGGGAGCAACGCCACCTGGGCCAATAAATTTATATGAATCATCATTGTATTTGAGTAAGAAGGGGATAGGGAAGGCGCCTGCTAAAAATCTTTTCCAAGTTTCTTTTTCTCCCATTGCAATTAACATGTCTACTATCATTGTATAGACATTTAAATAATTAATTACCGGTACAAAATATAAGGCTAACCACCATTTTGGTTTTTTAATGATATCTAACCAAACCAAAATATTCTTGATGGGTGTTTTAGAATCTGCTTCGCTTTTGCCTGCTTTTGCATAAATTTTAGCACATAAAGGCATAAAAATAAGTGAAGCGACTAAAGGAAAAAATAGAATAAAGAATAAATAAATCATATAATGGGTTTAAAATTTAATTAAAGGGACAACACATCTTTCATTTGAAAAAATCCCTGTTTACCTATAATCCAGCGACTTGCTTGAATGGCACCATCAGCAAATCCTTCTCTAGAAAATGCAGTATGAGTAATTTGAATTTGATCAATTTCATTTGTATAAGAAACTGTATGAGTACCGGGTACATGCTCTTCTCTATGTGCAAATACAGGAATATTCTCTTTATGAGTGGCTTCATTTAGATTCCAATTCGAATATGTTGCATTGTTTTGAATGATATCTTGCGCAATACTTACAGCTGTACCACTAGGTTTATCTAGTTTTTGTGTATGATGTGTTTCATCGATACGAAGACTGTATTTTTGATGCTGCATTAAGTGGGCAAGTTTTTTATTTAATTCGAAAAATAAATTAACACCTATACTGAAATTAGTGGCGTAAAGTAGCGTATTATTTTTTTCATTACATAATTGCTTAACGATATTTAACTCCTCATACCATCCAGTAGATCCGCAAACCACTGGAATATTAGCTTCGAAACATTGGAGGATATTATGATAGGCAGTATGTGGGCTACTAAATTCAATAGCAACATCTGCATTTCTTAAATTAAGAGCAGTACACTCATCGCTATTTTGACTATTAATTCTAAGCACCACAGACATATCAGGATAATTTTCTGTGATCAGCTTTTCAATGGTTTTGCCCATTTTACCATAACCAATTAACGCAATACGAATCATTAAAAATGAAGTTTTAGCTGTACACCAAAGGTAGTACTATTTTTATTAAAGGCTTGATATTGCTTAAAATCAGGAGCTATTTGCATACTTAAATCATCGCTGACATCAAAATCGAATAAATGAGCATCCACAGCGGCATCTACTAGATTTAATCCATACCATACAACTAGCAAAGCACTAATTAAATCTACATTACGTCTATAGTAATTTTTGGCTTGTTCGAGATTTGATTCGCTTGTATAAACTCTGTTATTTAAAACATACTTCCCATCGGTAAGCGGATCGCCATCTACTTTCATTTGATAAGCTTTTCGAAACCCTTGGTATTTTTTATTTTGATCGTATAAGAAATACGCACCAACGCCTAATCCTGCATAAACAATAGGAATTTTCCAATATTTTTTATTATAGGCTTGTCCCAATCCAGGTAAAGCAGCACTAAACAACACTGCTTTTAAGGGGCTGTGTAATTTCTTTTTAGGAAGAGCGGTTGTATCTACTTCTATCCCTTTATTTACAAGCGAAATAATTGTATCGGGGATAAGAGTTAAATCTACAGTATCGACTTGTTGCGCATAAAGACTAGCCGTTAATAGCATCATGCATACTATAGACAATATTCTCACGATATCGATGATTTTAATTCGTTATTAAGTCTAATAATCGCTCTAAATCGCCATCGTTATAATAAGCAATAGAGATTTGTCCTTTGCCATTTTTGATAGCTGTCAATTCTACTTTAGTCGATAAATGTGAGGTTAAATGATCTTGCACTTTTTGCAAAATATAAGGAAGTGTTTTTGCAGATGCTTTCTTTTTGATCGATTTACTTTTAGGTAAAATCTTAGCTAAGTTTTCTGTTTGACGAACAGATAATCCTTTTGTAACTATATCTTTATATACCGATAATTGTGCATCTACATCTTCTAAATTAACTAGCGCTTTAGCATGCCCCATACTAATTTCGTCGTTTTTCACCGCTAATTGTATATCGGGTGGCAATTTCAATAATCTTAAGTAATTCGTTATAGTACTTCTTTTTTTACCTACACGTTCCGCTAAACCTTCTTGACTTAAACTACATTCATCTATTAAACGCTTATAGTTAACGCCAATTTCAATAGCATTTAAATCTTCTCTCTGAATATTTTCAATCAAGGCAATCTCCAGACTTTCTTGATCATTAGCTGTTCGGATAAATGCCGGAATATCTTCTTTGCCAGCTAATTTAGAAGCTCTTAATCTTCTTTCACCTGCTATTAATTGATATTTATCTACGCTTAAACGACGTACCGAGATAGGCTGAATAACCCCGTGAATCTTAATTGAATCCGCTAACTCAGATAAACTATCTTCATCAAAAGAAACCCTTGGTTGGAAGGGGTTTACTTCAATTTGACTTAATGGAATAAAATTAATTCCACCTGTACTTGTGCCAATAGTTTGTACAATTTCTTTTTTACCAGTAATATTGGTATCTTCTTCTATATTGGTCAATAAGGCTCTAATCCCTTTGCCTAATAATTCTTTTTGCTTACTCATTATCTTCTAATTCTATGATTTTATCTTCTGTTTTAATACGAGTTCCATCGTTTTGTTGTAAAATTTCTCGGGTTACTTCCATATAGTTTTCTGCTCCTTTGCTGTCAGCATCATATAAAACAACTGGTTTCCCTTGACTAGGCGCTTCGCCTAAACGTGAATTTCTGTATATGACTGTATCGAACACTAAGCTTTGGAAATGTCGCTTTACTTCATCTACCACTTGATTCGATAAGCGTAAACGCGAATCGTACATCGTAAGTAAAATGCCTTCAATTTCTAAATCGGGATTTAATCGCGATTGAACTATCTTAATCGTGTTTAATAATTTACCTAGACCTTCTAAGGCAAAGTATTCGCACTGTACCGGAATCAACACACTATCTGCTGCGGTTAGGGCATTAATGGTGATAAGTCCTAATGATGGCGAACAATCGATAATAATATAATCGTATACATCTCTCAATTTAGCGATTACTTCGCGCATGATCATTTCTCTATTCGGCTGATTGATTAGCTCTATTTCTGCACCTACTAAATCCAAATGAGAAGGAAGTAAGTGGAGATTAGGAGTGTCTGTTTCCAAGATTATATCTTTCGCATTCAAATCATCATTGATCAAACATTCATATAAACTAGTTTTGATATTTCGAGGATCGAAACCAACACCAGAGGTGCTGTTTGCTTGAGGATCCGCATCGATCAATAATGTTTTCTTTTCAAAGATAGCCAAACAAGCTGCTATATTTATGGCACTCGTTGTCTTACCAACACCACCTTTCTGATTTGCCAGAGTGATTACTTTACACATAATTTATTTTTTAGGCTTTAATTTATATTTAATTCTTCTCCATTGGAAAGCAGTAGAAGCTCTTTTCCTTTTAATTGGAAGGCTTCTTGAGCTTTTTGATGATCTATTTTAATGTATCCAAAAGTATCATAATGCACTCCAATTATTTTTTGTACCTCGCAAAATTCCGCAGCAATAATACTATCCGTCAAACCCATAGTAAAATTATCACCAATAGGGAAAACAGCAAAATTTAATTTAGCGGCAACTAATGGAATTAACTTCATATCCATCGTTAAAGCAGTATCTCCAGCATAATAAAAATTACCTTCGCTGCTTTCTATGACAAAGCCTCCAGGATTGCCTCCATAGGTGCCATCGGGTAAAACGCTACTGTGAACCGCATTGGTAAAACGGACTGTTCCAAAATCAAAAGCCCATTTCCCTCCATGATTCATTGGATGTGTATTTTTAACCCCTTTACTTTGATACCAGCTAACGATTTCAAAATTAGAAACAATGGTAGCGTTGCTTTGCAAGGCGATATCTAATGCATCCGACATATGATCGAAGTGACCATGACTAATCAATATATAATCAGGTTGAATCGTTTGGATATCAATATCTTTTGCAAGTTCATTCGGCTTGATAAAAGGGTCAAAAAGTATTTTTTTTCCATTTATTTCCACCATAAAACAAGCATGACCATAATACGTAAACTTCATAATTGTTCCACTTTAATATGTTCCACAAAGATAATTAATATATAAAAGGCATTCGATTATATCTGCCTTACATTATTAACAAAGTATTGTTAACACTAGCTTGAAATATTATTAGGGCAGCTTAATAAATAGAAGTATGTTAGCATTTGATGAAATTACGAATGTTGAAAATTCTTTTTTATACTGGATTTCTGATTCCTTTACTATGCTTGAGTGCTTGTCAATCACCGAATAATAGCACAAAAGATAAGCTTAAGATTTTTAAGTATAATGAACATTCGGGCATTACCAGTACTGACCCTATTCTAGCAAAAGCGCAATCGAATATTTGGTGCGTTAATCACTTATATAATGGCTTAGTACAATTGAATCATCGATTAGAAATAGAACCATCATTAGCTAAATATTGGACTATTTCAAGCGACGGATTGCTTTATACTTTTTATTTAAGGAATGATGTGCAATTCATTGAAGATAAATGCTTTAAAGTTAAAAATAGAAAGCTTAAAGCTTCTGATGTTGTATATAGTTTCAATCGTTTACTAGATCCAGCTTTTGCATCACCTGGGGCTTGGATATTTAGAGGAAAAGTTATTGACAAAAATCCTTTTGTAGCTGTGAATGATACGGTATTTCAATTGCGATTAATATCGCCTTTTCCACCCATTTTATCGATGTTGAGCATGCAATACACCTATATAGTGCCGCAGGAAGCGGTAAGCTATTATGGAAGGCAATTCTCATATCATCCAGTAGGAACTGGGCCTTTTAAACTCAAAGCTTGGGAAGAGGGGAGTGCTATGTATTTAGTAAAGAATGAGCATTATTTTGAGAAAGAAAATGGCAAAGCATTACCTTATTTAGATGGAATTAAAATTAGTTTTATAGCCAATAAAAAGTCGGAGTTCATGGAGTTTACAGCCGGTAAATTGTCTTTCGTATCTGATTTAGAAACCAGTTATATAGATCAAGTATTGGATGATAATGGACAACTTTTAGCGCAATATAAAGGAAAGTACCAATTGATGAAATGCCCGTATTTAAAAACTGAATATATTGGATTCAATATGAAAGATACGAGTAGTGCTAATCCCTTACATGACAAACTAGTTCGCAAAGCCTTAAATTACTGTGTAGATAGAGAAAAGATAATCACCTATTTTAGAAATCTTATAGGATATCCAGCAACTGGAGGCATGATTCCGATTGGACTTCCCTGTTTTGATAGTACTAAAGTGAAAGGATATTCGTATGATTTGGAAAAGGCAAAACAACTTTTAATTCAAGCGCATTATTATGAATTGCAAAGACCGCATAGCATTGTGCTTTATACCAATGAAAATTATAAAGAAATAGCATTGACCATTGCTAAAGAAGCGGATAAAATAGGATTATATGTACAAGTAGAAATAATCGAACCGAATATATTGCGCGAATGGATGACACAAGGCAAAGCTCCCTGTTTTAGGGCTTCTTGGATTGCTGATTATCCTGAAGGAGAAAGTTTTTTATGTTTGTTTTATAGTAAAAATGCTGCACCGCCTAATTATACGCAATTTCATAATGCCGCATTTGATAAATTATACGAACAATCTTTATTGGAAAATAATCTCACCAAACGATATGAATTATATCATGAAATGGAACGAATTTATTTAGATGAATCGCCTGTAATGCCTATCTATTATGAAGAAGTGCTGCGATTTGTACAAAATAACATAATAGGATTAGAACCCAATGCGATGAATTTATTAGATTTAAAACGGGTTCAAATCAAATAATTACATACGTAATCGCCATTCTAAGGGAAAATGATTGTTCTGCTTCTTATTAGGGATTATTTTAAGCCAGCCAAGCAGCACTCCAAGATATCGAATCATATACCAAGTCGATTTATCAATCTCGGGTATCAACACATAATCCACATTCTCTTTCCTTAAAAACTTTAACGCATTAATTTTATCTACATCTATTACGAATTGATATTCATTATATTGACTATCATTTTGAAAGGCTAAATCAATCGAAGGAAGGAATATTTCTTTTTTCAATTCGCCTATATGTTTACAAGTGTGAAGTACTTTTAGATTATTATAAATCTTTTTAATGAATTCGTCGTGTACACTTGGCCAAGCAAATACCTGTGTTTCGTTTATATAAACAGCCTGATGATTCAAATCGACAAAATCGGAGAATAGGCTATATTTATTCGCTTCTATTTTTTTGAATTTAGTATTAAAATAATAATCTTTCGTATGCGCACTGATCAAAGCAGAACCTTTCTTTTTTAATACAGCAATAAAAAATCCTTCCCCTTTTACTTGATTTGGATAGGCTTGCCAGGCTATTGCATTATTTTGCTGAATTTGCTCAAAGCCAAAAGAATCAGGTAATTCAATAGAAACAGACTCAAATAAGCCGCTATCTAGCAAATAAGCAACCTGTTCAATATTCTCTTGCTGATTATACGTACACGTACTATAGAATAAATAACCATCTTCTTTCACTAAATGCATCGCTTGATTCAATATGTTTTTCTGTCGATACACACAAGTATTTACATTTGTTAAACTCCATTCATCCATGGCATTCTCATCTTTTCTGAATAAGCCTTCTCCACTGCATGGTGCATCAATTAAAACGACATCGAAGCTTTGCTGAAAACAAGCAAAATCTTTGACTTCATTATTGGTCACAGAAACATTATTATATCCACTTTTAATAATATTTTCTTTTAGTATTTGTGCTCGTTTAGGTAATATTTCATTGCAAATCAAATACGAATCGCCTTTCAATATCGATAGTACTTGCGTACTCTTTCCTCCTGGAGCAGCACATAAATCAAGTACTTTCAACGAATCGAAGGATTGATATAGTTGCTTTACTAAATAGCCCACCATCATACTGCTGGCTTCTTGAACATAATAAACACCTGCATGCCACAATGGATCTAAAGCAAAAGAGGGACGTTGTTTTAAATAATTAGCATTCTTTTCCCAGGGCACTACACTTTCTATTTCAAATTGAGTGTCTAAGGCTGAAGGCGATATATTTTTCTGAAATCGAATACTCACAGGACTTTCAGAAGCAAGAATACAATTTTCTAAAGACGAAGCGAAGTCGTTTCCTTTATGCTGTTGTATTGCTTTGATGAAATCTTGCGGTAATTGCTTCATAGTTAAAATGCCGATTTAATTCAGATTAAATATATTTGCAAACCTATGACAAAAAGAAAAATAATGTTTATCTATAATCCCATTTCAGGATTACTACAACATTATAATATCCCAAAGCAAATTGAAAAATATATCGATACCAAGAAATTTGAGGTATCGATAAAAAAGAGTGAATACGCCGGACATACCACGGTGTTGGCTCGAGAAGCCAGTGAGGCAGGCTTTGATATTGTGGTTGCGATAGGAGGGGATGGCTCGGTAAATGAAGTAGTAAATGGCATTGCACATACCGATACGCAATTAGCCATAATCCCAATGGGTTCTGGAAATGGATTTGCTAATCACTTAAAAATTCCCCCTAGAAATTTTAAAGAATGTATCCGAATTATTAATTTCGGAAAGCCGGTTGATATTGATTTAGCAAAGACGAATACGAAATATGGGTATTTTGTTAGTGTTGGTGGATTTGGCTTTGAGGCATTAGCCGCACAGCGATTTAAAGAACATCCATTACGTGGTTTCATCTCCTATGTGGTTGCAATAATACGTCAATACTTTATGTATAAGAATACCCAAAGAGCTCGCATCCATATCGATTCGAAAACAATGGATAGAGATATATTTATTTTTACCATATTCAATTCAAATCAATACGGCTATAATGTTGGCTTCTCAAACAATAGCAGTTTGAAAGATGGTGTTTTAGAAATGGTGATGCTGAAGAAATTTGTATGGTATCGATTGCTTTGGAATATGTTCATTTTATTGATGCGCAAACCTCATTGGAGTAGCGATGTGGAATATTTTAAAGGGCATAAAATCAAAGTAGAAAAACTCGATCCATTTGTGGTGCAAATTGATGGCGACCCTTTTGTAATTGATCACGACTTAGATGTAGAAATCGCTCCTAAAGCCCTGAAAGTAATAGTAAACAGACGACTGGAGATTTATTAAGCAGCGTCAAATTCACGCAAATATTTCAACATTACTTGCATGTCTTTTTTTAAAGGAGCGACATATTGTATTTCTTTGTTATGAATTGGATGCAGTAGTTTTAAAGAATAAGCATGCAGCGTACATCTACTCACTAGAGGCTTTTCAATACTCCATTTTCCTTCTTTGTATTTACGTTTGATGCTAGATAACCTGAATTCTTCTTGTGTTCCATAATCCTTATCAACGGCCATTGGATGACCTATCGCCTTCATATGCAAACGTGCTTGATGCGTACGACCAGTTTTTAAATCGATAGCTACATAGGCATAATGTCTAAAGTTTTCGAGTACATGATAATGAGATAAGGCTGGTTTTCCATCACGGGTAATTTTCATTTTCCCTTTATTGGCCTTGTCTTCATCGATTTTTAAATCGATTACCCCCTCTAATTTCATCATCGCACCTTGCACTATCGCATGATAAATTTTTTCTATTTTCCGATGTTCAAATTGAATATTGATAGCACGATGCATTTCTTCATTACTTGCAAAAACCATGATACCGCTCGTTTCAAAATCTAAACGATGGATCGTAAACACCTGATCATGTTTTTTTCGTAGAATACTTAATACGGAAGGCTTCTCCTGATTTCTATCGGGTATACTAAGCAAGCCACTCGGTTTATTTACAATCAATAAACCATTATCTTCTACCACTTCTAAATCTCTATAACTATATATTTTATTTTCTTCCATGTTCTTGTCTTTTCCATTCGCTTAAAATAACGGCATGTGCAATAGACGCATTGAGCGACTCCGCTTCGCCAAAGCTTGGTATTTTTACTTTCGTTTGAATATAGCTAGCTAGTTCTTTTGATATTCCATGCGATTCGCTACCAATCACTAAAATTCCTGCATCGTCTAAAGTGGTTTGATAGAGATTTTCTCCTTCTAAAAAAGCACCGATTAAAGGGATAGCAGGATTGTTTTTAAAAATTTCTATGAAGTCGACATAGTATAATTGCATACGTAAAAACGAACCCATGCTAGACATGATGACTTTGGGGTTTGTATATTCAACGCATTGTTTAGAGCAAAGAATCGTATCGATACCAAACCATTCTGCTGTTCGAATAATAGTACCTAGATTACCCGGATCTTGAATCCCATCTAATGCAATATATTTTTTGTTTTGATCCCAAACAAAAGGGATGTCCTTTTTAACATGTACAACAGCTACTACTTGATTGGGTGTTTGTAGGGTAGAAATTTGCGCCAAAGATTTTTCATCTATCTCATACGCCTGTATATTCGGCTTCAATGACTTATATTCAAAGGCTTTCGTATAATACAAGCTATGTATATGAAATTGATTTGAATGCAGTAATTCATTTACTATTTTTACTCCCTCCACTATAAACAAAGATTGTTCAAGCCTGTTTTTTTTCGCATGTAGCGATTGAATAAATTTTATTTGAGCCTTGCTAATCAAAATAATTAATAAAAATACAACTAAGCTATATAACTTTGCTTTAGATTATGAAAAATAGAGAAACAAATATACGAAATACCACCATAAGAGGTTTACTATATTTGTTTATTGTAATCAGTATCGCGTCTTGTAGTAATATTAAAAATGTGCCCGACAACAAATCTTTATTAATACAAAACAAAATCAAAATAAAACATACAGATGCCAAAAAAGATAGACGTCCATTGCAAGATGAAGTGTATGTAATCCCTGTACAAAAACCGAATAAAAGTATTTTTAATTTTTTTAGATTGAAATTATGGCTGTATAATGTGGTGAATGAAAAAACAGCGAATAAAAAATACAAAGAGAAATTAAAAAGAATCGCTTATGCCAATCACCAAACCTATGATTCGTTGGCTATGCGTAAATTTAATTATTGGGTGAAATATACGCTAGGGGAGCCGCCTGTATACTTTGATAGTCTCGCTATTCCTGAAACAAAAAAGCTACTTGTAAACTATTTTAACAACAAAGGTTATTATTATAAAACGATTACAACTTCATATAAAACCGTCAATAAAAGAACTACTGTAAGCTACGATATTAAAGTAGAAGAGCCTTTTAAAGTATATGATTTATATTATCCGAACGGAAATTCTGAAGTAGAAAAAATCATTCAAAACAATAAGAAAAATTCCTATTTTGTTTTTGGGGATTACTTCGATGTGGCGAATATTAAATTAGAACGAGATCGCCTAGCTAATGATTTACGGAATAAAGGCTATTATGATATCACCAGAGAAAATTTCACCTTCGATTTAGATACTTCTTTCGATTATAAAAAAATCAATTTGCGCTTAGTGATTAATAAGCCAGATAGTACAGAATTTAAAAAGTATACCTTGCGAAATATCTATGTCTATCCTAATTTCACTATTAGCAATATTAATCGCTTGGGCTATAACGACACCATACGAAATAAAGGCTTAGATTATATTAGTGATATTCATAAATTCAAACCAAAACGATTAAGTGAATTCATTTTCTTACGAGAAGGAGATGTGTATAGTCAAGAATTATATCAATTATCCTTACAGCGATTGACTAATTTAGGAGTCTTTAAATTTACGAATATAGAATTTGTTCAAGCGAGTAATGCTGCCGACAATAATCAATTAGATGTGTTCGTGTATTTAACGCCCAGTAAAAAACAATCATTCTCTATTGATTTAGATCAGAATTATACGACGAATGGTAGTTCAGATAAAACATTAGCAGGATTTTTAGGGAGTGGAATTTCCTTCAGTTATAAAAATAAAAATCTAACTAGAAATGCAGATCAGTTCAGCGTTACAACTTCTGCAGCGCTACAATATAGCATCACTAAAAAAGATTCTATTTCACAAAATAATTCATTCGGATTAATTGATATAGGGATTGAATTTGCCTATAGTCAAAATAGATTCTTGATTCCATTTAAACTAAAAAAATTATCGCTTCGTTCAAACCCTAAATCTAGAGTGAGTCTTTCGTATAATTATCAAAAAAGATTTAATTATTTCACCCTAAATAAATTCAATTTTAAATATGGTTACGATTGGTTTTCTACTCCGCGATTACATAATTATTTAAACATTGCCGACTTAAGTGTATTAGTTATTCCACCAAAATCTATATCTGATGATTTTAAAGCGAGTCTAGAAGATAATCCCATTCAAAAGCTAAGTTTTTCGGATGGTATCATTCCGGCTAGTAGTTATACCTTGGTTTATTTAGGACAAAAATCTACAACTGATTATCGATATATGAATTACTTATTCAATGTGGAGATTGCAGGTAATGTAGTGAATGGTGTGGCTTGGTTAGCTAATCGAAACAAGCCTAGTACAGGCTCATATACCATATTTAATACAAAGTACTACCAATATGTGAAGTTTGAAAGCGATTTGAAATTTTACTTTGTTAATGAAGACAAAAGCGCCTTAATTGGTCGTTTGTATGGAGGCATAGGTATTCCTTACGGAAATAGCTCAGTAATGCCCTATGTAAAACAATTCTCTATGGGCGGACCAAATAGTATTCGTGCTTTTAAACCTTTTACATTGGGACCTGGAAGTACACTTGTCGATAAAAATAAAAATGTATTACAATTAGGAAATATTAAGATCGAAGCCAATGCAGAATATCGATTTGGTTTATATCGCTGGTTTAAAGGCGCTTTATTTGTAGATGCAGGTAATATATGGAATTTACGTCGATTACCTTCGCAACCAGAAGCAAATTTTAGTTTATCTAGATTTTATAAAGAGATAGCTGTCGGTGCAGGTGCTGGTATTAGAGCCGATTTTCAGTTTTTTGTGATTCGTTTCGATGTAGGATTTAGGTTATACGATCCAACTTTTGTTGAAAATGAAAGATGGCAATTGCCTTATTATAAATTCGGCAATAAAAAAACAAATACGAAAGCCTATTTGCCTTTTAACCTGAATTTAGCCATCGGATATCCATTTTAATGTAACTTTGTAGGTGTATAATGAACTCAAACTGTATTTTTTTCATTTAGTGTTTTATGATTCAAATTTTTAGCGGCACTCTTCTTCTTAGTATTTTACATGCACTCATTCCTAGTCATTGGTTACCTATAACTGCCATGGGGCAAAATTTAAAATGGACCAGCAAAGAAACCTTGCTCGCTACCTTATATTTGGGAATCGCTCATGTAGGCGGCACTTTATTATTAGGCTTGCTTTTTTATTTTGTGGGACATGAATTCGATAAAAATTATACTTCTTACTTTGAAAAAGTAGTACCAGTAGGATTAGTATTAATTGGGATAGTTTTTATTTATCGCCATCATACACATCACCATTTTCATATCGATGAAAAAGAAGCATTACAAAAAAGATCGACATTTAAAATAATAAGTTCGTTGATGCTACTAATGTTCTTTTCCCCTTGTTTGGAAGTAGAAGCCTATTTTTTAATGGCAGGTAAATACCATATTAGCTTTTTAGTTTCTTTAGCTACTATGTATGCAATCATTACAGTAGGAGGGATGTTATTGTGGGTATCTATCGCTATTAAAGGACTTAGAAAAACTAATTGGCATAAACTAGAACATAATGCCGGCTTGATTACTGGCTTAATTTTAATAATTACAGGTATTGTTACGTATCTTCTCGATTAATACTTTCACTTTTGATGAAAAGAAATATTACTAAAATTAGTCGTACTTTAACCCGAATTCAAAAAGATAAAAACAGCGAAGGGCAGTGGGTTGAGAATGAATTCTCCTATAAATATTTAGAACCTTTACCTCATACCAGTATTCCTAAAAGAATACTACATCGTTGCATTGATTTATTTTTTATTCAGTTGTTTTTCGCTACCTCTATTTTTTCAGTCATTCTCCTTTTTGCATTAATTGGTGAAAGCGCCAAATATTTTTTCATTAATTTACATATAAGCGATTTTGTATTGGGCTTCATTATTATTCTTTACTATTTAAGTTGTTCTTTTTTTTATTATTCCATCGTTGAAATTGTATTTGGAAGAACCATCGGACATATGATTACTGGCTCCATCGTAGTCAATGAATATGGCGAAAAACCAAATGTCTCCAAAATTTTACTCCGTTCACTCGCCAGATATACACCCTTAGATAGCATCTCAGCATTTGAAAAAAGAGCGCTACATGATCAATTTTCTGAAACTTTAGTATTGAATAAAAAAGGATTTGATGCATTTTTATTAAAATTAGAAATGGAACTTTTAGATGTAGAAAATAAAATGTAAATTTGTTTTAAATCTACTATGAGACATCAAAAAATTAGCGAAATCACCTATAAAAATACTGTTACTCGTCGAGCAAGAAATAAAGATGGAGAAGATTTTGACGAAACAGTTGAATACTTAACCTACGAAAGTATCACTACCGTATCTACTCGTTGGCGATTATTCCATTATATTATTGATATGATTATAATCCTTGCTATTTATTTTATGATGGCATTTGCAGCCGGTATTGTATTAGGATTATTGGGTTTAACAAGTCTTATTTACAAATATGAAGCGGTATTTAATTTATCTTTTTATCCTGTTTTTTTATTGTATTATGCGCTTACTGAACATTTTTTACAAGGCAGTATTGGGAAATTGATTTGCGGCAATAAAGTAATAGATGAATATGGTGAAAAACCCTCTTTAAAAGAAACATTTATCCGTAGTATTTCTCGATTTGTTCCATTGGATGGTTTGTCCATATTTTTTTCAGATAGACCTTGGCACGACAAGTGGTCTGACACTTACGTGGTTTCAAAAAAGTACTTAGACGAATTAAAACTTAAAATGGAAATCAATGATTTAAATGGAGGGCCAAGTAAAAATCCATTCGACGAGTAATTCACCAAAACTTTTCATCCGATTTATTCCCTAATTGTGTAAAACTTATCGCTGTTACGCCTTGTAAATATTGCTATTTTTGAGATTCTAATATCATGAGTAAAGAGATCGTCGAAACCCCTTTAATGAAACAATATAATGCCATCAAAGCAAAATATGCGGATGCTATATTATTGTTTAGAGTAGGTGACTTTTATGAAACATTTAGCACGGATGCTGTTACCACCGCAAAAGTATTAGGGATTACCTTAACCAAAAGAGCGAATGGTAGCGCTTCTTCCATTGAATTAGCAGGCTTTCCGCATCATTCACTCGATACTTATCTTCCTAAATTAGTCAAAGCCGGATACCGAGTAGCAATCTGCGATCAACTCGAAGATCCTAAAATGACGAAGACGATTGTAAAGCGAGGCGTTACAGAGCTGATTACACCTGGCGTTGCTTTAAATGATACGATATTAGAAAACAAACAAAATAATTTTTTATGTTCGGTTTATCTACAAGATAAATTATCGGGCGTTGCTTTTTTAGACATTAGTACCGGGGAATTTTTAACCGCTCAAGGGCCAATTGTCTATATTGAAAAATTGATTCAATCCTTTGCTCCGAATGAAATTATCTACCCGAAGCAAAGTCAAAAAGAATTTGTTAAACATTTCTCCACGAAATACTATAGCTACCCACAAGATGAATGGGTGTACACCGCCTCTCATACCTACGAAGTGTTAATCAAACATTTTGAGGTCACTTCCCTGAAAGGATTTGGCATAGAAGAATTGCCTTTGTCGATTATGGCTTGTGGCGCTGCGATACAATATGTAAAAAGCACGGAGCATAATCGTTTGCAGCATATCAGTAAAATCACCAAGATTGAAGAAGAGAATCATGTGAGTATTGATAAATTCACGATTCGAAATTTAGAAATTTTACAAGGATCGCAAGCCGGAGCCACTTCTTTAGTAGATATTCTAGATCATACGATTACGCCGATGGGAGCCAGAGCACTGAAACGTTTTTTGATTATGCCTTTAAAAAATGTGAGTGCGATTGAAGAACGATTAGAAATGATTCAAGCATTTTTTGATCATGATGTATTGAGTAAGCAAATGGCTGAACAGTTGAAGCCTATTGGTGATTTAGAACGTTTGATTTCAAAAGTGAGTACGGGTAAAGTTTCTCCCAGAGATATTATTCAGTTGAAACGTTCCTTAAAAGCAAGCTCCGAAATCAAACGAATATTACAAGCGAGCCAAATCCCCTGTTTTAAAAAATGGGAAGAGCAGTTGCAATTTTTTCCTTTACTGATTGATCGAATTGAACAAGAAATCAATGAAGAAGCACCTGCCTTATTAAATAAAGGAAATGTGATTAAAGCAGGAGCGAATAGTGAACTGGACGAACTGCGAGATATCATCAGTAATAGCAAAGAGTATCTCTTGCAAATTCAAAATGAAGAATCGGTTAAGACTGGTATTAGCTCTTTAAAAATAGGATTTAATAATGTATTTGGCTATTACTTAGAAGTGACGAATATTCATAAAAGCAAAGTGCCAACGGAGTGGATTCGTAAACAAACCTTGAGTAATGCGGAACGTTATATTACGGAAGAATTAAAAGTTTTAGAACAAAAAATATTAGGTGCAGAAGAAAAGATACAAGCCTTAGAAGAATCTATTTTTCATAAATTATTACTGTTTATTGCCGATTATATTTTAGTCATTCAAACCAATGCAGTAGTATTATCGAAGATCGATGTACTCTATTCTGCCTATCTAGTGGCGCAAAAAAATAATTATTGTAAGCCTACTATCAATGATAGCTTGGTATTGGAGTTTAAAAATGGGCGACATCCCGTAATAGAAAAACAATTGGGGCACGACAAAGAATATATTCCGAATGATATTTATTTAGATACAGAGTCGCAGCAAATCATGATGATTACCGGGCCGAATATGTCGGGGAAATCAGCTGTATTGCGACAAACCGCTTTGATTGTGTTGATGGCGCAATGTGGTTTTTATGTACCAGCCAGCAGCGCTTCTATCGGCATAGTAGATAAGATATTTACGCGTGTTGGCGCTTCCGATAATATGAGTAGTGGCGAAAGTACTTTTATGGTGGAGATGAATGAAACGGCGAGTATTGTGAATAATATCAGCAATAGAAGTTTGATTTTATTAGATGAGATTGGACGAGGCACGAGCACCTATGATGGAATTAGCATTGCCTGGTCTATTGCGGAGTTCTTGCATGATTATCCGAATGCTCATCCTAAAACCTTATTCGCTACGCATTATCACGAATTAAATGATTTAGCCAGTCATCACCCACGCATCAAAAATTTCCATGTCGCTACCAAAGAGATAGGAGATAAGGTATTGTTTTTACGCAAGCTTGTAGCGGGTGGCAGCGAGCATAGTTTTGGGATACATGTAGCGAAAATGGCGGGTATGCCTAAAGCGATTGTAGATAGAGCCAATGAATTGTTAGCGCAATTAGAACAGCATTCATTAGCCTCAGAAAAAGAGAAATTCAAACAGATTAAAAAAACAACGCAATACCAATTAAATATTTTCGAATCAGATAATCCGAAAGCTGCGCAAGTGATCGATGCCTTACAAAAGATTGATGTCAATACACTCACACCAGTCGATGCGTTATGGAAATTAAATGAATTGAAAAAGATGATGGAAAATAAATAATCTACATCAGCCACCTTTCTATTCTAGATTATACAAACTAAACAAATAAAAATATTTCTTGTTTAATTATCGAACATCTGTTTGATAATTATGATTTTGCTCAACGATAAAGATACCGATAGAATTATCGAAATGGCCTGGGAAGACCGAACGCCTTTCGAGGCTATTAAAACGCAATTTGGATTAACCCAAGGCGAAGTTGAAAAGTTGATGCGTAAATCCTTAAAAGCGTCTAGTTTTCGCAAATGGAGAGAACGTGTATCGAGTGGGGTAGGTGTGAAGCATCTCTATAAGGCAGCGCCAGATATGCTTCGATTTAAATGCAGTAGACAACGAACGATTAGTATGAATAAAATAAGTAAGCGAAAATGAGATTGATTATTTGTTTTTAAGAAAGATAACTCAGTACTTAGATAAACCACATAAAAAAAATCCCAACCTTATTCAGATTGATGATTGGCGTTGGGTGGGAGTGGGGCAAATAAAAACATTCATTCACTACAAACTATTTTTAAATTAATTCTTTTCAAGAAGAAAACTACTGAAGCGAAACATATGTTAATGGATGTTTTTGTATTACTAAATCAAACTTTAGTATTTCAATTTAATATATAGTTACCATAAGTCAGAGACTTATTTTCACCGCATCGTAGTCGGGAGACTACGACGAATATGGGGGATATTCTAGATGTATATGAGTTGGAAGAAAAGGATGAGAGCGGTGCATTTCTTTACTGAATTTTATTTATACGTTAATTATTATGCAATATGTATTACTTCCTCAAAATTTCATTTAATAATATTAGATTTCATATTTTCTTTCAAATCAAAGTATTCATTATATTTTACTTTTGTTAATAAAGCATGATCGCCTTTAATTTTACTGTCCTTTATGATTTCTTCTAAAATTTTGTAGTTTTTATGTAATGGGGTGTAGTGTTCAATTCTAAAGGTGTTCTCAGCTTCCTTTATGAAAATTACAATTTCAAAAGGTTGAAAATGTAGACTATGAGTTGCAACATCTCTATTGTGATAAATTCTATATTCATTTCTCGTACCATTACTTCTAGAATATTTATCATTATGATATACGAAAGAAGCTTGAATTATGTTTCCTTGTTCTAAAGGGTCATTAAATTCTAATCTTAAAAAATCATTAAGTTTGTATTTGTCTAATTCTTTAAAAAAAGAGCCTATAGCAGATTTTGAAATATAAAAATATCCACCAGTCATAAGCCTACCTTTTCTATAGCCTAATTCTTGGGTCGTTAATTTTTTAATATAAATATCAAATTGTTCTTTCATATTGATATCTCTATTTCTTCATTAATCAATCCATTAAAATCATAATCATACTTTAAATTTGAAATTCTAGTATTTTTATTATCTATTATGAATTTATTTAAATTAATATTATCTATTTTAATGGTTAATATATTCTTTAATTCGTATGAATATTTATTGTACTCTTCAATCTTTGTAAGTAAAACATTTAGTAATTCGAGTTTTTCAAAAAAATCATTTAATAGAAAAGAATCATTACCTATTTCAAAGCATATTTCATCAATTAACTTTTTTAATGTTAAAGAATTATGTGAATCGCTTTTTTTTAAACTTACTGAATAGACATATAGTGGAATAATAGTAGATTTAAGCTGTATTTGTCCATTTATTGTATGTACATGACCAATTTCTTTAGAGCTAGTTTTTATTTCTACATCAAAAGTTTCAAAATTAAAATCTCTCAAACCACTTTCGGGACCTTTCCA
The DNA here is from genome assembly GCA_037130135.1 of Bacteroidota bacterium. Lineage (GTDB taxonomy): Bacteria > Bacteroidota > Bacteroidia > Chitinophagales > CAMDFR01 > CAMDFR01. Next base: position 423,350 of record JBAXTO010000001.1, read on the forward strand.
TGCATCAATTATATTTTTATAGCTAAGTTTTTTTGAAAAATCAATAATAAAAAGCAATTCCCCAATTAAACCCTTTACGTCGGATTCACTCAATGCAATATTAGTATCCTTTTCAAAAAAATAATACCATTTATTTATCGTAAACTTTATCGCTTTTATTAAATCATTATTAATATTAAAATATTCAATAATTTGTCCTATTATTTGAGTAAATTCTTTTTTAAATTCTTCATGAGTACAAATAACATCAATAAACGAATGACAGCCATATTCTATTAAATCTAAATTTGAAGTCATGACTTTAATGCCTCTTCTATTTTCATGTATAATTTCATTTGATTTTATAATAAAATGAAGTTGCTTAGAATAATCATAGTATAAGTATGCATTTAATCCTTCAATAGGTAATTCAATTGCTTTGATTTTGTCATCTTTTATTGATGAATATTTTAGTTGAGATATATAGCTTTCTAACATTTATTCGAATATTTGTTGGTAATAATTAATTTCCCCATTTGCTATTTTCGTTTTAGGAAATGCAATTGCAAAACCTAATGGGTTAAAATCTAAATTTTCTTTTTTATAATTTTCATCAGATTGATTGAATGCATCAGAATTATTTTTATCAATAAAGTATAGAATTAGTGTTAATCTATTGTTATCTTCTGCAATCTTAATGTCAGTAGTATCAGAAATAACTCCAATATTAACAATGTTATGATATATATATTCGCTTCCTTTACTTTTCCTCAAATTACGTTTAACCGGATTTATAGAAATTGTAGAAAATTCAGTTTTTTTTGAATTTTCTTTAGCTTGTTTTATCCCAGATAAAAGAATATCGAAATTGATAATTTCACTAATTTTCATTCTTTGTTCAATATATTTAACAATGTCGTCTACATCAAAAGAATTGTATTTTGAATATTTATAAGACTGAATAAATGCTATTAAATCATTAATGTCAGATTTTATCGAAATGTATTTGTATTCAAAATCTACCATTTTATTAAAGTTAGTATTATATTTTTCGATTAGTTTTCTCCCAATTTGATAATTATGTATAAGTACCGTTATATCACGATCGAAATAAATAGTTTGAACTGTTTGTTGTGAGTATGATTTTGTTAAAGAAGAATTACCCATCTTAGCTGTTGGTTGCATTCTCATATGAGCTCTAACTTTTGGGGCAAAGTCAATTGGAGTTAATCCTTCCTCAATATATCTTTTGACTTCATTTCTCAAATCATCCTCAACAGCCATAACAAATTCAAAATGATTAGCTATATTAGATGTTGTAAAAATTCTTAAAAGATCTTCGTAACCACTTCGATAACCAAACCATCGCCCCATTTGAAGTAGAGTGTCATACTTTAAAGTATCTCTTAAATAATATGTAGTAGTTAATCCTTCGATAGTCACACCTCGAGACATTATATTTCCACCAATGCAGATTAGATATCTTAATTCTTCATTTAAGTAATCGAGTTTATCTTCCCTACTATTTATAACTTTAATATTTGTTGTTTTACCTCCATTTTCAAGTTTTAAGTAATTAAGAATTGCATTAAATTCTATTTTGAATTGATCAAAATTGTATTCTGGATATTCGTTGACTATACCTTGCAATCTACCTATACTTTGGGATTTATTTTTGAAATCTATATAATCTTCAAATTTTTTATTGTCGCATTCTATTTTAAATAAATATTCTTTCACTTTAGAATAGACAGTATTATGGTAATTGTTTCTATGATCAGTGTGAATCATCATACCACATTTATTATCATTTCTTCTATACTTTCTAATAATTATTGAATATATAAAAGTATTAATTGCATTTTTTAGATTATTAGTTATTTCTTGATTTTCATCATTAATAATGCCTTTCTCTGTATCTAATAGATCTTCAATTAATGCGATTTTATCGTCTTTATTTTTAATTCCGAAAAATTTGTTGCTACCAAAATATTCCTCAGGCTCGGGTAAAGCATAGATAAAATCTTTCGGATACAAGTCTTCTAGTCCTAGATAGTCATTTCCAGGATTTATAAATACATTTGCAAAAGGGGTAGCCGTATAACCAACATAAACAGATTTTGGAAATAAGCTAATTAATTTTCTTATTGCATGATTAATTACTGTAGGGTCAGAATCTTCATCTGTACTATCAATACTTGCTTGATCAGCCTCATCATCAATTATTAAAACCGGGGGCATTTTAATTAAATCTTTATCATATCTAGATTCTATCCAATTAATTAAATTTCCTATTATAGAACCGAATTTATCTCCATTATTTCTAGCAAGCTTTTTTATAATAGCTATAGTAATATCATTAGTTCTTTCAAAATGATCAGTAAAATTATTAACAGGAATATAAAAATCGCCATTATCTTTTTTTATTCTTTTATTAGGCAAACCAGTTAAGCTCGTAAATTTTTCCTCGCCAGGCAACCATTTAATTGTTGTAAGCCCATCTATACCTAACGAATTACAACCTATTAGTTCTTTATCAACTCTAAATTGAGTTTGCATTCTTAATGTATCAGTCATTCCTGCTAAAATAATAACAAACCTATATCCTATGGATGCAGCCTTTGAAATTAAATGTGTAAAATTAGCTGTTTTACCAGATTGGACATATCCAATCACTAACCCTTTTTTATTGTAAAAATCTTGGTTACTTGGTTTTGGGATTTTTTTTATTATTTGATCAGTTTCATAATCAAGTGAATCTATTATATATGATTTCTCTTTATAAACATGATCCATCAAAAAATGCTTATGTCTTTGATAAAAAGACCAATTTTCTTTATCTAGCTCAATTTCATCATTATCATTGTAGATCCCCATGCCTTTAATGTATATATGAGGTCCTTCAATAAAACCATATTTTTTTTTTGTAAACTCCAATAACTCAGCTCTAATTAAATCAGTTATATTAATTTGTTCACTTGCAATTTGAAAATTTGATGGCAATTCTATTATTAAAGCTTCTATTATCTTTTCGGTTAGTTTATTACCAAATGCATCTAATTCAGGTCTTATTTTGACACTAAATATTTTGTTTAATAACTGTTCATTCATAAAAATATATTTATAATTCACTTAATCTTTAGTCCACTGTTCTGCCATAGCCATAGCCATTCCTATAAATGTTTTACTCCTCATTGTTCTTCTCTCTTCATGTGTCTTCGATTTAACAAAAGCATCCGAATACCATTTAGGCTGACTTTTACCACTTTTAAAATAAATCCTTTCTCCTTCACCAACCATATTTGTAGGTTCTAATTTTGGTAAATTTTTCAACCATAAGCAAGTTGTCTTTCTCGCCTCATCACCAAACATAAAAGGTTGTACAACCTGGTCAGGCTTTCGAAATCTTGAACTAATAATACCAACAGGGTTTTCTATCGCTATTTTTTCAATTGGTGCATTGGCCAAGGCTATAAAAAACTTAACTGCTTCTTCTCTGTCTTTTGCTCTGTTTGGATATTTCGGATGTGGCCTTCTATTTTCTATAGGTAAATGCTTGTCCTCAGGATGATAATACCATTTTGCACCACTTACTGCCAAATAAGTACATGGTGGATGTGCAATCATAATATCCCAATTACTTCTAATTTTGACTTTCTTACCATTTTGCAAAACCCCTCCTTTATTTTCTATCACTTCAAAAACGTCAACATTAAAATGCCATTCGGGATGGCCTCCACTACATGTTAATAAATCACAACTATAGGCATTATGACCCAATAGTCTTAATTCTTTTGTTATTGCCTGACTTTCTTCACAGGCTACTAGTATATTCAACTTCTTCATTTAGCTTTTAGTTTTTGTGAAATAGCGATAGCGATATTTCTTGCCATTTCAGGCGGTACGGCATTACCGATCATTTTAAATGCAAAACCCTGACTTCCTATAAACTCAAAATCGTCAGGAAATGATTGTAAAAGAGCTGCTTCCTTTACTGTAATACTCCTCGCCTGATTAACATCAGGATGTATAAACATTAACCCGTCTTTGTATAAGTGTGCGACAACCGTTGGTGAAGGTTTATCCCATTCCAAGTTTCTATATTTTGCATGATTCGATTTTCTTCCCATTAAATCATTATAATAAGTAATTTTATTTTGAGTTGAACTATTATTCATTTTATTTTTAAGCCAACTCCTAAAAATTTCAATATCTCTTTCGTTATGAAATCTAGCATCATGAAATTTTACTTTGGGTTCATTAATCAATTCATGAGATATATTTTTGCCATTCACCTTTTTCTGTTTTTTTAAAGGTTTAAATTTTGGTAAATGACCGATTGCATCTTGTACGTTTTTAGGTGTTATTTTTTTCTTCAATTTATCAAGTTCAGTATATAATTCTTCAAGTGAAATTTTATTAGATTTCTTAACTCCAATTATTATAACCCTGTTTCTTTTTTGAGGTACTCCTAGTTCCGAAGCAGTATAAACAGATTTTTTAAGCAACTCAGGTTCCCTAATTTCATAGCCCACCTCATTAAATGCTTCGAATATCCTTTCAGTAACAGGTTTGCCTCCAGGAGTAGCGCTTAATAATCCCGGTACATTTTCAAAAACAAAAACTTCAGGCAAAAATTCATTAACCACTTTCACGAAACTTTCAAATAGGTAATTTCTGTAATCATCGTTCATAGAATTTTTATCTTGTGCTCTTCCAGCAATTGAATAAGCTTGACAAGGAGGCCCTCCAATAATTAAGTCTACCTTTTGTTTTCCAATTAAACCCCGCAATCCTTTTTGTTTTATTAATTCATGATTGGTTGAAGAATATGAATTTAATGTTTCATTTTTCCATTGACCTTTTATCAATTCATCTGTTTTTTGAATATCAAAATGTATTACTCTTTTTAAAGCATCATCTTCTGAATGATTCCATTTTTCAACTAATCTATTTCTGAGTGTTTTTATCATTGGCATTTCCCATTCTATATGAGCCAAAGCTTCATATTTTCCTGATTGAAGAAAACCTTCACTTAAACCACCGCAACCAGCAAATAAATCTATAAAAGTTAGTTTGTCCTCTTTCTTAATTGGCATAAATCAATTATATACTTTAATAATTTAATTAAGCAAACTGTTTAATATTCTCTCCATCATTAAAAATGTTTTGTCATATTCAAAATTACTATATTTTAGATTGCTATTAATCTTTATAGGATATAACAAATCAACAACCGAAATCAAATTCGCACTACTAAGTTTATAAAAAGAAGATATAAAAGATAATTCACGGTTGTTTCAAACAAAAATAATAAAATTTAAATGATATTATGTAGATACAAAAAAAAATCAGAGTTTCGAGAGGTTGCTTTTCGCTCTCCTCTCTCACTCTGATTATTGTACCCCAGGCGGGACTTGAACCCGCACAGACATTGCTGCCTACAGGATTTTAAGTCCTGCGTGTCTACCAATTTCACCACCAGGGCATTTTATGTCTTTTATAACATAAAAATTGGAAATCATCGCGCTGTTAGCTTACGCCTTCAGCTTGATTTATATTGTGAGCGAGAGACGAGATTCGAACCCGCGACCCTCACCTTGGCAAGGTGATGCTCTACCAGCTGAGCTACTCTCGCAATATATATTTTTTATAGTTTTTCTAAGAACGGGATGCAAATGTATGAATATTTTTTTCATTGTAAAAATATTTTTATGAAAAATATTTAATTTGCTTACAAATGCCTATTTATAGAGCTTAACTAATTTTATCCTGTGGTTGGTGTTGTCACGCCATGGCGTGATCACCAATCACTTTAATTATTACTTATTCATTTTGATTTCGATGAAAGATTGTTTTCGTTCTAGTCTTCGACGACTTCCTTTTTTTTCACGCCAAGGCGTGAGAAGCAAAAAAAGACAAGTCAATCACGCCATGGCGTGATGACGGCCACCGCACCCTAGGTTGATGTATAGTTCTTAGTTCAAAGTTCTTAGTTCAATGTAAGTGAAACTAGCTCTTATCCTGTGGTTGGTGTTGTATTTTTCACCAACCACCAACCCCCAATCTGTCATGCTGGAAGCATCTATCTTTATTTACAGTAGTAAACATTTATGCCCTTGTTGGTCTTATGACCAACAAGAATATTCATAAATAAATTGTTTGATAAACATTCATTTTGATTTCGATGAAAGATTATTTTCGTTCTAGTCTTCGATGACTCACTTTTTTGCATTCGCACAAAAAAGTAAGCAAAAAATGCTTGTCAAACACGCCATGGCGTGATGATGGCCACCGCACCCTCGGTTGATGGTTTAGGTTGTGTGTTAAGTATGCTTGAATGTGAATTAAATGCTTAATTCTATAACCTAATTCCAGTTTCTGAAATCTACTGGAGCGACCAAAGATACACCTACTTCAGCCATTACTACTCCGTACATTACATCTACATGACTCATCGTAGATTTATTGTGCGTCACGATAATAAACTGCGATTCATTGGAGAACTCACGTATAATATTATTGAACTTGCTGATATTCGCATCATCTAATGGGGCATCTACCTCATCAAAAATACAGAATGGCGCCGGTTTCAATAAGTATAAAGAGAATAATAGGGCAGTAGCCGTTAAGGTTTTTTCCCCTCCACTCAACTGATCTATAATCTGCGGTCGTTTGCCTTTAGGTTTCGCTATAATATCAATTTTACTTTCTAATGGATCTTCCGGATTCACCAATATCAAATCAGCCGTATCATCTTCATTAAATAAGGTTTTAAATACACGAATGAAATTCTCACGTACACTGTTGAAACTATCCATGAACTTGGTTTTCGCAGTTCCTTCAATCTCATTGATCGTATCGATTAAGGTTTGCTTACTATTCTCTAAATCTGATTTTTGCGCAACGATAAAATCATACCGTTTTTTCATCTCTTCATAAGCTTCTAAAGCCATCGGATTGATCTCTCCAAATTTATCTATCTTCGATTTTAAATCCGTCACTTTCTCATTCAATTCTTCTAATGGCATCTCCGACGTAATTTCTTGATTTAAAACCTCATTAATATCGACATTAAACTCAATAGACAAGCGCTCTTTCACCGAACTTAAATCCAATCGCATCTCATTGATTTTCTCTTTGATTTGTAAGATGGTTTGCTCGCTCATGTTTTTACTCTTATTCACCTCACGTACCGCATTATCCAATTCATTGATATTGCTTTTGCTCTTATAGTAATTTTGCTCAGCTGTATCTAGTTTTAATTTAATCGATTCTCTATCTTCATATCCTGCCAAAAGCTCATCCTCCATAGCTTTCAACTTGATACGCGTTTCTTGTATATTCGTTTCCGACTCACTAATAATGAATTTATTTTTCTCTAATTGTTCCGTTAATTCAGCTAATTGATTACTCTTATACTTAAAGTCTTGCGATAAGGTATTCACGCGATTGCTTTGCTGATGAAACGTAATATTTTTTTGATTATAATTCACGCTTAATTCGCTGGTCTTGCTACTCAATGCGATAAAATCACTGTCTTGTTGTTCTAATATCCCTTTTAATCCTTCTTGCTTCTCTTTTAAGGCTTGCAATTTCTCTTGCATTTCCTCATCTTCTTTATCAATCGCCGCAATTTTATCATTCAGCTCCGTAAGCTTGGTATCCGAACTCATAATAAACGACTCCAGCGTTTCAATACGTGTTTTTAGCGTAGCGAAGAGATTATTAATCTGATTCAATTCTGTACGAGTAGATTCAATCTCTGCTTTCTTAAAAGAAGATTTTAATTTGACGATTTGATCTTGCAATTTATCTAATTGGATACTCAAGTCCTTGCTGATTTGCGTATGTTTCGCAATCTCTTTTTCTAATTTTTCTAAATTCTTTGCTCTACCAATTTTCTTTCCTTCAAATAATCCAACAGAACCGCCACTTACGTTATAATTGCCTTTTACGTATTTGCCACTTTTAGCTAATAATACTACGTCTTGTAAGGCATTCGATTTGATATCTAAGGAGCCTTGATCATCTACTAAATAAACATGATGTAATAAATAAGACCCTAATGAACTGTATTTTTCATCTAACTCTACAATAGAATTAGCTGGAATAGCGCCTTCAATAACCGTAGGACTCAGTTTTTTATAGTTTTTAAAAGCGTCTAATATGAAGAAATTAGCTCTACCTTTTGCGCTATCATTCAATAAATTGATTGCCATAAAGGCATCTTCAAAAGTATCTACTACATAGTAGTTCAAATAAGGCTCTAAGTAATTTTCAATACAAATTCGATATTCTTCACTACAATAAATAATGTCTGAAAGGAGAGGAGCTTCTTTCGTCCATTTAGCATTCTTCTTTAAGAATTTAACCGCTTCCGGAAAGCCTTCTAAGTTTTCTACTAAGCTTTTCGTTAAGTTATATTCATTTTGTTTAGAGTCGATGATACGATTTTCTTTAATCAACTCTTGTTGAATTTTAGATAACTCACTTTCTGTCTGAGTGATCTTTTCTTGCGTGTTTTTATCATCCTCAAGCAAAACTTCAATCTTATCGTCCAACAAGCCTTTTTGAGCCTCTATCTCTACAAATTTCGATTGTAAATCTTTTAATTCATCATTCTTAAACAAACTTTCTTGTTTGTACTGATCTAATTGTTTTTGTAAACTATCTTTATTGGCAACGTTAACCGCTGTTTTCTTTTCTAATTCTACGATTTGAGATTCGTGTGCACTATATTCTTTCTGTTGACTATCTAAAGATGATTTTAATATATCTTGTTCGCTTTTCGCTTTTTCATACAGCTCTTTCAACTCTTCAGTCGCATGCTGTATAAGCAATAGCGCTTCTTCTTCGGTTTTGTTTTTTTCTTCTAATTCAGCTGTTTCAATTTTCAATGTTTCAATTTTGTCATTCATTTGAATCACCGACTTAGAGGTATTTTCATTTCGTTGCGTTTCAAATTGCAATTGCTGTTGCAATAAATTTCTATCATTTTCTTTTGTAGAAACTCCGCTCAGAAGCACATTCAAGCTTTTTTGAATCTCGCTTAAGGCTTTTTCAAATTCTAAATTGACTAATTTTTCTTTTTCTAAATCCGCTTCAGCTTTAGCTACATTTTTTTCAATTTCAATTTTCGCATCTTCTTCTTTAACTAAATTATCTTTCAGATTCGAGTACTTTTCTTTATGTGAACGAAGATTTAGTTTCGCTAATTCAATACTCAATTCTTTATATTGTTGTTTGAGCGTATAGTATTTTTGGGTACGTTTTGCCTGCGATTCAAGGGTTTTTAAATTGCCTTCAATTTCAAATAACAAATCTTTTACCCGATCTAAATCCGCTTCGGCGCTCTTTAACTTCATGAGTGTCTCTTTCTTTCTGCTTTTGTATTTAGAAATCCCACTCGCTTGTTCGAATAATCTTCTACGACTATTTTCTCTATCATTTAAAATTTCGTCTACACGACCTAACTCAATAATAGCGTATGAATCGGCGCTTATGCCTGTATCCATAAACAAATTACTGATATCCTTTAAACGGCAAGCTACGTCATTCAGACGATATTCGCTTTCGCCATCTCTAAATAGTTTACGGGTAATAGTAACTGTTTTATATTCGGTAGGCAATACATTATTAGTGTTTTCGAAAGTGAGGCTTACTTCCGCTAATCCGGAGGCTTTACGGTTTTTAGTACCGTTAAAGATGAGGTTTTCCATTTTTTCGAGACGTAATAAAGAGGGCTTTTGCTCCCCTAATACCCATCTAATCGCATCTACTACATTTGATTTACCACAACCATTTGGCCCTACAATTCCAGTGATACGTTCATTGAAATTGATGACAGTATGTTCGGCAAAACTTTTAAATCCTTTGACTTCTAATTGAGTTAATTTCATAATAATTGGTTCTAATTCGCTAGCACAAAAATAGAGTCTTAATCCTTTTTAGACGTTTAAAACAATCCACAAACACAGTGTATTCTTTTGCAGTCAAACAGCTCCTTATACTACATATATATTATTGACGTACAATAACTTGTATTTTAATATAAGAGGCAGAAAAAAGGCTTTTTTAGATTATCAAGAAATTTTTACTAAAGTTATTAACAGCACATTGAGTTTTTTTAATTTTAATTCGTACTTTTAATAATAAAATTTAAATAAGCATAGTTAAAATGTAAATTATTCAAAATCTATTTCGACTTTTTGTAATAAAAAAACAATAAGTGATGACTATGGATTGGGTTTATTTATATTTAATTTTTCTTTCAAAGAATTGAAAAATGCGCCTTATTTTTGCAAAGAAAACAAACTCAATAAACAATGCAGTACCCAGAACACGAACCCATCAAAGAAGAAAAGCCCATATCGGAGCTGATTTACAGATTAATTGCGCTCGTATTAGTGTTAGGAGCATTCTTCGCCTCTGTAATAGCCACCATCTTCCGTTTGCCGCCATTAGACTATATCAAAGTTAAACTTAGTCTATATGGAGATAATGTATGGATCTTATGGCTGATTAGTTTTGTATTCTTTTTATTCCTGGCAGGAATTATCATGCGATTAATCAAACCATTTGCTGATGTTCCTAAAAATCCATATGGAAATTTAAATATTTCAACCTTTTTTAAAGGAGATGCTGATCAAGATGAATATAAAATCAATGATAAAAACTAAAAAGAACCTATATTTATACTATTAAAATAAAACAAACAATGAAAACAATTTATTTAAGTCTATCTCTTTTATTAGCATTCGGTGCTACTACAAGTATAGCAAATCCTGTTGCCATGATGCAAACAGCCGATATTCAATGTAAATTATTAAATGATACAAAAGTTACTTTTGTGTATTATGTAAATGGGACAAAATACGAAATGCTTCCAAATACTGCTAAAGGATTGAGTTTCCCGGCAAATACCAGCATTAAAATCATCGATGCAAAAACAAAAAAAGAAAAAGAAATCTTGAAATTAACTACTGCGATTAATGGTAAATCGTATTTAGTTTCTACAATAAAAAAATAATCTCTCTCGCTTATACCACATAAAAAAAACTTCATATTTTCATATGAAGTTTTTTTATTTGTATGATATACTCTTGAATACTACCAAGAATCTACATTCTCATTTTGAATATCTGTACTACCGTTATTGAGATTTGCTTCGATTTTCTCTAATGAAATCGCCTCTTTAGGCTTATTCATCTCACGTAAAATAGGATCTCTTTCTTCAGGATTATTCGATTGATTTCGATTATAATCATTTCGAGGTCTATCTTCTCTGTTTGGTCTGTCTTCTCTACTAGGACGGTCTTCACGTGGATTATTTTCAAAATACGTATCTCTGGTGAAATTTTCGAAATCAAAATCAGGCATCAATTCTTTTTTGATATGCGTAATCGTTTCTTCTAAGCCTTCGATAAATGTTTTGAAATCTTCTTTGTATAAAAACACTTTATGACTGTCGTAACCAGAGCCATTCGGTCTTTTTTTACTCTCTGTAATTGTTAAATAATAATCATTGCCTTTGGTGGCTCTTACATCAAAAAAATAGGTTCTTCGTTTGCCGGCGCGTAGCTTTTTAGAATAATAACCATTATTTCTTTCATGATCTCTTGCATTTTCGTTCTCCACTGTGTTAAAGATTTAATTGTTAATAATAATGTATTTGTAAATATATAAAAAATTAAATGGGCTACAATAGTCTCGCAGCATTAATTTCGTTTTACTTGTATTTTTTCTTCAATTTTTTGTAGCAACCAATCTTTGTTAGATATTGATTTTAAGTTATTTATATCGGCTTTTAGGATATGTAATTCATTCTTACTATAATGTTGTACATTCGATATTTTTTTATAGAATTTAATGAAATTAGTATTGGCCACTCGATGTGATTCAGATACTAGTTTCTTTCTTTTTAAATAGGTTCTAAAGCTACTTAGTAATGTATTTGCTGCTTCGCGTTCATCTAATTCGTAATAGGTTTTAAGTAATATAATCCTATAATCATTGGAGTAATATACATTAGTAAATACTACTTCTCTCAATAGTTTTAATACTTTATCATATTGTTTTAAATAGAAATAATAGCTGCTCAAATTAAATGTATAGGCATTTTCTTGCACTTGAGGATTTAAATTCGATTTGTATTTTTCGATAAAATCCTTTGTCCATGTGGTTTTACCAATACGTAAAGCCGTTACCACAATATTTCTATAATTCACTTCAGAGATTTCATTTTCTTGTAGAAATATTTTCTTGGCCAGTGCAAATTGATAGATTTCAAATAGTTCATTCGCAAACTCAGAGCGACCCGCATTCATTTTCCGAATACAATAATTCTGCAGATATGAAAAGATATTCTTCAATTCTTCTGCATCAAAATGCTTCGATTCTTTTTGTAAATAGCTTTTTACTTCATAGAAGGGTGTGGTGTCATCTTTATTTTCAAGCATGTTTAAGATCATCGAATATAAAGTCACTATAGGAATAGCCTTATATTTTTCATCACTCAATAAACTCACGATTTCGTCTTTCAAGGTAATCTCAAAATCGATGTTGATGACATTTTTATTATTGATAATCGAACATAGATAGGAGAGTTTATTGATCAAATAAAAGTTATCTAGATTATTTAAAATCGAATATAATTGCTTAGGCGCATGCTTTTTAAACGTCGCTAAATCTCTCGACATATCCTGCATCAGCATTGAATCTTGATAAAATCGATTGATATAATTTTGATCTTTTGAGAATTGAACAACCTTATTTAAAGGCGCTTCACTCGAATGTTCTTTTTTTAATTCATGAATAAAATGCTGATAGGACTTTACGCATTTCTTTTTATTGTAGTAATCGAATAATATTTTTTGTTTTTGAATATCTTCATTATGTAATAAGGATTCGTGATACACAAATTGCTCTACTAAGGCATACAATCGAGCCATGAAATAACGCATTTTCGAATCGTCAAATTTCTTTAGTTGGAAAATGGCTGGATAGGCTTTATGTTTGTCGAGTAAATCTTCATTATTCAACTGCGCTCGTATATATTGATGCATTCGAATAATGATATCACTTTCATTGAAGTATGAAGAAACTACAAATTTGTCTAATCGACGAAGCCACGAATTGCTCATTGATCGGTAGACTTCAATTAATTTAGTTTGTTGCATAATTATTTAATTCAAACAAATATATATTAAAAACACTTATAAATAAAGATATTTGAAATTTATTTTGTATGTTTACTTCAAACAAATTAAAAATAATGTGTATTTTTTATTTCAATAATCGCCCTACTATTGTAATGATGTAATATATACTATATGAAAAAAATAATACTTCTACTGCTCGTATGTTCAGGCATACAAATGCAAGCGCAAATTATTGATGCGGTGAATGACAACTATTATGTTCGCGTTAATATTTGTCCTAGTGTACTGACCGTTCGATTTAATGATGTAGTGACGCTTGGCGCTACTCGATTAATCGGCGTTACGAATACATTGCCATTCGACAATATAACTATCGACACGAATAACATTACAATTAGTTATTGTTGGACTGGCCCATACGTAAAATCAAGAGCCTTTAATTATATCATTTATCAAGATACTTCAGTTACTGGCATCGGTGTATACGATACCGCAACCGTTAGTTTAAGTTTTGCGAATACCGATTCTATTTATCCAGGCGATTTTAATAAGGATGGCATCGTAAATAATATCGACTTATTAGGCTTTGCTAAAAATTTCAGAAATACAGGCTTATATCGATTCGGAGGTAGCTCCATTAATTTTCTAGATTATTACGGACAAGATTGGGATACTGTTTCGAATTTTAATGGAAGTTCTATTAATGCTAAGTATGCCGATTTTAATGGTACAGGACTAGTGGATAGTAATGATTTACAAGCGTATTACAGAAATTATAATAAAAGCTATCGTACACCAACGCCTATTACCCCAACGGTTGGTGGACCCTATTTGCGTATAGAAAACGCTGCCAGTATGGACACCTTCTTTGATGGGAATACGCTGCAACTGAATGTGGTTTTAGGTACTAATACAGACACTATTCGTGATATATTAGGTATTGCTTACACTATTTCTTACGATTCAACTTGTATCGCCCCTAATACAGGTGATACAGCTGTTCGTGTACAATATAGCACTACGTCTAATTTCTTTATTACACCTACCAATTATTTATATAGTAATATCGAATCAATCCGACATAAAGAAATTCAAACAGCCATTGCCAGTTCCAATAAAACCGGTACAGATGGGGCTGGTATTGTCGGAAATATAGTAGTAGTTTTAGATGACTATATCGATGGTAATATTAAAAGTCCGGGATTATATCCGCTTATTTTTAGAGTGAAGGATGTGGTTGCCATCAAAAGCAATGGAGATAGAATTCCTGTACAAGCACAGAATACAATATTCTATTATAAAAAATTAGGTACTGATATAGCAGACGACCATTGTGCTAATTGGACGATTTATCCTAATCCAGCCTCAGATGTACTGATGATTCATAATAGTTGTAAAAGCAATGCGACTATTAAAATCATGAATATGTACGGACAATTGATCGATTCGTTTACTATGAATTCGCTGGATTATAGCTATTCGCTTCAAGCTTACGCTTCAGGATTATATCAAGTGTTGATTCAAGAAGAAGGGAATATAAATACTAAAACCATAGTAGTACAACACTAATTATTTCTTTAATTTAAAACTACCATCTATATTTAATTGATAGGTGTTTAAAACGTATTTGGTTTTGCCTTTTCGAGTTATGGCATCTTCTTTTTTGGCAATGGCGATTCCGTTTTCAAATACAATCATCTCTTGATATATAGCCTCAAAGATGATTTTACCCTCTTTGTTCATCAATCCCCAATGTGCTCCATCTAGAGAGTAAGTACAAACATTCTCTTTAAAATCGCCTGCTATTTTAAAGGCAGGGAATTGCTTTTGTCTGGCTCCTGTTTGATCGATAAAAAATACAGCGGTATCAATGGCTACATAAGCGAAACTATCTCTAAAATTTCGAGCTTTAGTATAGTTAAATGCGATTTTAATTTCACCTCGATTATTTATGTAGCCCCATTTTCCTCGGGCATCATTCACTAAAAATAATCCATCACTTAAATCATTTATTTCAGGATAAATAAATGGCACAATCGTATCTCCTAATTCATTAATTAATCCATGTAAGCAATTCCTTTCGGGACAATCACCAATACCTACAATCGCTACAGCATCTTCAAAATCGTATGCTTCATCAAATATTGTGGGTAGGACATGATTTTCTTTATCGATATATGAATACGTGCATTTATCGTTTACGCAGGAGGTACTAATTAAAGCCAACTTAGTATTAAAACTTCCAGCCTCTTGATATAGAGCTGAAATATGAATTATAGTATCTTGTATCATATAGCCTGATAAATCATCTTTTTCAAAGACATCTAGCTTCCAATAAGATTGTGTCGAATCTTTTCTAAATCGATTGATATTGTAATAATTTGGATACTGTTGTATGAAGTTAATATAGTCGACTGGCCTATCTGCTGCGGTTTGATAGAGATAAAAATAATCCCATGCTTTTTTCCAGCCATAAGTCGACTTCGGATAACGATCGATAAAGGCAATCAATTGCTCATCCGTAAATGCTTTGCAACTGAGTTGAAATAAATATTTTTCTGCTTCTAAATGAAATGGAGCTGTCGGATAGTTACAAATATAAGAGTACAATTTGGAAGGGTCGGCATCTTTACTAAAATCAGCATATAACAATATTTCGTATCTCGCTTTTGCCGTGTCTCTATAATATGCATCGGGATATTTATCGATATATTCTTTGTATGCTTGCCAGGTATTTATGTCTGTAACGCTTTTAAATAATAGCTTTTCGTAATTTTCTCTAGCTAAACCTGCTTGATTCGATTCAGGATATTTTTCCATGAATTCTTTAAAGCTCATAAAATCATTTTGTGCATTTGCATACATATAGGCTCTATCATTGCGATGCTTAATCAAATCATTTCTTATGAAAGTATCTACAATAGGGCTCTGTATTGATTTTTCGTAAAGCGCTAATTGATTCTGCTGTATGCTGGCTGCATAAATTTCTAATTCAATTTGATGATATAATTTATTAATCTCATTACTCGTAACAGGTAATTTGTTATTGCGAAGTAATAATTTCGCATCCTGATTGGCATTGTATTTACGGGCACTTTCGCTTATTTGATACAATGCATCAAAGTAACTATGGAGCGAATCAGCACTTTGATAATAATAACATGCAAAATAATAATTGATCGCATAATCATTCGTATCTTTAATAGCATACTTATCCAAAAGCGCTTTGGCTTTCATGTAGTCGTGACGAGCTATTAAAGAATTAATACTAGAGGTAGCGGAGTATAAAATGGTGCAAGTGCTGAGTACTATCGAAATACTAAATACCCATCTTAAAAACATAGTTATAAGGCAGGTTTAACAAGTTTTCTGAAGAATGTAATAAATTGCATCAAAGCCATTACATTCGTCGCTTTGATTTTGCCCATCATAAAAGCCATTTGTGGATTCACTCTTCCTAATTCGATATCTTCATAATCACTTGCCTTAGCAGAAATTGTACAAGTGCTTTCGCCTACATGACCTTCGTTTACAGTGCATTCTAAATCCTTAACCGCTACTGTAAATAATCCTCCTGTATCACCACTAAAATCTAGGTGAAACGTCATGTCTGTATCTTGTTCGCATTTTTCTGGTCTAAAACGTTCTTTTAATCCTAATACAATTTCTCTAGCTGTTTTTGGAAGGTGCTCCATAGTTGAATATTTTTTTATTTAAACACGAAAATAATCATTATAATGAATATCGCACAACGAAATTATAAACGAATCATTAAGTTTTGTTAAATGCTAATAAATATGGCCAGTAGCTATTTTATACGTATAATTTACAATAATGCTAATGATAGCTACAGCAATTAATACATATAAAAAGACATCTTTTTGTGATGCGGTAGTATGCTTTTTAAAGAACCTACTATAAAATAAATAAGCTAATACCGCTAATATAGGAAGTAAGGGAGGGTAGTAATGAAAACTTTCTGATAGATGTCCGCTCAACAATGCCCAAAAGGCTCTTTGAGCTCCACAGCCTGGACAATCGAAGCCAAAAACATGTTTAAAAACACAAGGTAGTAGAATTGCTGATATCATGAAATATATAAGTCAAAATTACACATAATCATTAACTTTGTCTCATCTTAAATATATGAATACAGCTAAGAAAGGAATTCGACATATTGCGAAAATCTGCGCTTTGAAAGGCGTTCGTCATGCAATCATTTCTCCAGGATCAAGAAATGCACCTATTATAGCCGCTTTTTTAGCTGAAAAATCTATAAGCTGCACGAGTATTGTTGATGAACGAAGTGCTGCTTTCTTCGCATTAGGTATAGCTCAACAAGAGCGAAATCCTGTTGCCTTAATCTGTACTTCGGGCAGTGCTGTGTTAAATTATGCGCCAGCCATCGCAGAAGCTTATTATCAAAAAATACCTCTCATTATTTTGTCGGCCGATAGACCACATGAATGGATAGATCAAGGTGAAAATCAAAGTATCGTACAACAGGATATCTATCGAAATTATATCAAAAAAAGCGTCGAGTTACCCGTAGAATCTATACATGAAAAAGATGAATGGTATAGCAATCGCTTGGTGAATGAAGCGATTAATTGCGCTGTTTATCCAGAAGCCGGGCCGGTGCATATCAATATTCCATTGCGTGAACCATTATATGATTTAGTCGATATAAGTGATGAGGAATTACCGAAATTAATTCATGCACATCCATTTGAGAGTATACTAGATGCAGATGTGTTAAAGTCTCTTCAAACACAATGGATTCAAGCGAAGAAGAAAATGATAATCGTCGGTGCTCAATCAAATGATGAAGCTTTAAATGAGATATTGAGTCAAATAAGTAAAGATGAAAGTACTATTATTTTATGCGAACAGATATCTAATATTCATATCGATTCAAGTACTTATATTAGTATGGTTGATGCTTGCATAGAATCCATTACTCAATTGCCATTACCCACATTTAAACCTGATATTGTAATTACCATTGGCGGTGGAATCGTTTCAAAGAAATTAAAGTTTTACTTTAGGAAAAATCAAATGCAGCATTGGCATGTTTCTAAAACAGCCGAACATTGGGATACTTTTCAAAATTTAAGTAGAGTGATTCAACAAAGCGCTTCAAGTTTTTTACATGCATTATATGAAAATCAACCTAGCGCTATTTCATCTGATTACAGAGCTAGTTGGCTAAAGCTTCAAGGCAAGGCCAATCAATTGCATCAACAATATTTAACCTCCTTACAATTTTGCGATTTTAAAGTATTTGAATATGTATTAAGTGCATTACCTGCGAAATCAAATATACATTTTGGTAACAGTACTCCTATACGATACGCGAATTTGTTTTTACAATCAACTAGTAAATCATTTAGTATTAATGCCAATAGGGGAGTCAGTGGAATTGACGGAGTTACTAGTACGGCAAGTGGAGCAGCGTTTGCGCATCCGCAACAATTGACATTTTGTATTACAGGCGATATTGCATTTTTATATGATAGTAATGCGCTGTGGAATGAACATTTATCGAAAAATTTACGCATCATCATTATTAATAATGGAGGAGGTAATATATTTAAAATTATTCCTGGGCCTACACAGATAGAGCGATACGAAGAATATATTGAAACGAAACAACACGTAGATATCGAGTCGTTAAGCAAAGCATATCATGTAGATTTTTTTACATGTAACGATGCCCTATCTCTAGAAAAAGTATTTCGAACTTTTATCGATAACGCTCATGCAGCTATATTGGAAATAAAAACAGATAGCGATTATAGTGCATCAACATTAAAAAATTATTTCAACTATTTAATTACACATTATGAGCAATAAAAATTGGACGAGTATAAAAGAATATCAAGATATTACTTTTAATTATTCAGAGGGAGTAGCTAGAATAGCGTTCAACAGGCCTGAATGTAGAAATGCTTTTCGTCCAAAAACAGTATCAGAATTATTAGATGCTTTAATTATATGTCATGAGAGTCAAGAGATAGGAGTGGTGTTATTATCTGCCGAAGGGCCTGCACCTAAAGATGGTATATGGGCATTTTGTTCTGGCGGCGATCAACGAGTACGCTCAACTACTGGATATAAAGGGGAAGATGGCGTGAATCGTTTTAATATATTAGATGTGCAACGTCAAATACGTTTTATGAATAAAGTAGTGATTGCGGTTGTACCAGGCTGGGCTGTTGGCGGTGGACATAGCTTACATGTAGTTTGCGACTTAACAGTGGCCAGTAAAGAACATGCTATTTTCAAACAGTCTGATGCCAATGTAGCCAGTTTTGATGCTGGATTTGGCTCTGCTTATTTAGCACGACAAGTAGGTCAAAAAAGAGCACGTGAAGTATTCTTTTTAGAAAAACAATATTCAGCTCAAGAAGCCTATGAAATGGGCATGGTCAATGCGGTAGTTCCACATGCAGAACTAGAGGATTTTGCCTATGGGTGGGCGCAAGAAATTTTAACGAAAAGTCCTACGGCTATTAAAATGCTCAAATTTGCATTCAATTTAATTGATGATGGATTGGTTGGGCAACAAGTATTTGCAGGCGAAGCGACGCGATTGGCTTATATGACTGATGAAGCAACAGAAGGTAGAAATGCCTTTCTTGAAAAACGAAAACCTAATTTTAAGAATTTCCCTAAGTTTCCTTAAACATTAAATTACCCGAATACTTTTTCGAGATGTACTTTCATTTCTTCTTGTAGCTTCAATGCTTCTTTTCGAGCTTGTTGTGCAAAATCTTTTTCTTTACCGGCATAGATAATTCCTCTGGAGGAGTTAATTAATAAGCCTACGCTCTCATTCATACCGTATTTACAGACTTCTTCTAAGCTACCACCTTGCGCTCCAACACCAGGCACTAAAATAAAATGATTGGGAATCAGTTTGCGCACAGCGCCTAAATCAGCTGCACGAGTAGCGCCTACCACATACATCATATTTTCATCGTTACCCCAGGCTTGCGTTTTAAGTAAAACATCTTCATATAATTGCTTGCCGTCAACAGATAATGTTTTCTGAAAATCAGAGGAGCCTTCATTCGAAGTGAGTGCTAAAACAATCGCCCATTTATCTTTGAATTCTAAAAACGGACTCACTGAATCTTTGCCCATATAAGGCGCAATTGTGATGGCATCAAATCCCATTTTTTCTAAAAATGCTTTTGCATACATTTTAGAGGTATTACCGATATCGCCACGTTTCGCATCAATGATGCTAAATACTTCTTGAGGGATATAATTTTTGGTCGCTTCTAAACTTTGCCAGCCCACTAATCCGTAAGATTCATAAAAGGCGCTATTCGGTTTATAAGCTACGCAAATATCATGCGTGGCATCAATAATCTGCTGATTGAAACTAAAAATAGGATCTTTTTCTTGAAGTAGGTGAGGAGGTAACTTCTCTAATTCAGGATCTAAGCCTACACATAAAAAAGATTGCTTTTGTTGGATGCTTGAAATAAGTTCTTGTTTATTCATTGCTGAAGGATGGATGATTTTATACTATAAAAAAGCCAATGGAAATCCATTGGCTAATATCTTAATTTAATTTGAGAAAGAATACATTCTTTATCCTCATTAAAATCTTTCGAATTTATTGAAGAAGAAACTTCCTTCTAAAGATGCATTTTCATCACTATCACTACCGTGAACGGCATTTGCTTCAATTGATTTCGCATACATTTTTCTAATTGTACCTTCTTCTGCTTTAGTTGGGTCAGTGGCACCGATTAGTTTTCTAAAATCTTCTACTGCATTTTCTTTCTCTAAAATTGCTGCTACGATTGGGCCACTACTCATATAATCACATAACTCATCATAGAATGGTCTGCTTTTATGTACCGCATAAAATTTACCTGCATCATCTTTTGATAATTTAGTATATTTCATACTTACGATTTTGAATCCAGCATTATTAATCATTGCTAAGATATTACCGATATTGCCTGCTGCTACTGCATCTGGCTTTAACATAGTAAACGTTTTATTACCTGCCATAATTTTTATTTATTTATTTTTTAATTTTTTCAGTTTGCAAAATTACGAATTTACTTTTAATAAATACTAGTACTAAGCCATATTTAACTTAGTGTTCCCAGCTCTTTTTCTATCGTTTTCTGTCAATAATATTTTTCTTAAACGCATGCTTTGTGGAGTTACTTCTAAATACTCATCAATTTGAATATACTCCATCGCTTCTTCTAATGAAAATTTAATAGGCGGAATATTTTTAGTAGCATCATCTTTACCTGCAGCTCTGAAGTTCGTTAATTGTTTTTCACGAACTAAGTTAATCACCATATCGTTATCTTTTGAGTTTTCACCTACAATTTGACCTTCATAAATATCCTCACCTGGATGAATGAAGAAACGACCTCTATCATGTAATTTATCAATTGAATACGGAGTGGCAGTACCTTTTTCCATAGAAATCATTACCCCATTAATTCGACGTGGTAATACCCCTCTCCATGGTTCAAACCCTAGTAAACGGTGCGTCATAATACCTTCTCCAGCTGTAGCTGTAAGTATAAGATTTCTTAAACCTATTAAGCCTCTAGATGGAATTTTAAATTCTAAATGTTGCAAATCCCCTTTAGGTTCCATTACAACTAATTCGCCTTTACGTTGCGTAGCTAATTCTATTACTCTACCTGCTACTTCACCTGGCACATCTACCACCATACTCTCAATTGGTTCGCATTTAACACCATCAATTTCTTTAACGATAACCTGTGGTTGACCAACTTGTAATTCATATCCTTCTCTTCTCATGGTTTCAATTAATACAGATAAGTGAAGAATCCCTCTACCGTATACTAAGTGTGAATCAGGACTATCTGTTTCAACAACACGTAAGGCTAAGTTTTTTTCTGTTTCTTTCATCAATCGATCTCTCAAGTGACGAGAAGTTACGAATTTACCCTCTTTACCAAAGAAAGGAGAGTTGTTAATAGTAAACAACATACTCAAAGTAGGTTCATCTATTTTAATTACTGGTAATGATTCCGGATTTTCGAAATCAGCAATAGTATCTCCGATATCAAAACCTTCAATACCTGTAATAGCGCAAATATCACCCGCTTTTACTTCTGCCGCTTTTATTTTACCTAATCCTTCAAAAACATACAATTCTTTAATTCTTGTTTTTTGTAATTTACCATCTCTTTTCATTAAAGTTACTGGCATATTCTCACGTAAAATACCTCTATGTATTCTTCCGATAGCAATTCTTCCAATAAAAGAAGAATAATCTAATGAAGTGATTTGCATTTGAGGAGTACCTTCTAAATAAGGCGCTGAAGGAATGTATTGCAAAATACCATCTAATAAATCAGTGATATCTTCTTTTGGTTGTTTAAAGTCTACACTCATCCAACCTTGTTTGCTAGAACCATAAAAAGTAGGAAAATCTAATTGATCATTCGTAGCTCCTAGATTATAAAACAATTCGAATACTGCTTCATGCACTTCATCGGGACGACAGTTTTCTTTATCTACTTTATTCACTACTACAATAGGCTTTAATCCTAATGCTAACGCTTTCTCAGTTACGAAACGAGTTTGAGGCATAGGGCCTTCAAATGCATCTACTAAAAGCAAAACACCATCAGCCATTTTAAGTACACGCTCTACTTCACCACCAAAATCGGCGTGACCAGGGGTATCGATAATATTTATTTTTACATCTTTATAACGAACCGAAACGTTTTTAGAAACGATGGTAATACCACGCTCTCTTTCTAATTCATTATTATCTAAGATTAATTCACCTGTTTGTTGATTATCTCTAAACAAGTTTGTTTGGTGTAGAATTTTATCTACTAATGTAGTTTTACCATGATCTACGTGGGCTATAATAGCTATGTTTCTTATTTGTTGCATTAATTTGTTTTTAAAGAACGATGTTTATTGTTTATTTATGTATATTTTTTATTTAGAAGAACTTGCAGGGGCATTTAATGCTTTAGTCAATTCCATAGATATAAATCCTTTTTCAAATCTTAATTTCACTCCATTATCCACTTCTACTAAAATTGATTTTTCTTCAATGCTAACCACTTTAGCGTGCATACCACTATTCATAACTACTTTATCGCCTTTTTGTAAAGTATCTTGGTAGTTAGCTTGTTCTTTTGCTTTTTGTGTTTGTGGACGAATCATAAAGAAGTACATCACTAAAAATATACCTCCTAATAAGATAAATTGAAGTGGTCCCATACCTGCACCACCTGCATCTGCTTGTAATAAAATGAAATTCATTTGTTTTTTATTTATATTGATTATTAAATTATTTTTTGGTGCTATCTACTTCAACAAACGCAGTGATAAAAAGCACATTTGCTGTTTTGGTATTCGCCTCTAATACTACTTTTTTCTTTTGGTTACCTTTTTTACCAGCACTGTTAAACTGAACGGTTATAATATTCGATTCACCTGGCTTAATAGGATCTTTAGGGTATTCAGGTACAGTACAACCGCATGTGCCATATCCTTTAGCGATAAATAAATCATTTTTACTCGTATTCGTAAATTTGAAAACATGTTTTACTTTTTCACCTTCTTTAATAGTACCGAAATCAAAAGTACTGTCAGCAAAAGTCATTTCTGCTGGATTATTCAAATATTCACTGGGAATCAATTCTTCTCTTAAATTGATTTGTTTTGGTTTACAAGCCACAAACAAAGAGCTTATTAGGGCGAATGCGACTATTAAATGTATTTTTTTCATAGTAATAAAATATATTAATTTATTAATTATTGAATCGTATTAATGCTCTACTAAGCCTCTTCCTTTTTTCACAATCTCGCCTTTCGATTTTAAATCATGCATGAGTTTATCTAATAGGCCATTAATGAAATCTTTACTTTTTGGAGTGCTGTAATTCTTAGCTATTTCAATATATTCATTCATCGTCACTTTAACAGGGATAAATGGAAAATATAAAAACTCAGAAACAGCCATTTTAAGAATTACCATGTCTATCACCGCTATTCTATCTAAATCCCATCCTTTCAATTTCGGTTCAATTCTTTTCTCAATTTCTTTTTGATTTTTGTAGGTCATTTCTAATAAATCCTTACAATAAATCAAATCTTCTTTGTCAGACTCTACACTAAAAATGAAATTATTAGTATGTTCATTACTAAATTTCTCAATGTCTTTCTGAAGTAAAAAATTCAACACATGAAAATCGTCAGATAAATTTAAAAAGTCAGCATCTAATTGCATAAATAAATCTTCACTATTATCTATAATTTTTTTAACGATATAGATTAATATAGAACGTTCATCTTCTATGGTTTTATCTTGTTTCTTAGTATACTCTTGGTATTTATCTTTTTGCACTAAAGCTTCAAACATACGTTTCACTTCAGTACTGTCAACCATTGGAATAATTTTAAGTCGCTTGATATGACTTTGAAATGCGGCACTTTTAGCCAAATATAAGATAATAGGATTATTGCTTAAGGTATCATCTGTATTTAAATCTTCAACTGTAGCTAATAATTTAGATGATTTTCTTTCTTTGTATAGTTTAGAGTAACTTGCAATATCCATTAAATAAATCAAAATCAAGTAATAGAGTTCTTCTGATTTTTGAAGTAAATTATGTAAATATTTATCAAGCTCGTTTAAGCTTACGTCTTTGTCCATCTCACAGGTATACAAAACTTGTGATACTTTAACTCGTAAATGTCTTCTTGATAGCATATATATAATGAACGATTAATTTCTTTTTTTTGCAGTAATTATAATACTGCTTTTATTTTTGCTACTTGCTCAATACGTTGCTCTGCTAATAACATAGCCGCTTTTTGAGTAGTAATGTTTTGTTCTTTGGATGTTTTGAAAATCTCTAATGTTTTTGCATAGATATTCTCAGTTAAACCAACGGCCATATCTCTATTCACACCTATTACTTCTGTATAGCAATTAATAACACCACCTGCATTAATTAAAAAGTCAGGAGCATAAATAATCCCTTTCTCTAATAAATAATTACCATGTTTTACTTCGTCTTCTAATTGGTTATTAGCTGCACCTGCAATGATAGCGCATTTAAGAACGCTTAAAGAACGATCATTAACTGTAGCACCTAATGCACATGGAGCATAAATCAATGAATTCACCTTATAAATATCTTCTGGAGCTACAACATTTACTTTGTTTTTATCACAAACTAATTTGATATTATTTTCATTAATATCACAAATAGTTACTTCTGCACCAGCCTTGCATAAATGCTCTACTAAATATTGACCCACATGACCAACCCCTTGTACACTTACTGTTTTACCAGTCAAGTCATCAGAACCAGTCAACTCTTTTACAGAGGCTTTAATTCCCAAAAATACCCCATATGCTGTTACTGGAGAAGGATCGCCTGTACCTCCTAAATACGCTGGTTTTCCAGCCACATGTTTCGTTTCCATAGCAATGTGAACCATATCTCCTGGAGAAGTACCCACATCTTCTGCGGTGATATATTTCCCTCCTAAACTATTTACAAACTTGCCATATCTTCTCCAAAATGCTTCCCCTTTTTTAGTTTTAGGATCTGCTATAATCACTGCTTTACCACCTCCTAAATTAATACCGCTAATGGCGCTTTTATAGGTCATGCCTCTTGATAAACGCAATACGTCACGAAGTGCTTCTACTTCAGAAGTATATGCCCATACACGAGTACCGCCCAAGGCAGGTCCAAGAGTAGTATTATGTATGCCGATAATCGATTTTAATCCAGTATTATTATCATTACAAAACACGATTTGTTCGTGTCCCATTTCTGTCATTTGTGGCAATACCACTAGATTTTCAGCTATTGATTTTTCTGTTGCTATTGATGAACTCATTACTATATATTTAATTTGTCTTAAGCAAGATTTTCAGCGTGCAAAGGTAAGTCTTTTTATTTATTATTAATGGCTTTTATTCTTCATTTAAACATTTTTATCTACCGCATTGTATAATATGGCAATATTATTTTCTAATATTACACTTCAAATATGGCTCTAGAGAATATTAAAGAAAAATATGATGTAATTATTATCGGTTCAGGTATCGGTGGTTTAGTTGCAGCAAGCACCTTAAGTAGATCTGGCTTATCTGTGTTAATACTTGAAAGAGGTGATACACAAGGCGGTTACTTGATGGGTTTTACTAAAAAACGATTCACATTCGACACGGCAATTCATTGGTTAAATCAATGTTTACCAGGCGGAATGGTTCATTTTGTATTCGAAAGTTTTGGTACAGATTACCCGAAAGTAACTCAACAAAAAAGAGTAAAAAGGTTAGTTGGCGATCATTTCGATTATTTAATTAGTAATAATCCGGATGAGTTAAAAAATGAATTGAAGAAAAAATTCCCAAATGATAGCGCTGGTATAGAAAAATTTTTCAATACTGCTAAAGGAATAGGAGTAAGCATGACCAACTACGGGAATCAGATTCGTTCGACTGAAACAATGAATTTCTTTGAAAAAGTACGTAATGTATTTCATGCCATACGATTCGTTATGCCTTTTCTACCACATATTCGATATGCTGGAAAAGAGAAATTAAAGAAGGGATTAAGTAAATATTTTAAGGATAAGCAATTGCATCAGCTTTTTGCATCTGAAAAAGATATGCTCTCCTGCCTCATACCTATCGGTTGGGCCTATGCGGGAGATTATTTAAATCCGCCAGCTGGTGGGAGTCAATCGTTTACGCGTTGGTTACGTCATTTTTCCGAGTCGATGAATGCTCAACTTTTTACTTATTGTGACGTAAAGAAAATACTACTTGATGGGCAAAAAACTATAGGAGTAGAGCTGGATAATAGAGGTGAGGTCTACCAAATAAAGAGTGAATATGTAATTGCAGCATGTGATGTAGAGCAATTATACACCAAAATGCTACCGAGCGAAAAAATACCAGAAAAGCTCTTAAAGAAATTAGAGCAAGCAGAACTTTACGATTCTTCTTTAACCATACATATGGCATTAAACTGCACTCCAGATCAACTGGGTTTTAATGAAGAGATGGTATTTATTTCAAAACAAGATGTGACATATGAAGATCATACAGGTGGAGATCCTGCAAAAACAGAGATTATCATTTTAGCACCTTCGTTTAGAGATCCTACATTAGCTCCTGAAGGACATGGAACCATTACCATCTTTATGCCTGCATTAATCGAGCACCATAATTACTGGGGAGCGAGCAAAGATTCGAATGGCGATTGGATTAGGGGAGAAGCCTATGAAAAATGCAAAGAAGCAGTAGCGTCTATATTAATAGATAGAGTAGCTGATAAAATTAATCCTAAACTAAGAGAGCATATCGAGTTTTATGAAGTGGCTACACCTATAACACATTGGCGTTATTCGGGCAATAAAAATGGAACTATGATGGGGGCTAGACCTGGTAAAGAAAATTACCAAGCTAAAGTTGCTCATTATCAAACGCCGATTAAAAATTTAATTCTTGGTGGACATTGGGCGGAATTAGGAGGAGGAGTACCCATTGCAACTAAGGCAGGATTTAATGCAGCACTTTTAATTTTAAAAGAAAAAAATAAAGCTGCTTTCGATCAGTATGTTAGCTATATCAATGAAGAAATTTCAGCTGAAGAAATTCGAAATTCGAAAGTATTTAAGCCTTACACTAACAATTGGGAACGAAAATTAACGCCTTCTGAATTAACAAGTTTGAGACGTCAACCTATTTAATCAAATTTTAGCGCTATTGATAGATATGTATTAACTTTGTATCGTTAAATTCGATATGTACTTATCTACTAAAAATCCATTTCCATATGTAGCTTTTTGCCTTTGCTTTTTCGTATTACGAATGGCGATTCCTTTTGCATTAATTGCTTTAGTAATTAGCATTTTGATCACATACGTATTGTTTTATAAGGAAATTTTCGAGTTTATAAAAAAAATGAAATGGAAAGATCTGCGAATTTTCATACCTTTTAGCTTAACTATTCTATCATTTATCTTATCGATGGCTTTCGATCGATCTAATCAATCTATCATTTACAAGGAGTTAGCAAATATTCCAGTTATCATATCATTGTTATTGATTTTTTTGGCTTTAGTAAATACCCAAGAAAAAATTAAAAGCTTTTTAAGCTATTTTACTAAATACTATACGCTATTAATGGGTATTATATGCATTTTGGCATTAATCAAGTTCTGGTTGATGTTGAAAGGAATTCACTTAGCACTTTTGACAAATCACGATAAATATCCATGGGGTTTTTCATTATCAACCGATTATAATTTTTATGCCGTAGCTATTTTTATAGGATTTGTTATTTTATTATGGCGTAAAGAGAACTTATTTCCTGAAAAATACAAGCTAGTCGAGTATTTGTTCTTTATGTTGATTTGTACAAATGTGTTTTATTCTGGCTCTAGAAGAGGCATCATTATACTTTTTAGTATTTTGATACTTCAATTTGTAGTATCGTCTTTTCACTTTTTCAAACATAAAAAAATCGATAAAGTCTTCTTTAAGTGCATATTAGGCATTTTAGTGATTTTATTCCAAATCTACTTTTTATACTTTTCTAGTTTTCCTGTTCGTAAATTTACTGGGAAAGCCATAAATGTATACGCACTACCGTATAAAAAAGAAATTACAGCCATAGCTTTCCGTTACATCACTTTATTTGATACGAAAGCCGATTATAAAAAAATGTATATCGATATGTGGCCTAGAGAAAAATCGGATCAAGTGATCAAGTTAGAAGATACGAAGGAGCCTATTTATGAAAAAACAACCTATGGAAGTAGGCTCGAAAGATGGAAATATGGTTTAGAATTGTTTACTAAGAAATATACTATCGCTCAACAGTTTTTTGGTAAAGGATTCTCTTACTTAAAAAGATACGCAATTCGATTTAGAGTTATTTTATTTAACTCCTATGATTATCCTCATAATCCTTTAATCGCTTCATTATTATATGGAGGTATTATTGGTTTTTTAATACTATTATCTTATTTGATGTATTCGTTATTTTTGATATTCAAGTTGAAAATGTATGATAATGTATTAGTTACAAGTTATTTCATCATCAGTTTCTTTTCTTTATTAAGTGGTAATAGCTATTTCAGTATCCCTATTTATGTAGCCATTACATTAATACCTTTCTATTACTATTATGTCACTAGATCCTCAGAAAATCAAACACCCAGTTAATTTTGAAGCATATATATACGATATTACTCTGTATTATAATCGCTTTATTGCCTTGGGGTAGATCTATAAATGGATTTGGTATCGTTTTATTAAGTCTTGTTTGGCTGTTAAGCATGGATTGGAAAGCCAAATGGTATAATATTAAAGAATACAAATGGGTTATCTTACCCTTATTACTCTATTTTGTATCTTTATTAGTAGGACTTATCTATACGCCAAATGTAGAAGCAGGACTTGATGAAATAGTTAAAAAATTAAGTTTTTTATTAATACCGATTATCATAGTGAGCATATTTGATAAAATTGAAGGACATACTGACCTTTTTAAAAAAGTACTTATCGGAAGCTTATTACTTAATTTTGTGATAGCTCTAATTTATGCTTATGTAAATTATCAAAAAGGCAACACATTAGCATTTTTCTATATACATCTTTTAGGTTTTACGAAGATGCATCCTAGTTATTTATCCTTGTATTTGATATTAGCTATTTGTTTTTTATATGAGTTAGCACAAAAAGAAAGCAAATATTACTTCATATTAATACCTATTTTTATTGTTTTCACCTTATTATTAGTAGCTAGAACGGAGATATTTATTTTATTTATAGTCTTATTAATCATAAGTTTACATCACTTTAATAAAACTAAAAATTTAAGTATTTTAATTCTAAGTGTAAGCGTATTAATCAGCTGTTCCTTAATTGCTATAAAGAATATTCCGGAGTTGAATACTAGATTTTCAGTATTAGTAAAAGGAGAGGAGAACAATCATACTTTTACTGGCGTTAAAAACGAACGAAGTAAAATTTGGGCTATCAGTTACGATCAAATCAAAAAAACTCCATTTTGGGGAATTGGGACAGGTTCTTCTGCAAGTTTTTTCAATAAGCGATTTATCGAACTGAATTATAAGCTGTTTTTAGACAAAAAAATCAATAATGCACATAATCAATTTATTCAGCAATTACTTATTGTAGGAATCCCAGGATTAATAATTTTATTATTTTTATATTCTTTTATTTTTTTTAAATCATTACAATATAAGTATTTATATTTATTTATATTTAGTATTACTTTAATTATAGCTTCTTTAACTGAATGCATTTTCGAAACACAGAGTGGGATAGTGTTCATCTCTATATTCTATACATTAATATCATTATTCGCTATCAAGGAATCTAATTTCTCGTATTCTATTTAACATAATATTAATTATAAGACTTTAATATATTGTAATTATTAATATAATTACCTAGTTATTAGTTGTTTATGCGTGTATGAGTTTATATCTTGATTGAAAATCCTACATAGTAGTTGCGTGCTATAGATGGAATAATTCCTGGTCCAGGATATTCATCAGCTCGTTGTGTAAAATATTTCTGATTTCCTAAATTATTGATACCTGCTTTTAATTGAATCATTTTAAATTTATAAGTCGCAGACCAATCCATTACATAATATGCTGGAATGATACCGACTGCTGGATCATCACTACTAATAGCATTCGATCCATCTCCAAAGGATTTTGATTGATATGCTATTTGAAAAGTTGTAGATAATCCTTTATACGATGCAGTCAAACCAGCTCTATTAATAAATTCAGGTGCATATTCAACGCTGTTGTTTTTGTATTCTCCTGAGGTGTATTTTGCTCTTACATAAGAAAATGAATTATAAATACTTAGGTTAGTATTTGTATATTTATTTGATAATAATTTCAATATATTTAATTCTATATAATGTTCTAAACCAAGATGTAAACTATTAGCGACATTGGTTCTATAGGTATATTCTTGCCCTGTAGTTGGATCTGTTTTTAGCACTAAACCCACTCGGTCATTATAAATTATACCGAAAAAGCTTATATCATAATTTAAAATATTCTTTACATTTCCTCTGTACCCTATGTCCATGTTAAATCCTTTAGAATCTTTCATGTTTTGGTCGATTTTTGAAGTTACACCGATTGGTGATAAGGAACTGTAAGTGATAGGTTTATATGCTTGACTAACATTAGCATATATATTATTATTATTCCATACTTTATATTGTAATCCCACTCCGAATAATGGAAATATTCGATTTCTATTTTCATTACTTATAATATAATCGCTGTCATCTAATTTATATCCTGATGCCGTCGACTTTAAATATTCAAACCTAAATCCAGGAGTGATAGAGAATCTTGAGCCGATTCTGAATGTATTTTCTATAAATGGTGCTATGTTTAAACTAGTGAATAATAAATCTTTAGCAAATCTATCTCCATATAAATTATAGTCTTCCTCTACCCCATTGCTTCCTTCACCGCCCGAATTCTTATTAAATTGCGAATAAGCAACTCTTATACCTGCAGCTATGGTTTGATTCTGTCCTTTTATATTGTAATTATTTAAATATCTAATCTCCGTAGTAAGGCTTTTAGCATTTTGACGTTCTAATTCCCTAGGATAAAATTGGCCTGTTGCAGTATCAATCTCATCGATTGCCGAAGGTCCACCATCTTCATTTCTCCATACTAAATTACGAACACTATAATTAAAAGTGCTTTTGATATTTATAGAACTTTGATTATTAATTTTATGATTCAAATTAGCCGTCCATAAATTCCAAGGGGTTGTCATCCAATTTCTTGTTCTAAAGGATTGTCTTTGATCTTGTTGGAATTGTTCATCACTTAGTCCACCAGGCATTTTAATTTTATTTCTTAAAATGGTATATTCTAAACTCAAAGTCAATTTATCCGTAGCTTTATATTGAATTCGAGCCAATCCACTGAATTGATGTTGTAATGAATGTGGTCTATAGCCATCAAAATATCGATATTGACCATAAACCATATAACTGATTTTATTACAAGTGCCTGATAATGATGCAAATCCATTTATTAATCCAAAGCTACCAGCAGTTAATGAAGCGTTAAGCTGAACCTTCTTGTCAATAGGGGCTTTAGCCATTTCGTAATTAACCATACCTCCGAATTGTGGACCAAATTGTAAAGAAGATGCCCCCTTTACGATTTCAATTCGTTCTACAGCTTCCATTGGTGGAACATAATATGATTCATTATAGCCATATACATCTGCTGCTATATTATATCCATTTTGTCGTACATTCATTTCTAAAGATTGGATTGGGTTTAATCCTCTAAAACCTATTCCATTTGCAGCAAATCCGCCTGTTTCAGATTCAATAATATTTAATCCAGGTATTCTACCTATAATTTGTCGTGTATTATTTAGAGATTTATTCGCATTGATACTATCGATGATTATCAATTCCGTTTTTTTACCCGCATAAATGATTTCGTTTTGATATTCTCCTAGTCGACCAATTCCATTCACTGTCTTACTGGCTTTAATATCAATCATTAAAATATCTATACTTTTTAATGAATCATTTACTTGTGCTTTTATCGATAAACTTATAATCAATAAAATAATAGTTATAATTGTATTTTTCTGCATGTCTTAATTAGATTAATTCTAAATAAGTGCAATATTACGACAAGAGATCGACTTACGCAAGTCTATTTAGAATTAATCTAAATAATTTTATTATGTGAATTTATCAATTCAACTAGATCTTGTAATCGTTTTTTATCCATTTGGAAGATATGTGTTGCCTGATTATAAAAGGGTTCTCTTTTATCTAATAAATTATTAATAAATACGATTAGTTCATTATCTGATTTATCAGATAACAATGGTCTTTTTGATTTATTATGTATTAATCTACTTATTAAAATAGTACGGTTTGTTTTTAAATAAATGCTGATTCCATTTTTATTAATAAATTCCATATTATCAAAAAAACAAGGTGTACCGCCTCCACATGATATAATTGTATTTTCTTTTGCAACTTCGCGAAGCATGGCTGCTTCCATTTTCCTAAACTCCTCCTCTCCTAGTGATTTAAAAATAGCTGTTATTTTTTGATTGTATTTATTTTCAATAGCGGTATCTAAATCAATGTACTGATAACCTAAATGAAAAGCAATTTTTTTACCTGCTATCGATTTACCTGTACCCATAAATCCTATTAAGAAAATTGACTGCATCTTATCAAATTATTTTTTGTAGCCTACTTAATAAGATTAAATTTACTTATAAAGCGATCGACGCTATTAAAGTATTGTATCAGATATACACCATTATGAATTGATTTAGTATCTATGGAAATATGCATGTCTTGATTTGGAATTATGCTTTTTATTAATGCGCCATTCATATCATAAATTTCTAGATGTGCGTCTTCTAGTTGTTTCGTAATTGAAATATTAAGAATGTCTTGAGCCGGATTTGGAAATACATTAATATACGCTTCTTCATTTGTATGATTCATGATTGATGCAGTATTACAGTCTTTCATATAATATGTAGTGTCTTCATATCTAAAATCGAATATCCCGAAACAATACTGCCCTTTTTTAATATTATAGGCCGTAATACGCCCATTTTTGTCATTGACATTACCAAATGTAGTCAATGTAGTTGAATCGAAAATTGACCAGTCGTGAGTCGCATCTTCTCTATACATTAAAACTAAGCTATCTTCGCTATTCGTAATAAAGTCATTATCTAAAAAGCCATTAGTAGTAGAATTAGTACCATTAAACACAAAAACGGCATTCATTTTAGTAATTGCATCATTAAATATACCATCCACATTCCAATATCTATAATTATGTAAATGTAGTCCCGGTATCTTATTTTTCATCGCATCTGGAGCTACATAATGATGCTCAACTCTTACTAAAATAGAATCCCCTCCTACTACTCGGGTATCAATTGATAATTTAGCGGTGTTAAAGTTTTTAAGTCCTATATTCTTAATAATTAAATATTCATCTGTTGTTGCATCACTTAATTTCTCATCGAAATCTAAAGCTACATAAGTCGGCTGAAATGAAACATTTAAAGGTACGTATGTACATCTACCACTTATATATACACGAAACACTTGTCTATTAAATTGATCATCAAATACACTTATTTCAATAGGCACTTCATTATATAAGTTCGGAGCATGATTAAGCTTCTGATGTAACCATAATTTTAAAACTCCTGCATTATAATCTTTATAATCAATTGAAAACTGTGGAAATCCAGGGGATAAAACCCAATCATTAAAGAAATTTGTAGCATTGAATGACGAATGACTAGAAATATAGTCTCTAAAATCGATGCTTCTAACATTTTTAAAAGCCATATCTGAAGTATAATCATGCAATACTCTAAAAAACATGGTATCGCCCATATATCCTCTTAATGTATGTGCTATATCTGCTCCTTTTAAATAAGAAGTATTGCCATAGGTAAACTTAGATGGCACATTGCTTAAAGCATAATATCCGCTATCTTTTACATGTGCGAATTGTAATACTTTTGCATGATTATCTCTCACATCTGTTTTATAGGCATCTGCACCATACATACCTTCTGTAAATATATGTTCACTGTAAACAGCCCAACCTTCATTTAACCACATTTCTCCTGCATTTTCACAAGTGATTAAATCTCCCCACCAATGATGTGATAATTCATGTGCCATCATAGTTTCGTATGCTAATGTGCCATTTACAGCAAAACTTGGATAGGTAATATTACAAGCATGTTCCATAGCGCCAGAGGTATAATCTGTAATCGCATAACCTACCCGATCAAATTTATAAGGTCCGAATTTCTGCTCAAAGATAGATATCGCATTTTTTAAATTTGTAAATGAAGCTTTCAATCTATTTGAGTCGCTGCTTAATACACCTAATTGTATAGGGATAACTCGTTCTTGTCCATTAAATGTATCAGACAATGTCGCATATCGAGCTACTGTTACAGAAGCTAAATAGGAAGGGATATTTTGATTATTAAGCCAATGCCATGTTTTAGAGCCATCAAGATTCGTAAATACATTTATTAAATTGCCCCCACAAAATGCTTTTCTAGTACTATCAGTCGTAATAAAATATTCGTATGTACTTCTTTCTACAAAGTTATCTAAACAAGGAAACCAAATTCTTCCATAACTATGTTGATCTTCGATAAAACTAACACCAATATTATAGGCATACGTAGCATTCCAAAAGAATCCACCAAAATCACTAGGATTAATAAACGGAGTGCCATGGTAGTAAAAATCAATATTAAAACTATCATTAATATTAAATGTAGCTCCGAAATTAATTCGAACAGCTTGAGCTAATACTATATAGCTA
The DNA here is from genome assembly GCA_037130135.1 of Bacteroidota bacterium. Taxonomy (GTDB): domain Bacteria; phylum Bacteroidota; class Bacteroidia; order Chitinophagales; family CAMDFR01; genus CAMDFR01. Next base: position 458,947 of record JBAXTO010000001.1, read on the forward strand.
GTAGCAATATTATTCACTTTAACTGAATCTATAGTAAGTCCTCTAAGATCGATTGTAGTTTGACTTAATAAATTAATTTTTGATTTACATTTTAAGGTAGTATGTGCAGTTATTATATGTGAAGTATAATTACCAAAATCAATATTAATTTTTGTATGAATAATATCTAAAGTATCACTTCTTAAATCATATGCACTCCTATCAAAACTAGAATGAGGAGTTTCTGATTTTACTAAAATAGGTAAACTAAGTAATAAGAAAAATATAAATCTATACATAGTAATATTATATGTAGTAAAGCTAATACAATTCTAAATATTATATCAATATCATGAGATATAGATATAAAAAAAAAGATGTTTATATTTCTATAAACATCTTTTTTAAAATTATTTAAAATCTAGATTATCTGATTAAACTGATAGTACCATTAGAAATGTCTTCTAACATAACACTAGCATCTGCAGGATCTGGATGTTGAACTCTTACATAATATACATACGTACCTATTGGTTGTGGTGTTCCTAAGAACGTACCATCCCAACCTGGAGCTGTAGGTCCATCATAAACGATATTACCCCATCTATCAAATACTCTAAACTCAAGTACTGTAGCACCTGGTGATAATACTGGATAGAAATTGTCATTTAATCCATCACCATTAGGTGTAAATGCACCTGGTATAGCGTAGAATCCTAAAGGTAAAATATACATAGTAACTCCAGCAGTATCTCTACAACCTGTAACTGAATCAGTAACATAAACGGTATAGTCTATATGGTCTGGTGTAGTACTTAATGATGTAGCAACTGGGTTTTGTATTGTTGCACTTGATAAATATGTAGCAGGAGTCCAGCTATAAGTTACAGTATATCCAGCAGTAGTTGATACTGAAAGTCCAGATGATGTATTTACAAACTGAGAATCTGGAGATATAGATGCAATTGCATTTAAGCAAACAGTTGCAAAATCTAAAGATTCAGTAGCAGTACAACCATTAGCTGCAGTAACAGTTACAGAATATGTACCTGGTGCATTTAATGTAATTGGATTTGCAGTACTTGTACTAAATGGAGTACTCCAGCTATATGTTGCACCTACTTCGCTATATGGAGAAACATCTTTTGTTTGACCACAACACATTGTAGTATCATTAAGTGGATTTAATACAGGAGGGAATTTTTCGTATACATCAAACGAATCAACACCCACACAACCACTATCTGTGATAGTCATATAGTAAGTACCTGCAACTGTAACAACATTTGAAGAACTACTTCCTCCTGTTGGAGTCCAGATATTAGTTGAAGTACCAGTTGCACCTGTATATGATAAAGTTACTGAAGCGCCTATACAGAACGAATCGTCAGTTGCAGTAATATTAGGTGTAGGAATAGGAACTACTCTTAAGTATACTCTATTAGAAGTGTCTTTACAACCAAATGAATCAGTTGCAATAACAGAGTAGTTACCTGTTGTAGTAGCTGTATATGTAGATGCTGTTCCAGAAGGTGACCAAGCATATGATGTAAACGCAGGGTTAGTTGCATCATACAATACGCTATCTCCATTACATATATATGTTGATGAAGGTGTCAATGCTATTGGAATTTTAGGATGTACGATAATATTTACTGAATCCGTTTTAGAACAACCTAAAGTATCTGTAATTGTTAAAGAATAAGTTATGTTACTTAATGGTGTAGAAACCGGATTCGCCACAGAACCACCTGGAACTAATGCAGTTGTAGGTGTCCAGCTATAAGTAGCTCTATTCGTAGCAGTAGCTAATAAGTTTACTGAACTACCATAACAAATCGCCGTATCATTACTAATTGTATAAGGTAATGAATCTACGATTATAGTTACCGTATCATATTTATCACAAACTCCATCTGTAACGTGTAAGATATATGTAGTTGTTCTATTAACTGTAGCTGTAGGGCACAATGAATTACTATCACTTAACCCTGATGTAGGAGACCAATCATAATCTAAAACTCTTGGAGGTACGATAAATGAATCTGGTGCAAATCTCCAAGATTCGTTTACAATTGAAGCGCCCCAGTTTGAACCGTTTCTACCAGGTGCAGCTAATCCTAATGTGCCAGTTGAATTTTCAATACCTAATGTAGCAGGATTTAAGTTATTAGCATACGAATTATGTACTTCAATAACATTTGAAGTTTCAAATAAAATCAATTGACCTTTGTATGCCGGAACAGTACCACAACATAAAGGAATATCATTATAATTCACCACAAATCTTCTATTTGGTGCAACACCAGTAGTGTAGTATTCAATTCTACCACCACCACCTCCTGGTGGATATAAATCATCCCAACCACAAGCAATTACATCATTAGGCGCGAAGTTATTTGGTAATACTTGACCTGAACAACATCCACTTGCAAATGATGCGATATCGAATGTGATAAATCCATTTGAACTGATTTTTAATTGGCTTTTTGATTGACAGAAGAATCCGAAGTTAAATCCAATTGGAATCGCAGCACTTAATTGATCATCTGATAATGAAATAGCAGTACCTGAACCTGCAAGAGGTGCATATGCTATTGATCTTACAGTATATCTATCGCAATATGGTACGGTATGATTTAATGAATCATATACAACCGTTGCACATAATGGAATTGTACCTGGTGAACATAAAGTATCATTATTAGGGAAACTAGTTATTCTTAAAGTAGTATCTTCTAATGTAGAATGGAAATCAGTACCTGTACAACCACTATCACTAACTACCACTTGGTAAGTTCTAGTTGGTCCTACAATCGCAGTTGTATAAGCTGAATCAGTACTAGATAAAGCTATTGGTGGAGTCCAAGAATAAGTTAAAGGTCTAATATTTGGATCCCATCTTCTAGAATGTAAAGTATCTGACCATTGAGTTTGATTTTTACCTGGCGCAGCTAAAGCTGAATTCCCTGCCATATTTTCAATACCCATTGTTCCGAAGTATGAAGTCATACCACTAATTAATGTAGTGTGTATATCAATAATACCTGAAGTTTCATTTAATACGTATTGTTGTTTAACTGCACCTGTTCTAACACCAAAGAAATCTCTAATTGGAACATCGTTAAAGTTAACAATAAATTGTCTATTTGGTGCTGTACCAATTGTTCTATAATCTATAGAGTTTCCAGGTAATGATGGATTTAAGTTTGTCCAACAACCTGCAATAACTCCATTTGGTTGAGTTACAGAAGGGATTAATTGACCTGAACAACATCCATCATTAGCTAATCTACTAAAAGTTAAGAAACCATTAGAGCTTATTCTAAGACTGTCTTGGAAATCACAGAAGAATGGGAATGAGAATCCTAATGGTAAATAACTACTTAATTGATTATCTCCTAAAGTAATGGCTGTACCTGAACCTGCTATTGGAGTATAAGCAATATCGCTTACCGTATAAGAACGATCGCAATTTCCTGAAACTGCAGATGCAAACATAGGCACTACTGTACCTGGGCAAAACGGAACTGTATCTGCTATAATGTTTACAATTGGACGATATCCTCTTATAGATATAGTAACTGAAGTATCTGACTCACAGCCACCAAATGATCTAACATGTAAATTGAATGTACGTGTATTTGGTACTGATCTAGTCCATGGTGTGTTTATGGAATCATTTGTAACAAAGTTAGCTGGAGACCATTGGTAATCATATAATGAAGGACTGCCTAAACTCGGAATAGCATATAGTGGAATTGAATCATTCCAACAGATAGCAGTATCTGGTGGGAATGCGATTGTATAATTTGGCGCAACGAATACAGTTACAGAATCTAATCCACAATTCGAAGATGCTATATATGTAGTAGTAACAGTTGGAGTTGCAATCGGTCTGTCAATCGTATCATTATTTAATGTAGCTGAAGGAGTCCATGTAAAGAACGAAGCACGAGTAGCTCTTAATTGAGCAGAGCCTCCTAAACAGATAGTGTCATCTGGTCCTGCGTTTACATTTACGTTTGTGTCTACATATAAAGTAATTGTTCTGATAATCGTTCCGCAAGGGCCATTAATACCAATAGCAGTATATGTAGTAGTAGTATCTGGGTGAACATTAACTAAATAACCTGCTAGTGTATCTATGTTGTAATTAGGTGTCCAAGTCCAACGATATTGTGTATCAGCAGATAATCTTAATTCTTTGTAATCGCCAGGACAAATAGTATCAGATAAAGTTGGAGTGATATCCGCGCTATCTGAATAAATAAATGCTCCACCTGTAGCCTCTAAAGCTACCGCTAAGTCAGAAGCGCTCAAAATATGAGCGAAAGCTGCTGTTACCGTTTGGCCTGGAGCAATTGTAGGCCAGTTAAACATGATTGAAATCGCTTCATCTGAAGTAGATAAGTGACCCGTTGTAGTATCTCTAGAAGTTGTATAATAAGAACTTAACGGAGTAACTACAGTACCGAAACCACCCACACCTACACGTGCATTTTGACTTCTTGCACCAATTCCTAAATAACAGCTATAAGTTAAACCAACTGCTGTAACTAAAGCGTCGCAATTAGAAGCATTTGGTTGAGAAGCTACTGTATTTCTTGTTGTGAAACTACCGCCAGGTAATGGTTGTTCGTTATCCGGATCCACGCTTCTAACATAAATAACGTTATTCATCGGAACTGAAGTAGTATTTGTAAGATCTACTTTCGTTACGAAATAAAGCGCTCCATCAGGAACACTAGTGGTTTGGTGAACTCTTAAACCAGCTAAAGTACCTGTAGTTAATCCTTCCCATACGATTTCATTGTTTAAACCAATATGCGCGCCCGATATTACAGCGCCAGGAATTTGATAAGTACCGCATCTACTATCATTGTATGCATCATTACCGTTCACTGAAACCCCAAAACCTTCCACTGGAGATCCTGGCAAAAAATAATCGCCACATAAAGCTGGTGAACCTACTGTCCAACCATCTCTACCTGGATCTGCTAAGAAGCCGATACCACTTAAACCTGTTGTGGAATACCATACACCTGTACCTGAACAAGGATTCGGTGGAGGCCATGCGGTTGCACGTGTACCATAAGTACCGCAATCTGATACCCCTACTTCTACGAAGTCAGAAATACCAAATGCATTTTGAGTGGGTCCTGCTGGGTTTAGAACCACATCTCTACATTGTGAGTATAGTTTCGTACTATAAGTGCTTAGAAAAAGCAAAAGTACAGCCGCTATCTTCACATAATTGTTTTTTTGTGTAGACATATTTAAAGTTATTTATAATTATTTATTAATTTCTTTGTAAAGTTTCAGATATCTAGCAGTATTACTGTTGATATAGGCATTCCATTGATCAACTGTAACTACAGTCGCTCCAGGGTAGTGATTCAAAGTCAATAATGCAACATTATTCACTTTATCATACGTAAATGTCAATAGATTATCTGATATGCCACCAAAAAAAGATTCTGCTTTCATGCCGTCTTTAAAGGGAATAGCTTTGATATCTAAAGTGTAAACACTATTCAAATCAGATGTAGATTTAAGAGCAAAATGAACTGTATTGTCTACAATCACTTTGTTATTAACGACTGCTGTTTGAGCAAATGTTGCAAAACTAGAAATGAAAAATAAAATGGTAAGTATAGATTTTGTCATATTCTTTTATTTAAATGGTTTAATAATCAGTAAATGTACAAATTTTTTAATTGAAAACACAAGTATTTGAATTCGGAATGTTGATAAATAATTAAAGCACTCATAATCAGAGTTATATTTGAAATATTGTAACATAATTTAAGCCTATTATCAAGTATTTATTTAAATAACTTTAAGTCTCTGATATTGAATATATATTTATCTTCCATAGCAACTTTAAATGAAATTCCTGCTTTTTTAAGTTGTATAAATCCCTTATAGTATATTGTAGCGTTCTTGTTGGTTAAGTACTTGAATGCATTTTTTATTAATAAATCTAATTTATCATTGGTTCTAATCGTAACTTCCAGTGGAATATCAAAAGAACTTTCTTTTCGAATTTTAATTGTATTCACTTGATTTAAATTGCCAATTTTTTGACTATCTAAATAAACATCTGCATAAGTATTCACCAGCATCACCCCTACTTTATTGGGGTTATAGAATTCAGCTTTTGATGTCACTTTTAAATATCCTTCACTCATTTTCTCAATTTTCCAATCTTTCATTTTTACAAACTCAGGATCTTTAATCTCCATACAAGAACTAGACATCAAGATACTTGAGAAAATAGCGAATAGTAAAATATAAATTATTTTTTTCATGGATGAATTATGAATTAACTTCTTTTAATGCTTTTCTTTTAATCGATTCTTCTTTTTTTTGTTCTTTCTCTAACTTTTTTTGTTCCTTTTTTTCTTGCTTAATTTCTTCTTTCGTTTTATCTGGATCTTCTTCTTTACTCATTTTTCCGTTAGCAAGTACATTTTTCTTTTCATCAAAACTTAGCGAGATATTTTCATTTTTAATTTTACCATTGATGTAACCTTTTATACTCAATTCTATTTCATTCGATGTTGCATCATATTCTTCATTATTAATTTCAATGTAAAATGGTAAACTGATTTGGCCTTGTGCAGGAATAATGGCGTCTGATTTTTTTGTATATGAACCCACATCTTTGCCGTTAAAAAGCACATCGAAATACAACTCATTTAAGCCTATATTTTCTGTATTTGGATTGGTGAAAATGAGCGTCCCACTTAATTTAGTAAATTTCTTTTTGATATTCACTTTAACAGAGGAAATTTCTTTTAAAGTAGGTTTTTCAAATGAGCTACAAGAGCTTATAAAAAGGGCTATCGAAAGTGCGAAAAAAAGTTTTGTTTTCATAAATAAATTTTAGCTTTTACAAAATTAATAAATTTTCAGCATATAATTCAAGCTTGAAAATGAAGCATTGAAACACCTATAAATCATCCATATAAAAAATCATATACGTATGATTATGAAGTGGATTATCTTTGCAAGTAAATTTATGTATATAGTATGTACGGATTAAAATTACCAACCGACCCTCGTTGGGCTGATTTAGCTTCCATTAGCATTGAAGATTTATTAACGGATCATGCTTATTGCGAACAAAAAGCCGCTTCTAATGGCATTAGTATTATTCAAAATTTTCCTGAGTTAGAGGAGCTTGTGGATGAAGTAATGCCGCTTGTTACAGAAGAATGGGGACATTTTAAAATGGTAGTCGATCATTTAAAAAAACGCAACTTAAAATTAGGCAAAAAAAGAAAAGATGTTTACGTAAATGAGTTACGAAAATTTACCATCAAAGGTGGAAGCAGAGAAACCTTATTATTAGAAACACTTTTAACTTCTGCACTTATAGAGGCTAGAAGTTGTGAGCGATTCAGAGTACTCTCTCAAAATTTAAAAGATGAAGAATTACGTTCGTTTTATAAAAATTTAATGGTGAGTGAAGCCGGACATTATAAGATGTTTTTAGACTTAGCAATTAGGTATATTGGGAAAGAAAAAACGATGAAACGTTGGGAAGAATTTTTAGTTGCCGAAGCTGAAATTATGAATCAAATGGAATTGCGTGGCGACAGAATTCATTAGTGATACAAATAATTAATATGTACGAAAATCAAGATAAATTAGCCTTTCAAAGCAAAGAGCAAATACATGCATTTCAATCGGATTCTTTACAACGATTAGTTTCGTATGTCAATACGCATTCACCTTATTATAGAAGACTATTTAAAGAAAAAAAAATAAATATCAAGACGATTCAACAGGTAGAAGATTTGATTCATTTACCTATTACAACTAAAGAAGATCTTGCTAAAAACAACTCCGATTTTATTTGTGTTCCTACTCATGAAATTATTGATTATATTACCACTTCAGGTACTGTAGGCGATCCTGTGACTTTAATTACCAATGATGCCGATTTAAATCGATTAGCCTATAATGAATACATTTCATTTAAAAATGCGGGCTGTACTTCGCATGATATTATTCAATTGATGACTACCATCGATAAGCGTTTTATGGCAGGCTTAGCTTATTTTTTAGGCGCTCGAAAATTAGGTGCCGGCATTATTCGTGTGGGTGCAGGGATGCCCGAATTGCAATGGGATTCCATCTTACGAATCAAGCCCACCGTGCTGGTTGCAGTACCTTCATTTATTATTAAATTAGTGGATTATGCCATTAAAAATAATATCGACTATAAAAATTGTAGCATCAAAAAAGCCATCTGTATTGGTGAACCATTACGTAATGAAGATTTTAGTTTGAATACCTTAGGAAGAAAAATAAAAGAGCATTGGGATTTAGAATTATATAGTACGTATGCCTCCACAGAGATGGCGACTGCTTTTACTGAATGTGTTTGTGGGGTAGGCGGACATCAAATTCCGGAATTAATTTTAGTCGAATTTTTAGATGATCACAATAAACCAGTTGCCGCGGGACAAGCTGGTGAAGTAACAATCACCACCTTAGATGTGCAAGGGATGCCACTCATTCGATATAAAACAGGCGATGTAGTAAAACACTATACAGATACTTGTGCTTGTGGCAGAAACACCACGCGTTTAGGTCCGGTGATTGGTCGTAAAAATCAAATGATTAAATATAAAGGCACAACTTTATTCCCTTCATCGATTTATGATGTATTAAATAATTTAAATGAAATTCATTCGTATTTAATTGAAATCAGCACCAATGAAATTGGCACCGATGATATATTAGTCAAAGTGTCAACCAAAGAAAAAGTAGATGAAAGTTTTGTAAAAGAATTAAAAGATCATTTCAGGGCAAAGCTACGTGTGGCGCCTTCTATAGAGATCTGCAGCATAGAAGATTTACATGCGATTCAATATAAAGAATCCTTACGAAAACCGATTTTATTTATAGATAAAAGAACTCCGATTATTTAAAATATTTTAGCAGCAAACGCTCTAAATCTTCTGGAGTATCAATACTATCGGCTTCTAAATGTGTTTCGACTAATTTGATTTTATAGCCATTTTCGAGCCAACGCAATTGCTCTAAACTCTCTATTTGTTCGAGCGCTGTACTTTTTAATTTTACCAATTCCTGTAAACAATTAGCACGAAATGCATAGATCCCAATATGCTTGTAATAGCTGAAATCTGCTGATTTATTTCGTTCGTATGGAATTGCACTTCTGCTGAAATAGAGCGCTTCGTTTTTTAAGTTTTTTACCACTTTAATAATCGAAGGATTTTGCAAATATGAACTATCTTGAATCGGCTTGATTAAAGTAGCTATTTGTGTGGATTCTTTTTGAAAAGCTTCACTTACTTGCATCAGCATTTGTGGATCGACAAATGGTTCATCCCCTTGAATATTGATAACGATATCGAATGATTCATCGAGTTTCGAAACTACTTCAGCACATCGTTCAGTTCCATTCAAATGATTTGCATCGGTCATCATCACAGGTGCTTGAAAAGATTGTGCATGCTCATAAATTCTAGCATCATCTGTAGCGATAATGATTTTTGAAAAATTAGTTTGTATGGCCTGTTCATATACCCGTTGAATCATGCTTTTCCCTTTGATATCGATTAAAGGTTTAGCTGGAAAACGAGTAGACGCATATCGCGCAGGAATAACACCTAAAATTTTCATACGTACAAATTATTATGTTGTAAATATAGCGTACAAAAAATTAGACTATTCACATTTTTATTCGATTTTTTAAGGATAGTTTTAACTGCGACACGTCTACATAGTCTATACTTTTGTATATCGATCTAAACTAATCTAATCAAATGAAAAAAATATTGCTAGTAGCATTATTGCTAAGTGTGTTGCAGGGATTTGCATTACAAAATTTATATACCAAACATACCATTGAAAAAGGCGAAACGATTTATTCGATTTCAAAACTTTATGGCGTCAGTATAGAGGAAATCAAAAACACCAACCCAGGCATTGACATTTCTAAAATCAAATTAGGGGGTACGATAAATATTCCATTACAAGTGAAGAATGCTGCAAGTAGCAATAACAATAATACTTCTACCACTGTCACAACTACTAACGCTGTTAAAACAACAAGCAATCCTACTTCTGTAAGTACGACAAATACTACGACGAAAACACATGTTGTGAAAGCAGGTGAATCGCTTTATTCGATTGCGAAATTATATGGAGTTAGTATCAATGATTTGACTAGTTGGAATAAAATCACGACTAATTCAATTCAAATCGGTCAACGGTTACAAATAGCTAGTACTTCTACAACTACTGTAAATACTAGTAAACCGACAACTACAACTACCGTACCCACTAAAACAACGGATGTAAAAATCACTGCGATTGATGAAGATGTAACTGATCCGACGAGTAATATACGTACGAGCAAAACTACTAATACTACTGCTAGCACCAATACGAATACCGTTGTAAAACCAAGCACCACAACCACTTCAAGCAATGCTATCAATAGTAATTATTATACGACTAAAACGACGGCGAGTGGAAAAACAGAAAAAGGAATTGGAATGAGTATGGTTGATGCAGGAGATAATCCGAATTATATCGCATTATATTCAGGAGCTGCTATAGGAAGTATGATTACGGTAAAAAACTTAATGAACAATAAATCGATTACTGCAAAAGTAGTTGGTAAAATTCCTAGTTTAGATCGTAACAAAGATGTATTAGTTAAAATATCAAGCAATGCCTATACCGCACTGGGAGCTTTGGATGAAAAGTTTTTGGTGGAGGTGGTATATTAGGTATAATAGGAATTATATAATTGTTATTTACTTAATCAACTCCAAGCTACCTTGTTTTATTTGAGTTTGATGATAATCATCGAATTGAAGATAATAAACATAAGTACCCATGGAGTTTGATAAAGCAGACCATGACTTATTTTTATTGTTTGTAGTAAAAACTATATTTCCCCATCTATCAAAAATACGCAATAGATAGTTATCGATATTTTTAGTACAATCATTTTGAATCATAGGTTTCCAACTATCATTTAAGCCATCATTGTTAGGAGTGAAAGCATCAGGACAAACTACTTCACACAATTCGTTCGTATCACAATCGAGGCAGTAGAGACGTATATCGTCTATAAAATAGTATGCATTACTAGTATCTATTCTTGTTGGGCTGGAACAAAAATTAGTTGGTGAATTTCTTTCTATTTTTAATGGTTTTGTTTCAGGGAAAACTCCTATAATTAAATACTTAAGATCTTCAATATATGGTACAAACTCAAATGAAATTTCACTCCAATTATTACAATCTCTAATAATAGAGTCACTCATAAAAGTGTATTCTGGGTATGTGGGTATAAAATTATTTTGAATCAAACCATTGACACTATCTTTTTCGATACAACAACCGATATTAGTATTATAACCATTATAGTCAACATTAGAAATATAAAATTGAATTAGATAATTTTTATTTATGGTAAGTTTGTTTTTAATACTACACATAATATATTCTCGAAAAGAAGTGTCTTCGGTTGTATATGTTCCTATTCCTATATAACAATCTCCAGATATTCGAACATCTTGATAACCAAAAGTATTATTAAATGGTAAATTTAATAAACATCTATGGTATAAATCAGGACTTGTATTTATCGGATTCCAAAAATTTGGAACTCTATTAAGATCAAAAATACCTAAACAGGGTGGTGTGTTATCAGGTATCTCAAAATCACCATTTTCTATTAAATTACTTTGAGCACTGCAAAAAGCAGTACTCAAAGTAGCTAATATTATCAATGCAAATTTCATTTATTTTCTAAAATAATATTTAGTTGCCTCTGTATTATCAGTGAAGTGTATTTTAATAATATACAAGATAATAATTTTACCTTATCAATTCCAAACTGCCTTGTTTTATTTGAGTTTGAAGATTATCGTCATATTGCAAATAGTAAATATACGTGCCTAGTTCATTTGATGAAGCAGACCAAGCAGTATTTTTATCATAGCTTGTAAAAACGACATTGCCCCATCTATCAAAAATACGCAATAGATAGTTATAGATATTTTCATAGCAATCATTTTGAATCATAGGTTTCCAACTATCATTTAAGCCATCATTGTTAGGAGTGAAAGCATCAGGACATACTGCTTCACATAGTTCATTAGTATCACAATCCAGGCAATAGAGACGTATATCGTCTATTAAGTAATATGCAAAATTAGGATCCAGTGATGTAGATGTAGAACAAAAATCAACCAAAGAATGATTTTCTAGTAGTAGTGGTTTTGTTTCTGGAAATGCACCAATAACAATGTATTTTAAACCATCTATGTTTGGAATAAGTTCAAAAGAAACTTCTGTCCATTTAGAACAATCTCTAATTATAGAATCGCTCATAAAAGTGTATTCAGGATAGGTTGGAATAAAATTATTTTGAACTAATCCATTGACACTATCTTTTTCAAAGCAGCAACCAATATTTGTTGAGAATAAATTAAAATCAGAATTACAAACCATTAATTTAAATTTATATTTTTTGTTTATCTCTAATGTACTTTTTATACCTAACATTATAAATTCTCTATATGTTGTATCAAATTGAGAATAAGTTGCTATACCAATATATCCATTTTCATTTAAATAATCTTCTTGATAACCAGAATTGCTAGAAAAAGGTAAAGATATGTTACATCTGTGTAGATAGTCAGGGCTTGTATTGATAGGGTTCCATATGTTTTTTAAGCTATCAAGAAAATAAAAACTTCCAGAACAAGGAAAAGAATTAGGTATTTCTAAATTTCCATTTTCTATTAAATTACTTTGAGCACTGCATAAAGCAGTACTCAAAGTAGCTAATATTATCAGTACAAATTTCATTTATTTTCTAAAATAATATTTAGTTGCCTCTGTATTATCACTGAAGTGTATTTTAATAATATACATAGCATTACTTAATTTACTGATGTCGATAGTATTGTTAATTATCACAATGTCCATTTTCTTCCCTTGCATATCATAAATGCTGATTGATTGAATCGATTTATCAGAGGGATTGCTAATTGAAATAGTATTGTTTTCGGTTTCATTAATAATTAATTTATTATCACTTGAAGATATTGGATTTGCTCTTCTGGCATTACTAGGAGTATTTGAATTATCACATAAAGTTAAATCATCAAATTCTATAAATCCAAATTGTGCCATTAAAATAGCTCGGGCTTCGTATACTGCTTCTCCTCCAATATTAGGACATTGATAGGCAATAGTATTCAATATATTAAGTTTAACAGTATTACTATCTAAAATGTTGGTATCAAGTAAAGTTTCTAAAGCTAATTTTAATTGCTCTTCTGCATATATGGTTGGAGTTATTTGCATTATTTGATATTTAGCTTCTTCATAATTACCGTTTATTATGGCCAGTTTAATATCATTTAGTAATGATGCCTCAGTATTAGCAAATGCGCTCATAAATAGATCTAAGCTATCATTCCAATCTATAATAATACTATCTAAATCTAACTGATTATATATATCTGTTTTAGATTCATACTTATCGGTAGTAGTAGACTCATCATCATATTCAGGGTCAATAACAACATTAGCAGTAGTTGTGGCCTCTTCACTCAGAATCGTATCTACTTCGGTACTATCTTGTAATCTAGGTAATGGTGCACCGCACGCACCTGACCATGTATATGGAATTGAAATTGTAGATGGAATCGGACTAATTAAAGTCGAACCTGTAGAAAAACTACTCGGCAACCCTACATAGCTTGGGAAACCTATGTTTTTATAAACATAAGGGCTTAGAGACCCATTAGAACCAAGTTGGCTCCATAATCTATCGCGTCCACCCGTATTTAAGAATTCGTTTCCAGGTAATAGAGTTGTGCGAGGTCCTGCAGTATATTGTTTACCAAAAACACCATTATTGGTTATAGAAATATATTTATCGTGCAAGTTTAATCTATTTCCCCACATATTATTTGGTGTATTACAATTTCCAAAAAACATAATTCCAAATCTAGCATTATTTGTTTGGTTTTTACGAATTCTATTTTGATCGCTTTTAATAATATAAATACATATATCGCCACTAGTAGATGTTATACCTGCAAAGGTAATAGTATTGCAATCTATTCTATTATTACCGCCACTTTCTATACATATACCATATCTATTGTAAGTCGAGCTTATACTTGATGTTATAATATTTGAATATATATTATTCAAATTGATATTGGTTGTATAAATCCCTCTACGTGAATGTAAAATCATATTATCATGTATGCTTGGATTATCATAGATAGAATAAGCGCTTATTGTATTATTCATTTGAATTGCAATATTGGTTAATGCGCCAGCAGTAAAACTACTATTGCTAATAGTGTTATTATATACTAATCTAGTACAATTATAATTTTCTTGAACTAAAATACCAATAGATTTAGGGAATAATAGAGTAGGATAAATAATATTATCATGTACTTTGTTTATAAAAGGTACACTAGTCCATACACCATTAATACTATCTACTCGAATTGAATAGAAACAATTGTTTAAGGTGTTATTTAATATATCAGAACCAATCTTGCTTACTTTTATACCATAAGTACATCCATTCATTGAATTGGCATCAGCACGTGATGTACTGCCAATAATAACTGGTAAAGTAGAAGCAAATGCAGAGTTGTCGCCTCTCACATGAATAGCTACACCTATATTTGGTGTGCTTTCTATAATATTATTAAATTGATTATTTGTTATTTTAACACCACTTAAATTACTATATATTCCATTTCTAAGATTAGTAAATATATTAGTAAATGCAGCTCCACCAGTATTACCTATATTAATTGAATTGACATTATAAATATCAATTCCTACTTTGGCTCTTTCTCCTAAATAAGGCGTTAATAATGTTGTTGGTGCAGTCCGATAAATATGTGTTGCTTCCGACAAAAACTGAGTGCTATTTACATTACCTGTATGAGTACCTGCAAATCTACTTACTTTGATACCAGTATAACATCTATTTATAACAGCATTTTTAATGTTATAATCACCACCCCCAATTGAATTTACTGCTTCAATTGCATCTTCAATTATACATTTATCAACTATTAAGTGTGCTGTATTATCCTTAATTAATATACCTTTCCACATGATATCACATGCTGAAAACAAATTACCATTCTTTAAATTAAGCGTTTTACCAGGTTCAATAATAATTTGAGACATAGCATTCATATATAAATTAAATGCATCAATAGTAATGTCCTCGTCTATAGTGAGAGTCCCTTCTACTTGAAGATTAAAATTCAATGTTCCATCATCAGGATCATTTCCAATTGTATGATCTCCATCTAAATCTTGAATTAGTAAATCTTTAGCTGTAGTATTTGATACACTTGTGAGGTTATTTATAAAACAACAAGGATAGATGGGTATAGTGCGTTGTACAATACAGCCATTTCCATAATCAATTAAGAGTACAACATCTGTTTGAATTGCGTCATCAATAAAATTAGGTGTATAGGTATTACCAGTGCCAGCTGTATTAATAGCATTTGTGCTTGACCAACTTACTGCTGGTATTGGTACTATACTAGGAGGAAAAGTTACACTTAAAGTTTGAGCAGTATTACATAAGGTAGGTAGATAATCTAATGTATATGCTGTAGCTGAAGTATAAATAGTATATTTTGCTGTAAATATTGTAGGACATGGAGAAGAACTATTTACATAACCTTTTATTTCATATACACCTGGCTCACGTGTAGTATAGGTGGTGCCAGTAGCACCGGCAATTAATACTCCATCTTGATACCATTCAAAATGATCAAAAGTACCAGTGATAGTTGGACTTAATGTTTGAGTAAAAGATGGAGTACTTGTTAAACAAATAAAGTTTTGATTTGGCGAAAAAGTAATGTTTAAAGGACTTATATCTACTAAGCTTACATCATCAATATATGCATAAGATTGTTTAAATCTACTATCGCCAACTAGACTAAAACAAGTTGGAGTTGTAAGGTTCATTATGCCTGCATCAGGAGTAACTGGAAATTTACCAATAGTAAGATATTCCATATTACAAGAAGTAGCTACAAAATCAAAGGTAACTTCATGCCATAAATTATCTGCAGGTATAATTGAAGATGTATTAAAACTTTGATTTAAGTCACCTGGTATAGGTCTTGTTATTGCTTGTGCACATATTTGATTTATTGGTGTAGTAGATACTATATAACCTATATCTGTAGTTAATTCTGCTGCACTATTATATGCAATAAAAAATCTTAACCGATAATTTCTACCTAGAATTAAAGGACTCGTTAAGTGACATTGAATATATTCACTCCATTCATGTGTAAGAACTCCTCCTGGGGAAGGAAGATAATCAACAGTGACAATCCCTGCATATGCATTACCTGTACTATGATCTGGTAGTGTACCGCAAGCATGAGTTGGAACATCGACATTGAATAAGCCTGTTGTAAAACAAGAATTGTAATAATCTACAGTTGCTCTGCCGTCTTCGCCACATACAGATGGATTTCTCCAATCAATAACATAATCAAATTGACCAATATTATTTGGACAAGTAGTATACGTTTCAAAACCAGGATTTGGAATTAGTTGAGAAAATATGCTTAATGGGTAAAAGCATAATAATAAAATTAGTTTTTTTAATTTGGTTGTCATTTTGGTTATTTTTTAAGGGTTTAAAAAAAATACAATAAGGATTTTGTTTGTCAGTAATTATGGGGGGTTTGTACTATGAAGGTTCTACATATTGGGTTGTATATAATAAAAAAGGCGTGAACCTTAGGCTTCATTATTAATCAAGAAAGGCAACATATAAATCTTTGAAGAATTGAAAATTTAAGTAAAAACATAACTGATAGGTTGTACTTCTATTAATAATCTATTCTGTAAAATGCTAAAGTTAATCTTGATAGTTTAATGTAGCTAAGCCGAATTTATTTAAATAGTTTTTTTATATCATTTAAATAGATTTAAAGCTAATATAAATAAAAATATTGATTTATAAAAAAATATTTCTACCAAGCCTCTGTAAACTACAAAAGCCTCGTATTTACATACGAGGCTTTTGCTTTTTGTTGCCCTATTAGGACTCGAACCTAAACATACGGTACCAAAAACCGCTGTCCTGCCAATTAGACGATAGGGCAATTTTGAGGATGCAAAAGTATGTACTTTTATTTAAAAGAAAAAATATTTTTTTAGAATTGAAAAAATATAAGATTAAGTTACTAATCTTGCAGTATGAATAATAGCGAATTTAAAGACAAAGTCATTTGGATAACTGGTGCCTCATCAGGTATAGGTGAACAATTAAGCAAACAATTAGCAGCATTGGGTGCTAAATTAGTATTATCCGCTCGTAGAGAGGATGAATTAGAACGTGTAGCGACTCAGTGTAGCAATAATGCCAATATCATGATATTGCCTCTAGATTTAGCTAAGATTGAAAATGCGCCTGCATTAGTAGATCAGATCATTGCACGTTTTTCAAGAATAGATATCCTCATCAATAATGCGGGTGTGAGTCAACGTAGCAAAGCCATTCAAACAGATGTTTCGCTTGATAGAATGTTTATGGAAGTGAATTTCATGAGCAGTGTCATCTTAAGTAAAGCCGTACTTCCTCAAATGATTAAAAACCAATCGGGACAAATCGTTGCGATATCGAGTATTCTAGGTGATTTTGGTTTGGCATTACACAGTACGTATAGCGCAGCCAAACATGCTACCAATGCCTTTTTTGAAAGCTTACGAGAAGAAGTAAAAAATCAACATATCGATATCACCATTATTTCACCTGGCTTTATCAAAACCAATGTAGCTTTAAATGCTATCACTCATGAAGGTACTAAATACAATGTAAATAGTCCGGCTCAAGAAAAAGGCATGGAAGCCAGCGAATGTGCTGCTAAAATCATCCATGCTGTAGCTGCGAAAAAAAGAAGTAGCTATATCGGTAGAGTAGAATTATTAATGGTTCCTATTCACCACTACGCTCCTCGCCTATTTTATTGGTTGATGGAGAAAATGAGTAAAAAAGACTAAGTCCTTTTTTATTATTTAATCACTGTGAATTTCTTCGTAATTGAAGAACCATCTTCTTGTATGTATTGCAATAAATAATTGCCTGCATCTAACGTAGATACATCTAATACATGAGTTTGGCCATTTGATACTAGAACCTGTTCCTCTAATTGCAATTTACCAATCATATCTACAATCCGAATATTCAACTTTTGTTTAATATCGTTTGAAGTTATTTGTAATTGATTGCTGGTTGGATTTGGATAAACCAATAGTTCAGTTGAATTAGTAGTATTTTGTACAGATGTGGGTCCTGCTAAAGTATAACGATTAAAGAAATCCCAAATACGTTGAGAGGCATTAAAATCTCTATTGGTATTGCTTCCGATAATATCAACCACTGATCCTGGCCAGGTATGACCACCATTATACACTTTATAAAACCAATTTTCAATTCCTAAAGTACAACCTTTGATTTGAATAAAATCAGCAGTAGTGTTATCTGTGGTGTTGATATTAGGAACAGCTGTTGTTTCAACCGCTGCGGTACATAGATTATGATCACTCCAAAATTGTATCACATCTTCAATCGATTTACTACCTGGAAATCCATTGTAATTTACGGTTCCATCGGTAGTACCATGTACTTGCATTGTCGGAACTGGACGTATTGGATTACAATAAAAATAAGTACTATCTGTCATCGAACCTGTAACCGATGCGATAGCAGCAATTCTGTTACTTAATTCGCAAGCTAATCGATAGCTTTGATAACCGCCATTACTCATACCACATGCGTAAACTCTGTTTAAATTAATACTGAAATTTTTATTCATCGAATCGATAATCGCAGAGATAAAACCAACATCATCGATACCTGTTCCATAAGTGCCCACAAAGCCACTATTCCAAGCATTTGCGATACCATTTGGATAAACTACAATGAAATTATTGGCATCTGATGTAGCATTCATTTGCGTATAGAATTGTTCTTGTGTTGCATCTGAAGTATAACCATGCAAATTAAAAACCAATGGATATTGATTCGCGCTATTATAACCTGGAGGTGTATGCACGATATAATCTCTGTTTAAGGTGCCGAAATAAATACCGAACGTCTGGCTATGAGCCATTAAAAAAGAACATAATGTGAAGGTTAAGAGTACTATTTTTTTCATTTAAAATGTATTTAAAAATAAATATACGTAATAATTTTTACTTACCTCTATTCAACTTAAATAGAATATACACCATATTGATGTAAAGAACTTCATCTGATGATATTTTAAAAATCTTCTATCTTTGTTATATATACTAAAAATAGGCTTTTGATTAATATTTATAGATGCTTCATTCAATAATAAATGCAATTCATCTGGTGTTTTTTCAAAAGTAATTTTGTAGTGTAGTATAAATCAAAATGTATGAATTTAACTTATTACCTTAGAGGCCATTTAGTGAACACCTATGTATCGTTGTTGGATATGATGCCTAATGCACTATTGCAGCAAAATGCGATATTCAAAAACGTTCATCGTGGGCAGCGATTATTTATTTTAGGAAGTGGCAATTCCATTAAGGTGCAAGACATGAAATTATTGGAAGGCGAAATTGTGATGACACAAAATCATTTTCATGCGCATCAAGATATTGCTGTTATCAATCCAACATACCATGTGAATGTCCCTAAATTTCACCCCAAAGAATACGATAAAGATTGGGAAATTTGGTTTGATACGATGGAAGAACGATTGCCAGCACACTGTACTTTTTTTTGGGGTATCAATACCAAAGAAATGATTGATCGTAGACAGACTTTAAATAAACGAAGTTATTATGTCGACCCGCAATACAATCCAAACTGTTTATCGAAAGCCCATGCAGACATTACTAAAATTATTATGCGTGTTCCTACGGTTCTTACACAATGCTTGAGTATCGCTATTTATATGGGTTTTAAAGAAATTTATTTAGTGGGTATGGACTTAAATCAATCGTGTATCATACAAGACAATCGTGATGAAGTACGTTTTTATGGCAACTCTCCTATCACGAGTAATCAAGCAGAAAAGAACGCCGAAATTCATTTGATGGATACGGGTATTGAGTGGTTTAATCAGTGGGCGATTTGGAAGCAATTGAATTTATTAAATGTGGCGGCAAAAGAAAATCAAGTACAAATTCTCAATGCTACAAGAGGAGGATTATTGAATATGTTTCCTCGAGTGAACTATGAAAATTTATTAAAAAAATAATAGAAGTCATGAAGATTATTTCGCTAATCCCTGCTAGAGGGGGTTCTAAAGGAATCAAAAATAAAAATTTAACGGAGATTGCTGGTAAATCTTTGGTAGGTCATAGCATTACGCATTCATTAGCGTCTAAACTCATACAACGCACTTTTTTATCGAGCGATAGCGATGCTATTATACAAGAAGGAATTAAATATGGTGCAGAAGTGCCTTTTGTTCGTCCCGCTGAATTGGCCGAAGATCATGTATTAGATATTCCGGTATTCGAACATTTGTTAGCCTATTTGAAAGAAAAAGAAAATTATATTCCGGATATCATTGTGCATTTACGACCCACAGCGCCTTATCGAAATCCACAGTGGATTGACGAGGCTATACAACTCTTAATCGATCATCCAACGGCTGATTCGGTGCGTTCTGTATCAGCACCGAGCCAACATCCCTATCGAGTATTTTCATTAGATCAAGAAGGTTTTTTAGATCCGATCATGAAACATGAGCATGAACAACCCTATTTATTGCGAAGACAAGATTTGCCCGATATGTATTTTTATAATTGTGTGATTGATGTGACGCGAAATAGAACTATTACGGAGCAACATTCAATGACAGGTAAAAAAATATATCCGTATATCATGGATCCTAATGATGTTATAGATATTGATACACCGCTAGATTTAGCCTTTGCACAATTTTATTTAAATCATAAATTAGAAAACAAATAAATAATTATTCAAGGATTCATAAAGGGTTATGGATATCGTTCAATTATGAATTATCTTTGAATTAAATTAATGGCAATGAAGATAGTAGTTATCGGTTCGGGGATGTATGTTACAGGTCGTGAAGGGACTGGCAGTGGCACTATTTTAGCCTCATTGATTCAATTAGCCAAATATAAAAAAATTGATTCGATCTTAATCGTTTCAAAAAGCGCAACAAGCGAATCACATGTAAATAAAGCAACAGCAGAGATCAATCAAAAATTAGGTAGCTCCATCGCTGTAGATTTTTTATGTATCGCAAATGGTATAGCTGATTTAGAAAATATATTTAAATCAAAAACCTTTGATGCAGCAATTGTGAGTGTACCAGATGCATTACATTTTGATTATGTAAAGAGTTGTATCACGCATCAAATTCCAACTTTAGTGGTTAAGCCATTAACGCCTACCTACGCAGAAGCGAAAGAATTGATTGCTTTATCTGAAAACAATAAAGTGTATGGAGCAGTCGAATTTCATAAACGTTGGGACGAATCCAACTTATTTGCAAAAAGAGTCATTGCTGAAAATAAAATAGGCGACATTAATTATATACAAGTGGATTATAGTCAGAAAATAAAAATCCCTACAGAAGTATTTAGAGCTTGGAGTAATGAAACGAATATCATGCAATACTTGGGGATTCATTATATCGATTTGATTCATTTCTTGACTGATTATATGCCAATTCGTGTGAGTGCTTATGGCACTAAAAAAACATTAGTTGAAAAAGGAATCGATACTTACGATTCCATTCATGCTTTTATTGAATGGCAGGATACGAAGAATGAACATCAGAAATTTATTTCCATCATCAATGCCAATTGGATAGATGCGAACAGCGGTTCGGCGATGTCTGATCAGAAAATAAAATTTATAGGAACATTAGGTCGATTAGAATGCGATCAAAAAGATAGAGGAATCGAATTAATTAATGATACTACAGGCGTACAATTAATCAATCCTTATTTTTCTGAGTACTTATCGGGAGATGATGGGAATATGATCTTGAATGGATATGGATTTAAAAGCATTGAGCGATTTGTATTGGATGTGATTGATTTAAAAAATAATGCCGTAAGTTTTGAATATTTAATACAGCATCGCCCCTCTTTTAGAAGCGCCTCTATCTCTACATTAGTGAGTGATTTTACGACTCAAAGTTTGGCACAACAAAATAAATGGTTAGATATAACAAAATAGCATTATGGTAATATTAGATAGCGCGAGATTAAGCGCTCAAATGAAAAAAGTTTTTACAGCCAAAGGATTGAATCCAGATTCGACGAATCATGCTGTAGATTCAATGGTTCAAACCTCATTGAGAGGCGTAGATTCGCATGGTATTAATTTATTTCCTCATTATGTTCGTTCGATTGAATCGGGACGTATCAGTAAAAATCCTTCCATTACATTTAATAAAACTGCAGCCTCAGTTGGTATCGTAGATGCCGATCATGCCATTGGACATCATGCAGGTTCGGTTGGAATGCAACATGCCATTGCCTTAGCAAAAGAAACAGGTATTGGAGCTGTGAATGTGATGAATTCTTCACATTTTGGAGCAGCCGCCTATTTTGGTTTACAAGCACCAGCGCACAATTGTTTAGGTTTTGCATTCACCAATGCAGATGCGTTAGTAAAAGCACATGCAGCAAAGGAATCTTTTTTTGGAACCAATCCGATTTGTTTTACTGCACCACTTGAGAATGAAGAACCATTTTGTTTGGATATGGCGACTTCATTAGTATCGTGGAATAAAATAAAAAACTATAGAATTAAAAATGAAAATTTAGAACCAGGTTGGGCTTTTGATAAAAACGGACAATCAGTAATCAATCCGCATGATGCTGCAAGTCTTCGTCCATCGGGTGATTACAAAGGCTTTGGACTTGGTATGATGATTGATATTTTATGTGCTGTATTAGTTGGTGGGGTGTATGGAAAAGATATGTTGCCCATGTTTACTTCACCTGCTGAAGCACAAAG
Organism: Bacteroidota bacterium; assembly: GCA_037130135.1. Taxonomy (GTDB): domain Bacteria; phylum Bacteroidota; class Bacteroidia; order Chitinophagales; family CAMDFR01; genus CAMDFR01. The sequence goes on from JBAXTO010000001.1 coordinate 482,009, forward strand.
AAAAGTAGGTCATTTTTTTATGGCGATTGATATTTCTAAATTTCAAAACCCAGATTTTTTCAAGCAGTATTTAAGTTCGATGGTACAACGAATTCGTCAAATGGAATCGATTGATAATGCATCCGTAATGGTAGCAGGTGATCCGGAAAAAATATCTTTTAAACATCGAATAGAAGCAGGAATCCCTATGGAAGATATCGTCTTTGACGATTATTTAAAAATTGATGAGGCATTTAAATCTGTAATGAAATAGTATATGAAAAAAATAGTTGATGTAGTAAATTTTAATGCCGATGCCTCTTGCTTATCTTCAGCTAAATGGTTGTCATGTTTGTCACATGGCAGTAAGAGTATATTATATCAATGGTTGAATAATTATGTGATTCATCATAAAAAAGTATCCTTAGGATTTACTGCTGCAACCATCTCAGATATCGCTACATTCAATAAAGAATGTATCGATTTAATTAACACGCATCGCAATATTTTCGAAATTATACTTCGCCCCTATTCTCATGATATGGGCTTATTTAGAAGTAAGCAAGGTTTTGAAATCAATTTAGCCTATGGCAAAAGAGTGATTGAAAAAGAATTTGGTCAATATATCCCTTATTATTTGCCTCCTGAATTTATGTTGACGAATGAGCAATTATTTTTATTGAACGAGCATAAAGTTGAAGGCACATTTATTAAACCATTACGATTCGCAAAAGAAATTAAATCACGCATCCCTACTGAACCATATAGAGTAAAAGGCTTGTATGATAGCGCTTTGAATTGTATCTCATTTGATGAATTTTCGTATCATGCCTATTTAAAAACTATTCAATTATACGATTCGTCGTGGAATGATTTGATTTTAAATCAACAACAAGATATTTTATTTTCATGGAGAGATGGCGAAAGTCCTTTTTTCTTGAATGATACTGTAAAACGTGAAGCATATTGGCTACAAGAGGAAGACAAGTCAATTCAACGATTATTTTTGCAAGAAGTATTGCCCCATATTTCTTTTGAGAGCAATGAAGTTTTGAGTGAAAACCATTATCATTACTATCCAGTTCATTCAATTACACCATGGTTAAGAGAAATGAAAATGATGGGATATATAACGCGTTTACAAGCATTAGAATCAAACATAGAAAATTTCACTGCTTTAGAAACACATTGGTGGCTACAAGCAATCAATTCCGATATCTTATCAGCCGTTGAAAAAAGCTCACCCGTGATACAAATTAAAGATGATATTTCACAGCAAGCTGCACATGAATATTATATTTGGCGTAGTGAAAGAGGTATGGAAGGAGAAGAAATACTAAGTATGTTAGAGTTTGGAATAGAGAATGAACGTATTCATAAATATATACATTCCACTTCTAGTGTACACATCAAAAAATTACAAAGTAGAATTCAATATTTGAATAATTTATAGCATGAGAAAAACCATATTAGTTACCGGTGGTGCGGGATTCATAGCCTCAAATTTAATCGATTCGTTAATTGCAGAAGATCAATGGAAAATTATATCCATCGATAATTTTGATCCTTTTTATGCACGTAAACAAAAAGAATTCAATATTACAAAGCAATTACAAGATAAGCATACCACATTTATTGAAGTAGATTTTACGAATAAAATTGAATTGAATAGAGTCTTAGCATTTGTTGATACGATTGATGTAATTGTACATTTAGGTGCTAAAGCGGGGGTTCGACCATCGATTGAAAATCCATATGCTTATCAAATTACGAATATTGTAGGGACACAAAATATTTTAGATTTAGCGATTCAAAAAAAATGCAGTCAATTTGTATTTGCCTCTTCTAGTAGCGTATATGGCGTCAACCCTGATTATCCATGGAAAGAAGACAATAATGTTTTGTTGCCAATTAGCCCTTACGCATCTACTAAAGTAGGTGGTGAATTGATGGGGCATTCTTTTTATCATTTAAATAAAATACGGTTTATTGCTTTGCGTTTCTTTACGGTTTTTGGTCCACGTCAACGACCTGATTTAGCGATTCATCAATTCTGTAAAAAAATACAAAAAGATGAAGCTATAAATGTATATGGAGACGGTTCTACACTGCGCGATTATACTTATATTGAGGATATTGTTCAAGGTATTAGAAGTGCAATGGATTATACGAAATCAAATTATGAAATAATCAATTTAGGAAATAATACTCCTGTGAAATTGAGTGAACTAATAGATATCATAGAAAATGTTTTAGGTAAAAAAGCGAAGATTAATCGAATGCCTGAGCAGGCTGGTGATGTACCAATCACATTTGCATCTATTGAAAAGGCTCATAAATTATTAAACTATACGCCTCAAACCATTTTAGCTGAAGGGATAAAAAAGTTTAATGATTGGTTGTTGAGTAATGATTGCTACAAAGAATAATTTAGCCTATTGGAATAACAGCATACTCTTTAATAGCAGATGCATCTCCCATTCCTAAAAAAAAGCCACCTCCCCCTGCACCACAAATTTTCATGGTGTACGCCTCTTGATTAAATAATGATTGTATAGATGAAGGAATCATTTCTTTAAAATGCATGAATTGCAGTGTGGCAATCTCTTTAAAACATTGCATGTAAGTAGACGAATCGCCCGCTAAATACGCCTGTATGATTTTATGATTCAATGAAAACAATTGATTTTCTATAATGCTTTTGAAGCTTGAATCCTTTTGTAATTTTTCTTTATAGACAGCAACTAATGGCGCTGTACGTCTCTCTATGGCTGAGTTGACCAAGAATAAAGAAAGAGTTTTGTTTAATGTTGGATTATATGCAAAAGCTTTACAGGTTCCGTCAGATTGTATATGTACTGTTTGATGTAAATAGGAAACTAAAGGATCGAGTCCGCTGCTAGCGCCATGAAAATAACTTTCTAATAGGCCTAATTCTTTTTTCAATACATCGATAGATTCAAAATGATTTTTATCTATACAATAGGCATCGAAAAAGCAAGCCACTAAAGCACCACTGCTTCCAATACCATATCCTATAGGAATAGTAGAACTCACCAATAAACCTTTTTGGATATCTTTTTCAAATTGCAATAAATTATAGATCTGATTATTTGTATGTAGTTGAACATACTTTAAATATTCGACAAGCAATTCATTTGAACGTTCAAAAACATGTGCATCCTTTTCGAAAGTGAACTGCATATAATACGAATCTAATGGTATAGCAAGACCTTCAGAACCATTGATGATGGCATATTCACCAAACAATAGGATTTTTGAATAGAATTTTTTAAATGAATTTATCACTGGTTCAACGCTTAAGCATTCATCAATGTAGCACCAATTCCCACTTGGTCTTCAATCACTTTACCATTTTCACAACATTTGCTCAATTCATTTTTAATTAAATCTTGCACTTCATTGAAAATAGAATGAGGGTATAATAAGTGAATATTTGGTCCGGCATCTATAGTAAAATATACGGGCAATTTAGTAGACTCTCTAAAAGAGCGAATTAATGCAATCAATTGTAATGATTCTGGTTGTAATAATATATACGATGGATTTGAAGTCATCATAAGAGCATGTAATGTTAATGCTTCTTCTTCGGCAATCAATCCAAATTTCTCTATGTCGCCACTTTGTAAAGCTTGAATGATTTCAACTGTATTATTATTGGCTTGCTTATAACGAGTATCTGCAAAAATATTGGTATGCATCAACTCGTGACCAGCAGTACTGCTTACTTTTTTCTCATCGCTACTCACTATTAAAATACTATCGTGAAATGTAGTAAAGATAGAAGCCGCTTCTGTGTATGGAATAGCATAATCATTAGACGAATTTGCTACGCCAGGGTTTTCGCCCCATATAGCTAAGTGAGGATATACCGAGCGACAAGCACTTCCGCTACCTAAGCGAGAAATTATAGACGCTTTACGCATAAAATCATCATTGTTTGCAAGAGCCCCAGTCAATTCTTTTTCAATACTACATAAGCCTAATGCTAATGCACTCATCGCGCTAGCAGAAGATGCAATACCTGTAGAGTGTGGAAATGAATTCGTTGATTCAATCTGCAATTTTACTGCAGTTAAGAAAGGAAAATGAGCGATGATTGAAGTTAAAAATTTTTCAATTCTTTTTTGGAAAGCTTCGTTTTTGCTTCCTTCAAATAAAAATTCAATAGTTAATTTCCCATCGTCTTTCTTGGGTTCAAAAGCAACACTTGTTTCAGAATATGCATTTGATAGCGTAAAACTGATAGATGAATTATTGGGCAATTGAATACCGTGTTTGCCCCAGTATTTGACTAATGCGATATTTGAAGGACTTCTCCAAGTATATTTCATAAATATATTTTTATTAGTATGTTAATGTTATTTGTAATTAATGAATAATCATTTCATCGTAACTCAAAACGGTATTAAAGCCTCTTTCATTTAAATAGGATTTGAAATATTCAGGCGTTTGTGTTGCATTCGACATCATCACAAAATCGCCGCCCCATGCTCCCAGAGACTTCACAGCACCCCAATAATCACTAAATACGGTATCTTTTACTTTGTCGATTGATAAGGTATCACTGATTAAATCTTCATGTTGATTCATACATGATTCAAAAGCTTCTATTGTTTTTGCACCTAAAAATGCATCTGTAATTAGATTAATTTCAGAAACAATACTTGATTTATCAATATCTAAATTTTTATAATATTGAATAGCATTTCTACTATTCATCTTTTCGTTTAAGTGAACGAAAAATAATTGATCTTTAAATGTAGGATAGAAATTAACTTTTTCTACTAGAGGTTGTAATTTATTTCTAGTATAAATCAATGGACTATCTGAACTAGCGCAAGCAATATCATAACCAGATCCACCAAAGGTTTTTTCGAGTAATTCATATGGATTTACTTTTGCCCATTGAGCTATAAAATAGATTAATGTTGAACTACTACCTAAACCCCAACTTCTAGGAAAATCGAGCTTAGCATCTATACTAATACTGTGTTCATCGGTTAAAAAAGTGGGATTTAAATCTTTACAAACTTTTAAAATATTTAGAAGCATGATTGCTTCTTTGCTTTGTTCGTTTAGTAAGCTTAATGTTTTAATATCGATTTGCGCATCCAACCAAAGAATATTCATTTTGGTAAACGCTTTCCAATGTAGATTTTTTTCAGACTTAAATTCTGTTTCTTGTTGCTGAATAGTAAAATGTTGACCAAATTTACAAGGTAAAGCAAATGCTTTTGCACCATCTAACACGAAGTATTCGCCACTAATTAGGAGTTTACCATTGCTTTTTATTTCGATTCTATTTGTAGTATCTATACTTGTGTCTACCATATTAATGACTATATGCTCTATTTCTTATTGAAATTAAAAACTCACGTGCTGCATTAAATGAAATCACTTTGTCTTTAAAATATTCTTTTGCTTTGCTCAGTTCATCTTCTGTTGCTTGAAGCGACATCATAATATTACTTAAGTGCATTTTCATGTGCCCTTGTTGAATTCCTGAAGTGGTAAGTGCTTTTACGGCACCAAAATTTTGTGCTAATCCTACCGTAGCAGTAATCATCATTAATTCTGAAGCATTTGGTGTACCTAATAACTCCATTGATTTTTTTGCTAATGGATGTAGAGCAGTTAAACCTCCTACAGTGCCTAATGCTAAAGGAATTTCAATCCAAAATTTAAAAATACCATTTTCTATGGTAGCATCGGTTAAACTAGAATATGAACCACTCCTACTTGCATAAGTGTGCGCGCATGATTCAACCGCTCTAAAATCATTACCTGTAGCAATAATTACAGAGTCTATTCCGTTCATAATGCCTTTATTATGTGTAGTAGCTCTATACGGATCTATAATCGCTATTTTAACCGCTTGCACAAACTTCTCAGCAAATTCCTCCGAAGGCATTCCGTCAACTATGCCAAGGTCTTTCACTGGGCAAGATACCATAGAACGCACTACGCAATCAGGCGTATAATTAGAAAGAATACACATAATTACTTTGACCTCTTTTTCTTGATAGGTGAACAAATCATTACTAGATATTAATTCAACTAATAATTGACCGAAACGCTCTAATACAGAATTGATAAAATTTGCCCCCATTGAATCACAGGTTTGAAAGGAGCAACGTAACTGGAAATAGTTTTCCAATTTAGTAGTCATATCAAGCAGTTCGATATCTACGATACCTCCTCCCCTTTTTTCCATATTAGCTGTGATGTCTTTCGAGCCTTGAATCAGCGCCTCCTTTAATTCTGGAAAATAATTTTTTAATTTATCTTTAGATCCTTTATAATTAAAATGTACTTGCCCTATTTTTATGGTATTTATAACCGTTGAAGTAAATCCTCCTCTATCTAGCCAAAATTTAGCTGCATTTGAAGCTGCTGCCACTACAGAGCTTTCTTCTGTAACCATAGGGATGGCATACATCTTATCATTGATTTTGAAATTAGGAGCGATACCAAATGGCAAGTAAAAATTAGTAATAGTATTTTCACTAAATCCGTCAAACAACTTTTGCTCTTCGATATTATCATGCCAAAAGGTAGCAAATTCCTTTGCTACTTGTATAGGATTGTTGTATAAAAAGTTTTGAGCTAACCAATGAATTTTCTCTGTTTTTGATAACTTAGAAAAGCCTGTTATTTTTTTATCCTCGTTCATTTGTTGTAAAAATTAATTAATGAAAAATATAGGGGGTTTCATTAAAAAATTTTCACTACAAAGATACTAAAACTTAATTAGATGAAATAATTATTATCAACATGTAAAAAAGGATTATAAATAAATAATAATCAGTTAGTTATAGTCGACAAAACCATGTTATTTGCAGTATTTTTTGATAGCAAGATTGGCTTGAGTATAGCCTAATTCTACTGCTTTTAATAAATCAATACATGAATTATAAAATTCGCCTTCATTTATTCTAGCCATTCCACGTTGGTAGTAAACGTATGCATCTTCAGCATTGGTTTCTATGAACTTATTACAATCTTCTATAGTGCCTTTATAATCTCCGATTGCCAATCTGGCTTCTGCTCGTGCTTTGTATGCAGGCGAAAAAAAAGCATTCAATTCAATAACAGAGGTCAAATCTGCAATAGCTTGTTTGTAATTTTTCTTTAAAATATAGATAGATGCTCTTCCACCTAATGCTAATACATACTGTGAGTCTAACTGAATAGCTTTATTAAAGTCTGTAAATGATTTAGAAAGTTCATTCATTTTCAAATAGTTTGAACCTCTATTATAGTATAATATAGGCATAGATTTATTTGTGATGATTGCTTTATCGTATTCTTTTACCGCTTTGTCATAATAATTAAAGGTCGCATACATATCTGCCAACATAATATATGCTTCAGTATAATTAGGGTTTAAGTGCAAGGATTTATTCAAATAATTTTGAGCAGTAGAATAATCTTTGGCATCTATAGCTTTCATGGCTCTAATTAATAAGAAACTACTTTTTTGCAGATCAGTTTCTTTAATCACGTCACCAATTTTGTATTTAATTTTTGACTTATTATTTTGGATTTTATCTATAGTATTTAAATCAATACTATCGTTCATCGTTTGAAGATCGCGCTTTTCTGCATTACTTATAAGTGCGTTCTTTTTATGTTGCGATCTACTCACTTGAGTTATTTTGTTAATTCTTACTAGATTTTTATGCGATTTAGTCACGTCAGTCGACACTCTATCATTACTAACTGCCTGATGCTTAGTTACTATCATCGACTCTTTACTTTGCTTAACAATCTTAGGTTTTACTGGGTTATTATCTGTTTTTTTGCCAGTAGTTTCATATTCATTAGTAACTGATACATATATATCTTTTGCATGTAGACTATTATATGTATTTAAGCTGTCTTGATTTCGTATATTATTGTAAGTCTCATATACTTCCTCATTCATCGAATTGATAGTTAATTGCTTTTCTTCATTTTCTATAATTAAAAAATCCAGATGTTTATTGATACTATCTTTTTGTGCCAAATCTATTTTAAAAGCTTTAATAGAATCTTCTTGTTGCTTAATTAATTGATCTATCAATATGATACTATCATTAGAGCTTACTATTCTTTCTTTTTTTTTATCTAATTCAACATATATTAAAAATAAGCTATCTTCTTTATGTTGTAGAATTGCTTTATGGTTAATAATTGAATCGGCAAAAGATAATTTAGGTTCTGTTTTAACAATATTCGAAAGCTCTGGCTTTGCTTCTTTGTTGAGCGTATCATTCAATGTTTGCTGAACAACTCTATTTACAAGTTTAGGTATTTTTATTTTATTACCGATATTCAGTTTAAAATCAGTACTATTTTTATAGCCATTTATTCTACATAAAAAACCTAGAGTAATGGCATTTCGGGAAGCAATGGTAGTTAAATTGTCTCCACTTTTAATTATATAAAAACTTATGACAGTATCACATACCACTTTATTCTGAGCAGTTATTTTTTGCGTAGTAAACAAGAAACAAAAAATAATACTCAATCGTACTAGAGATAGTGATTTGAACTTTAAAGTTTGTAATAACTGAATCATGAATCTACGAAACGTTTTCTAAATTATTTTATATAAATATCTTTAACAATTTCTGCTGCAAAAAATATATTTACTTTTTCAATCAGTTTGGCTTTATTATGCAATAACTCTTGTTTTAGTGCAGCAACATCCGTTTGAATGATCAATTGATTTTTTTGTAAGTACACAGCAATGGTATATTTCGCAATAGTAGTGCCTACAATTTCATGCCATTTAGTTTGCAATAAATTTTCATATAAGCGCTCATCAAGCCTCCATTCTTTCATCGCATTTTTTAATGCTTGTCCTAAATGCACTTCATTATTTCTCATTCTATATCAAAGTATAAAAGTATCAATTATAATCTACTTCATTAACAGAAAGTTGATTAATTTCAAAAAACTTAATTTTAGTATACTTTTCCGCCTGCATTTTTCTTAAAATAGTTTCTATTCTTTTTCTATTAGTATCAGTAAATATTACTTGTGTAAAAAAATCTCGATTTAATAATAATTTGAGTAATTCTTCTGATCTAACTTCATCCAATTTATCAAACAAATCATCTATTAATAGTATGATTTTATCTTTTTTACGATGAAAAAGGTATTTACATATAGCTAGTTTTAGCGATATAATAAATGTTTTTTGTTGTCCTTGTGAAGCAAATTTTTTGAGTGGATTGTTTTGAATCACTATTTTGATATCGTCTTTATGTATTCCTTTTGAGGTATATTCTAATATTTTGTCTTTTTCAAAACATTTTTGCAAAATATCATATAATAGTTCGCTATGTAAATCTGTATCATATACGAATGAAATAGACTCATTACGTTCTACTATAGCACTATAATATTCTTTAAAATAAATGCTAATTTCTTCTAAAAAAGCTTTTCTTTTCTGAAAAATATATCCTGCAAACTCTGAAAGTTGCTTATTGTAAATATCAAATAATTCATTTGTAGTAGCTACATCTCTTTGTTCTCTATTTTTCAATAAGGCGTTACGCTGCTCTAATACTTTTTGATATTGAATAGCTTTTTCTAAATAGGTAGCATCAATTTGACATAAAGCATTATCTATTAATTTACGACGCTCTTCACTATTTCCTTGTACAATTTTTTGTTCATCTGGCGCAATCATTACACATACGATATGACCTATATGAGAAGAGTATTTTAAAATAGATTGACCATTATATTCAATCCTCTTTTTCTTGCCTTTTTGATAGTTAACCACCACCTTTTTTGATGAATCTTGCATTTGAACCATCGCTTCGGTTCTATAGAAATCGGTTTCATATTTGACCAAATCTGCATCTGGTATTAAAAGATAACTTTTGGCAAAACAGCTATTATATATCGCATCTAATACGTTAGACTTCCCTTGTCCATTAGGTCCTACAATAAAATTAAAGCCATTTAATAGGTTAAATTCTTGTTCAGAGAAATTCTTAAAATTTGTTAGCTTTATTTTACTAATATACATTACCTTTGTGGGCTAATTTATGAAATGGCTTATGGCTACAAAAGTAATAAAAGACAACAATCAAACTACGAAAGCTTCAAAAAGTAATGAAATTAATTACTTAACTGGTAAACCTTTCGATAAAGATCAATATTTATATTGGTATGAATTGGCCTATAAAATCAGACGTTTCGAAGAAATGTCGGGTATGTTATATGGACAACAAAAAATTCGTGGATTCTGCCATTTATATATTGGTCAAGAAGCATTAGCTGTAGGTACAGTTTCTGCTACTCGCCCACAAGATAATATGATTACTGCTTATAGAGATCATGGCTTAGGGATAGCAAAAGGGATTTCTTGTAATGAAGCAATGGCTGAATTATATGGCAAAGCAACCGGCTGTTCGAAAGGAAAAGGCGGTTCTATGCATTACTTCTCTAAAGAGCATAAATTCTTCGGAGGTCATGGTATTGTAGGTGCTCAAATTCCATTAGGTGCTGGTATTGCATTTGCCGATCAATATAGCGGCAATGATAATATCACTACTTGTTATTTTGGAGATGGCGCTGTTTGGCAAGGTGCTTTGCATGAAACATTCAATTTAGCTTCTTTATGGAATTTACCTGTAATATTTATTTGCGAAAACAATGGATATGCTATGGGGACATCTATTAAAAGAAGTACGAGAGTAATTGATTTTTACAAACTAGGTGAAGTATACGATATTCAAAGCGAACAAGTAGATGGTATGAGCTGCGAAGCTGTTCATAACGCTATTGCTCGAAGTGCCGAAAGATGTAGAAAAGGAGAAGGACCTTGTTTCCTAGAAATTAAAACATATAGATATAAAGGTCACTCCATGTCTGATCCTCAAAAATATAGAAGTAAAGATGAGGTGGAAGAATATAAAAAATTAGACCCTATCGAACAATTACTTGCTACTATTAAGAAAAATAAATGGTTAAATGATGACCAAATTCAAGCTTTAAATGATAAAGTAGAAGCTGAAGTAGAAGCTAGTGTTCAATTTGCAGAAGAAAGTCCATTCCCAGATAATGCGGAATTATTAAAAGATATTTATGTAGAAGATAATTATCCTTTCTTAGTAGATTAATAACCTTAATAAACATTTAAAATAAAATATAGAATACAATAAATTATGACACAAGAAACAAATGCGTTAGAATCTTTACAAACATTTTATGCTAAACTTGAAGATTTTTATAATAAGAACAAAAATTTAGTTTTAGGCGTATCCATTGGATTTATTGCCTTAGTAGGTATTTTGATTTATGGAAAATTGAAATGGTTACCTGAAAGAGAAGCTAGTGCGCAAAAAGCAATGTATATTTCTCAATTTTATTTCGAACAAGATTCTTTTAAAATTGCTTTAAATGGTGGTAGCCCAATGGCAGGTGCACTAGGATTTAAGAAAATTATCGAAAATTATAGTTTTACTGACGCTGCTAATGTTTCTAAATATTATGCTGGTATATGTGAAATTCATTTAGCTAAATTTGATGATGCTATTAAACATTTAGAAAGTTATAGCCCTAAAGATGATGTATTACGAGGAGAAACAAATTCTTTACTAGGGGATGCTTATTCAGAAAAAGGAAATTCAGATAAAGCATTAAACTATTATGCAAAATCTACAGAGTGTACTACTAATAAAATGATTGCTCCAATCTTGTGTTTAAAAGCTGGTTTAGCTCACGAAAAATTCAATAAAAAAGAAGAGGCTTTAAAATTTTATAATAAAGTTAAAAATGAGTATCCGTTTAGTGAACAAGCTCAACAAATAGACAAATATATTTATAGAGTTACAGCATCTTTAACAAAATAACTTATTAAATGTATCATAAAAAAAGCTGAGTATCAACTCAGCTTTTTTTATAATTTCAATCCTTATAAACATAACAAATATGTCATCTAAACTAAAGAAATTAGGTTCTTCTAAAGAAATCATTACACAGAAAAATAACTTTAAAGTAGCCATTGTTGTTTCTGAATATTATTTTGATGAAATTAATAAACAACTTTTAAATGGCTGTTATGAAACATTAATCTATAATAAAATAAATCACCAAAATATTTCTATTGAATACGTTCCTGGCGCATTTGAACTAACCAGTGGCGCACAATTAGTAGCTGAAAAATACAAACCTGATGCAGTTATTACTTTGGGTTGCGTAATTAAAGGAGATACCGATCACGATAAATATATTAATTCGGCAGTAGCAAATGGTTTAACTCAATTATCTATACAATATAAGAAACCATTTATATTTGGTTTACTAACTCCTAATTCGATGAAACAAGCCCAAGAACGAAGTGGTGGTAAAAAAGGGAATAAAGGAATCGAAGTAGCAGAGGCTTGCTTGAAAATGTTATTACTTATAAAAAAACTACAAAAATAAATGAAACTACATTCTATAGATACTGGCTATTTTAAGTTAGATGGTGGCGCTATGTTTGGCGTGGTTCCTAAAGTGATATGGAATAAATTAAATCCTTCAGACGATAAAAATTTATGTACTTGGGCCATGCGATGTTTACTCATTGAAGATAATAATCAGTTGATTTTAATTGATACCGGGATGGGTAATAAACAAGATGCTAAATTTTTTGGATACTACGAACCTTCTACAAAGCCTACTCTACAAGAAAGTATTGAAAACGCTGGATATGCTTTAAGTGATATTACAGATGTAATACTTACTCATTTACATTTTGATCATTGCGGTGCGGCTATTTCTAAAAAAGACGATAAATTATATACCACATTCCCGAATGCTACTTATTGGAGTAATGAAAAACACTGGGAAGCTGCTGTTAATCCAAATGCGCGTGAAAAAGCATCTTTTTTAAAAGAGAATATTCTACCTATTCAAGAAAGTGGACAATTGAAATTTGCAGATGAATCTACTGTTATTAATAGCAATATTCAATTAAAGCTAGTAAATGGACACACTGATTCGATGATCATTCCGCACATTGCTTACAAAGGAAAAACTATAGTCTATATGGCCGATCTAATTGCGAGTCAAGCACATTTACCTATATCTTATGTGATGGCTTATGATACGCAGCCTTTAATTACTTTGCAAGAGAAAGAGCTCTTTCTAAAAGAAGCGGTTGCAAAAGAACAGATCTTATTTTTTGAACATGATAAGTCAATCGAATGTTGTACAATTGAAATGACAGAACGAGGAATTCGTGCAAAAGACAGCTTTGATTTAGCTCAATTATAAATAAAATACCCACGAAATTCGCGGGTATTTTTCATATTTATACTTATAAAATATTATTTCGGGTTTCCATTCTCATCCATATTAGAACCATCTGTAGAACCATCTGTTGTAGTACCTTCAATAGAATCATTACCATTGCCATTATTTCCATCTAAGTTATCATCAGTCGAAGTACCCTCATTTTCTGTACTAACTGTGGTAACTGGAACGGGATCCGGTTCTTTTTTAATTTGAATTTTATAACAAATTGCTCCTCTGCCAGCTTTTGTCGCTTCAACAGGCTCAAGAGAGTTTCTAATTTTTAAATTCTTTTGGGTCTCTAAAGCTGCTATGACTGAAATATGCTGTTGTTCAGCAATAGCAAATTGAGATAGCATATAAAAAATAGAATCTTGCTTTGCTTTAACTATTGTTTGTGCTAATTTCAAAGTTACTGCTGCTTCTTTTGATTTTATGGCGTTGGCGAATGCTTCGTTGGCATCTAAAACCATTTGATCATATAGCGCTTTTTTAGCATCTTTTTTAGTTTTTGACATCGCACGTAAATCTAAAATAAATGGATTTAAAGCTTTTAAACTGATTTCAGAAAATATTTGTCCTTTATATGCAATTAAATCGAATTTTTCCATACAATCACCTGCTGGCTTATTAACCAACTGTTGTATTTTTTCCAATCTAAATGCTACATATTTATCATATTTTTCTAAACTATCATTAGTGAATTTCTCATCTAATGATTCAATATCTGCTGTAATATCTCGTAAATAAATTGACACATCTACATCTTGAATGGCTTCGCTCGTCTCATCAAAGTTTACCCCTTGCAATACATCTGTAGTGGCTGGGTCTGTTTGTGCGTAAATAAGTGAAGAGCTAAAAACGGTAAATAGTAATGCTAGAATTTGCCTGTTTAACTTTGTCATTAATAATTTTGGTTGGTTTTGGTAAAAACGTTTTTATGGTTAATTATATTATAGCATTAAATGCTAATATAAAAGTATAGTATTTTTTTTAAAAAACATACTTTTCACTCCTACGATAAAAAAAATAAAAGGTTACTTATTTACACTTGGCTTGTGAATAAATAGTAAAAAGATTACCAAAATAGCAATTAACAATTGTGCGCTTATAGACTCTATGGTTGGATATATACCCAATAATTCAACTCTAAAATTGACTAATATCGAATGAATAGGTAGATGTCCTGTTTCTTGGAAGGAATGCGCAGCCTTACCTATTAGTATAACAGAAAGTATACCTAAAACTATAGAAGATGCTTTTAATAATAATCTAATAGGAATGTTTTTAGTATAATTAATGAAAATATATGAGATAATAATTACCACAAATAATGCTGCAATAACTCCACTAATAATAGATAAATGTATATTACTATCTGCTCCTTTCTGAGCTCCTAAAGCACTTAAAAATAAAACGCATTCAAAAACTTCCCTTCCCGTTACTATAAATGACAATAAAGCTAATCCTTTATAATTATTAGAATCAACTAAAGCTTTTATCTTCTCATTTACAAATGATTTCCATTTATTGATCTCTGTATGTTGATGCATCCAAAAACCTAAATATATAACTATAATGACAGCAATAAGTGAAACAACCCCTTCAAAAAACTCAATCTTATCCATGCCTATTTCTAAAAGTTTTTCGCTAAAAAACCAAGAAACACAACCAACTAATAATGCTGAAATCCAACCCGCATGTACCCAATATAACGCTTTCTTTACTTTTAGCGTCTTAATTACATTAATAATAATAATCAAGATTAAGACTGCTTCTAGAGCTTCTCGAATAATAATAGAAAAGCTTAAAAAGAATGACCAGGTATTCGATTTCTTTTCTGAATCTAATAGTATTTTAATTTCTTCTATGACAGAATAACAACTAAAAATATCTGCTTGCAATTTACTATTGGGTACTTTTTTAGAAATATCCTTCCGTACCAACATCATTGCTTTTTCAATCTTATCTTTTAATAAAGGGTTTAGCGACTTAATTTGAAGCTCAATGGGCTCTATCCCCTGTAAATAAGCATTAATAGCTTCTTGTTCTGCTAAGGAATAATCTTTATTAATGTAGGCTTGGTAGGAAGCAGATAAACCATTCTTTGCTAATAATAAAAAATTTTCTTTTTGTTTAGAGGGTGAGCCAAGTCGTATTGAAGCAATCTCTATCTCATTTGTATCTTTTATTTTTTGTGCAAGTTCCTGATCAGATATTTTAGCTAATTCATCTAAAGAAATCTTATCTATATATTGATTAAAATTCTTTTGAATCGTTATAGAATCAGGTTTATTATGATACATGGATGTCACAAAAAATGCTAGATCCCATACTTGTGCTTCTGTAAGTTGATCAAATTTAGGCATTGCTGTCCCTTCAATTCCTAATCGTATCGTATTAAATGCATGCAAAGGTGATATCGTTCTCATCCTTTCAATTTCATGTAAATTACGAGGAGGAGGATTTAATCCTACTCCATCTGGGCCATTACCATATCCTTCTGTTCCATGACATCTAGCGCAATTAGCTGAATAAATAATTTCAGCCTCAACTAAATTTGGCCAGTTTTTAGGATAAGTTATATATCCAGTCTGTTCAATTATCTTGTTTTTTGTATCAGAACAAACTTTTATAATATCATTTGACGATGCTTTCTGATTTACTAAAATCGGTATTTGATTTATCTGAGATAATAATTGTTGATTTGTATCCAGTTTTGCTTGTTTAAATTGCTCCGTAATTTTAGAAGCAAATTCTTTCATCTCTGTATATTCCTGATTATTTACAACATTATGATCTTTTACTGCGGATGGATAATCACTTGCTAAATAGTCAAGCAAATGAATTAATTGCTGTATTTTAGTATCGTTGGCTTGCGTTACAATACCGACCAATATAAGGACTGCTAAAATTAGTTGCTTTTTCAAAAGCTTATTTAGAATTTGTATAAATAAGAGCAAATGTACTATTTTTTTTATACAAACAAATAAAAAAAAAGCAAGATGGGTTTTCCATCTTGCTTTTTTAAATGATAGTTTAAATTTACTGAATTAATGTAACTGAACCTGAAAGTACTTTTTTAGTACCATCAAAATATAATACATCAAATTGATATGTATATGATTCTAATGGAACTACTTCTCCTTTATACCTTCCATTCCATCCTTGACCTAATCCATTTTGTTGTGAAGGATTCACATATATTTGTTCCCCAAATCGATTCCAAATAGTAACTGCTACATTTTTAGCTCCTAGTATTTGGAAATCAAATGTTTCATTTTTACCATCACCATTTGGTGAAAACACAGTTGGAATAAATACTGCTCTATCTTGTCTCACATAAATTGTAATAGTATCCATTGCTGTACATGAATCTGAATTTATTGCCATAACAGTATAGAACGTATTATCATCTGGAGCACTAGTTACCGAATTACATAATGGTGTGCTTATACAATTAACTAAATCTACTGGAGTCCATTCATAATTAATAATAGGCAATATTGAAGTGGTAGTTGCAGTAAGTGTTACCACGTCTCCCCTACCAATAACTTGGTCTGATGTACTTAAGTCAACAGTAAATCCTTCAGGTGCAGTAATGGTAGTAGTTTGGAATTCGCTACATCCGTTTACATCTCTAACTTCAATACTGTAGGTTCCTGCTCCTAAATTAGTAAATACATTCGTTGTTTGTGCTATTCCATTTAAGAAATAGGTATAGGGTGCTGTTCCTCCTGTTGCAACTATACTGATACTTCCATTGGTACTTGAAGCACATGAACTATTAATAGTATTTACAATAATACTTAATGGAGTATTGGCACTTATAACTACTGAATTAGTATGTGTACAACCTTTACTATCAGTTACGGTAACTGTATAGGTTCCAGCTATTAATCCAGATGCAATATTAGTAGTTTGTGTAGGTGTTGTACTCCATACATAAGCGTATGCTGGAGTTCCGCCATAAACATCAATTTCAGCAAAACCAGTATTGCCACCACTGCAATTTGGTGCAACTCCCGACATATTGGAGTAGATACTATCTGGTTGTGTAATGTCAAAACTTGCATTAGCAGAACATGCATTTGAATCGGTAACAGTGATTGTATAATTTCCGATACCTAAACCACTTATGTCTTCAATTATTGAACCATTACTCCATACAAATGATAATGTACCTACACCCCCAGAAACTATAGTTACATCAATTGATCCACTAGCATTATTGTAACAGGTTAAATTATTAGTTAATCCTGAAAGTACAATTGGTGCTGGTTCTAATAATGTAGCACTTGAAGAAACACTACATCCATTAATATCTGTAACTGTTACACTATATCTTCCGGCAACTAAACCATCAATTAAAAACGTATTTTCAAAATTACTCCAACTATAGTTATATGGCATGGTTCCTCCAGCCACATCTGCTGTAATGATTCCATCATTTAAACCATAACAGGTAGGATTAATTGGAATTAATGATAAGGATACTGGCGCTGGTTCAACTATTACAAAAGTGTTACTTACTGTACAATTATGCGCATCTGAAACAGTTACAGTATAGGTACCTCCCGGTAAAGCAGTTAAATCTTCTGTAATTGCGCCTGTATTCCAACTGTATCTGTAAGGTACTATTCCTCCATTAACATCAATATCTATTCTTCCATTTAATGCTCCACTGCATGTAACTTGATCAACCAAAGAAGTAACAATAATCGTATCAGGTTCTGATAATACAATGGTGTCATATGCAACACAATTAAGTGCATCATTTACTAATATTACATAAGTACCCGCTGTATTTCGAATAATATCCTCAGATGTGGTGGTTGTTCCATCTGGCAATAACCAATTATATCCATAACTAGGTGTACCACCCGTTACTGTTATATCAATGTATCCACTACTATCGTTATGACATCTTAAGTTATCATGTGTATTATTGATTAATAAAGGCAATGGATCTATAACTCTAGCTGTATCTACATGTGAACAACCAACAAAATCTGTTGTAGTAAGAATATATACTCCTGAGCTAATTGGATTTAAAAATGAACTTGTACTTCCTGTGCTCCATAAATAAGTATATGGCGCTGTTCCTCCTGTAGGTGCTGTCGTGATATAACCATCACTTCCACCATAACATCTTGGACTTGTGATTGCAAAGTTTGGATTTATTGGAGCTGGGCTTGAAATAATTCCAGTTGCTATAACCTGGCAACCATTAAAATCAGTAGCTAAAGCACTATATATTCCTACTCGTTGATTATAAATAGTATCGCCCAGTACAAAACTTGACCAGAAATAATTATATGGTGCTGTACCTCCTGATGCAACAACACGAGCAGAACCATCTGTTCCTCCATAACAAGTAACATCATGTGTATTCACCGTTGCAACCAAAGGTGCTGGCTCATTTATAGTAAAGCTTTGTGAACTACTACAGCCATTAAAATCAGTTACTGTTACCGTATAAGTACCTGCAATCATAAAAGTGATGTTACGATTTGTTGAACCATCACTCCAAATATATGTATAAGTAGGTGTACCTCCACTAACATTTATATTTACTGATCCAGTAGCTCCTCCATAACAACGAACATTGGTTATAGTCCCAGTAATTAAAATGGCAGTAGGTGAAGTAATTGTAACACTATAGCTTGTTGTACACAAATTAATATCACTTACAGTTACTGAATAAACTCCTGCAGCAAGACTAGTTCTATCTTCACTGGTATCTGCATCATTCCATACATATGTATAAGGTGCTGTTCCTCCAGTTACTGTAATATTAATAGCTCCTGTACTGATTCCTGCACATAATAAATTTGTACTTGTATGTGTTACATTTATTGGCGCAGGTTCAAATAATCTAGTTGTATCTCTTAATGTACATCCGTTTGCATCTGTAATTATTACTGTATATAATCCAGCACGTAAACTATTTATATCTTCCGTATTTTCAAATGTATTCCATAAATAATTATATGGCAATGTTCCTCCAGAAGTAGTTAAATCAATACTTCCATTCGTTCCTCCAAAACAAGTAGGATTTGTAGGAATAATCATTGTACTTAATGGAGCAGATTCTATTATCGTAAAGTCAATAATTCTAGTACAAGCATTTGCATCACTAATGGTTACTGAAATTGGCCCTCCTGCTAACGAAATTCTATCTTCTAAGATTGAACCATCACTCCATAAATAGGTATAAGGAGCAGTCGCACCAAATACAGATAAACTGATAGTCGCATCTGCTCTACCTGCACAAGACACATTGGTTTGTGAACTAATGATATTAAATGAATCAGGTTGTGTAATTAAAGCAGTTATACTATCTGCACACATATTAGTATCATTTATCAATACACTATAAGTTCCAGGCGATAAACCAATTCTATCTTCAGATATATTAGCGTCATTCCATAAATAAGCATAAGGGGCTGAACCACCACTTACTGTAACATCAATAACACCATTACCAGCATTATAACAAGTAACATTCGTAGTAGTATAAGATACATTTAATCTAGCAGGCTCTGTTAAATTATATGTGCCATTTGTATTACATCCGTTTGCATCCGTAATAATAACGGTATAAGTGCCGGCACTTATTGCATTTAAATCTTGACTCGCACTACCGTTAGACCATAAATAAGTATAAGGTGAAGTACCACCTATTACTGTCACATCAATTGTACCTGATAATCCACCATGACAAATTGGATTAGTTACTATCGCAGATGCTGATAATACTATAGGTTCATTTATAGTTTGTGATATGGAAGTATTACATCCATTAGCATCAGTCACAGTCACAGAATATGTTGTAGCAGGAATATTTATTTGATCTTCGTTCGTTGATCCATTTGACCATAAATACGTATATGCTGGAGTACCTCCATTTACGGTAATATCAATAAATGCTGTACTACCTCCATTACAACGTACATCTTGGAATCCAGCTATGTTTAAAAATAACGCAGCTGGTGTTGTGATTACTTGAGTGAAAGTAGATGAACAATTATTAAAATCTGTTACTGTTAAAGTATAAGTTCCTGCAGCTAATGAATCTATATCATCTGTAAGTTCACCATTGCTCCATGTGTATACGTATGGTGGTGTTCCTCCATGTGCACTTGTATATATAGAACCTGTAGTACCTCCACTACATAATCCATTAGCAATTGAATCTAATGAAATGGATAATACGCTTGGTGAAGTAATCACTACGTTAAGTATGTTTTGACAGCCTCTAGAATCTCTAGAAATAACATTGTACGATCCTGCACCTAAACCACTAAAAGTGGATGAAGGTCCGAAACTAATACCATCAATAGAATAAGAAAATGGACTTACACCTCCATAAGCATTTACAGTAATAGTTCCATCATTATTCCCTGCACAGGTTACATTGGTTTTACTTACCAAAGTATCTTGTAATACATATGAATTATTAATAGTTATACTCACCGTATCTGTACATAAATGTGCATCTATTACTTGTATAATATAGGTTCCTGCTCCTAACCCGTTAAATGTAGTACCAGGTTGATACGCTCCTCCATTTATTGAATATTGATATGGAGAAGTTCCTCCACTAGCTGTTGCTGTTATTTGTCCGTCATAAATTCCCCCACAACTTGCATCTACTTTTGTTGCTGTAATATCTAAAATTGTTGGTTGAGTTATTATAACTGGATTACCAGAATAGAAAGAATAACAACCATTAAAATCTCTAACATAAATATAATAAGTGCCTGTATCTAATCCTGTAAAACTATTAGATGCTTGTAATGTTGATCCGCTATCTACTGAGTAAGAAATTGGAAACGCTCCTCCACTTACTGAAATAGTAATACTAGCGTCGCTTGCATTGAAACAAGTTACATTGGTTGAAGTTACTGAACTAACTGTTACAGATGGTGCAACTGTTATTAATGCTCCACCTAAAAAGCCTGAACTTCTATTACATCCATTGGAGTCGGTAATTGAATTATAGGTATATGTAGTTGTTGAAACCGGACTTACATTCACAGAGTCACCATTTCGGATACCTGATAGAGTAAATACTGAAATTCCATCTGTATATTGAATAGTATAAGGAGCGGTTCCGCTTGTAAAATTGAAATATAAATAGGTATTTCCTCCCGGACAAATAGTCGCTGTTCCAGATATATTTCCATTTGGTAATGGATTTACAACTACTGTAACTGGTAAACAAATGGTTGTGTTACATGTACTTTCTGCACGAAGATAGTAGGTTGTTGTACTACTTAGTGCTCCTGTATTAAATACAGTTCCAGTATTAACTAAAGTTCCACCACATGAACTAGTATACCAATTCCAAACTGCACCAGTTCCTAAATGGCCACCTGATACTGCTAGAATAGTTGAATTTCCTGAACACAATACTTTTACTCCCGTAATTGAATCAGCTATTATGGATGAATCTTGAACCGTAACTGTTCTATTTTGACAAACCGTTGTATCACATAAGCCTTCAATTCGAACATAGTAATCTGTTGTCGTAGTTGGCGAAACTACTATGCTATCGCCTGTACCAACTATGATTCCTCCACATACACCACTGTACCATCTCACTGTAGCACCTGTACCTAGGCTACCAGCTACTCTAGTAAGTGTAGTAGAATTTCCTAAACAAATTAAATTCGATCCTGAAATTCCAACTGGTGCTGTAGAGTGAGTATTTACAACTACTGTAATACTTCTACATATAGTTGTATTACAAATTCCTTCAGCTCTTATATAATAAGTAGAAGTTAAAGTTGGTGTAACATCTATAAATGCTCCACTTCCAATACTTACTCCTCCACATGAATCTTTATACCATTTCCAAGATGCACCTAAAGCTAAAGTGCCATCTGTAATAAATAATGTTGAAATATCTCCACTACATATTGGAGTATTCCCAAATACTATAGTAGGTGCCGTTGAAACTCCTATAACATATACTTGACGACTAATACAAGTTGTAGTATTACAAATACCTGAAACTCTTACATAATATGTTGTATTCACTACTGGTGAAACAGTTATACTATTACCTGTTCCAACTAATGCTCCACCACATGAGCCTGTATACCATTGTACTACATCCCATGGATTTACTACTCCGCCACTAATTGTTAAAGTAGTACTATTGCCTATACAGATTGAATCAATACCAGTAATAGCTGTAGGTACTTTCGCTGTATCTCTAACGTAAATAATTTTATATGCTGGAATAGACCATCCACAACATTGTTCTCTTACTTGATATTTAGCTAAATAAGTACCAGGTGTTGTAAATGCAGGTGTTGTAAATGTATTTGAAGTTGTACTTGAAAATACAGGAGTTCCCGTAGCAGTTGTTCCTGAATATATATTCCATGCATATTCTAATTCTGTACCAAATGAATTTGTATGTGTTAATGTTGTATTTAAACCTAAACAGAATGTATCATTCGTTATACTTAATGCAGGAGCAGGTCTATTGTCTCCAGCTATTTGAAGATACGAATTCCATATAATTGCATCAATTTTTATATTTCCATCTTGAGTAGATGTAGTTGTATATACTTGAACTGGTGAGCTCGTATTCGTATAGGTTGAAGTAGTATTATTTAAATTATTTACAAAACTAAATCCAGTGCCAAATCCAGTTAAATCCCAGTTACCTGATGTTTTTGTTAAATCTATTACTGAATTTTTACATAGTTTAGTATTGTTGTATACTATTGTATTTACTGGCACTAAAGGTACAGATCCTCCATTAATTGAAAGATTAGCTGTTATACCAGTTGGTAATGTAGGTAAAGTTCCAGCTAAATTGGTACCTAGAGCATATTGATTTCCTGCAATTCCACTTCCTCCATTTCCTCCAGATCCTCCACTTCCCCCGTTTCCACCAGCTCCTCCTCTTCCAACTTCACTAGTACATACTCCTCCTCCTGCACCACCAAAACCTCCACTTCCTCCACTTCCTCCTGTTCCACCTGAAGCTCCATTGCCAAATAATCCTGCATTTAAACTACAATTATTAATGGATGATCCTAAACCGTTATTTTCTAGGAAAATAGCATAACTACTTCCACCTCCACCACCTCCAGTTCCAGCAACACCACCTTGGCCACCGCCGCCACCGCCGCCGCCGCCATTTCCAGGTCCATCATCAACCCAACAGCCACCTTGGCCTCCACCGCCTCCACCGCCTTTACCACCGCCACCACCTTGACCATCAGCTCCGCTTGTACCATGACCTGGTTGAAAAAATCCACCAACTATTGCACTAACTCCTAAAGAACCATTTCCACCATTTGCTCCATTTGCTCCCGAAGAACCTCCTCCACCTGTACCACCTGGATCTCCACCACCACCACCAGCTCCGCCTCCAGTTCCTCCTGCAGCTCCTCCACTTCCATTACCTCCATTACCACCTGCATATCCCGAACAAGAACACTCTGATCCACCTCGGCCTCCACCGCCTCCACCGCCTCCATTTCTAGGAGAACCTGCGGATCCTGCTCCACCAGGTGTTCCACCAAAACCACCTGCTGTGCCTACTGCACCTGTTCCACCACTAGCTCCACCTCCTGGGGTTCCACAATCACAACAACTGCCGCCACCATTACCTCCATTCGATCCTGTTGAACCAGCTGAACCTCCTGCACCAGCAGATCCAGCACTAGCACTTCCACTAGTTATCGAACATCTTATAATTTCATATCCTGAACATCCAGTTAAATAAATGCCATAATTTGATTTCCCATTCCCAGAAGCTGTATTCCCAGTAGCATTAGAAGTAGTTACGTTTAAATCTATCAACTTCCAATTATTTGCCGATGAAAAGAAGCCCATAGTATGTGCTATATTAGCATCTATTGTTTGTGTACCACTGCAATTTATAGTTGTAGTTGAATTTGAACTTTTATTCCAAACACCTCCAGTTTCAGTATATCCTCCCTCAATAATTAAATTTGCTAGGATATTCAATATACTCGTTTCATTATAAACTCCATTTTTAATTTTCATATGTAATTTACCCGACATATTTGCTAATGCAAATGCAATGGTTCGATATGGATTTAAAGGTCCACCTCCACCAACTACATCTGTACCGGTTGGTGACACATAAATAAAATCACAACTCGTAGCACCAACTGTAATGGTACAAACTGCTGATGCATCTGCTCCAATACAAGCATCATTATAGGTTACGGTTACCGTGTATGTTCCCGCAGTTGATGGACTTGTCCAATTGACACTACTTCCCGAAAATGCAGAAAGTGTACCTCCAGAAGCAGCCCAAGTATATCCAGTATTATTAGCCATCGCATCTACAGCAGGGGGTTGTAATGTACCTAAAGCATAAGTAGATCCTGGTAAAACCGTTGATCCACAAATACTAGATTGAATAGCTGGAGCATTATCTCCATTTCTATATGGAAATCCTACAGGTGCTGTGGTGGTGCCGTTATAGGATTGATAGGTTACTCGAGAACAATTTGATATCGTAGTTTGAGTTGAAAAATCAGCAGTACAATTAGACGTAATTTTAACTCTATATAATCTTGTACCTGCTATTTGAGGTGGTGTAAATGTTGCTGAATTAGCACCTGGAATATCTGTCCAACCAGATGCTCCTGCGCAATCAGTATTTTCACTTACTTGCCATTGATAAAATCTTCCATAAGATAAACCAGAACTAGCATCCGTATTAGCCACAACACTTAATGTAGTAGATGAACCCGTACATAAAACTGTATTAACTACTGGTTGTGTATTGATAGTTGGCGCTGATGAAAAACTCCATCTATAGGCATAACGTACTCTAAAATTTCCACACCAATCACTCCAAGCTTCAGTCCAACCACTTGTAGAACTAGATATACAATAAGCACCTACAGTTCTAAAATTTATAGTATTTAATGTTTGATTATTACATCTTCTATAATCCGAATTGAACGTGCAACTATTATATGCGTCCATTGGATTACAATCATTTTCCCAGGCATCTAAACCTAATACAAATTGTGTTTCTGAAGTACTAGTAGTACTAACAATAGCACATGGTACTGGTCCGGTACATCCATTATAACCGATATTCCATACAGTTCCAGCCATTTCTTCATATGTTAAAGTGGTAGTTCCTTGTAAAACACCACCAAGATATCCTCTTATTACCCAAGCAGGATCTGGATCACCACAACCAAAACAATCAGAAGCACCTGAGCGTTCTGCAGCTATTATTTGAACTTCTAATTTGACGTTTTGTGCCTGAATACTTATACTCATAATGAGTAGTAACGAGGCAAGAAGTGTTAAGTAAATTTTTCTCATACTAACGTTTAATATATTGTTTTAAGGGTAAATTTTATTTTTTAGTAAATGTGTAACTCTCACTCATCATTGGATCTTTTCTCCAAATTCTAAATGTATTACCTTCTAATTTATAAGAGTAATAAGTAGCGCTTACTTTGCTTTTATCTGCTGAATAAAAGGTAATAATTAACTCCGTATCTGTTAATTTATATTCATAAGATTTTTCTTGTTTATTACGATATAAATTTATCATTCCCGTAGTAGTAAAATTTACCAACGAATGATTTGTATAGGCATCATAAAAGAAATAGTTCTCTTTGTTTAATTCATCTGGATTAGTAAATTTTCTATCCACTTGTTTCAATTCCCAAGATCCTAAGATTTGTGAAGATTTGTTTGAATTCGCCTGTGCATTCAGGATGCTAGTACTTAATAAAAGTATTGAACTTATCAAAATAAGTATTTTTTTCATATATGTTTGTATTAGATTTTAACGGCTGTTATTTCAATATATTCATTCAGTGCATTCAGCTTAAATTTAACTAGAAGCTTATCTCCTATTAATTTATAGCTTAATATTTCTATATCACTCGTATTAGAATTTGAAAGTATAATTTGATTTTCTTTTACCTGATACGTATATTTTATTGAACTATTATCAGGTTTAACAAATGTTTTATCTGCATTAAAAGTGAAATTCGACTTTTGTGCAATCATTTTATCCATATCACTAGATATTTTATGCATGGGTGTCGAAGTATTTTCATTTTCAAAAATTTGATATGATTGTACTTGCCAAGATGAAATAAGTAGACTTGTATTATTTTGTGCTTTTGAAATTTGAGCAATAATGAACAATACAAAAAGAATTGTAAACTTTTGTTTCATATATTAAGTGTTTTAGAGTTGCTACTAAGGTATAAATAAATTCTATAACAAACAATATAAAATTACATGAACTTGAAATTCAATAATATATAACATATTGTATAAAGCCAAATTGGCACATTTTATTCAAATTGTCTATTTACACATTTTATATGTGGATATGATTTATTTCTATCTTTTCAAATAGAATCTTTTTCTTTTAAATAGATTAATAACTTTACTTTATTAAATCACTGATGAAAATAATAAAACTTTTCTCTTCTATCTTTATTTTATTACACACTTTTTGTATTGTGTACGCGCAAAATAATACTACTAATTTAGCTGCTAAAATCAATATTCATCAACTTAATAATACATTGGTAAATGTGTTAGTGGAGGATCGTTTTTCACCTCCAGTTGCTTCTAGAATTCATGCCTATTGTAATCTAGCTTATTATGAAGTTTTACATGCAAATGATGCTACTAAAAGCTTTAGTAACTTATTACCAAATTACCATTGTAATGATTTTTTATCTAGTAATGATACAAATAATGAATTAGCCGCTACTATGGCTTTCATTCAAGTTGCCATAGATTTGACGTTTAGCACACATGAATGGAATGAACTGATACATAAAATTAATTCCGACCCAAATGATAGTATACGATTCAATCAATATAAAATTCAAAATGAAAAGTGGATTCAATCATATCTAAAATGGACAAAAGAAGATGGCTTTAAACAACGATTGTCAAAAGAGATTTATACGCTGTCAACTTCCTATAAAGATTATAAATTAACTCCTCCTGCCTATAAACCTGCATTAGAATCACATTGGGGAGAATTACGACCATTTCTTATTCAAAACAAAAAAGATTTCGAAACAACTAAAAAAATAGAAATGGATACGGCTGTATCATCTCCTTTCTATAAATTAAATCAACAAGTATATCAAGAACAAATAAATCAAGATTCCTCCCATATAAAAATCGCTTTTCATTGGGATTGTAATCCAATTCAAGTAAAAACAATTTCTCATGCTAGATTGTACAATTTTAGAATGACTCCTGCATCGCATTGGATTTCTATTACTGCAAACATCCTTCAAAAAGAAAACATTAATACGCAACAAAGTGCTTATATATACACCGTAATGTCGCTCGCTATGGCAGATGCCTTTATTTCATGTTGGTCAGATAAATATCGTTATAATTCAATTCGACCTATTACTTATATCAATGCGTATATGGATGAAGAATGGAATAGCTTAATCGAAACTCCTAATTTTCCAGAATATCCTAGTGGTCATAGTCTAGTTTCTTCTTGTGCAGCAACAATTCTAAGTCATTTTCTGGGAAAGCATTATACATTTACTGATGTGAGTCAAATAAAATATGGTCAATCTAGTCGTACGTATCACTCATTTTATGAAGCTGCAAAAGAAGCAGGGTTGAGTAGATTTTATGGAGGGATTCATTATATTCCTTCTATTAATGATGGTTATAATAAAGGAATCTTAATAGGTAAATATGTATGTGGAAGAATCAAAAAAATAAAATAGTTTTTCTGCTATTTATACTTTTTAATTGTTTTTGTTCTAGTATCTTTTCTCAAAAACAAAAATCAATTCTAAATGTCATAGCTCCTACTCAATCTGGTTTGTTTTTTAAAAATACCATTATTGAAACAGAAGAAAAAAACATCTTTATAAATGGAATGCCCTATTTATATGCAGGTGGAGGAATTGCTACCGGCGATATCAATAATGATGGACTCATTGACATCTTCTTTGTAGGGAATGAAGTTCCTTCTAAACTATTTATTAATAAAGGGAACTTACAATTTGAAGATCGAACTGAATCTTATGGAATACATACACATGCATGGTGCACAGGTGCATATATGTGCGATGTGAATGGCGATGGGTGGTTAGATATATATATCCTTAAAGCTCAAAATACAGATTCCACTACAGGTGGGAATTTACTTTATATCAATAAGCAAGGAAGTCATTTTGTCGAATCATCAAAAGAATTTGGTTTAGATATAAATAGTCAATCCTTATCTGCTTCTTTTTTTGATATGGATAATGATGGGGATATGGACTTGTATGTTGCTATTTATCCGAATATATCTATTATAGGTGATGATATCAGTTGGGACTTTAATAAAAAATTTAAACCGACTTATGGCGGCGATTTGCTTTTTGAAAATATAAATAATAGCACCTTTAAAAATATTTCTACAAGTGCGGGTATTTTAAATGAAAATGGATTCGGGATTTCAGTTAAAACAGCTGATATAAATCAAGATGGATTTATAGATATTTATGTAGGAAATGATTTTGCAGAACCTGATTATTTATACCTGAATAATGGAAACAAAACCTTTACCGAATCTATTAAATCTAAACTAGCTCATACTTCTTTTTTTACAATGGGGGTTGATTGTAAAGACATTAATAATGACCTACTACCCGATATTTTAACACTAGATATGAATCCTGAAAATATAGTGAAATATAAAACAGATTTTAATACATTCGATTATGAACTTTACAACAAAACAAAACTGCATTATTATAATCAAGAAATAAGAAATACACTTCAAATACAGAATACATTTGGAACGTTTTCAGATATCGCTCAAATAGATAAAATTGCTTTTACTGACTGGAGTTGGTCTCCTCTAATAGTCGATTTAGACAATGATGGACTGCAAGATATTTTTATTACAAATGGGCTTAAAAAAAATATTCTGAATCAAAATATGTTTTTATTCGAAATAGATTCAATCCTTCGTAGCCAAGACAACTCCACTTCTTCACTGAGTA
This sequence comes from Bacteroidota bacterium, assembly GCA_037130135.1. Taxonomy (GTDB): domain Bacteria; phylum Bacteroidota; class Bacteroidia; order Chitinophagales; family CAMDFR01; genus CAMDFR01. Next base: position 511,327 of record JBAXTO010000001.1, read on the forward strand.
ATATGCAAAAATTAAGCTATATACCAGCTATGAAAGAACAAAATTATTTTTTTAAAAATAACGGAGATTGTCACTTTAGTAATGAATCTAATACATGGACTAATGCCGATGTTTCTATCTCTACAGGTGCTGCATATGCCGATTTTGACAATGATGGAGATATCGATATTATTACCAATGAAATTGATACATTCCCTATTTTATATAAAAACACAACTATTGATTCTACGATTAACGATTATATAGGATTTGATATCACATATAAAAATCATATAGCAAATGGCGCAAAAGTTTTTCTTTATAGCCATAATAAAATAGTATATCAAGAAGTAAATAATAGTTGTGGGATCATGTCAAATTCAACTAATTATATTCATTTTGGTTGTACTAAAAATGACATTATAGATTCTGTATTAATTTTTTATAATGATTCTAATTATGCTTATAAATTAACTCTTCCAGCTATTCATCAATATCATCATATCAACTTGACTAATTTATCTAAAAGTAAGTATTCATTAGCTAATATAGTTTCTTATACTGCTCCATGGAAACTAAATGAAGTTGTAGCAAACACAGCTAAATCTTCTAAAGATGATTTTAAATTTCAATCTTTATTATTCCAAAAATATTCAAAAACAAATCCAACTTCTTATATATTCGATTTGAATATGGATGGTTTAGATGATATTATATATGGGGCATTTGAAAACACTCCCACCCAATTCTTCTTTCAAAATAAAGATCTCTCATTTACTCTTCAATCCAATCTTACTATTCCTAATCCTACTAAAAAAACAGTTAGCGATATATTAATAGCTGATATAAATGAAGATGGTATCAATGAACTTTATTTATCCTATACCAACTTCTATTTCTCATCTAATGATTCTTCTACCTCAAATTTCTTAGAGGCTTATACAATATCCAATAATGCAAATTCATATTCATTAAGTGCTGTGAAAAATTTACCTATTATCCATACACCAATATCAATCTTACGTAGTTCCTCATCAAACACACTATATTTAATAGGTTCAATAACTTTAAATACATTCCCAAATGAAAATTACTCGTATGTAATTTATTATGAAAATAATAAATTTATTATCGACACAATTAAAGCCATAGGCTTTGATTTGAATAAAAATTTAACCAAGGATTTGGCTATTCAATTTAATAAAAATAATGGCATAGCTTCATTTCTTTTTGCAAATCATTATGCTCCAGTTTATAGAATAAATGTAAATACAAATCAAAATAAATATGATTTACAAAAAATAACTCAAAATGGATTATGGAATAAATGTAAAATAATAGATTTAAACCAAGATGGCTTAGATGATTATGTACTCCTGAATTTTGGGTTAAATACTCGTTACAACTTAAAAGCAGAAAATAAATTAACACTTGTTACAAAAGATTTTGATAATAATAACCAACGTGATCCTGTCTCTTGTGTCGAAATCAATAATGATATTTTTCCAATGTATACTTTTAATTTCTTTACTTCGTATTTCCCTTACAGTAGAAAAAAAGTATATAACTACAATGCATATGCTACTATGCCGCTTCGAGGTATTTACGATACAACAAACTCCGATTTGCGTTATGTAGATAATTTAGAATCACAGATTGTATTAAATAACTTAACAAAAATTTTATTACCATCATCCTTACAATGGACTAGCCTCAATGATATTTATATAGATACTTTACATAAAGTGATGTATTTTGCTGGAAATAGCAATACTACTCGATCTGATATTGGTTATAATGATGCAGCTGCTCTAATTATATTGCCTTATGAATTGATAAACCATGAAATATCTTTTAAAAAACCAATCATCAACAATCTTCCAAATACATTCATTCAGAAAATAGATAAAATAAAATGTAATGATGCATACTACCTGCTCTTAAACACTAATATAGGTATCTATCTGACGAATATTAAAGTAAATTAATCGTCATTCTTCTCTGATTTAAAAACACTTCTTTTTTGAATATGATGCGATTGATTATAATCTTTGTAAGCATATCGAACAATACCATCTGAAAGTCCTATTTTAGGGACAAAAACAGTATTAATTTGATTGCAATTCATTATGTTTAAATAAATTTGTAATGCGGGTATGATAACATCTGCCCTATCTGGATTCAATTCTAATTGTATCATACGTTCTTCATATGTCATAGAACTAATCATTTTATATTGTTTCATTAAATATTTATAGTCTAAAGGTTTTCCTAATTCCTTCATACTCATCTTAAACATTTTATTGATATTTCCACCACTTCCAATAATAGAAATATCTTTATATATAGATGCATGTTCTTGTAACCAGTCGTACATCTTTGACCAATCTTTTTCAGTCACCATATTATTAAGTACGCGCAATGTTCCTATATTAAAAGATTTAGAAACGATTAATTTCCCCTTATGAAATAAGGTTAACTCTGTACTGCCACCTCCTACATCTACATATAAAAAATCTACAACGCCCTCTATTAATGCTTCAATATGTGTGGAGAATATAATCTCTGCTTCTAATTTACCACTAATGACATCTATATCTATTCCTGCTTCTTTTTTAATTCTTGAAACAATGTCTGCTCCATTCGATGCATCACGCATCGCTGATGTAGCACATCCTTTATAATGCACTACCTCATTCGCATTCATCAGGTGCTTAAACCCTTTCATTGCCTCTATTAACCTATTTGCAGTAGTCTTTGAAATTTTACCTTCAATAAACGATTCTATTCCCAACCTAACAGGAACTCTAGTTAATTGTGATTTACGAAAATATATTTCTTTATCCGTTTCTATCACATTACAAATTAATAATCGTACGGCATTCGAGCCTATGTCAATTGCTGCATATTTAGATAATTCCATATTAGTTAAGTAAATTAAAGCTTATTATAAATATAGTTCCTTGAGGTATATTATCTTTAATTTTAATAGTTCCTCCATGATATTTTACAATATTGTTCACAATATATAATCCTAATCCAGTTCCTTTTGTATTGCGGGTTTCCTCATTACCTACTCTATAAAATTTATCAAATATTTTATTTTTCTCTTCGTTACTTATTCCTACACCTTCATCTGCAACAGTAAATACACACATTGATTCTTGAGTTACTAAACTTACTTTTATGGTCGTTTGCTCAGGTGAATATTTAAGTGCATTCTCAATCAAATTGACAAATACCGACATAATACCTATCTTATCTCCCATCATGTTTATTTGAGGGGCTATATCAAATTCAATTTTAATATCTTTCTTATTGTATGCTTCAAACTTCAATTGCACCATTTGTAAAATATAACTTAAGTCAATCTCTTCTTTTACAAATCCATAAGTATCATTTTCAAACTTAGTTGCTATTAAAATATTTTCTACCAACGACTCTAAACGCTCCACATCATACAATGAATTATGTAAAAATTTCTTCTTCGCTTCTTCATTTAAATCTCGCTTCATAATTGTTTGTATCACTAATTTAATCGAAGCTAAAGGCGATTTCAATTCATGTGTAATGGATAATAGAAAATTCTTCTGTCTGTTAGATAAGGTTAGCTCTTTTACTAAGCTTCTGCGCACAAATAAAAATCCAAAAAATAATATAATCATGAAGAATGACCCTTCACTCAATATCATTTTTTTTTGTCTATTATACTTGTCTGATATATTTTTATATTCCGCTGTATCAGTATATTTTACTGTATTAACAACATGTTCTTTGGCATAATTGATTGTTTTTAAATCAACCATTTCTTTGAAGGATAGCTCATTTTTACTATAAAGCAAATAAGCCCACCACATGCTAAATGCAACTACATAAAAAAATATGAGGTATAAAAAAAGTAAAGATTTAGATTTGATTTTTAGCACCCAAATATATTTTCAAGTATTAAATCTACAGATTATTTTTCAATACACGCCTTAATAAACGATACAAAAATAGGATGTGGTTTTAATACAGTACTTTTCAATTCTGGGTGAAATTGAACCCCTACAAAGTACTTCAATTTTGGTATCTCAACAATCTCCACTAAACCATTTTCTGGATTAGTACCAGTTGCCACCATTCCTGCTTTTTCAAAATCTACTAGGTATTTATTATTAAATTCATAACGATGTCTATGACGCTCGTTTATCTCCAATTCTTTATACGATTGAAAAGCAATTGTTTTCTCTTTTAATAAGCATTTATAAGATCCTAAACGCATAGTGCCACCTTTCTTTTTAATGGTCTTCTGCTCTTCCATTATATCTATAACAGGATGTGTGGTCTTATTATTCATTTCAAATGAATGTGCATCCGAAAAACCTAATACATTGCGCGCAAATTCTATAACAGCCATTTGCATTCCTAAACAAATTCCAAAAAATGGTATATTATGCTCACGAACAAATTTTATCGTAGTAATTTTCCCTTCTATTCCTCTATCGCCAAATCCTGGTGCTACTAATACTCCATTCATGTGGCCTAATTTCTCTTGTACATTCTCTTCTGTAATATCACTGCTATGTATCGAATGTACTATTACTTTGCAATTATTCTTGGCACCTGCATGAATAAATGCTTCATTTATCGATTTATACGCATCTTGTAATTCAACATACTTTCCTACTAATGCAATATTTACTTCATATTTAGGATGCTTCAATTTCTTTAAAAAGTCTTCCCATGCACTCATATCTGCCTGACCAGCATTTGGTAAGGATAGTTTTTTCAATACAGTGATATCTAACTTTTCTTTCTGCATCTCCAATGGAACTTCATAAATACTGCTCTTATCAATCGCTTGTATTACACATTCTCTATCTACGTTGCAAAATAAACTTAATTTATTGCGCAACTCCTCTCCTAACTCATGCTCTGTTCTACATATAATTAAATCTGGCTTTAAACCATATCCCATCATCTGGTTCACACTATGCTGTGTGGGTTTAGTTTTTAACTCTTTCGCGCTATTTAAAAATGGTATTAATGTTAAGTGACAAACTAATGAATTATTAGGCCCCAACTCACGAACTAATTGTCTTACTGCTTCTACAAATGGTAATGATTCAATATCTCCTACAGTTCCTCCAATTTCAGTTATCACTATATGATATTTCCCCGATTCACTTAACAACCTCATTCTACGTTTTATCTCATCAGTGATATGAGGAATAACCTGTACAGTCTTTCCTAAATATTTACCATCTCGCTCATGATTGATTACCGTTTGATAGATTCTCCCAGTTGTAACATTATTCATTTGAGAAGTAGGTACATTTAAAAAACGCTCATAATGTCCTAAGTCTAAATCCGTTTCTGCCCCATCTTCTGTTACATAACACTCTCCATGCTCATATGGATTTAATGTGCCTGGATCTACATTGATGTAAGGATCAAATTTTTGAATAGTTACAGAATACCCTCTGCCTTGTAATAATTTGGCTAATGACGCCGCAAAAATGCCTTTGCCTAGCGACGATGAAACTCCCCCCGTAACGAAAATATATTTGACCATAAAATTATTGATTACGGAATACAAAAGTAGTGCAATACATGCAAATTAATGAATAAAGGTTATTAGTAATTTATTAACATAAAATTATTTTCTTATTCATCTTTTTAGCTTTTGTATTTTTGTATCATGACTCAAATTGATAATAAAAAACTATCTCTTACCGAACTAGATCGTTTAAGCCCTTCAGCTTTTAAATCACAACAAAAGTTACCTATCATTATTGTACTTGATAATATTAGAAGTCTATATAATATCGGTTCCGTTTTTAGAAGTGCAGATGCTTTCCTTATTGAAGCTGTTTATCTATGTGGAATTACCGCTCAACCTCCTCATCGCGAAATTCAGAAAACTGCTCTAGGGGCCACAGAAACTGTTCGTTGGCAATACTTCGATAATACTCATGAAGCTATAAAATCGCTTCAACAAAATCACTTTACCATTTATAGCGTCGAACAAACTACTAATAGTATTCTATTACAAAATATTACTATTAATACAAATGATAAAATTGCTCTTGTTTTTGGAAATGAAGTGAATGGTGTCGATCAAGATATAATTAACCAATCTAATGCAGTTATTGAAATCCCACAATTTGGCAGTAAACATAGCTTCAATATAGCAGTTAGCGCTGGAATAGTTATGTGGGAAGTATATAAGAAACTTAAAATAAATTAATCTTTTTGCATCTCATTTAATCTAGGACGTAATCGATTCTCTCTTCCTTTATTAAATATCATCTGCCCTTTGTCTATTCCTTGCCTAATTTTTAATTGCTCTTCTGCTGGTAAATGGATGATCTCTACACATGCATCACTACAACATCCTTCCATCTTTGTAGCACAACTTTCACATTGTATAAATAATAAATGACAGGCCTCATTCTTGCAATTGGTATGAGTGTCTGCAGGTGCTCCACATTGATGACAATGTGCTATTATATCGTCTGATATTCGTTCACCTAATCGTTCATCAAATACAAAATTCTTTCCTATAAACCGATTCTCTAATGATTGCTCCTTTACTTTATTAGCATACTCTATTATACCTCCTTCTACATGATAAACTTTATCGAATCCATGATGCAACATATAGGCACTCGCTTTTTCACAACGTATACCACCCGTGCAATACATGATAATCTCTTTGTCTTTCTGATCTTTCAATATCTCAACAGCCATAGGCAACTGCTCTCTAAAGGTATCTGAGGGTACTTCTATAGCACCTTTAAAATGTCCTACTTCATATTCATAATGATTGCGCATATCAACTATTATAACATCTTCTTTTGATGCTAATTCGTTAAAGTCTTTCGCTTTTAAATACTTCCCCTTTCGAGTCATACTAAAACTAGAATCCGTTATACCATCTGCTACTATCTTATCCCGAACTTTAATTTTTAATACCCAAAAACTTTTACCATCATCATCTATAGCCAAATTAAGTCTTATACCATTCAATGCTTCATATGAATATATAGTATCTCGCAGTGCATAAAAATTACTTGAAGGTACACTGATCTGTGCATTTATCCCCTCGTTTGCTATATATATTCTACCAAATACTTTTAAATCAACTAATTTCTGATACAATTCATCTCTGAATTTGTGTGGATCTTCTATAGGAAAATAATGATAAAAAGAAATCGTTTTTCTTTTCTCTACTTCTTGGAGCATTCGCTCTTTGAGCTCTTTCTGAGAGACTCTATTATATAAATTTTTCATACTAGAATTTTTAGGACATTTACAAGGTGAACAAAATTCTAATACAAAAATACAAATTATATATTAAAACACTAAAATGTCTTTTAATTTTTTCTTCTAAATACACATCTTGTTTAAAAGAATTCTTCAGCCTCTCCCTCCCTCTATCTAATTTTGAACCTCTATTATGATACCTTACAACTATATCTGTATTGAAGGAAATATTGGTGCCGGAAAAACAACTTTCGCTACTAAATTAGCTGCTCAACTTAATGCGCGTTTAATCCTCGAACAATTCGCGGATAATCCGTTTCTTCCTAAATTCTATACAAATCCTGATAAATATGCATTCCCCCTCGAATTATCATTTATGGCTGAAAGATATCGTCAACTAAAACTTGAAGTGGAGAGTCAAAACCTTTTTCAACCCTTTACTATAAGCGATTATGTATTTTATAAATGCCTTATTTTTGCTTCCGTAAATTTACAAGTTGATGAAGTAAAATTATACAAAAGTTTATTCAATATCATCTACCAAAATTTACCAACTCCCGAAATCATTTTGTTTTTTAATTGCCCTACAGATAAACTGCTTCTTAATATAAAAAATAGAGGGCGCGACTATGAACAGGATATTTCAGCTGATTACCTCAACGCCGTAAATGAAATGTATTTCGAATTTTTCAAACATCAAGATAAAAGTATCGTTCTAGTACTTGATACTACACAAATCGATTTTGTAAATAATGAATCTACTTATTTGAAAATTTGCAAATTGCTCGAAAAAAAATACGATACCGGTCTGCACTTCGTACAAATTGACTCCTAGTTAATTTTATACGAATGCTCTAAACCAGCTATTTATTTGAATTGTAATGCTATCGTCTAGTTCATGTATGACAACTCTACGAATCAAATTATTCTTGCCTCGTAATAGTCCTAATGTATTATCTAAATGACTCCCTTTAAAAAAACCTAATTCTATATGCGCATGTTTAGCTTTAATACAGATAAATGCAATATCATTTTTATGCTTGTCCTGATAACTTATTCTACCAAATTTAACTAACTCTTCAATGGATGGATGCTGCTTTAAAATAATATCTCTTAATTCTAAAACTAACTTAAGTTTTGTTTCAGGTAAAGCTAAAATAAGTTGTTGTATACGATTATCCATATATCAATGTGCATATTTCAATTGGCATTTTCAAAGCTATGAAATAATTATTAATGTTATTTTAAGTACATTTGATAAATCTTTAAAGTTCACTTTATAGATAATATATAACTATGAAAAAACATCTAACTATCCTATTACTTGTATTTGCTCTAAAAGTATCTGCGCAAACTACCAATATAAGTGGTATTATCAACCAATATGCTAAAGTTGTAGCCGTTGATAAATGTCTGAATCAAGTGACTGTAGATGATATCACTCCTTTTGCTGTTGGCGATACTGTTCTTCTTATTCAAATGGCTGGCTCAGATATAGACAATACTAACACTTCTTTTTATGGAAATGTAAACAGCTATAATAATTGTGGTAATTATGAATTAGCAATTATTAATACGATTGCTATTAATACAATTACTTTTAAAAATGTACTGAACCGCAACTATAATGCTTCCGGCTTAGTACAATTGATAACAGTACCTATTTTCAATAATGCGTTTATCAATGATACATTGAAATGTCGTGCTTGGAATGGCTCAATAGGTGGAGTTACCATTGTTAAAGCAATAAATAAAATAACCATTGCTAGCGAAATAAACCTGAATGGTAAAGGCTTTCGAGGAGCAGATACACTAAGTGATGATTGTTTTAATTTTGGTATAGGTGGCTGTAGTGATTATCGTTGCAATCAATTTAGTTTATGTGGAGCTCGAAAAGGAGAAGGTATTTTTATAGCTGATACAAATAATTATTTTGGTAAAGGTCCTTCTGCTAATGGAGGCGGTGGTGGTAATGACCATAACTCTGGTGGTGGTGGTGGCAGTAATTTCGGAGCTGGTGGTCTAGGTGGAGATCGTATCAATGCTTCTACTTTCTCATGTCCTGGCGGAAATCCTGGTATTGGTGGCAGAGCGCTTCAATATGATAACGTAAATAATAAAATTTATATGGGCGGCGGTGGTGGCGCAGGTGAAGGAAATAATCACCTAAATACCAAAGGTGGCAATGGTGGTGGAATTCTTATATTAATCGCCAATGAAATTGAAGCAAATAATGTAACTATTTTTGCAAAAGGCGACTCTGTAAAAGGAGTAGCTGCCGGCGATGGTGCAGGTGGAGGTGGTGGTGGTGGTACCGTCCTTCTCGATGCAAACATATTTACAACTACCAACTTAAATATCAATGTAAATGGAGCTCGTGGTGGTAATGTGAATAATGGTTTCGATCCAAGCCCTACAAGATGTATGGGGCCTGGTGGTGGTGGAGGTGGTGGTGCTGTTTGGTTCAGTTCTAGCTCCACTCCTATAGGAATCAATATTACAGCTTTAGGTGGCCCTACAGGTATTACTAGTTGGGCTGGAGCAGATCCAAGTTGCGCATTACGCTCAAACGGAGGTAGAGACGGAGATGTGGGTGGCTCTCTTTTTGATTTGCAAATTGCAGAAGGAAATAATCTCTATATTCCACATACATTTTCTGTTTGCTGTGATACAATTATCTGCAAAGGTCAAGCGGTTTCCATTCAATCTTCTCAACAAGGCTCTGCTCCTCTTTCTTATTCATGGAATACGGCAGAAAATACAGCCAATATATTCAATACTCCCACTACATCGGTTACATTTATTTGTATAGGTATAGATGGGATCGGTTGTCCTATAATAGATTCAGCTAGAGTTATTGTAGAAAGCCTAAATTTAAATATTTATGCTGCGCCTGCAGATACAGTCCTAGAAGGTACAATTGTTACTTTAAATGCTATATTATCAACTCTAGATCCTATCTTTTGGACGCCAACTACTGGTCTTAATAATATTAATACATTACAACCTACTACTACTGCAACAAATTCAATTACCTATTGTGCATATGGAGAAACAGCTAGCGGTTGTAAAGATACCGATTGCGTTACCATCATTGTGATTCCTAATCCAGATACTCTTGTTCCTGAACATATTGCTTTTCCTAATGCCTTTACTCCCAATGGGGATGGAAATAACGACCTATTTACAATAGTTTATTCAGGTAATTACGATATTCAAAACTTCTCTATTTTTAATAGATGGGGCGAAATCGTATTTACTACTTCTAATTTAAGTGAAGCTTGGAACGGAAAATTTAAAGGTAAAGACCAAAAAATTGGTACCTATATATATTATCTGACTTTAAAAGATTCTACTGCCAAACTTCCTGAAAAAAAATATACAGGAAACATAATGCTTATCAGGTAATTTTTCTATATTTTTTTTGCCCATTTCTATGTAAAAATTGTGGATAAAAAGCTTAGTTTATTCACATCTAAAAGCCAAATAAATCAAGGTTTTTAAGTATATTTGTCCTCCAAAAAATTACATAGAAAATTACTTATGGCAGACGACAAGATTATTCCAATTAATATTGAAGAAGAAATGAAAACAGCTTACATAGATTATTCTATGTCAGTTATAGTTTCAAGAGCAATTCCAGATGTACGCGACGGTCTTAAACCCGTTCATCGTAGAGTACTTTATGGTATGCATGATTTAGGTCTTTATTACAATAAACCTCATAAAAAAAGTGCCCGTATCGTAGGGGAAGTTTTAGGTAAATACCATCCCCATGGCGATTCATCTGTATATGATGCAATGGTACGTATGGCTCAAGAATGGTCTCTTAGATATCCTCTTGTAGATGGACAAGGTAACTTCGGCTCAGTAGATGGCGATAGTCCAGCAGCAATGAGATATACCGAAGCAAGACAAGCAAAAATTACAGAAGAAATTCTAAAAGATATTGATAAAGAAACCGTAGATTTTAATCTGAATTTCGATGATACTCTTGAAGAACCTTCTGTATTACCTTCAAGAATTCCTACTCTATTAGTTAATGGTGCATCTGGTATCGCAGTGGGTATGGCTACAAACATTCTTCCACATAACTTAAGTGAAGTTATTGATGGTATGTTGGCCTATGTAGACAATCATGATATTACTATCGATGAACTAATCAAATTCGTAAAAGCACCTGATTTCCCTACAGGTGGTACTATTTATGGTTACGCAGGTGTTAAAGAAGCTTTCGAAACAGGTAGAGGTAAAATCGTTGTTCGGGGAACTGCTAGTATCGAAGTGGATGAAAAAGGTAGAGAGAATATTATTATCACAGAAATTCCTTACCAAGTTAATAAAGCAGTGCTTATTCAAAAAATTGCTGAACTCGTTAACGATAAAAAAATTGAAGGCGTTAGTGATATCCGCGATGAAAGTGATAGAGATGGTATGAGGATCGTTGTAGATATTAAACGTGATGGTGCTGCAAATGTAGTATTAAATCAACTTTATACGTTTACTCAACTTCAAACCTCATATGGTGTAAATAACGTAGCACTAGTTCATGGCAGACCTTACACACTGAATTTATATGATATGATCAAACATTTCATAGAATTCAGACACGACGTGGTTATTCGTCGTACTCAATACGATTTAAAAGATGCTGAAAAAAGAGCTCATATTTTAGAAGGTCTATTAATTGCTCTTGATAACCTTGACGAAGTAATTTCACTCATCCGTTCTTCTGCTACTGTAGATATAGCTAAAGAAGGTTTAATAAGCAAATTTGCATTAAGTGAAATTCAAGCAAAAGCAATATTAGATTTACGTCTTCAAAAATTAACTTCATTAGAAAGTGAAAAAATTAGAGAAGAACATAAAGAAATAATGAAACTTATCGAAAGTTTAAAAGAAATTTTAGCTAATAGAGATCTTCGTATGCAAATTATTAAAGATGAGCTGGTAGAAGTGAAAACTAAATTTGGAGATGCTCGTAAAACTCAAATCGAATATGCAGGTGGGGATATAAATATGGAAGATCTTATTGAAAGTGAAGAAGTAGTTATCACAATATCTCATTTAGGGTATATTAAAAGAACATCTCTAAATGAATTCAAATCTCAAAATAGAGGTGGTACCGGATCTAAAGGGGCCTCTACTCGTAATGAAGATTTTACTGAACATCTACTACTTGCTAATACACATAATTATATGCTGTTCTTTACTACTAGTGGTAAATGTTTATGGCTGAAAGTATATGAAATTCCTGAAGGGAATAAAGGCGGTAAAGGTAGAGCTATTCAGAATATCATGAACTTACCTGCTGAAGATAAGATTATGGCTTATATGCCTGTAAAAAATCTTAAAGATGAAGAATATTTAAATAATCATTATGTAATGTTCTGTACCAAATTAGGGGTAATCAAAAAAACATTATTAGAAGAGTTCTCTCGTCCTCGTCAAAATGGTATACAAGCTATTACAATCAGAGAAGATGATCAGTTATTAGAAGCTATTTTAACAAATGGTAAATATGAAGTGCTTTTAGCAAAACGAAGTGGTAAAGCAATTCGTTTTAACGAAAGTAAAGTTAGAGCTTCTGGTAGAACTTCCATGGGGGTAACTGGTGTTGAATTAGAATCTTCAAATGATGAAGTAATTGGTATGGTTTGCGTTAATCCTGAAGATAAAGGTAGAACCATTATGGTTGTATCTGAAAAAGGTTTCGGAAAACGTACTTTCTTAGATGATCCTGAAACTGGTGAAAATAATTATAGAGTTACCAATAGAGGCGGTAAAGGAGTAAAAACCTTAAATATTACCGAAAAAACTGGTGATTTGATTGCTATAAAAGATGTAACCGAAGAAGATCACTTAATGATTATTAATAAATCAGGTATCACTATTCGAATTGCACTTAAAAATATCAGAACGGCAGGCAGAGCCACTCAAGGTGTTACACTTATCAAATTAAAAGATAATGATGAAATAGCTGCTGTTGCTAAAATTGAAAATGGTGAATCTTTAGAAAGTGATGCGGCTGAATTATTAGAAAATGAAGAAATTAGTATAGATTCTTCATTACCTATAGAAAATTCTGATAATATAAATGAATCTCCTAACGAAGATTCAATTTCAAATGAACCTGTAGAACCAGAAAATTAGGCACAATTTTTATACACTAAATTGAAAATATTTTAAATAAAATTAATAAAATGAAAAAAAATCTTTTAATTATTACTTTATCTTTATTTACATTAATCATTAATGCTCAACAAGTTAAAATTACTTCAGCACAAACATATCTAGATGCTTATCTTCAAAAAGAAGGTGATCAAAATCTAGAAAAAGCAAAGTCTGAAATCGATGAAGCCACTCTAAACGAAAAAACAATTGGTATGGCCAAAACTTGGTTCGTAAAAGGTGAAATTTATCAAACTATTTATGAAAGTGTTACCATTGCTCCAAAGTTCGCTACAGTGAATATCCTTGATGAAGCTTACGAGGCTTATAAAAAAGCAATTACTCTAAATGATGTTCGTTTTAGAGATCAAGAAGCAACATTTACTTATTTAAAAAGTATATGTAGTTATTTGAATAACAGAGGAGTAGATCAATACCAAGCAAAAAAATATGCTGAAGCTTACCAATCTTTTATTAAGTTGGAAGATGCAAACACATTTTATGAAGCTAATAAACAAAAATTCCCAATAGATATTAGTGCCATCAGAAGCAATGCTGGGTTATGTGCTCAAAATGCTGGAATGACTGATGAAGCTATCAAATTATATGAAGGGATCATCGCTAAAGGTTCAGATGATGCTAGTTTATACGCAACATTAGCAAATTTATATACTAAAATGGGTAGAACAGCTGATTCTAAAAAATTAGTAGATGATGCCGTAATTAAATTTCCAAATAATATTAACTTGATTATCACTAAGTTAAATTTTTATATTACTGAAGGTAAATATGTTGAAGCCATCGATATCATTAAAAAAGCAATTGATTTAGACCCTAAAAATGATCAACTTTACGTTGCAGCAGGCTTAGCTTACGATAAAATGAAAGATGTTGTGAAATGTAGAGAGATGTACACTAAAGCTACTGAGTTGAATCCCAACAACTTAAATGCTTGGAACAATTTAGGAGGTACTTACGTTGAAGAAGCTAATGGGTATATTATTCAAATGAATGCCCTAGGTAATACTAAAGAAGATATTGCAAAAAGTAATGATTTAGATGCAAAAAAATTAAATGCTTATAAAAATGCTAGACCATATATAGAAAAAGCTTTATCTTTGAACCCTAATGATGAAAATCTAAAAAGAGTAATGATGAAAATTAAAGCAAATCTAGATAATTAAAATATAGCTTTTTTGTTGTTGCCATTTACTTATAAATGGCATAAAGACTCCTGAGAAATCAGGAGTTTTTTATTTTATATCAAACTGTATTATTAACTAGTTTATACAATCAGTATTTACTTGTTAAACTAGTAGTAAATAATAGTATTCAAAACTCATCTAATAATTCATTCTCACAAGTCAATTATGTAATCTTATGTAATCCTAGAAAACCTTGAATCAAATAAACCATTAGTCATTATACTTCATCAATCAATTGATTTCGATTGTCCTAAAGTAAAATTCAAACAAAAAAAAACGCCCTGATTGTTCAGGACGTTTTTATTATTAATAACCAAATAATTATTGTAAAGTGAAGTTAATCGGCATGTTAAACCATAAACGAACTGGTTTACCATTGTTTTTAGCTGGTGTCCATCTTGGCATACTTTGTATAACTCTAATGGCTTCTTTATCTATACCAGGACTAACTTTTTTCAATATCTCCACATTTGATACTTGTCCATCTTTTTCAACTACAAATCGAACTAATACTTTACCAGAAATATCTGCTTCTTTTTCATAAGCTGGATAAGTAATATGATCTCTAACAAATTTCATTAATGCTGCATCACCCCCAGGAAATTGTGCATTCTCTTCAGCACCTGTAAATATTTCTTCAGGTTTATCCTCAATTACAGGAGCAACCGTTACTTTTTCTTCAGGTATTACGATATCGTCATTTCCTTCTTGTGTAGTAGTTGAAACTTTAGTATCAATAAGTTCTTCTTGAGTTTTAACCTCTTCTTTCACTTCTTCATCCACTATAACAGTTTCTACGAACTTTGTAGTTTCAATTTTCGGAGGTTCTTGAATGGGAGGAGGAGGAGGTGGTGGTGGTGGTAAATCTTCTTTTAATTTTTCTATAGGATCTATAGTAATTTGTTCATTAGATAATACCTTTTCTTTTTTCTCTTCTTTTTTCATGCTTGAAATGATAGTGGGTACACCTACTGCTAATAACATTGCAGAAATACCTACTAGGCATGATAACATCATAGTTCTACCATATCCTTTACGGATTTGATATGCTCCATATGCTTTGTTTTTATCAGCAAAAACTAATTCATTTCTTTCTGAGTTAATTTCGTCTGACCAATCTGAAAATATATTCATATTTCTTAATTTATTTATTAATAAATTTATTTGACTGCATCTAATTTTGCTTTCTCTTCTGGTGTCATATCCATTATTGAAAACTTACCAATGTCTGTAATATTTAATTCGTCTACTACATCAATTACATTCTTATAACTAGCTTTTTCATCCGCTTTAATTAAAACAACCAATGCATCTTTATCACTTTTTATTTCACGAGACTTTAGTTTAAATAAAGAGTCTGCAAATACTTGAGGATAATTCCATTTTTGTGCATCTCTTCTTAACACGTTCATGTTTTTGATAATTTTACTATTTCCATTAGTAAAAATCATTCTTAATCCTGTGTTAGAAAAATTAGTTTTCTCAATTACTGTTTCTGGTTTTAAAGCACCTGGATACCAATATACTTTGCCATTCTCTCCTAATAATATCGAAATACCATTCGCCTTTACTTTATCTATTTGATCTTCAGGTTTTGGCTTAGCTGGGAAAGCTAAATCCATAGCTTTTGGTTTATTGAACGTAGAAGTTAATATAAAGAAAGTAAGTAATAAGAATGCTAAATCTACCATGGGAGTCATATCTATCCTTGTAGAACTTTTTTTGGCGCGTTTTTTCGAGTGCTTCCCTCCGCCGCCGCCGCCACTTTCCTGTATTTCTGCCATTTTATTTTTTTCTAATAATTAATAAAAAAATTATCTCTTCTCTTCCATAGTAGTAATCATATTAAACTGATAGATTTCTCTATTTGTAAATACATCAATTACTTTTTTTACTTTAACATATGGAGCACCTGCATCGGCTTTAATAGCAAATTTTAAATCTAATTTCTTTTTATCAAATTCTTCTTTTTTAGCTTCTGCGTCATTTTTTTTAGCTTGTAGGTCATACTGATAATTTTTATAGGCGATTAATACCCATTGATCTAATTGATTATCTGTACTATCCATAGGAATTCCTGGTGAAGGAATAGCTAAACGTTGTGATTCACTTGCATTGATGTAAGCTTTTAAGGATGCTACTGGCACTCCAAAACTAGTCATTACACCAAATCTTTTTAATTCATCTTCGGTGAACTTAATTCCATATTTACCTCCTATTTCTTCTAAGGTTTTTCTTCTTACTGCAGCATTAGTTATACTAAAAAATGGTTTTCCGTCTTTATCAATACTAATAAGCATATAATTATCTGGAAGCATTTTTTCTGAAATAGATGATGGAGTATCCACCACTACTGGTTCTGCTGCTCTAAAAGAAGCTGTTAACATGAAAAAAGTCACCAAAAGGAAAGCCAAATCCACCATCGGAGTCATATCCAAAGAAGGTGTACTTTTAGGCATCTTTATTTTTGGCATATTCTATTTTTTTATTTTATCTAAGAAATATAATTAATGACCTTTTTCATTGAATGTTTGTACAATACTATACCCAGCTTCATCCATACCATAAGTCATGGCATCGATTTTACTCGAGAAGAAATTGTACGCTACGATAGCAACACAAGAACCAGCAATTCCTAAAAATGTATTGATAAGAGCCTCAGAAATACCAGTTGCTAACGCAGTTGTATCAGGTGCACCTGCATTTGCTAAAGCGGCAAATGAACGAATCATACCTAATACTGTTCCAATCAAACCTAATAATGTAGCGATTGATGCACAAGTGGATAAAATAACTAAGTTTTTAGATAACATAGGTAATTCTAATGATGTTGCTTCTTCTAAATCTTTTTGAATAGCTGCTACTTTAGCTTCTTTATCAATTGAAGCATCATTTTGTACAAATTTATATTTTTGTAAACCAGCTTTTACAACAGCTGCTAATGAACCTTTTTGTTTGTCGCAATCAGCTATTGCTCCATCAACTTGACCAGCACCTAATTTTGATTTTACATTTCTAATAAAAGTTTCTGTATTTCCACTACCACCTGCTTTAAACAAAGTGATAATTCTTTCTAATGAGAAAACGATGATAATTAAATCAACCGCAATCAAAATTGGTACTACAGCAATACCGCCTTTGTGAATGGTACCTAACATATTTAATGGATGTCCTTTTTCTGGATCTCCTCCTTCAAAATTTCCATGTGCTCCTAAGATAAACACATAAATACAATAAGCGATAATAATTACAACTGGAATTGCAACTGATGCGAAAATTGAACTTCCTTTTCCTCCTGAATTTTGATTACTCATAATTTTTTTTATTTGTTTTTGTTTAGTTAATTAATTATTCAGTTTTTATTTTTTTAGAGTAGGCAAACATAAGCGAAAAAATGGAAATTAGGAAACAAATCATATTCTATCTGTAATTATTTTTTTTAACAATATGTTAACCTAGATAACTCTATTACCATTTTTCCATAAATATTGCTTACACCTACTTTAAATGTGCAAATGAATCTATTTTCATAATTACAACTGTCATATTTATGTCATTTTAATGTATAATAAAGTACATTAGAGAAAATTAACAAGTGTACATATATCTATACATTCATTAATCTGATTATTGATAATCTTACTATATCTATGTTTCGAATGACTATACTTTTGGTGTAATAAAAAAACTTAATTCATCGTTAGACTTATTAAATCAAAAACCTATGTTTCAATTATTGCAAATAGTAGATAGTACAGCTAAAAATGTAGCTCAAGCGCCTGTTATTCAAGATCATATAAACCTCTTAGATTTGCTTATGAAAGGTGGATGGGCAATGATACCTATCCTACTTTTATCTTTTGTAGCTATTTTCTTTTCTATAGAGCGATTTATTACAATTCATAAAGCTTCTAAAATCGACACCAACTTTATGAGGAATATTCGTGAATATCTTTTAGGTGGTAAAAAAGATGCGGCAATGTCTTTATGCAAAAATACCAACTCTCCTATTGCACGCCTAGTAGAAAAAGGTATAAAAAGAATAGGTAGACCATTTGAAGATATAGAAAGAGCTGTTGAAAGTGAAGGCAAATTAGAAATATATAAGCTAGAAAAACACATGAACTATCTTAGCATAATTGCAGGTATTGCTCCAATGGTTGGTTTTTTAGGTACCATTTCGGGGGTGATAAACATTTTCTTTAAAATTGCTCAAACCAATGAATTAAGTATTGGTATCATCGCTGGCGGATTATATGAAAAAATGGTCACTTCTGGAGCAGGTTTATTAGTAGGTATTTTAGCTCATATTGCTTTCAACTATTTAAATGGTATGATTGATAGAGTTTCTTATCAATTAGAAAGATCTGCAGTAGAATTTATTGATGTACTAAATGAACCAGGTTAACTAATATTTTTTTTGATTAAAAATCATCCCTATTATAATTAAATATATGAATAATGAAGTTTAGAGGTAGAAATAGAATGCATAGTGAAGTTCAAACTCACGCATTTAATGATATTATGTTCTTTTTAATGATGTTTTTTTTAATTGCAGCTACTCTAGCTAATCCTTCTGCAATAAAATTGACTTTACCAAAAGCAAAAGGTGAAAAAAGCATCGTACGTAAACCAATAGAACTCTCTATTGATGCTAATTTAATCTATTATATCGGCAAAACACCAGTTCCATATGAAGAATTAGAAGCAGCATTATCTCAAGTTATTGAAACAGAAAAAGCCAATGGCAATCAAGATCCCGTAGTTAAATTATTTGTAGATCAATCTGTAACTATGCAAAAAGCTGCCGAAATTATGGATATTGGTGCTAACTTAAATGTAAAAATGTTATTAGCTCTGCAGAGAAAAGGATAATGTATAACTAGATATGAAAATTGTAGAATTTTACATCTAGTTGTATACAAAAATATAAATTATGAGTCAACCATTCGAAAGTATAAATAATAGTAATGATACTAAAAATAGAATACTTGCAATTATAATTGCTACTATTTTTCATGTGGCTATTATTTTTTTATTGATGCTTGTTGTTATAAAAATACCAAATCCACCTTTTCCTGAAAGAATTGCTAGTATTGAAGTGGATTATGGTAATACAGCTACGGGATCTGGTGATGAAGAACCTGCTCCTAATGATAATCCAAGTTTAACTCAAGGAAATACCAATCAAAATACAAGTGATGGAAGTACTGCAAAAACTACCACTACTGCTAATGCTACAAATGCGGCTAGCAATAATAATATGACAAGTGAAGCTGAAAAAGACATACCAGTAACTGAAGTTAAAAGTACTAGCACTAAACCTACTACTAATACTACAACAAACAACAGTGCAACTGGACCTGTAATTTCTACACCTACAGTCAATAAAAATGCACTCTATACTAAAAAACCGGGTGCTGGAAGTGGTGCTGGAGCTTCAGGTAATAATCCTGGAAGCACAAGTGGAAGTCAAGGTACTGCAGGAGGACCTGGTAATCAAGGTGACCCATCAGGAACTCATTCGAATAATTATAGTGGAGTAGGTAAAGTAAATGATGGTTCTTATGCTTTAGCTGGAAGAACTGCTGTTACTAAACCTAAAGCAAGTACTAATTGCGCTGCTAAAGGTACAGTAGTAATAAAGATAACTGTAAATGGAAATGGAAAGGTTATGACAGCTAAATATACACAAAGCGGTTCAAATACAAATGATGGTTGCTTAATTGCTAATGCTGAAGAAACAGCAAGAAGATGGGTTTTTAACAGCGACGAAAATGAAATTCAACAAGGTACAATTACATTTGTTTATAAAGACAGATAATCATTATTCTAAATAAGCACTTTCCTCTTCTTCGTTTAATATCACTTCAATATGTTCTTGTATGGTTGTTGCTAATGATAGTCCTACAAAATCTGCATGAATAGGAAATAATTTATGCTTTCTATCTAATAATAGTGCAATTTGTATTTTTTTAGGTGTTTCATGTAATAAAGGTTGTAGGGCATAAAACAATGTTTTTCCTGTATTACCTACATCATCAGTTAATACAACCACTTTATTTTTTAAAATACTAGCTGGAACTGAATAAGTGATATCTTGTGCCAGAGGATTGGATTTATTAATACTCACCTGAATTAAATTCGCTTTGATTTGACTAGATATTTTTTCAATTTCTAATTTAATTTTTGAGGCTATGATAAAACCATTATCCTTAATTCCCAATAAAAATATTTCCGATTCACCATCATTATCTTCCAAAATTTGATAGGCCATTCGTACAATTTTAAGTTGAATATCTTCTTTTTTTAAAATTATATTTCGTTCCAATATGATTTATTATTTAATAGGTATTTGAACTGCTAAAATAGGATTCTTTAGATTAAAAATCTAAATTATTAATGTATTTATATTACTCATAATGAATATTACACAATTTTTCACTAAGCTCCCATAATTGGTTTTGTAATTGCTTATCATAAGAAATATCTACTGATTTTTGTGAAGCACATTTATTCCAATATAAGCCTGAAGTATTTTTCACTTCATTACTCGTAGCTAAATAGATGGATGTTTTTGCTCCTTCTGCGATACTGATTCCTCTAATGCTCCATATCTTCCATGCTAATGCTTCCCACCATTTAACTTGTTTTGTTCCTATTAACGTTTTAACAAGACCTGGATGTAATACATTTACGGTTATTGAAAGTGGTTTTAAAAGTTCGGCGAGTTTATAAGTAAATAAAACATTACACAATTTACTTTGTGCATAAACCTTAAAAAAATTATACGAATTCTTGAAATATAGATTATTAAAATCAATTTGGCCTCTATAATGAGAATTAGAAGAAACACAAATAATTCGAGCTTCTGTTGACTTTTTTAAAAGCGGAAGCATTTCATAAGTGAACAAAAAATAAGCTAAGTGATTGGTTGCAAATTGCATTTCAATACCATCTTGACTTTCTTGATAATGAGTGTATACTTGACCAGCATTATTGATTAATATATCAACCACTTCAATATCATTTCTGATTAAAGCGGCTGTTTTCTTAATTTCGTCCTGACTAGATAGATCACACAGATAATAGCTGCAGTTATCATTTTGAGTAGATTGATTAATATCATATACGGCTTGTTTGCATTTTTGTTTCGTTCTACCAATAATAATTACTCGAAATCCTTGTTTAGCTAAAGCTAAAGATGTTTCGTAACCTATTCCAGCATTACCTCCTGTAATAATTGCAGTTTTTTTAGCTTGCATTATAAATTATATTTTAATCAAAAAAATCATCCATATCGTCAGAATCTGAGTATTTATCAATATCTCTTCGGTCACGTTTAGTAGGCCTACCTGCACCTTTATCACGTATCCCGCCTGCTTTGTGAAAAACAGATTTTAATAATGGGTCAATAATTTCTGGTGGAGATAAATCTTCATAACAAGTCACTGCTATTGTAGCACTTACTCTTTTATCTATTAATTTACCAATCTTAAATATTTTAATGCTATGATTATGTCTGATTTGTATGGTATCTCCGATTGCAACTAATTTAGAAGCTTTAATACTTGTATTATCCATTTTAACTTTACCTGCTTCACATGCTTCTGTAGCAAGAGTTCTAGATTTGTATAATCTAATTGCCCATAACCATTTGTCAACTCTTACTTTTTCCATAAAAATATTTGTTGGTAAATGTATAAATTTATTGTAAATTCGTCTTATATTTTGATTTCAACTATATAATAAATATGTATATTAAAAATAATTCAGTCACTAAGTTAATATTCTTGTCTATATTAATTCTATTTACAACCACAAATTTATTAGCACAGAACCACATTAAGTGGATGACATGGGAAGAAGCACAAGCGGCTAACAAAAAAAACCCTAAGAAAATATTTGTGGATGTATATACTGATTGGTGTGGTTGGTGTAAAAAGATGGATGCTACTACATTTGAAGATCCAAAAATTGTAAATTATATAAATAAAAATTTTTATGCTGTTAAATTTAATGCTGAACAAAAAGAAGACATTATTTTTAACGGAAAAACCTATAAGTACGTATCTAATGGAACTCGAGGTTATCACGAATTAGCTAATGAACTTATGCAGGGTAGAATGAGCTATCCAACTTCATTATACCTAGATGAAAACTTAAATTTATTAAGTCCAGTTCCAGGATATCAAGATGTACCTACTTTAGAAATGATTCTTAGATTTTTTGGTGAAAAAACCTATTTGACTTCAACTTGGGAAGAATATCAAAAAAATTATGTGGCACCTAAATAATTAGATAAAATAAGAAGTACATTAGCAACATGAAATATCTTATAGTTACTTTACTTTTTATTTTTCAAATTTCTTTCCTACAAGCAAATAATCTAAAACCTAAACTTATTTCAGGCCCTGTGATAGGAAGCGTTACTGATCATAGCGCTAAAATTTGGTATGCCTATTCTGGTAGATGTGATGTAATAGTTGCCTTATTTGATGCTGTTCATAAAGAAGTTAAATTCCCTACTTCACTTGATTTCATCAAAAATAAAAAAGGTGTAATCGCTATGACACTTTCGTTTAGTGAATTAAGACCTAACACTAAATATGTTATCACTATAACTTTTAATAAGCAACTGATGAGTGACAAATATGCTCTGACTACTATGAGTGCAGAACCAATAAAAGACTTTTCATTTATTGCCGGGTCTTGTTTTTTAGAAATGCCGAATGCTTTTGGAAGAATGTTTTTACCTGGTGCACATAAACGAATATTTGAACCTATGTCGAAAGACTCAACAGCTGACTTTAATTTATGGCTTGGTGATAATACCTATTTATTATTTGGACAATGGAATTCCTTTGAGAAAAATTTTAAACGTCAATTATCTACACGAACGAAGAATAAATTATATTCTAAATATTTAATGAGCAGACCTAATTATGCAATATGGGATGATCATGATTTTGGTCCAAATGATTGTGACGGACAGTTTGCATTGAAAGATACTTCATTAAATATTTTCAAACACTTTTGGCCAAATGAACAATTTGGTTTACCCGAAACAAAAGGGATTTTTAGTAGTTTTAGTCAATACGATTGTGATTTTTTTCTATTAGATGATAGATATTATCGTTCATCTGAAGAAGATTCAAATGGGCATCTATTAGGGGATGAACAAATGCAATGGTTAAAAATTAGCTTACTTAATAGTAAAGCAACTTTTAAATTTATTATAACAGGATCTCAAGTATTAAATCAACAAACTGAAAAAGAATGTTGGAGAAGTGATTTTCCTAAAGATACTAAAGATTTCTTAGCCTTTATTAAAAATAATCAAATAAATGGTATTGTATTTTTAACTGGTGATAGGCATTTAACTAGAGTAGTTAAAGATGAAACGATTACTAATTATCCTATATATGATTTTACAATTTCACCTGTTTTAAGTATATTGAGTAAAGTAACGGAAATAGAAAAAAACAATCCTCAAGTGATAACAAAAACTTTAGTTGAAGGGAAACGCAATTTTGCTAAAATAGAAGTTACTGGAAGTCCTGGTAATCGTATATGTACTATTCATGATTTAGATGAATATGGTGTAGAACAATGGCAGATATCTTTGAAAGAAGAAGAATTAAAATAAAAAAGTATCATAAGTATTTAAACATATAATGATGAGGAATTCCTACTTCTTGAAACTCCTCCCCTTTTATTTGATAATCTAATTTTGTATAAAAACTTAGTGCTGTATTTCTCGCATGACAGTAGATATAAGTATATGCCTTTTTTCTTGCAAAATCTTCAGCATAAAGCATCAATTCTTTTCCTAGTCCCATTGATTGATATGATGGATCAATAGCCACTTGTCTAACTTTAATTTTGTTATTACCTTCTTCCACTAATTGCAAACCACCTACAATTTTTTGTTTAACTAAAATCACTATATGTATAAAGTTAATTTCAGCAGCTAATTGTTCATTTGTATATCTTAATCCTAAAGGCTCACGTAATACTTTACTACGTATTTCTAACATTTGATTGAATGCTTCATTATTAAATTCTATAATTTTAAATTCTATGTCCATGAATACTTTTATTTTTGCAATGTGAATATACTACAATACATATATTATTTCTTTCGATCAATAAGATATAGAGGATTTATTTTTACCTTAAAATTATTATATTTTGAATTCTATTATGAAAGAAAACTAGGTATTAAAACACTACAAATAGCTAATTTAGAATCATTAAATACCATAAATAATGATTATGAAAATAATCACCATTACCAAGGAGCAAGTTATTATGTACTTAGTATTTTATTTAAAAAGATAAAAAAATATAGTACTGATAAAACTTTTATCGATTATGGTTGCGGTAAAGGAAGGGTATTAATTATGGCTGCATTGGAAGGTTTCGACCCTATCAAAGGTATTGATTTAGCGAAAGAGTTATGTGAGATTAGTCTCACAAATATTGAAAGAGTAAGAACAAAAATTGGAAATACTAAGATTGAAGTTGTTCAAGCAGATGCAACAAATTATACTTCAATAGATGATATCCATATTTTCTTTTTTTTCAATCCTTTTGGAAGATTAGTTATGAACCAGGTTGTTAATCAAATTGAACAAAGTAAATTAAGAAATCCTAGAACTGTTTACATTATTTATGTAAATCCCTTATACGTAGATTGCTTTATACATGCTAATTATGAAGTACTAGAAGAAATCCACAGTAAAGAGTATACAGAAGGGATTATTTTAAAGAAGTAATAGCTAAATACTGCTTCAATATTTCTTTATTATGGTTGTATCTTTCTTTAAGTTCCGGAGATAAATTTTTAAACTTTGCTTCAAAATTTTTAAATGTTTTCATGGCTAGTTGATTGTCAGACAATGCCGCCATTAATAATTTGTCCATTATTAATTTAATAGTTGATTCAGATGCATTATTAGAAAGTTGGTAGGATTCAAAAACATCTAAGATTTGGCTTTGGGTATATCTAGGAAAATTCGAATTGAATACGAAAATAGATTCAAGTTTATTTGATGAATTTACAAATACTTTTTCTATAAAAATTGCTGTTGGTAAGTAGGTATAATTAATTGTTTGAGGGAGGTAATACTCTGGAGTAAAAAATAAAGTATCTTTTATATTTTCTAATGTATACTCATTATTTGCTGCAAGCACTATAGAATCAGATGTAGCACAATTAATGACATGTACCGATTTATAGGTAGTACGAGCATACTTTTGAATTTTAGTCGCACATACAATCATTTCTTTTTTGTTTGCTAGTAAAAATGAATTTATATATTCAGTGTTTGTATTATTACATGAACATTTTTTGACTAATTCGTTGGAATTATGTATTGATTTATGAATTGCACATGAAAAGAGCAATATTGTGCTAAGAATAGATAATACTAAAATTTTAAAATTTATATGCATAAAAAAATCCCTTTTCAAATATATGAAAAGGGATCTTATTTATTAAATTTGAAAGAATTATTTTACTTCTTCAAAGTCAGCATCACTTACATTTGAATCTGCTCCTGCCTCTGCATTTGCATGTTCTTCTTGTTGACCAGCACCTGGATTTGCATCACCACTAGCTTGTGCTTGTTGTTGTGCTTTATATATATCTTCTGACGCCGCATGCCATGCTTCGTTTAAATTTTTAATCGCTGAATCTAATTGAGTTAAATCATCAGAATCTTTAGCTGTTTTTAAAGCATTCCAAGCTGATTCGATATTAGCTTTTTTATCTGCAGGCATTTTATCACCAAACTCTTTTAATTGTTTTTCTGTTTGGAAAATAAGTGTATCTGCTTCATTTGTTTTTTCAACTTTTTCACGAGCAGCTTTATCAGCATTTTCATTTGCTTGAGCTTCTTTTCTCATTTTTTCGATTTCCTCTTTACTCAAACCAGTTGATGCTTCAATTCGAATCGTTTGTTGTTTATTCGTTCCTTTATCTAGAGCACTTACCTGAAGAATACCATTTGCATCTAAATCGAAAGATACTTCAATTTGTGGAGTACCTCTCATAGCTGGAGGTAAATCACTTAAGTGAAATCTACCAATTGTTCTATTATCTTTAGCCATAGTACGCTCCCCTTGTAAAACATGAATTTCAACACTCGTTTGATTATCTGCAGCGGTAGTAAACGATTGAGATTTTTTAGTAGGGATAGTTGTATTACTTTCAATAAGTTTAGTCATTACGCCACCCATCGTTTCAATACCTAATGAAAGTGGAGTAACATCAACTAATACGATATCGCCGGTTACATCGCCACTTAAGATACCCCCTTGAATAGCCGCACCTACTGCTACTACCTCATCAGGATTTACTCCTTTACTTGGTTTTTTACCAAAGAATTTCTCTACAACTTCTTGAATTTTAGGAATACGAGTAGAACCACCAACTAATAATACTTCATCAATATCATTTGCTGTATATCCAGCATCTTTTAATGCTTGTTTACAAGGTTCTAAGCTTCTTTCTACTAATTTATCTGCTAATTGTTCAAATTTTGAACGACTTAATTTTTTAACTAAATGTTTTGGAACACCATCTATTGCTGTTATATATGGTAAATTAATTTCTGTTTCTTGAGAACTACTCAATTCGATTTTAGCCTTTTCAGCTGCTTCTTTTAGACGTTGAAGAGCCATAGGATCTTTTTTCAACTCAATATTTTCTTGAGATTTAAATTCAGCTGCTAACCAATCTATAATAACTTGATCAAAATCATCACCACCTAAGTGGGTATCACCATTTGTAGATTTAACTTCAAATACACCATCTCCCAATTCTAGGATAGATACATCAAATGTACCACCTCCTAAATCATAAACAGCAATTTTCATATCCTTACCACCTTTATCAAGTCCATATGCTAATGCTGCAGCAGTTGGTTCGTTTATAATTCTTTTTACAGTCAAACCTGCAATTTCACCTGCTTCTTTAGTAGCTTGTCTTTGTGAATCATTAAAATATGCTGGCACAGTTATAACCGCTTCTGTAACTGTAGTTCCTAAATAGTCTTCAGCAGTTTTTTTCATTTTTTGTAAAATCATTGCTGAAATTTCTTGTGGAGTATACATTCTACCATCAATATCAACACGTACCGTATCATTATCCCCACCACTTACTTTATATGATAGATTCTCAGCATCTTGTTTACTTTCACTATATCTTCTTCCCATAAATCTTTTTATCGATTGTATGGTTTTAGTTGGATTAGTGATGGCTTGTCTTTTAGCTGGATCTCCTATTTTACGTTCTCCATTATCAATAAATCCTACTACTGATGGTGTTGTTCTTCTACCTTCATCATTCTGAATTACTACAGGATCATTTCCTTCCATTACGGCTACACAAGAGTTGGTGGTACCTAAATCAATTCCAATTATTTTTCCCATTTTCTTTTTTGTTTATTTTATGTTATTGTAATATTCGATTTTTTATGAATCTATAATTTTCGATTCGCCATCTTGATTGCAAGAGATATGCCAACAGAATTTACTGACAAAATGAAATAAAAATGGCTGTCATACTTTATTTACAAGTATAACAGCCAGTTGTTTTTATGTCAAATAGACAGAAATTAAGGTAGGAAACCTAAATCTTTTGTATAGTATCCATAAGCTAATGAATCTCTTGATGCTTGACTAATGGTAATATTATTTACTTTACTATAGGTTCTGCTACTAACCAATCCTAAGCCATTGTTTACATTCGTATAAGTAGGTAAATAACTTAATGAAGTTATTCCTCCTTGGGCATTTTTTATTTGTAAATATTTGTCGTATTCATCACCCGCTGCGTATAATATAAATTCAAGTGTATTTCCAGTCACGACTCTTCTTTCAAGGTTAATATCTTGTTTTAAGTATAATGCTAAACGTTTATAGATTTCAGCTTTATTTATTTTCTTTTCAATTGTTTCGCCTCCACCTAAACCATTAGACGAAATCCCTTTCAATGCTATATACTCATATGATTTAAAAGTGGTTGTATTTGTCATTATATTACGTTCCGAATAATTGAAACGAACTAACAAATCGAAAACTTTATCATTTGGTTGTGTTTGCCATTTAATTGTATAGGGAATTGTATCTACAATGCCTATTTCTATTCCTGAAATAGGAAATAAGAACTTTGGAATATTCGCTAACATAATCTGAGAATAAACTTCATTCCCTGATTGTGTATTTTTTACAATCAATTTATATGGATGATCTTTTTGTAAAGTGGCATCAAATGAATACAAAACATTAGGTGTATTACTGAAAATACCCGAATCTTTGGGTATCCCAGTGGTGTCTCCATATACTTTATTCAAAGTATATACGATTCCATTAGTCATATCTGTAACAGTTATATTCAATATATTAGCATAATATATTGAATCTGTTTCTTTTGCCATAACCAATGCGCTTTTTTCTTTATCTAAGAATGCTTTTTCAATTCGAACAAAATGTTTCGTATCTCTTATGTCTAATAATGCATATACAATAGTTGTTTCTTGGCCAGGTGCAGTAATATCTATATCTTTAATACATCCCGTAAAAAGAATTATGAATAATAAGACAAACAAATAGACATTTAAGTATTTCATAGCATTAAATAATTTCAGTAACAAAAATAAGATAGCTTTTTGAGTTGATGGTATATTTTATTAACAAACAAATTGATGATAAATACTATAATTTATGTGCCCGTGTCATTTCACGCTTTCCAGGTGGTCCCGGAATGCTTTCAATGGTGAACCCTGATGCTTTTAAATTACGTTTAAATTGGCCTTGGGCGCAATAGGTTAATAGGATACCATTTAATTTTAAATAATCATACATTTTTTTCATCATCTCAACATTCCATAATTCGGCCTGTACTGAAGGCGCAAAAGCATCGAAAAAAATAATATCATAACTTTGTTCGGGTGAATAAAGACATATATCATCTTTTATTTTATATAGCTCAAAATGAGGATTTAAATGAATCATTTTATTCCAAGCAGCTGAATGCATTTGATTAAATATCGTTTCATGGTTGATATAATCACTAATATTATGAATAAAGGTGCTGGTATCAAATGATTCTAATGGATATTTCTCAATACTAACATATCTAACTGGC
Source organism: Bacteroidota bacterium (assembly GCA_037130135.1). Taxonomy (GTDB): domain Bacteria; phylum Bacteroidota; class Bacteroidia; order Chitinophagales; family CAMDFR01; genus CAMDFR01. The sequence goes on from JBAXTO010000001.1 coordinate 541,090, forward strand.
AATGATTTCGATTCTAAATATGCATATGCTAATAGACAATTTAATCCAGTACCAAAGCCCATTTCAAATATGTCGAGTTGTTGAATAGCTGTATTTTTAGCAAAATAATAATCAATACCAGATTGAATAAATACATGTAAACTTTCTTGAAGAGCCCCATGAATAGAATGATAATATACATTTAATTCCTTATTTATCAATGTATATGAACCATCTTTCGTTTGAATAAACATGAACAAATATAACTTATATTAATTTAAATAATTATCCTATATATTGACAACGTTATATGATTTAATTACTTTAAGATATAAGTATCGTTCAGAAATTTATTCTATGATTATTTAATTTTATGCAATTTTTAAGCGAATCGTTATTAATTTAGCGGTTCGCTTTTTATTTATATATGAATACTACACATGTTCCGAATCAAAATCTCGATGATCCAAAAACAACAATGGCTCATAGAGAGATTATTTTAAATAAACCATTTTTAAAACAAATTTATATAGATTGGTATCAATCATTTAACCAATATATACAAAATCTACCTGATGGTAAATTGCTTGAAATTGGTTCTGGTGGTGGATTTATTAAAGACATTATTCCTAGTATAACTACTTCTGATATTATGCCTCTTGCTTGTTGCGACATGGTATTGAATGCAGAAAAAATGCCCTTTGAAAATGATTCACATAAAGCGATATTTATGTTGAATGTATTACATCATATTCCAAATTGTGAAAACTTTTTTGAAGAATCACAACGAGTATTAAAAAAAGGTGGTATAATTTACATGATAGAACCTGCTAATACATTTATAAGTCGATTTATTTATCAAAACCTTCATCATGAACCTTTCGATCCTAAACGAAAAGAATGGCAAATTATAGATAGCAAAGGGCCATTAAGTGATGCTAATGGAGCCATTCCTTGGATTGTATTTAAACGAGATATCAACTTATTTCACCAAAAATATCCCCATTTACGATTAAAAAGTTTCACTTATCATACCCCTTATAAATATTTATTAAGTGGTGGTTTATCAAAGCCCTCATTAGTTCCTAATTTTGCATATGGACTTATTAATTTTATTGAGCTTTTAAGTAAACCATTTAACGTATTTAATGCATTATTTAACACTATTATAGTAGAAAAAATATAACATTTTGAGAGTATCATTAGCTATTGGGAATTTCCTTTATAAATATATGCCATTTGTATATAAGCATGCTTATACATTATTCAAAAACAATCAAGATGAAAAAGAAATTCATTTCTTAAAAAACAATATTAAAACAGGAGATCAGGTATTAGATATAGGAGCTAATATTGGATTCTATACTAAAATTATAGCTGGATGTATTGGTCATTCAGGTAAAGTATATTCTTTTGAACCAGATACTAAAAACTTTGCTTATTTGAAAGAAAATACTACTCATTTATCTAATGTAGTTTTAAACAATAAAGCAGTTAGTAGTAAAACCGAAAAAATTAAAATTTATACTTCAAAAGAATTAAATGTAGATCATCGTACCTATCCTGTTGATGATTATAGTCAAGTATATGAAATAGAGTCTATAGCAATTGATGATTATTTTAATGAAAACCAAACGATCCATTTTATTAAAATGGATATTCAAGGATATGAAATTGAAGCTTTAAAAGGGATGAAAAAGTTAATTGAAAGATGCAGACCTAAAGTCCTTCTTGAATTTTGGCCACATGGTATTGAAGCGTCTGGAAATACGGTGGAAGATTATTTTAGTATTATCAAAGATCTTGGTTATTCTATTCAATTGCTTGAAAATGGCCAAACTCAAAGCATCGACTTACAAAATATTCAACGTTTTAAAGGTCAACCTAAAGAATTATATTATAATATATTTTTAAATTAATATAGATGTCAAAAACGAATCAACCAAAAAAAGAGCAGACTTCAAAAACTGAATCAAGTACTAGTAGTCTATATGAGTCTATTGAAAATCATATTGCTAGTAAAGGATGGTATTATACAATAGCAATCACCTTAATTGCCGCTTTTATATCTTATCTATTATTTAAAGCTCGTGTAATTAATAATGATGATGCACTCTATATTCAAAATGCTACTAGTTATGCTAAAAACTTTTTTGGATTTTATCATATCGAAAATGCTCCCTTTTATCCAATGTTTCTCTCATTTATTATTAAAGCTTTTGGGGTAGATATTATCAAATTAAAAATTGTTTCACTGATTAGTTTTGTATTAAGCATTTTTATTTTAGTGAAAGCCTATGAAAAACGTGTTCCCTATATTGTGGCTTTACCAGCAATCTTTTTAACCGCTATCAATGCTTCATTTGCAGCTTATGCAAGTCTTACTTTTACAGAAGCATTCTATTCTCTTTTCCAATCAATTTTTATTTGGACTTCTTTTTTTATGATTGATCGAGTTGAACAAGAAACAGATTGGAAAAAAAATATTCCATATTGGATCCTATATGGACTTGTTCTTTTTATGATGTACCTAACTAGAACAGTTGCTATATCTGGTGTTTTGGTAGTAATCTCCTATTTTATTTTACAAAAAAAATACTTACATGCTACTCTAGGTGCTGTTTCATTCGGTATATTCTTTATTTTAAATAAACTTTCTTTAAAAATACTATGGTCTAAAATCACTGATTTTGGAGACCAAAGTAAAATTCTTTTTCAAAAGGATGCCTATAAACCCGAATTAGGAAATGAAGATACAGCAGGTTTTATTGCTCGTTTTTTTGAAAATGCACATATTTATTTATCATCTAGATTTATGAATCTGATAGGCATAAATACAGATACAATGAACGATGAAACGGGTATGCCCGAACCTAATAAAATAGTTACATTCATCATTGTAGCTTTATTAGGATATACATTTTACCGTGCATGGAAATCAAACAATAAGTATATTTTAGTCACTTTACTTTATGTATTTTTCATGTCTGTCATTACTTTTATTACTCTCCAAACTCAATGGGGACAAGAAAGATTAATAATGATATTAATACCATTTTTACTAATTGGTTTGCTTTACTTTTTTTATGACTTATTTAAAAATAAAATCAATCTTCCAATAGTATACGTAGGTATAGTAATAGTTTTGCTATTAGCTTCATTTAGCAAAACCAATACAGCTATTAGTGAAAATGCCGAAGAGCTTTCTCATGTAAAAAATGGAGAATTATTATACGGATATGAAATAGACTTTCAAAATTATATACTCATGAGTAAATATTGTGCAGATAGTTTACCTAAAGGTAGCTTTGTTGCTGTGCGAAAACCCACTATGTCATTTATTTTTGCTAATGGTACTGAATTTTATGGTATTTATCGAGGTGGAGATAAAGAAGATCCAGATAGTTTAGTTAGTCAGTTACGCAAAAATAATGTAACTCACGTTGGTTTAGCTGAACTAAGACTAGAAGAAAAAGTATATCGACCTAATGAGTTTATGTCAACAGTACACAGATTTGCCGGATATATTGAAAAAAAATATCCTGGTTGTTTTAAAATGGTCAAAGTATTTGGTACAGAAGAGCCTTCTACCCTATTAAAAATAGACTACGATTTAATTGATAGTATGAGAGCTAAACAAAAAGAAGTACCTTTGAACTCAAAATAATACATCAGGCTTCTTATTTAATATATTCATGGAAATCAAAGACAATTTCGCTAGCAAAGCACATAAATACTACGATCATTTCGAATCTATTGCCCCAGGTTATGATCAATATAGAAAAAGATATAGCTATTATTATAACGATATAGTGAACTATTGCAATTATTTTATACATGAAGATAATTCAGTACTCGAAATAGGTTGTGGAACAGGTAATACCATTTCTAAATTAAATGGCAAAAGAAAAGTAGGAATTGATTATTCTCCAAAAATGATTCAACAAGCAAAATCTTTATATTCAAATGTTGAATTTCATGTACAAGACGCTACTCAAATCAATCTCAATGAAAAATTTGATGTCATTATCCTTTCTAATGTAATTGGTTATTTTGATAATGTATTAGATGTATTTATGGAAATGAAAAAAGTTTGCCATGAACAAACAAGAATCATTATTTCATATTATAATTACCTTTGGGAACCTATACTAAAATCAGGTGAAACATTCGGTTTAAAAAAGAAAAGCTTACAACAAAGTTGGCTTTCTCATTACGACATAGAGAACTTATTAAAACAATCTGATTTTGATCCATATAAGCAAAATCAACGTACACTCATTCCATTTAATATCCCAATTTTATCTTGGTTTTCTAATAAATATTTAGCAAAACTTCCGGGTTTCAGACATCTTTGTTTAAATCAATTTGTTTTCGCCCGCCCCTATTTTCACGACAATTCAAATGTAGAAAATAAATATTCAACTACGATAGTAATACCTGCAAGAAATGAAGCTGGTAATATTGAAAATGCTATTCTTCGAATGCCTAAATTTGGCAAACATCAAGAAATTATTTTTGTAGAAGGAAATAGTACCGATAATACCTGGGAAGTCATCCAACAAGTTGCTGAAAAATATAAAGATTCTTATGATATTAAAATATGTCAACAACCTGGTAAAGGGAAAGGAGATGCAGTTCGAAAAGGCTACTCAATCGCAACTGGAGACATTTTAATGATCTTAGATGCCGATTTAACTGTACCACCCGAAGATTTACCAAAATTTTATTATGCTATCGCAAGCGGCAAAGCCGAATTCATAAATGGTTCTCGTTTAGTTTATCCTATGGAAGATAATGCTATGCGATTTCTAAATACATTAGGAAATAAATTCTTTTCCATGGTATTTACGTGGATGCTTGAACAACCTATCAAAGACTCCTTATGTGGTACTAAAGTAATGTTCCGTGAAGATTATATTAGATTAGTTGCAAACAGAAAATTCTTCGGTGAGTTTGATCCTTTTGGGGATTTTGATTTACTTTTCGGGGCTTTCAAACTCAATTTAAAAATCATAGATTTACCAATTCGTTATAGAGAACGAGTTTATGGTGATACTAATATTTCTAGATTCAAACATGGCTTAATTCTTCTTAGAATGTGTTGGTTTGCTGCAGGGAAAGTGAAATTTATATAAACGTTTAGTCCAATATTTTTTTAAACCTAGTTACTAAATTAGTTCCACTATATAAATATTGTATAAAAAATCTTGGTATGTAAGGTACCGTTGCTACACTTAGTTTATTTATCCATCCAGGAATTACCTCGCCTTTATTTGCAAATGTTGCATTTATAGCATGTTTGGCGACAAATGTTGAATCTGTCATAATTCCAATTCTTTTTGCAAAATCGAAATTCACTTTTTGTGGATCATATAATGCAGATTCAGTAGTTCCTGGCATAACACAACATACTTGAATATTGTGCCCTGATAATTCTATTCGAATAGCTTTACTAAAAGCGCGTATAAAAGTTTTGGTAGGTCCATATAATGATATACATGGAAATGGCATTACAGCTGAAATAGATGAGATATTAAGTATAAATCCTTTTTTTCTTAGTATCATATCTTTTGAAAATAATCTACATAAAATAGTTGGAGTATACATGTGTAACATCAATATTCTATTTGCTAATCCATCTTTTGTTTCATGCAATTCTGAAAAAATTAAAATACCTGCATTATTAACTAAAAATTCAATCTCAAATTGTTTTTCCATACAATACGAATACACATCTTGTGCTGCTGATTCTAAACTTAAATCTGCAAAGTATGTATGACAAGTAATAGGGTATTCAATTTCTAAATCTTTTTTACTACTTTCTAATTCATTTTGTTTATTACTTACGATCAATAAATCATAACCTTTCTTTGCCAATTCAAAAGCTATCGATTTGCCTATGCCAGAAGAGCCTCCTGTAATTAAAGCCAATTTATTTTTTATAATCATAATATTGTATTATAGGTGCAATGAACATTCAAATTTATTATTGTAAATACAAGCAATACAATGATTACAAGTATTACATGCTGATTGTACTTTGGTTTTGTTTTTTATATCTAAAATAAAATTAGGATTTTCAATTAAACATCTTGCCATAGCTACACCATCAAATCCTTTCATAAGAACTTCTTCTATGTTTTTTTCCGATAAAACACCTCCTATATAAATCAATGGCAATTGTAAATTTTGTCTAAAATAGATAGCTTCCTCTAAAAAATAATTTTCAGAAAAGGTTTCTTGTTTTACCAAAAATTGACCAAATCTTTTTATAAAAAAACGCAAATAGGTTTCGTCTATATGGGCTGCTAAAGTATTAAATGGCATAGCTCCTTTCATGACATACATAGGACTTTTACTAACAAATCCGCCACTCAACACCAAAGCGTTTACTCCTAATTCTTGTAATTTTTTAGCAACTACAAGACTCTCTTCTTTCTCCAAACCTCCTTTAAAACCATCACGCATATTCATTTTAACTAAAACAGCTATTTTATCTTTTGCTTCTTCTAAAACAGCATTTAATACTTCTTCCATAAATCGCATTCTATTAACTAGGCTACCACCATAGGTATCAGTTCGATGATTGGTATATGGAGAGAGAAATTGACTGATTAAATAACCATGACCTGCATGTACCTCAACCGCATCAAATCCAGCTTCAATCGCAAATTTTGTTGCTTGTTTAAAGTCATTTACTATTTCATTTATATCTGTTTGTTGCATCTCTCTAGGAAATGTCATAGCATATAAATTAGGGATAGCACTAGGAGCTATAGCTCTAGATTTAATTGTTCTGTATTTGGCCATATTACCACAATGACCTAACTGTATTGAAGCTTTGGCTCCTCTACTCTGTATTGCATATGTTAATTCCTTTAAAGAAGGTATTATATCTTTTCTAATCCACATTTGATGTGAAAATGATAAGCCATTTTTTGATACTGATGCATACGCAACAGTAGTCATTCCTATCCCACCTGCAGCAATATTAGAATGATAATTGATTAAATCATTACTTACGTTATGATTAGGACACATCCCTTCAAATGCAGCTGCACGTATACTCCTATTTCGTAATTCAATTGGGCCAATTTTTAATGGTGTAAATAAATTACTCATTAATCAAAAGTAATATAATTTCAATATAGTTGCTATTTCAATATAGTAGTAATATATTATATTATTATATTAAAAAATGACTACTATTTCTATTATAATTCTACTCAACTTAAATTCATAAATTAAAAGATAAAAAACTACTTAAAAATGCGATATTTACATTTGTCTCCTCCACATAAAAAACATATTTTTACAAAAAAAAGAATTCATTGCATCAAATTTTAAAGAAAACACTTGAACCTATAATTCCTAATCCTAAGGACTGGCCAATATATAAAATTAGTCAGCATAAAGATGCATTTCTAAACGAAATTAAAGATATCACTCGAAATAAAATATTATCAAAAGTACGAACTGAAAAAGAATTAAATGATGTGCTAGGTAAAGTTTTATATGCAGAGCGAATTAGACTTACACAAAAAGCCTGGAAAGCAGATCCTGCAGATGAAAGAGAATTTTGGAGCAATATTAAAAATGAATTATTGAGGATTCATATTGAAGATGAAAACCAATTAATCACTGACAACTCTTCAAGTTTGTCAATCCTGAATAAAATCATGGATAGATATGCCAATGAAATTGTCGGTAATTTTAAACCTGGTGTATATGAATTCGCGAGAACTACAGTTTCTGTTCTAGTATCAAAAATATTAAATGCTACACCAAGTAATCGATTCAAATTCTGGAGAACACAAAAAACACTCGACGAAAAAGTTATTATAACTGGTGAATTAGATAAAATCAGAAAATTAGCAAAAGAAGCTACTATTGTTGTAGTACCCACACATTTTAGTAATCTTGATTCTATTATTATGGGTTATATAATTGATAGAATTGGGCTTCCTGCAGTTACTTATGGTGCAGGACTTAATTTATTTAGCATAGGACTATTAAATTATTTTATGAGTAATTTAGGTGCATTTAAAGTAGATCGTCGTAAAAAAAATAGTGTTTATCTTGAATTATTAAAAAATTATTCTACTATAGCTTTACAAAATGGAGTTAACGGGTTATTTTTTCCCGGTGGAACTAGAAGTAGATCTGGCCAATTAGAAAGTCATTTAAAACTAGGGCTTTTAGGGACAACTGTTGAAGCCCAGCGTAATCTAATTGCAAAAGCAAAAGATGAAAAAGCAAAACGTATCTTTATACTACCTTGTATCATTAATTATCACTTCGTTTTAGAAGCAAATGGATTAATTGAAGAACATTTAAAATCAACAGGCAAAGACAAGTATATCAAAGAAAATGACGAATATTCAACTTCTTATAAAATGTTGAAATTTATCATTAAGTTCTTGTTTGCAAAATCAGATATGATTATGTCATATGGACCATTGTTAGATGTAATAGGCAATACCGTTGATGATGAAGGTAATAGTATTGACCATATGGGAAGAAAAGTGGATATAAAAGATTACTTTAAAATAGATGGTGATTTTAATATCAATATTCAAAGAGAAAACGAATATACACGAATGTTAGAGAGAAGTATTGTAGATAAATTTTATACTCACAACACTATTCTTAGCTCTAATTTAGTAGCATTTACTGCATTCACCTTGATGCGAAATATGTTTCCCCATCTTGATTTATATGCATTTTTAAGATTACCAAATGAAGATACTGAGATTAATTATTCAATCTTTGAGAAGTCAGTAGATAATATAAGAACACATTTATACGAATTAGAGAAGAATAATAAAATACTATTAAGTGAAGAAATTCGCTTACCTATAAAAGAATTAATTGAGCATGGTTTTAAAAATTTAGGCATGTATCATACCGAACAAGTTTTACAGATAAATGAAAATGGCAATGTAGTTAGTGGTCATAAAAAATTGTTATTCTTTTATCATAATAGAGCTATTGGCTATCAACTTGAAAAATATGTATAATCACAATCAAATAACATTAGGTGTAATTGGTGCTGGTAGTTTTGGGATGGCTATTGCAAATTTATTGGCTGAAAAAAATAAAGTTCTTTTGTATACCAGAAAGCTTGAAAAAGCGAATGAATTAATCCTTCAACAAACAACAAATACTAAATTTATACATCCAAATATTACCATTATCTCTAGTATTGAACAAATTTGTAAAGAATGTACAGTACTTTTTCCAATAATCCCATCTACAAAGTTTAGAGAAATGATTAAAGATTTCTCACCTTTCTTGAATCCAGGACATATATTAATACATGGAACAAAAGGTTTTGATTTAGATGTAGATATAAATAATTATTATACCATCTCTCGCTCCAATATAAAAACAATGAGTGAAGTTATCCGTGAAGACTCGAGTGTAGTGAGAGTAGGATGCTTGGCAGGTCCTAATTTAGCAAGTGAAATAAGTGCTGGGAAACCAGCTGCAACGGTTATTGCAAGTAAATTTGATGAAGTGATTGATTTAGGTCAGAAATATCTTAGAAGTACAAAATTTCAAGTATATGGTAGTAATGACATATTTGGAATTGAATTAGCTGGTGTACTTAAAAACTATATTGCTATTGCAGCAGGAGCTATTACTGGAATGAATTTAGGTGAAAATGCAAAAGCTTTACTTATAACTAGAGGCATGGCAGAAATGATTTATGTTGGAAGAGCATTAGGTGCTACACCTGAAGCATTTATGGGAATGGCTGGTATTGGAGATTTAATAGCCACTTGTTCTTCCCCAAATAGTAGGAATTTTAGCGTAGGCTTAAGGCTATCAAACGGGGAAAGTGTTAAAGATATTTTAAATAGTATGACTGAAGTAGCAGAAGGAGTTCGTACCATTCAGATTGTAAAAGCACTTAGTATGCATTATCAAATTACAGCCCCCATTGTACATGTAATGTATCGTGTAATGTTTGAAAATTTGAGTCTAGAAAAAGGAATTAAATTCTTAATGCGTTATCCTGCTTATACAGATGCCGAATATTTAATAAATAAATCTACCATGGATATATAAAAAAACCTCTCCAAATGGAGAGGTTTTAATTTTGTATAGACTAGGAAATTAATTACTAGCCGATTTTATTATTTGTTTTGAAGTTATTTGACCATCAATATTTAATTTTAAAACATATACTCCATTTGATAACTTCGAGCCATCAATTTGTAAATTATGATCTCCTGAAGTTTGCGATTCATTACAAATAGTAGAAATTAATTTTCCATTGATATCAAATAATTCAACGCTTACTTTTGCATCTTTTATTAAATTATATTGAGCTGTAATATTACTTACAAATGGATTTGGATAAATTGTAATATTTACTTCGGAATGATCTGTAACATTAGACAATTGATTACTTTCTTTATTCGATGAAGCTGGTTTTAAAGTAGTTTCTTTTTCTAAAACCGTATAACCTCCAGTGCAAGGATAATAATTTATTGAAGTATAACTATTGGTAGGTCCATAAACAACAGTATTGCCTTTATTTTTACCTAATTGTAATTCTCCTACTTTAAAACACCATACCATATCATCAGATTTTCTCTGCTCTTCAATTTGATATTCTTCAAAATATAATTTACTGCTAATTACTATACCTCTTAATTTAATGATAGCATAATCGCCATTATCTGCAGTAATATTTGTACTACCTGTTATTTGATCACCCTTCTGATCAATTTGCATACTATACGTGTATGTTCTTAGAATTTGAGTGTGATCTGCTGAATATTGATAACGTTTGCCTGTATAAGTACCTGTAAAATTTGTTGCATTAGCTTCTGCAACACTAATTTCTTTAGTTTTATTTATTAGCGTTTTAGCGTCTTTAGGTACTAAATTTTGAAGTGTATTCACTTCTTTGTTGGTAGCAAATGATACTAGCGGTAAAGTAAATAATGTAAATCCTAAGGCGAATTTTTGTATTACGTTTTGCATGATATTATTTTTTTTAGTTTTACTAAGATAGATAAGTTAATAGATGAATGCAAATCATTTTTCCATAAAAGAATGTTAAAAAAACACTATTTATACAATCTATTCCAATTCGAGTATTATAAATGAAAAACGCTATTACTTTTTAAGTAATAGCGTTTTTTAATATTTGATATCTTCTAATTTACACCTTGTGGACTAGCAAAAAACGCTTTCTGTGCTGCATTTTCTGGGTCTAATTCTTTAAGTTTAGTATAGTATTCTTTTGCTTTAGGAATGTCTTTTGTGTTTTTCCATGCTTCAGAACCTAAATACTCTAGGGTCATTTTGATTGAATTTACGTTTTTAGGATCTGTCATATCTACTTTTGATAAATACGTTTCAAAGAATGGTTTTGCTAAATATTTAGTTGGAGTAGTTGTATCCATTGAAGCATTTACTATAGCTCTATTTAAATATGCATTTGCATAACTAGGACTTTTTTCAATCACTTTAGTATATGCAATATCTGCACTTTGGAAATCTTTTAAGTTTTTAAAACAATTACCTAAGCTATTATATTCAGTAGCTGATAAATCTTTTCCCATAGCTATTTTTTTGTTAAATGCTTGAATAGCATCTGCATATTTTTTTTGTTTGTATAAAGCATTTGCAATATCAGACTGAATATCAACATTTGATGTATCCAATTTGATTGCTTCAGCTAAACTATTAACAGCTAAACTATCATTACCTGTTTTACTATATCCAGTTCCTAAATATTTATAATCAAGTGCTATAGTTTTAATATCACCTTTATTTGCCATGAATTTATTCAAACTAGTTAATCCATTCGCATAATCTCCAGTTTCTATATAACAATAGCCTAATAATCTATCTGCATATTTCCATGTATTACCACTTGCTTGAATTTTTTGAAGTTGAGCAATAGCATCCGCAAATTGTTTATTATCATATAAGAAATACGCATAACGTTGCTGAGCTAACTGGCTATTGTTTAATTGAAGATATTTTTGATAATTGGCAATGGCTTGATCTTTTTTACCTGCTAGGAAATATAATTCCGCTTTTTCTCTATATGCTGGTACAAATGTTGAATCGATTGCTTCTGCTTCTTTATATTTATCTAGCGCTTCATTTGGACTACCAGCTCTTTTATAAATCTTACCTTTTCTAATAATAGCTTTTGTTAATTTAGGATTGATTTCTAAGGCTTTATTGTATTTAGCTAAAGCAGCACTTGCATTAAATGCATCTTTTTCTAATAATAAATCTCCTTCTAAAAGATATACATCTGTATTTAATGGGTCTAAACGTTCAGCATTAGTAAGAATTGTATCTGCTGCGGCTAAATTTTTGATAGTTGAATAAATATATGTTTCAGCAATTTCACATAAAACTTTGGTTTTATCAGATTTTTTTACTGATTTATCGTTAATTAGTGTTTTTGCTTTGGCAAAGTAATCATTAGCTTTAGCAATATCATTAGATGCATAAGCTAATTTACCTAATCCAACATTGTTTAATGCCGAGTTAGGATTAATAGATAAACCTTTTTCGAAAGCTGCTTTTGCAGCATCATTTTTTTCTAATTTTAAAAAATTTTGTCCTTGATAATAGTATATATCAGCATTAGTTGCATCCGCTGCGATAACTTTTTCAAAGGCTTTTTCAGAGCTTTCAAATGCTTCGTTTTCAGATAAACGAATAGCATCTGATAAAGTTTGAGCAAAAATACTAGTTGTAATAATACAACTGCTTAAAAGGATAATAAAAATGTTCTTATTCATAAGACAAAGATAGTTTTTCTTTTTTTAATTGTTAATGTTCTATATCTATTTTCACGCTTCTACTAGGTACTATTGCAGGAACTATGCCATTTTTAAGAATTATTAATTGCCCCTTCTCTCCTGCTACGTATGAAACGAAACCAGTAGCTAATCCATTAGAACCTTCTGTATTAATCATATATAATTTACGAGTATAGGGATATTCATTGCTACTTATAAAGCCTTGAAAAGGTTGAAAAGCTTTACTAGTATCGTCTTTTTTTATGGCAACCAAACTTATCATGTTTAAAAGAGCATTGCAAGTACTATCATCTCGATCACTTATCCAACCATTACTAATAATACCAATGGCGTTAGGATTTTCTGAAACGACTTTAAAAATATTCAAGTTACTACCAGCTACAGTAATAGTTGAAGGGAAATTAGTTGATTTAATAAAAGTATCCTTTAAATATCTAGCATTTGCACTTTTTTCATTGTCTAGTACTAGAACGAAATTAGCATTACTTCGTTTGTTATTTAATTCATTCCAAGATTTGATTTTACCACTTAAAATTAAATCCATTTGTTTTTTGGTAAAAATTGAATCAGGATTATTTCTATTTACAATAAACGTAATTGCATCTTTTGCGATTTCAACTGTTCTAGATTTAATCTTTTTCGATTCAAACACTTCTTTTTCTTGAGTTGTCAAATCTCTACTAATTACAATAACATCTACGCTGTCATTTATCAAATATTTTATAGCTTCTTCTTCGGGCATAAATTTTTCTAACATTAAAGCATCCGGATATTTACTCATGAAAGTAAATAGCTCTGAACTCATAAAATTGTAATAACTTTCGTCAATAATTATTTTTTCAATCCCTTGAGTAGGCGTATCTCTTTTGCTGGGGCTATCATAATTACAGGCAGTAAAGAAAATTGATAAAGAAATAAAAGCTAGTATGTTTTTACAATAATTTTTCACTGTCATCTGCATTAATAATTTGATAAAAACGAATAAATCTAATAGAGGCGTAAACAAGAAATATTATACCTAATATTTTCCTATTAGTACCGGCAATAATTTCACTATAAAAATTAGTAAATAGAAAAAGTAAACCAATTATAGATATAATTATAATCATGGTTAAACTGAATAAATTCATAGGATGCATCCATTTCGTATTCATAAGGCTCATTTTATTGGTTTGCAATATTATTTATATTATACGAATAAAAAAAGCCGATGTTATTATAAAACACCGGCTTAACGATTATTATCAATTATCTGCTATTAAAAAATTTATAGGCACGTAAAAGTATACCCTAGCTGGTTTACCACCACTCATCCCAGGGTTCCATTTAGGCATTTTTTTAACTACTCTAAGAGCTTCTGTATTTAATGAGGCATATGTACCACCTTTCACTACCTCAGAGACACCTATACTTCCATCTTTTTCCACCACAAATTTTACAATAACTTTTGCTTGTTCATCTCTTTGTAGGGCACCTGATGGATAAACTATGTTTTTTCTAAAGTATAAACTCAATGCTTCTTCACCACCCACAAATGAAGGTAAAATATCAGGTGATAGGACTATTTCATTAGATTCGTTGGTTGGAATTACCCCGCCAATACCTGTATTTGTATGATCAGGAAGTTTAATTGGAGGTTGAGGATCTTTATTATCAATCGCATTTGGATTGGCGTTCGGGTCGGGAACAATAGCAGTATTAGTAGTTGTAGTAGGATGATCATCTAAAACCACATTATTTATATTAATCCCTCTAACAGCAGGTGCAGGTGGAGAAGGTTTAATTAATGGCTTTACTTCTATCTCTTTTTTAATAGGGTCTAGAATCTTATCTTTAGGCGTATTATCAATGAATTTAATGATTTCTAATTCTTTATTTATTTCATGATTTTTAATTGGAGCATTTTTAATTAAGAATTGAGTTGATAATAGAACAACTATTAAGGCAGTTGCACATAATACTGATATAATCATTACCTGGTCATAATCTCTTCTAATTACATACGCACCGTATTGTTTGTTTCTGTTTTCAAAAACTAATTCATTTCTGTTGTTATCAATTGGACTTGACCAATCAAATAATAATCGTTGTAGTAACATAATATAATTATTTAAAGGTTATTAAATTTAGATTCAATTACAAGAACTTAAATACTGTATTATTCCATATATAATAGTGTCATATTTAAGTCATAAAATAAAAAATAGAACTAATTTTATCTATTAATAATCATTGTTATTACATATGTTCATAGAACAAGTATAAAATGGGAAATAGACATATATGGATATATGACTAATTTATATAACTTTGTAGCAAATATTAGTTCTATATCATCATTAATTATAGTATTAAATTGCATAGTATATTATATCCTATGCAAAATCAATACGGTATTAAATTAATATACCAGAGTGAAAAATTAAACTTTGATTAACAATTTAATAATATTAAAAAATGAATATTCGCTTTACATAATAATAAAATAATATATGGACATTTTTCAATCATTTTCTGGATTAACTTTATTTTTCTTGGCTTTATGTTTACTATGCGTATGTGCTTTTGAGTTTATCAATGGATTCCATGATACGGCTAATGCAGTAGCAACGGTAATATATACTAAATCATTAAAACCAAAAACAGCAGTTATATATTCTGGATTGTTTAATTTTTTAGGTATGGTTACAAGTCTATATTTAATTGGCCCTAAGGTTGCCATGGGGATTGTAAAACTAATGCCTATTAATGATATGATGACTCAATCTGCAGGTGTAGGAATTGCGTTAATCTTTTCGATTTTAATATCTGCGATTATATGGAATTTAGTAACTTGGTATTTTGGAATACCTTGTTCTAGTTCACATACACTTATAGGATCATTATTAGGAGGGGGAATTGCTTTTCAATATTTTCATGGTGGAGTAGGTCCAAATTGGGATAAAGCTTTTGAGATTGGAAAATCCTTATTATTATCTCCTTTATTTGGTTTTGCAGTTGTCATTATATTAATGATTTTATTACGATTAATTATTAAAAACAAGGTTTTATTTTCTGAGCCAACAGAAGATTCTACGCCTCCAATGTGGATTAGAATTATTTTATTTATTACTTGTGGAGCCGTTAGTTTTGCGCACGGACAAAACGATGGACAGAAAGGCTTAGGCTTATTATTAGTAATTCTTATGACGTTTATTCCATTACATTTTGCAGTTAATAAAGATATGGATATAACAAAAACCACTATGCAAATAGATAAGTTGATTGGCGATTATACTATCATTTCTTCAAAATCTTCGAATATTGAAATTTCAAAATCATTAGAAACTGCCATTGATTTGAAGCAAAAAGTTATGGCATTGGATAAAAATGATAAGAATCAATTATTTGCAATACGAAAAGGAATATCCACTTTAGCAAAAAACACTGAAAGTATTGAAAAAGATAGTGAAACCAATATTAGTAAAGAATCACTAAAGTTAATTACAACCGATTTAAAACCACTTAAAAAGCAAATTGAGTTTACCCCATTATGGACGGTATTATTAATCTCTTTTTGTTTAGGACTTGGGACGATGATTGGGTGGAAACGAATTGTTGTTACGATTGGCGAGAAAATAGGCAAATCACATTTAACTTATGCTCAAGGAGCTTCTGCTGAGTTAGTTGCAGCAGGTACCATTGGGTTGAGCTCCTATTATGGCTTACCAGTATCAACAACACATGTATTATCAAGCGGAATTGCAGGAAGTATGGTGGCAGCAAAAGGGGTAAAGAATTTACAAAAAGGTACTATTACCAATATTATAATTGCGTGGGTACTAACCTTACCAATTACAATACTTCTTTCAGCATTATTATTTTTCATTTTACATTTATTTGTAAAATAATTTATCGAATAAATAAAAGAAGTTTCCTGTATGCATACAGGAAGCTTTTTTTATTTCTTTTTTACTACATAAAATATGAGGAGTAAATACACAGAATAAGCAATTACATCTATACCAGTGCAGATCCATAGAAATTGATGAAATGCTAAACCTTTAAAGAAATAGAGCGATATAATAGCTGTGAAATAAAATATTTGCCAAAGGCTTAATAATTTGACTTCTTCGTAAACTGTAAAAACACAACTTAGAGGAGATACAGCAAATCGAATAGCGAAACCACAAGCAAGTATGGTAGTTACTACGCCAGTGCTTCTCCATGATTCGCCATAAACAAATGCAAATAATGATGGTGCCAGAAATTGAAGAATTAACCATATAAAAAAAGAGATGCTTATAAGTATAAAAAATATTTTTTTTACTTCTGAATAAATACTTTCACCATTCATTCTTTTAGCGCTAAGGCGTTGCAATAATAATTGCGAAAGATTTACGGAAATGATTGATAGTGGAATTGCTAGCATAGCTCTTGAATTGCCATAATCTGCTGTATTATTTACGCTAGCGTAAAAAGAACTAATGAAGAATATACTAACATTTGATGACAACGCATTTAATACGGCAGGAATAGAACCGATAACAGCAAATTGGTAATATCTTTTAGCTAGAGATTTTATTAATGTGAAATCTATTTCTTTAAAAGAGAAACCCGCTTTAATCGATTGGCTCGAGGACATCACAGTCACTCCTATCCTACCTGAGAAATCGCCTATAAGTTGACCTGCAGGGAATCTAAAAAAGCCTAAAGAAAGATTCACTATGGCTTCTACAATACGTTGTACTATTCTATTTAGAGAAGAAGCTTTAAACTTTTTTTCGCGCGTCAGATAATAATTAAATCCTTGATAAATACCAATAAAAGTAAGTGTTGGAGGTAGTAAATAGATCCATTTTTCGAAAGCTTGGTTGGCTAATAGTTTACTTATTGGAGCAGCGATAAAAAAACATAATATCATAGAAATGACACCTACAATTAAGCTGATCATAGCGACTAGAATTACTATATGTTGCGCTTCGCGTTTATCTTTTGGTAATACGACAGCTTGTTCGTACCTTAATGTAAAGAAAATAAAGAAAATGGTAATAGCGCCAAAAAATAAGTTATAAAGTGCGAAATCAGCTTTGGTATATAAGCGAGCCATAACAGGGGAAAGAATAATAGGTATAGCTTGTGCAACGATAGTACCTCCCATTAAAACGGAGATATTTTTAAAAAAATCTGATTTAAAATATTTATTAATCATAGCTTTATTGCTATCTAAATTCAAAAATACAATAGTTTTGCTGATAGTATGATAAAAAGAATTTTAATAATTTGTGTATGTCTAGTAAATACGATGTTAAATACCTGTATTGCTTCTGAATTAAATAAGTATACTAAAACTACCCTGGTTTTTAATCATACTAGTATAACGTTTACGACACTAAGACATGATAGCAAGAAAATTAATATACTTAAACCTCAGATACAAAAAATCATTGACGATATTGAAAACATCTACAGTATTAATTATCCGAGCAGTTCTACTAGTCAATTTAATAAAAACCATCAAGTAGCCACTAGTAAAGAATACATACAATTATTTCAAAAATCATACGAAATATTCAATAATACTAAAGGGAGTTATAATCCTACAGATTATACTTATGAAGAATATTGGAGTAAACTTGCTTTGAGTCAAATTTCTAAAAAAGACAGTAATCAGTTAGATAGTTTATATAAATATAATATTTTTAGTGGATTTATGTCAGGCGATAGTATTTTCTATGAAGACACATTTCATTTATTACTCATGGATGATTTTATATTCAAAATATCATTTGAAAACATACTTCCAGGTTATAAGTTTAATAAGATATTAAATTTGATTAAAATGAATAATATAAATGATTATACTTTAGAAATGAACGACCAAGTATTTTTTGCAAAATCATTTATAAATAGCAAATACTATTTATACTATAGTAGTGAAACGCCCAATGAATTCAGTTTAAATTATAGTCAGAATTTTAATTTCAATAAATTATATTTTACCTTATTGAAACAGAGTAATGTAGTACGTATTTGGTGTAAGGACCCAGTTCGTGCTTGTGCCTATGCATCTGCATTATGCAATTATAAAGACAAAACCAACAATAAATATTGGGATGGTTTATTACATTTTGAGACTGAATTTAAGTAAGAAAAACTACATTTGCAAATCAACGAACATAAATACTATATGAATAAATTTGAACAATTAGAGGCTAAGAAGAGTGAAGCATTATTGGGAGGAGGAGAAAAGCGAATTGCAGATCAACATAAAAAAGGCAAATTAACAGCCCGTGAGAGAATTCATTTCTTATTAGATGAAGGTAGTTTTGAAGAAATTGGAATGTTTGTACAACATCGATGTAAGGATTTTGAAATGGCAGATCAGCAGTATTTAGGAGATGGAGTGATAACTGGATATGGTACTGTTAATGGTCGTTTAGTCTATGTCTTTTCACAAGATTTTACAGTATTTGGAGGTTCATTGAGTGAGACCCATGCAGAGAAAATATGTAAGATAATGGATTTAGCAATGCAGAATGGAGCTCCAGTAATTGGGTTGAATGATAGTGGTGGGGCACGAATTCAAGAAGGAGTAGTTTCATTAGGAGGATATGCTGATATATTTCATAAAAACACCATGGCTAGTGGTGTAATACCACAATTGAGTGCTATTATGGGACCCTGTGCGGGAGGAGCGGTATATTCACCAGCTATTACTGATTTTATATTAATGGTGGAGCAAACCTCTTATATGTTTGTTACGGGACCGAATGTAGTAAAAACGGTGACACATGAGGATGTAAGTAGTGAAGATTTAGGAGGAGCACATACCCATGCATCTAAAAGTGGTGTAACACATTTTGCTTGCAGTAATGAATTAGAATGCATCGATCATATTAAGCGATTATTGAGTTATATGCCTCAAAACTGTGAGGAACAAACGCCTAAAGTAAGTTATAGTTTGTCGAATGAAAAGCGGACTGTATTAGATACTATAATACCCGAAAATGCAAATCAACCTTACGATATGCGAGAGGTGATTGAGCAACTAGTAGATGAAACATCTTTTATGGAAGTACATAAAGATTGGGCAGAAAATATAGTAGTAGGATTTGCACGAATTGCAGGTAGAAGTATTGGTATTATTGCCAATCAGCCAGCAGTATTAGCAGGAGTTTTAGATATTAATTCATCTAGAAAAGGGGCAAGATTTGTACGTTTTTGTGATTGTTTTAATATACCACTATTAACGTTAGTAGATGTACCTGGCTTTTTACCTGGAACAGATCAGGAATGGCATGGAATAATCAGTAATGGAGCAAAGTTGTTATATGCTTTAAGCGAAGCTACCGTTCCGAAAGTCACTGTAATTACCCGAAAAGCATATGGTGGGGCATACGATGTAATGAATAGTAAACATATTGGAGCAGATATGAATTATGCATGGCCAATGGCGGAGATTGCAGTAATGGGAGCCAAAGGCGCATCGGAGATCATTTTCAAGAATGAAATAAAGCAATCTATTGATCCTGAAGCCAAATTAAAGGAAAAAACAGACGAATATACTGAGAAGTTTGCAAACCCTTATTTAGCAGCAGCTAGAGGATTTATAGATGAGGTGATACAACCATCAGAAACTAGGGAGAAATTGATTAAAGCTTATAAAATGTTAGAGAATAAAGTAAGTAATTTACCTAGAAAAAAACATGGTAACATTCCTTTATAATTAACTATAAAGTAGTATTTAATTTAGATCTTAATCCTAATTCAACCACCTCGAAATTTTTTATAATTGAATTATCAATAGTAAAACGCACGCAGGTTTTCATTTTGTGAAATCCGTGTATACCTGCCGCGCCTGGATTTACAAAAAGCATATTATTTTTATTAGCATCTCTTTGTACTCTTAATATATGCGAATGACCACATATAAAAAGATTAGGTTTTAAGGAATTTAATTTATCAATAACACGTGGGTCGTATTTGTTGGGTGAGCCTCCATAATGATTTATATAAACAGTACAATTTTCAATTTCAAAAAAAAGTTCAGATGCAGTAGCTAAGCGTATTTGAGCATCATCTATATTGCCAAAAACGGCTCGAGTAGGTTTAAATTTTTGAAGCGATTCGAGTACCTTTAAAGAACCTATATCCCCTGCATGCCATATTTCATCTACTTCATTAAAAACGGTATAAATTTTATTATCTAAATAGCTATGCGTGTCACTTATTACACCTATTTTCTTCATTCTGTAAAGAAATGAATATTTTTGCTTAAAATATAGAAAAATGTATAAAAATATAATTAGTGTATTGATTGCTTGTAGTATGCTTTGGGCTTGCCAAACAGGAGATTCGAAAGCAAAAATGCAAGATGCAATAAAAAAAGAAGAGAAAGGATTATATTCTACTACAGGACAATATGTATATGATCCAATAAAAGCGAATCATTTAATTGAATTATATAAAGATTATGCAACCCGTTTTCCAAAAGATAGCATAGCGCCTGATTATTTATTTAAGCGAGCAGAGATGTTAGTTGCCTCGAAAAAATTTACGGAAGCGAATCAGGTATATGAGCAAATTATTCAGGAATATCCGAGCTACAAGAAGACTCCTGTAAGTTTATTTATGGAGGGATTTAATTATGAAAATAATTTAAATGATTTATCGAAAGCACGTCAATGTTATGAGAAATTCATCCAATTGTATCCATCGCATAAATTGCGGGAAGCTGCAGAGATTTCCTTAACTCATTTAGGAAAAAGTGCAGATGAAATTGTAAAAGAATTTGAAGCCAAAAAAGAATCTATTAAATAGATTTTAAGTATTGCTGGATGGCTTGAATAACTTCATCGGGATGCGTATGAAGATTGAAATGATCGCCACTTACTACATGAAAATTTTGTTTAGGTTTACGAATTAATCTGTCCTTATGGGAATGGATACGTAAATCAGGCTCGGGCATATCGTCGTTCGCCTTTCCGTGAAGGATTAGCATAAGTTGATTGAGGACGTTGTTTTTATTGCCATACATAAGATTATTATAATTTTCAATAAAAACTTGTTCTGAGGCTAAACCTTTATATTGTTTAGTTAGGAAATATTTTCTAGAGAATCGATTAAACGTTAAGCCCAATTTAACGAGAAGAGCTATCACTTTAAAATTATTAACTGGAAATTTGACATGATCCATATCTGTCCAAGAAGCGATTTGAATAGTTTTACAATTCGTAATGAATTTGGTATGATAGGCGATCCAACCACCAAGTGAGTGGCCAATAATTAGGTCATTTTGATTAATTTGGTATTTTTCTGTTATATGCGTTGCATAATCGAGAGCGGTAAAATTTTTACGAGGTTGATTTCCTAGCTCCATCCAATTATCTATGAATAATTTGGTGTGAGGAAATGCTGGATGAATCTTATCGAAAATATTGGGTTTTTCACCAAATCCGTGTATAAAAATGATTCTATTCATAAAAAACTCTAATAATTACTACAAACTAACATATAATTCTTGATATATAGCTAATAAAATCTTGTTTTATTATTAAAAAGTGCTATCTTTGCACTCCAAAATTTTGTACCATTATGCTTTCATCATTTAATGAAGTAAAGATCTTCAGCGGACAGAAAAGCCATTATTTGGCTGAGCAGATTGCTGAGTTTTATGGTCAACCTTTGGGAGAGATAATAGTTCAACGATTTAAGGATGGGGAGTTTCAACTAGTAATTAATGAGTCTGTGAGAGGAAGTTATGTATTTTATGTACAAAGCACCTTTCCTCCTACCGACAATTTAATGGAGTTATTGATGTTTGTGGATGCGGCTAAGCGAGCGAGTGCAGGTTATATTTGTGTAGTAATCCCTTATTTTGGATTTGCTAGACAAGATCGAAAAGACAGACCTCGAGTATCTATAACCAGTAAACTAGTAGCTAATTTATTAACTGCAGCTGGAGCAGATAGAGTGATGACTATGGATTTACATGCAGATCAGATACAAGGATTTTTTGATATTCCTGTAGATCACTTAAGTAGTACGGCGATATTTAAGCCATTTATTCAGAAATTGGATTTAGGGGATTTAACATTTGCCACACCAGATGTAGGAGGTACGAAGAGAGCAAGAGCTTATTCACAATATTTTGAAAACTGTGGTTTGGTAATTTGTGATAAGTTTAGAAAAAAGGCCAATGAAGTAGCTGAAATGACCTTAATTGGGAATGTAGAAGGAAAGAATGTAATATTGGTTGATGATATAATTGATACGGGTAATACCTTATGTAAGGCGGCACAGATTATAATGGATGGAGGTGCAAAGAGTGTACGAGCGTTATGTACACATCCAGTATTATCGGGAGATGCGTATGAGAACATTGATAAATCGGTATTAACAGAGTTGATTACTACAGATACTATTCCTTTGAAAAAAGAGAGTAGTAAAATACAAGTATTGAGTGTTGCACAGTTATTTAGTAAATCTATACGACATGCACATGAGAATAAATCAATCAACTCACTTTTTATAAACAAATAAACAATTTTTTAAAAATAAATTTAAAATGGAATCAGTAAAATTAGTAGGCGAAACTAGAACAGAAATTGGAAAAAGAGCTTCATCATTATTAAGAAGAAGTAATAATGTACCATGTGTTATTTATGGTGGAAAAGAAAACATTAACTTTTACGCTGCACAAAGCGCATTTAAAAAAGCCATTTATACCGATAAATTTCATAAAGTAGCTATTGAAATTGGAGGAAATACAATTGAAACTATTGTACAAGATATTCAATTTCATCCATTAACAGATCAAATTACACATATTGATTTTTTACAATTAGTACCAGGAAACAAAGTAACTGTTGAAATTCCGATTAGAGTTCATGGATTTTCTAAAGGTGTTCAAGCGGGTGGTAAAATGATGATTGCTACTAAAAAAGTAAAAATTAAAGCATTAGTTGAGAATTTAGTAGATCACGTAGATGTTGATATTACAAATTTAGAGATGGGAAAATCTATTAAAGTAAAAGAATTAAATTTACCAAACGTAGATATCTTAACTCCTGGTAATATTCCAGTAGTAAATATCACCATACCAAGAGTAGCAAAAGTAGATGCATCTGCTGCTGCAAAAAAATAATTAGTTTATAATTACTATTTATGAAGTATTTGATTGTAGGACTCGGCAATATTGGTGAAGAATATGCAAATACTAGACATAATATAGGATTTAATATAGCCGATTCAATGGCACAAAAACAAGGCGTTTCATTTAAGATGGAGCGCCTTGCTTATTATACAGAATTTAGATTAAAGAATAAAATAGTTCATTTAATAAAGCCTACAACATATATGAATTTGAGTGGAAAAGCTTTATTCTATTGGATGAATGAGTTGAAAATACCTAAGGAGCAGATTTTAATTTTAGTAGATGAAATAGCCCTTCCATTTTCAAAGATTAAGATGAAACCGAGTGGTTCAGATGGAGGACATAATGGATTGAAGAGTATCCAATTTATATTAAATTCTACTATTTATCCGAGACTTCGTTTTGGAATAGGCAATAATTATGAACGTGGTAAACAAGTAGATTATGTTTTAGGTAAATGGGATGAAGCAGAATCAAAAGAATTACCAGTTTTGATAGATAAGAGTATACAAGCTATTGAATCGTTTGTTTTAGAAGGGTTAGAGCGCAGTATGACTAAATATAATTAGTTTTAAAAATATATTTATTCAATAGTATTCGTGCAGTTATTCCAGTTATAATACCAATACTCATTCCGAAAATAACATCTAAAGGAAAATGTACTCCCACATAAATTTGCGCATAAGAAATAAGTAGACCCCAAGAAATAAATGGAATCCATATCCATTTTTTTTTGAAGTAATGAATCGTTATAGTAGCAAATAAAATAGCTAAACACATATGATTAGAGGCATGAGAAGAAGGAAAACTATATCCGTTGCTGCATGGTATTAGAATTCTAAATTGATTAAATGAATCATTTAGAGCACAGGGTCTAATTCGCTCGAAATATTCTTTTAAAATAGTACTTGATATATAATCTGTAAGAGATACTGCGAGGATAACAAGTAATAAAATTTGAATCGTATTTTTTTTATTTTTCCAAAAGATCAATGCCAAAATAAAAACATAAAGCGGTAACCAAGTCCATTTATTTCTAAGCAAAGGCATTAATAAATCAAATAGCGGATTTGTCCAAACTATATTGATATAGTGCATGATTTGATAATCTAGTTGAATAATCTCTTTCAGCATAATGATGTACAAACATAAGAAAGATTAGAGGATTAAATAGATTAAAAGTATATTATTAATGTGATTTAAATCACTTAACACATAAATATTTTTATGTAACTTCGTGTTATGAAAAAGGGGTATTTATTTAGTATTATTTTTTTTTTAGTAAATCTACTTTTATTATTTTCATGTACTAAAGATAAACCTTTCACTTATTCTCCTAAGATATATACAGCCAGCATTCCAAAAGCTATAGAAGAAAAGATTGGACCATTTTATTCAGGAATAGACAATGTTACTACAGAAGAAGGAATATTCTTAGGCAGGAAATTGTTTTATGATACCAGACTATCGGGAGATAATTCAGTTGCCTGTTCAAATTGTCATCAACAGCAATTTGCCTTTGCTGATCAAAATGTATTTAGTGATGGAATAAATCATATACCGACTAGTAGAAATAGTCCGACCATATTCAATCAATCTTGGAGTAAACATTTTTTTTGGGATGGTAGACGACAAAGTTTAGAAACACAAGCACACGATCCGATTACGAGTGTTACTGAAATGAATGGTAATTGGGATGTGATCATAGAGCGATTACAAAATGATAATATTTATCCCATTTTATTTTACCAAGCCTTTGGTAGTGGATTGATTGATAGTATATCTATTACTAAAGCAATTGCGCAGTTTGAGCGAAGTTTAATTTCTTACAATTCAAAATTTGATCAGTTTTACGCAACTAAAGATTCAAGTTTATTGAATGCATCAGAATTAAGAGGATTTGAAATATTTTTACATAAAGGGACCTGTAATGCCTGTCATACTTTACCATTAGGACATTTAAATGCCTTTTTCAATATAGGATTAGAAAAAGGAATTGAAGATAGTGGACTAGCAAAAATAACAGGTTTAGCAAGCGATATTGGTAAAATTAAAAGTCCGAGTATACGCAATTTATCGTATAGTGCGCCTTATATGCATAATGGTAAATTTAAAACCCTTAGAGAGGTATTAAATTTTTATAATAATGATATTAATGAGCGTTCACCAAATATTGATTCGCATTTGATGCCATTATTTACTAATAGAGGTTCATTAAGCACACAAGATTTAGAAGATTTGGAACATTTTTTAATGACATTGAATGATGAATCATTTATACATAATTCCTCATTTTCTAATCCATCCTTTAAATAACTCCTTTAGCGCTTAAATATCTTTCGGCATCTAGAGCAGCCATACAACCACTACCTGCAGCAGTTACAGCTTGTCTATAATGTTTATCTTGCAAGTCTCCAGCAGCAAAAACGCCTTCTACATTTGTTTTAGTAGAGCCTGATTGAGTGATTACATAACCTTCTTCATCGCAAGTAATAAAATCTTTGAATATACTAGATTGAGGTTGATGACCAATTGCTACGAAAAAGCCTGTTACTTTTAATTCGGTTTTTTCACCTGTTTTACTATTTACAATTCTAGCACCTTCAACAACTGATTGACCAATTACTTCTTCAGTTGATGAATTCCAAAATATTTGAATTTTATCATTTGCGAGAACACGTTCTTGCATAATTTTACTAGCACGCATTTTATCGCTACGCACAATCATATTTACTTTTGAACAAAGTTTAGCTAAGTAAAGTGCTTCTTCACAAGCGGTATCTCCAGCACCTACAATGGCAACTTCTTGATTTCTATAAAAGAATCCATCACAAACAGCGCAAGCACTAACACCACCACTTTTCAGTCTATTTTCACTTTCTAAACCAAGCCATTTAGCAGTAGCACCCGTACTAAGAATAACACTTTCAGCAAGTATTTCTTTAGTTTCATCTATCCAAACTTTATATGGAGGTTTCCCACTAAAGTCAACTTTAGTAGCTAGTCCCCATCGAATATCCGCTTCTACCCTTTCGGCTTGTGCTTTAAAATCTTCCATCATTTGAGGACCTTGCACACCATTCGGATAACCTGGATAATTTTCTACTTCGGTGGTTTGCATTAATTGTCCACCTGGTTCTAAGCCTTGATACATTACTGGCTTCAAATTAGCACGTGCTGCATAAATAGCAGCTGTATAACCCGCAGGACCAGAACCAATAATTAAACAATTTACTTTTTCTATTTCTTGAGACATAATTTATTTTTTAATTCTTACAAAGGTAATTACATGTCTATTAACAATATTATTAATTTTTAGTTCTATTGTAAATGTAGATAAGATGTGCATATTAAAAGCGCCTATAATCTATTGAAATATAGATAAATTTGTATGTGAAAATGGTTGGGATAACAGGTGGAATAGGCAGTGGCAAAAGTACGGTATCAAAGTTATTTGAGCAGTTAGGTATACCTGTATACAATTCAGATATACGAGCAAAAGTATTAATGCATACAGATGATCAATTAATTGAGGGATTGAAAAAAATATTTGGCGAAACCATCTATGATGAAAACAAGCAATTAAAGAATAAAGAGATTGCTTCCATTGTATTTAATAATGCAACAAAATTGCAGCAATTAAATAATTTAGTTCATCCTTTAGTGAAAGAAGATACTAAAAAATGGCAAGTAGAAAATGCCTCAGCACCCTATTTAATAAAAGAATCAGCTATACTCTTTGAGACGGGTATTTACAAAGAAATGAGTAAGAATATATTAGTAGTAGCACCTATGGAGTTAAGAATTGAGCGAGTTATGCTTCGTGATAATTGCAGTAGAGAAGATGTACAGGCAAGAATTAATAAGCAAATGAGTGATGAGCAAAAAATTCCATTAGCAGATTATATTATTCAGAATGATGGTATACAATCATTAATTTTACAAGTAACTACTATTCACCAAAATTTATTAAGCCAATGAGTTATTATCCCAAAAAAAAATTAGGCATTTTAGGAGGTGGTCAATTGGGCAGAATGCTGATTCAGAGCTTAATCAACTATGATGTTGATGTTTATGTGCTAGATCCGGATAAAGAAGCGCCATGTAAGGATATATGTAAACAATTTACAATAGGATCATACAATGATTATGATAGTATTTTAGCATTTGCAAAAGAACTAGATATTATAACGATAGAAATTGAACATGTTAATGTACAAGCTTTATATAAATTAAAAGAGCTTGGAGTGAAAGTAATTCCTGAGCCAAAAGCAGTTGAGATTATTCAAGATAAGGGATTACAAAAAGAATTTTACAAAGCGAATAATATCCCAAGCTGTGATTTTATGATATTACAATCAAATGATGAAATTCAAGCACATGCCTCATTTTTACCGGCGTTTCAGAAGATGCGTAAAAATGGGTATGATGGCAAAGGAGTACGATTAATTGAACGTATTGATGATCCTTTATTTGAAGAAGCCAGTATATTAGAAAAAGCAGCTGATATTGATAAAGAGATTGCCGTAATTGTAGTTGTAAATGAAGATGGAGAAACAAAGGCATTTCCGATGGTTGAATTAGTATTTAATCCAGATTATAATTTAGTAGATTATTTGATTTGTCCTTCTAGTATTGAAGAACGCTATCAAGAAGAAGCTGTTACATTAGCCACTAAAGTAGCTGTATCATTGAATAGCCCAGGTATATTTGCAGTTGAAATGTTTTTGACAAAGACAGGTGAAGTACTGGTAAATGAGACGGCCCCTAGAACTCATAATAGTGGGCATCAGAGCATTGAAGGTAATTTCACTTCTCAATTTGAGCAACAAGCCAGATCATTATTAAATTTACCTTTGGGTAATACAAAGATTAAAAAAGCCTCATTAATGATGAATATAATTGGGGAGAAAGGATATGCAGGACCTG
Source organism: Bacteroidota bacterium (assembly GCA_037130135.1). Classification (GTDB taxonomy): domain Bacteria; phylum Bacteroidota; class Bacteroidia; order Chitinophagales; family CAMDFR01; genus CAMDFR01. The sequence goes on from JBAXTO010000001.1 coordinate 569,944, forward strand.
TTCAGTATAAGGGACTAGAGGATATTATGCAAGTAGAAAATGTTTTTGTACATTTATATGGGAAAAAGCTCACAAAGGAAGGTAGAAAGATGGGACATATTACCATTCTAGGAGAGCATACAAATGAATTAGTAGAAAAGTATACGTATATACGAAACACATTAAAAGTAATTATTTAAAAAATAAAAAAAAGAATATGAGCGCATTAGTTGGAATCGTGATGGGTAGTTCGTCAGATTTACCTGTAATGAAGGGGACAGTAGAAATGTTAGAATTATTTAAGATACCTTATGAATTGACAATTGTAAGTGCACATCGAACACCCAAACGTATGATTGATTATGCTGAAACTGCCGTTAAAAGAGGATTAAAAGTAATTGTTGCCGCTGCAGGTGGAGCAGCACATTTACCTGGTATGATTGCTTCTATTACGACAATCCCTGTTATTGGGGTACCTATCAAATCAACTAATTCAATAGATGGATGGGATAGTGTTTTATCTATATTACAAATGCCGACAGGTGTACCAGTGGCAACAGTGGCCTTGAATGGAGGAAAGAATGCAGGCATTTTAGCTGCACAAATAGTAGGATCATTTGATGAGGAAGTAAATAAAGAAATAATCGCTTATAAAGACTATTTGAAAGATAAAGTAATGGAGATGGTGGATGAAACATCTGAAATATATAATAATAATTTTGACAACATAAAATAAGAATCATGAGAAAAATAATTCTACCTTTTCTACTTTTACTTTGTAGTTTAAGTGTATTTGCCAATGATGGTGACACATTGCATGTTCGAGTGCAAGATCACAGAGATATGACTTGGTATGGAAATTATGATCAAATGGGTTATTTTCCAACAACAGGCAAAACATACAATCAAGTATTAATGAATTTTACATTAGGATGTGCGAGCGGAGGATGTAGTGATTGGGATTATGATGTACATATTGAACTAATGAAACCAACAGGTGCATATGATTCTAATATTAGTCGTATAGATACAATTACATTTAGTCCTTTGACCTTAGATACCGTATGGAATGTATATCCAATTGAGGAAACATTTGAGATGGCACGAGTAATTACGCCTTATGGGGGATATATGCGAACTTCTGCCAATGGGTTTAATAATGCATGGGAGCATAGACATTTATTTGATGTAAGTGACTTTATTACATTGCTTCGAGACTCTGTAAAAGTACGATCATTTTATAGTGGTTGGAGCAGTGGATTTGATGTTACATTAGATTTCTATTTTATAGAAGGAACTGCACCGAGAAATGTAATCAGCATTCAAAATTTTTTCCAAGGAAGTGCTGGATATCCTGATAGTACAACATTTAACAGTGTAAATACACCTGCAAAGAGTTTATTAATTCCTGCAGGAACAAAGCAAGCAAAAGTACGTATTATACCTACTGGACATGGGTTTGACAATGATGTAAATTGTGCAGAGTTTTGTCCAAAAAATTATTTTATTAAGATCAATGGATCAAATGTAGCTACAGCCAATATTTGGGACGATCAATGTGGTATGAATCCAGTATTTCCTCAGGGAGGTACGTGGGTATTTAATAGAGCAAATTGGTGTCCAGGTAAAAGAGCTAAAATATTTGAGCATGATATTACTTCTAGTATAAGTGCGAATAATACATTTGATTTCGATTTTGATATTGAAGGATTTACTTGGACAGGATCACAAGCTCCCTCCTATTCAATTACAGCACAAACAATAGCATATGGAGATAATAATTTTCAAGTTGATGCTGAATTGAGTAATATCATTGCACCAAGTAATCATGAAGAGCAAAAGCGTTATAATCCTATGTGTTCGAATCCAATTGTAGAGATTAAGAATAATGGGAAGTATAATTTAAAAGTTGTAGATATAAAATATTGGGCAAAAGGTGCAGATCCATGTTGGTATACTTGGAGAGGTGATTTAGCGTTTGGTCAAACTACGCAAGTTACCTTACCTATTTATGATTGGTTTCATTTAGATACGATTGCCCCTGAATTTTATGCAGAAGTAGTGTATCCTACAGAAGATCAATGGGTTTATAATAATAAAAAAACGCAAGCATTTAGCATGCCTCCAGTATATCCAAATCGTATGGAATTATGGTTTAAAACGAATAATTTGCCAGATGAAAACACCTATGTATTATTAAATGATGCAGGAGATACATTGAAGAAATTTACAGGAACTGTTGCTAATACAACTTACAGAGATACTTTTGATTTAGCTCCGGGATGCTATAGTTTTCAAGTAACCGATAAATATGGCGATGGTATGAACGATTGGCCATTGAGTCAAGGAAATGGATTAATTCAATTGAGAAGATTTTCGGGAACAACAACAATACCGTATATTACCTTAGAGCGCGATTTTGGAACTAAAAACACACGTAACTTCATGGTCGGCTATCCATTGGGATATGGTACGGATATGCCTGCTTGCCAAGCGATAGATCATACATCCATTGAAAATTTAAAACCTTTAGACGAACAAATTAAGGTATATCCAAATCCGGCAGTAGATATTTTGAATATGGATATTAATTTACAACAAGCTTCAAAATTAGAAGTAAAAATCTTCAATGAATTGGGTGTTGTTCAATTAGCCAGAACCTATGATCAAATTTCTAATGGATCTGTAAGTATGGATGTGTCGAAGTTGGCTAAAGGAATCTACTTTGTGCAATTGAAAACAAATGAACAACAGATGAGTCAAAAAATTATCATATCAAAATAATAAGTAATGGTTACTAATTTAAGTAAATCGTATTCATTGGTATCGGAGATCATGCATGAACTTAGAGATAAGAACATTCAACAAGACCGTCAAAAATTCAGAATGAATATTGAAAAGATTGGTTCGATAGCTGCTTATGAGATTAGTAAAACCTTAGCACATAAAATACAAGAAGTAGAGACTGTTTTAGGATCGAAAGAAGTTCAGTTAATGGACAAGCAACCAGTAGTAGCTAGTATCATGCGGGCAGGTTTTCCATTACATCAGGGCTTATTACATATGTTTGACAAGGCAGATAATGCGTTTATTAGTGCTTATAGAAAGCATAATGAATTGAATCCAAATGACTTTAAAATATTGGTTGAATATGTTGCATGTGCTCCAATCGATGGACGAACATTGATAGTTGCAGATCCAATGTTAGCAACAGGTGCATCATTGGTAGCCTGTATTAGAGAATTACTTACTTATGGTACACCAAAAACTATTCATATTGTAAATGTATTAGCCACTTATGAAGGAATTGAAGAAGTTCTTAAACATTTTGAAAATGCTACTATTTGGTGTGGTGATATAGATGATGAATTAACTGCAAAGAGTTATATTGTTCCAGGACTAGGAGATGCAGGCGATTTATGTTACGGAGAAAAAGTACAAAATTAATTTTTGGGATGTATTACAATTCCTAGTTTTTTAGATAATATTCTTTTCTCTTCTTGTAACATTTGTACACGTTTTAAGAATAAATGTTGACTTTCTACATCGTTTGAAGAATCTTGATTTTTAAGATTTTCTTCATTTTGTTTTAGCAATTTATTTACCACATGTATTTTAAAAATACTTATTGATTGCATCACATCTTTTTTGTAATTGGATTGTTTTTCAGGTACCACAATTTGATGTTTTAAATTCCAATTTTGACTCACTTCATAAGGTTGAAATAGAATATTAATAGTCAATTGTTTCACTACAGCATCTTCATTTGAAGAAAGATCCTCTTGTGATGGCAGTACACCTTTATCATAAAGAGAATGGATAAAATTAAAATAAGTTTTATAATCTTCATTCTCGAAATAATCTAGATCTAATTCTTCGAGTAATACTTGTGTTACAGATTTATCTTCATCAAATAAGAGAGCCCCATATTCAACTAATAGTCTAATAATATCTTTCTCATAAATTTCTGATTTAGCAGCAGAAGTTCTGAATTGTTGTTCGTGTTGAAGTGTATTTAAGTCATCCTTAGCTTCTTCATTATTTTCTTTAACTACATCTTCTTTTGCAGTTTTATAATTTTTTCGAAGAAGTTTATTTACTTCACTGATAAGTGTTTGTTCATTAACATCTAAAATTTTTGAACAATCTTTAATGTACTCCCCTCTTTTAAAAGGTTCGATAATTTTGGCTATAGTAGAAACAATATCTTTAACTAAATCGGCTCGTTTAACAGGATCATTTTTTGCTTCTTCGTAAAATAAAGAAGTTTTAAAAAGAATAAAATCTTTTTGATTTTGTTTGATAAATGATTTGAAATTTTCAGCACCTTGTTTTCTAATAAAAGAATCTGGATCTTCTCCATCAGGCAATAAAGCTAATTTTACATTTAGTCCACCTTCGATGGCAATATCAACTCCTCTCAAAGCAGCTTTTATTCCGGCGCTATCTCCATCATATAAAATGATTATATTATCAGTAAAACGTTTAATGAGTTTTATTTGATCAGGAGTAAGAGCTGTTCCGCTACTAGCCACAACATTTTCTATTCCCCCTTGATGAAGAGATACGACATCTGTATACCCTTCACAAAGGAAACAAGCATCTTCTTTTTTAATAGCTTGTTTGGCAAAAAATATTCCGTAAAGTACTTTACTTTTTTCGTACACTTCACTTTCTGCAGTATTTATATACTTAGGCAAGCTTTTATCAGATTTTAAAGTACGAGCCCCAAATGCGATAACTCTACCCATGATATCATGAATAGGAAACATGACACGTTCACTAAAAAAATCGTATCGACTATTTTCAACTTTAGAAGTAAGGCAGGCTTTCTTTAATATATCTAATTGAAATCCATTGTTTAATGCATGAGTAGTAAAAGCATCTCTTTGGGCAAGTGAATATCCAAGTTGAAATTTTTCAATAATTTTTTCATCAAATCCACGCTCTTTAAAGTAGCTTAGGCCTACACTTTTACCTTCATCTTTTTCAAGAAGATTAGAAGAATAATATTTTTGAGCAAAATTCAAGGCAATTAAAATACTTTCTTTCGTATTGATTTGTTCTCGAATTTCATCGGTAACTTTTACTTCTTCAATTTCAACATTATATTTTTGAGCGAGGTATCGAAGAGATTCAACATAAGACATTTGTTGGCTTTCCATCAAAAAATTGATTGGTCCACCTGCTTTACCACAGCCAAAACATTTATAAATTCCTTTCGTTGGACTAACATAAAACGATGGTGTTTTCTCATTATGGAAAGGGCAATTACCAATGAGATTAACACCTCTTTTTTTTAGGCTCACAAATTCACCTACTACCTCATCTACGCGAGCTTCATCTAAAATTTTCTGTATAGTAGCAGGAGCAATCAATGTTTTACAATTATTATATTATGAAATTCAAAATTATCATTTTTTTGATGATTATAAGAGATATAGTAAAAGAATAATTATTTTGGATTATGCATAAATATCACCTAATTTAGTAATATAAAACTATATAAAATGAAAAACATTTATCTAAGCCTATTTATCCTTTTAAATATATGTGCACAAGCACAACTCAAAAAAGTATTAGTTGAAGATTATACGGGTGCCTGGTGTGGTTATTGTCCAGAGGGAGCATTAATTTTAAGAGATTTAGTACATAATAACGATCCAAACGTAATAGGAATAGCAAATCATAATGCCGATATGTTAGAAGTAGCAGATGGAATTACATTAGATAATGGATTTAATGTTTCATCATATCCTAGTGGTACCATTGACCGTTTTAAGTTTTCTGATCAATCCACTGTACAGATGTCAAGAAGTTTATGGGTGGATAAAACACAAATTCGAGTATCAGAGTCGGCTATTGCTTCTGTAAGTTTTTATAATTTAGTATTTGATAGTACATCTAGAATATTTGATGTAGATGTTACAGTGGTATTTACTGCCGGAGATCCTACTACCTATCCTAAAACTATTAATTTAGGAATTGTAGAAGATAGTATAGAAGGCACTGTAGGCATTGTAGGATTAGAACAACATAATTATATTTCTAGTATAGGAGGATCCATATTAAATCCATGGTTTCACAATCATACTTTACGTGATTGGTTGAGTGGTGCATGGGGACAAGGAGGAATTATTCCAGCAAGTCCAATTATTGGAGATGTATATACAAAACATTATACCGATACTATTCCTATGGGATGGGACATCAATCAAATACATTTAGTGGCCTATGTAGCACATAATGGAACATTGGTAACACAACGTGACATTTTAAATGCTGAAATAATGAAATTATATACGCCAGTAGATCATACCTCTATGGAAGATATAAATTCTCCAATTCAACAAATAAGCGTATACCCTACTCCTTCTTCCAATATATCTAATATACAATTTGACTTAAAAGAAAATGTACATCTTCAAATGAATGTATATGATATGCAAGGGAATTTAGTATCTTCACCTGTAAATGCCTTTTACAGCAAAGGTATGCATAGTATTCAATGGGATTTAACGAGTGATAATGGCACCAAATTAAATGCTGGTAATTACATTATTAAGTTAGCTACTGAAAACGGATATAGCCTAACACGCTTACAAGTACAATAAACTTAAACGAAATTAATATAATTAGACGAAGATAGAACCCTTAAAAGTTCTATCTTTGCTATATATATGAACTATTTAACAGTTGAGAATCTAAGTAAAAATTTTGGAGAAAAAGTATTGTATGAAAATCTTACTTTTCATATAAATGAAGGCGAAAAAATTGCTTTAATAGCCAAAAATGGAACTGGTAAAACCAGTCTTCTAAAGGTAATAGCAGGAATTGAAAATGCAGAATTAGGTGGTAAAGTATCGATACATAAAGATATCCATTTTGCCTATTTAGAACAGCAACCAAGTTTTGACACCAATGAAACGGTATTGGAATGTATGTTACAGGGCAGTGATCCTAGATTAAATGCAGTATTTGAGTATGAAGAAATTGTAAATAAAGCCGAAGTAGATATAGATTTATTGCAACATGCCATTGAGAAAATGGATAAGTTGCAAGCTTGGGATATAGAAGCACATGCAAAAAAAGTACTATCTATATTAAAATTAGAGAATTTAGAGCAACGTGTAAACACCTTAAGTGGAGGACAACAGAAAAGATTAGCATTATCTAAAATATTGATTAGTGAGCCTCAGTTTTTAATTCTAGATGAACCTACAAATCATTTGGACATTGAGATGATAGAATGGTTAGAAGAGTATTTACAGGGTCGTAATATCACTTTATTAATGGTTACTCACGATAGATATTTTATGGAAAATATCTGTAATGAGATTTGGGAATTAGAAGGTGGAATTATTAATAAATACAGAGGTTCATATGCTACCTATTTAGAGAAAAGAGCAGAACGTAAAAGTATTGAAGCAGCATCGATAGATAAAGCTAAAAATCTTTATAGTAAAGAATTAGATTGGATGCGTCGTTCACCAAGTGCAAGAGGAACAAAGGCCAAAGCAAGAATAGATTCATTTTATAAAATTGAAGAAGTTGCCAAAACGCGCCTTGATGAAAAAGAGATGGCACTGGAAATTAATATGCCTCGCTTGGGTGGAAAAATTGCTGAATTTCATCATGTCAATAAAAGTTATAATGAAGTAAACCTAATGAAGGACTTCTCTTATAAATTTAAACCGGGAGAGAAAGTAGGAATAGTTGGGAATAACGGAGTTGGCAAATCTACCTTACTGAATATGTTAACTGGAAGAGATCAGCCAGATACCGGTAAAATTGTAATTGGTGAGACAGTAAAGATTGGTTATTATGATCAACAGAATTTACAATTAGCACAAGATAAAAAAGCGATTGACATAGTGCGTGAAATAGCAGATTATATCCCGCTTAATGGTGGAAGAATGTTGTCCGCATCTCAATTACTAGAACGATTTTTATTCGAACCATCTTCGCAATATACTTTTGTAAGTAAATTGAGTGGAGGTGAACAGCGAAGATTGTATTTATTAAAAGTATTGATGGGGAATCCGAATTTTATTATTTTGGATGAACCTACAAATGATTTAGATATTGTTACTTTACAAGTATTAGAAGACTTTTTAATTGATTATAGAGGTTGTGTAGTGATAGTGAGTCACGATCGTTTTTTTATGGATAAAATGGTAGATCATATTTTTGCTTTTGAAGGTGATGGTATCGTTAAAGATTTTCCTGGTAGTTATAGTCAATATCGAGATTTCAAAATTAAAGAGACTAAAGATAGATATCAAAACTCAAGTCAACCAATTGTTTCAGAAAAAAAAATAGAAGACGCCCCTATTATTGATCAAAATACGAAAAAGAAAAAATTATCCTTTAATGAAAAGCGAGAATATGATTCAATAGAGAAAGATATATTTGAATTAGAAACACGCAAAGAAGAATTAAGTCTATTAATGTCTAAGAATCCAAGTTTTGACGAACTCAATAAGTATAGTGCAGAATTGATACAAATTCAAAAAGACATCGAATTTAAAACAGAAAGATGGTTTTATTTAGGCGCTATTGAAAGTTAGTACTCCCCTATTTATATTTTAATTTCAGAAATGGTTTTTCAATAAAATGCCATGAGAGCATTGCGCATATACCTGTAACAATAAAGGATGCAATGATTGAAAAACGATATCCCTTTTTATGCTGAATAAATACAGCGATTGCTGCTATCAATCGAATCAGATTGAAATTATTATTTTTATCGTAACTAATTGAATTGCTATTAGAGTTGGCCATTTTGAATTAACCACTGTGTTTTATAGATAGCTGTTAGTGAAAAGTTATCTTTAATTTCTCCGTTTAATGCTTTTTCAAATAAAGTTTGAAAAGGCATTTTTTGTATAGTCAACACTTCTGTTTCTTCTGGTAACATACCTACAAAAGTTAAGTCTTTAGCAACAAAAATAAAACCTACTTCATCGGTAGTACAATTAGATAATTGAACTTCTTGAATCAACTGAAAATGCTTGGCCTCTATACCTACTTCTTCGCGAAGTTCTCTTTGTGCTGTTTCTAGTGGGCTTTCATTGTAGGGCGAACCTCCTTCTGGCACCTCCCATTCATACGATTTCATGGGAAAGCGATATTGTCCAACTATATATGTATTATAATCGTTATCGAGTGGAATTATAGCAATGGCTTTGTTCTTGAAATGTACTTCGCCGTAAATACCCGGTTTACCTGCAGGATTGATCACTTGATGTTCTTCTACTTGTATCCAAGGGTTATCGTATTTTATTTCAGAAGAAAGTATTTTCCATGGATTTTGTTCCATATAATATGTAAATTATTTATAGCAAGATAAGGAATAATACAAAAAAGGATTACTATTTATTTTATTACTACTAATTTACTATTGACAAATTCCTTAATTCCTAAAAGGCCAAGTTCTTTCCCAACTCCACTATTTTTAATACCTCCAAATGGGTATTTGGCTTCACTAATTGTCATTTCATTAACATATACCATTCCTGATTCAAGCTCCATACTAATTTGCTTTATCCATTCATTATTGCTTGTCCAAACACTTGCACCTAAGCCATATTCAGTATTATTAGCCAATTGAATAGCTTCATCAATTGATTGAAAAGAATAGATTAAAAAAATTGGAGCAAATAATTCATCTGTGTACATTTCAAATCTCCTCTCCTCTTGCGCTTGATAAACTTGAGGAAATATAGAACTGGTACTCAAAGATTTTGCATGATATGAATAAATCAAATCGAAACCCAAGGAAGCTAGTTTATTCAATTGTTCTTCCGTTTTAATTTTTAAATCGCTACGGGCTAATGAAGTGATATATGCTTCTTCATCTTCTGGATAAGCATATATTAATTTTTCTAATTGATTTATCAATTTCTCTTTAAATAAATCAATAATTAACTCGTCTACTATAAAGCGTTTAGCAGCTATACAACTTTGTCCATTATTGCGACATCTACTATCTACTGCCGATTGAATCAATGCATCTAGTGAAGCATCTTTACAAATTATAAATGGATCTGAGCCACCTAATTCAAGTACATATTTTTTTAAATATTTTGCTGCTAATTGGGCAACACTTCTGCCGGCTTCAGTGCTTCCTGTAAGTGATATTCCTTTAATATAGGGATGTGCGATAAGAAATTCAATATCTTCTATTGCAATAAATTCTTGTTTAAAAATGTTATGTAAAGAATTAGTCTCTTTAAATATTTTTTCAAGCAAAAGAGAAGATTGAGGAGTAGATGGCGCATGTTTAATTAATACCGTATTACCTGCTAATAATGTAGGAACGGCAAAACGAATCACTTGCCAAATAGGGAAATTCCATGGCATTATACCCACTATCACTCCTAACGCTTGATAATGAATAGTAGCCTTTTCGTTGATAATTGTTGGTGCTAAATAGGTTGAAACATTTGCTGCATAATATTTACAAGTACTAATACATTTTTCAATTTCTAAATGCGATTGACGAATAGGTTTGGCAGTTTCCAAGCTAACCGTAGTTGCTAAAACCTCTTTATGAATTGTTAAAGTCTCTGCTAATCGATTTATATAGTTAGCACGATCGTCTATAGAAATATTTTTCCAAGTGCAAAATTCTTGATGTAGACCTATGATTGTATTTGTAATAGTATCTCTATTTACAAACTCATAGGTTTTGACAAGTTCATTCGTAAAAGGATTTCGCGATTCAAATGGCATATTTTCTTAAGGCTTGGATAACTTTATGAATAGGTAAACCAACAATATTATAATAACTTCCCCTAATTTTTTCGATACCCATGAGTCCTATCCATTCTTGAATAGCATAAGCACCGGCTTTATCAAATGGTTTATAGGTATTAATATAATGTCGTATATCTTCATCAATTAATGTGTTAAACGTAACTTCTGTAACATCTGAAAAAACTTCTGTATGTGTATCTGTCATCAAGCAAACACCACTTATCACTTCATGTGTTTTGCCACTTAGTTGAGAAAGTATTTGAATTGCATCCTCAAAATCTTTAGGCTTTCCATAAATTACATCATCTAATAAAACAATTGTATCGGTGCATAATAATATTTCATCGTTTGCAATGGTATGTTTTAAATCATTAGCTTTTAATTGAGCTAAATAAACAGGAACTTCTCTATTATCAATACTTGCTGGATATTGTTCTTCTGTATTTGCGGTTCTAATTTCAAAATCAATGCCTGCCAACTGAAGTATTTCTTTCCGTCTAGGAGATTTTGAACCGAGTATTAATTTTTTTGATAATTGCATTTACGAAATAAAATTAGGTATAAAACACATACTACAAATTCCTATTATCATCCAATATTTGATAAAGGCGCTGCATTGAGTAAAATCTTCTTTTTCTTCGGCATGAACTATTTTATAGATAGAAAATAATCCTGTGCTTAATAATGAAATTTGTGTAGCAATGATATAGTTATTGTATGGAATACTTAGTATAAATGGATGTAGAAAAACCAGTAAGAGGAACAATGTAATTAATCCTATCGAAATAGTAATTTTTTTTGAAATTAGAATGCCTAATTGTGTTGGGAGTGTCGTGATTCCACTTTGGTGATCTCCTTCCATATCTTCTATATCTTTTATTATCTCGCGCATCATACTCACTAAAAAAGCAAATACACCATACATGAAAATAAGGGCATAATATATATTTTGACCGAAGCTATAAAAATCTTTTTCAAAATAAGGCACCATAATTATTGATATCATTGTCAACATTGAAACAATACTATTACCTAACAAAACAGTTGATTTAAAGTTCTTGTTGTAAATGTATAATAATAGAATTGCTATAGGAAAAAGTGCAAGTTTATACAATGTTTCTAGTCTATAACATCCATAAAAAGCTAACATCAGAGCCATTATATTCAGTATATAATAAGCTATCATAGCTTTTTTAGGTTGATTAAGAAATGGATGAATCGCAGTGTTTTTTTGATTGATACGATCAGATTGAATATCTACTATATTGTTAAACAAATAAGCTGCTGCTGCAATTATTACTGTTGCAAAAGAGATACAAATAAAACTTAAATGATGGTTATCGCAATATAGTTGTGCAATTATAGTATTATTCAACACTAGATATTTTACTAAAAATTGAGTTGCCAGAATCATCAATAGATTTTTCCATCTAAGCAATGAAAATAGTTCTTGTACACTCATTTTAGTTATCTTTTGGATGATAAGTATCTATGATTGATTTAGAAATTAATCTATATATTTCTAAAAGTAATTCCTCTTTATCTAAAAGCCCTTCATGTAAATTTATAGTACTGAGATCATAACGTCTAGCTGGTCCCGTTTGATTCTCATAAGCACTTGAATCATTTAATTTACGAATCGTTTCTTGGATTAATGGGAGTAATAAATTAAAATCAAGTTGATTTTCTTTTAATGATAATTGCGCTAGATGAAATAAATGATTAGTAAAATTATTTACTACAACTGCATTAAGATGCAATTTCCTTCTTTGTTCAAGTGAATAACTGTGTATCGAATAACTAAGTGTTGATGCAAATTCTAGTGCTATGCTATTTGTTTCTTCATTTGAAGCCTCCACTAATATTGGAATTTTTGAAAAATCTGTAGCTATGCCTTTGGTTAATGTTTGTAGGGGATATAAACAAGCATGATTTACACTATACTTACTTAATACATCGATAGAAGCAATCCCACTAGTATGAATAAATAGTTTATTTAAATGCGTGAAGGGTATTTGTAAACTATCTATTTTGCTATCTTTAATAGCTATGATATATAAATCTGCTTCAATAGAAAGCTCCTTAATATCGTATATATAAGGAATATTAAATGCATCAAAATCTGATGAAATATTAGTAGAATGAAAATTAGCTAGTTGAATAATTTCATGAGATTTCTCTTTAGCTATTTTAGCTAAATGCCATGCAACATTGCCACTTCCTATGATAACTATTTTCAATTATAAATTCAATCTTTTATTTTCAAGATATCTTTTAAAAGTACTAATTAAACCACCTGCAACCATTATTATTGCCCCTAACCATACCAAATTGATTTGTGGAAATACAATTGCGCGCATGATGATAAATTCATTAGGCTTATTAATTTCAGCATACGTAATTAAAATTTTTCGCTGGTCGGGCATAATATTTTCAATTTGAATTTTAACTCCAGCATCGCTATTATTAAATGGATTACTTTTTACAATATTGCCATGAGCCACATCAATTAAATACGTAGGTATAGCTGTATACGTGCCACCATTCATATCTTTAATGGTGAAATAAGCCCCAATTCCAAATAAACTATTCGTGTACTGAATAGAATCGATAGGTGGATTTCCAACTAAACTATCAAGTACTACATAAACATTAGATGTAAAGAAGGTATCATGAATGGATAAGGTATCGAATTGAGCTGCAGATTCTTTCCCTTCGTCTGCATTAAAAGAAGTAACATTAGTAAAAATATCTTTATTCCAAAAGTGTTTAGTACTTGGATTAGAGACTAAATCGCCCGATTTACCATTTCGTTGCATAAATGGTTCTAATTCAAAATCGATTGGATGTGCTATATTTTTTTTGTTGATGACAGATACATCTTTTTCATCCCATTTTTCATAACTTACTTTAAAATAAGTTTTATCGTTTAATTGGTATTTAGATTTATAAGTAACGATATAATCATTCATTGCCACACTCATTCCTTTATACATCAAGGAGTTTTCATTTTTTGTTTTTTCATCTAATTGACTGATAGACATATTCGACAAATTAGTTGAAATTACTTCTTGTTTGTATTGGGATATTACAATACCCACTAACATGACTGCAAAACCTATATGTGCTATAGAACCACCACTTTGTAATAATTGTTTTTTTTGAAATTGAAATAAATAAGCAGCATTCGCAAAAATGGAAAAAAGTCCAGCACACAATAACAAAATATTGCCAATACTTAAATAATAGCTTGCGAAATTTGGATGTTGTTTCGCATCTGGAAATAACTCATAAATAAATACTAAAGCTATAGTTAAAATTACGGCAATACCTAAAGAACCCCACATCCAGTTCAATCCTTTATAATTAGTTCTCTTATACCCTAAGTATTGTGTAATTGCAGTGAATATCGCTACCGTAATACCAAATAATAATTGAATTTTATTATGGTGAAATTTAATATCTACTGGTTGCGAATATTTGGTATCAAATATTTTATTCCATAATTCGATTGAGGTTGTTTTAGTAATAAAGAAGGCAGAAACGGTTAATACTAATGCCCCTACAAACATCCAAAACTCACGTGTATTAACTTCTTCTTCGGTTGAATTTTTAGGCATTTTTACTATTGCGTGATAGGCATACCAAATAAAAGATGGTACTGTAAATACCACTAGCATTACGACCAATTGCCAACCCAATCCTTCATCAGTAAAGGAGTGTACGCTACTTTCACCTAGTACACCACTTCTAGTTAAGAAGGTAGAATAGATGATTAATATGAAGCATAAAATAGAAAAGACAAAAGAAAGCTGTAATCCGTTTTTAGTATTTTTATAAACCAACAAAGTATGTAATGCAGCAACTCCAATAATCCATGGCACTAGTGATGCGTTCTCTACTGGATCCCACGCCCAAAAGCCCCCAAAACTTAATGATTCATATGCCCATGCACCACCCATAATAATACCAGTACCTAAAACACTTAAAGAAAATACCGACCAGGGTAAAGCCTTGCTTACCCATCCAGTATAATCTTTTTTAAATAGAGCAGCTATGGCGTATGCAAAAGGGAAAGTAGTTGAAGCAAATCCTAGAAAGAGTATTGGTGGATGAATAGTCATCCAATAATTTTGCAAAAGCACATTGAGTCCATTACCATCTTTGATAAAGCTCAAATAATCGGGCTTTTGAAAGATTGGAGCATTATTCATTTCATCACGTAATAATTCAAAAGGATTAATTCCTATTTTCTTGCCAAATAAATAAATACCTAAAAGCATTGAACCTAATATTACTTGTACAAAACTCAAGGTAGACATCGTATATTTTTCCCATGCTTTTGCAGTAAACATCATTATAACACCCAATATAAAGTGCCATAACATCCATAAAAGAAAACTACCTTCTTGCCCTTCCCAGAAACAAGAGATAATATATTTTAAAGGCATAGCTAAATTACTATGTCGCCATGCATAATAATATTCAAATTTATGATTAAAAATAATATAGAAAAGCGTTGAGAATATGCCTAAGATTGCTGCTCCATGTATAAAAAAACTAGTACGACCTAACTTTAACCAAGTAGCTTTTTCTTGTTCATCTTTTGTATAAATACTAAAAAAATAAGAAACCGTAGATAATATAGACATGAAGAACATCAGTACTATCAAGAATTTACCAATATAGCCTGGAATTAAATTTTCTCCTGTGAATCCCTGTGAACCAAAATTATTTTGAATTATTTCTATCATATATTATTTTTTAACAGGCATTGCACTTGCTTCTTTCACTTCCTTAATTTCATTATCTACATATTTACTTGGACATTTCATTAAAATATTAGAAGTGTAGAATTCATCTCCCTGCATTTTACCTGTTAATACTAATTGTTCTGAACGTCTAAAATCTTGCGGTTGAGCACCTTTAAATATCACTTTTCTAATTTCATTATCTTTATCTTTCATATAAAAAGTAAATAAATTAGCATCCTTTGCTGGATTATAATCAATTGGCTTATTCAAAACCAAATTACCTACCACTTTTATATCTTTTCCTTGTTTTTCAGTAGCTGTTTTAAAGGTTTCGTAGGTAGTATAGTCTTGCGAAAACAATACGATACCAACAATACTAATAGCCACGATAATTAATCCGATTATATGTAGTTTTTTCATACCACTTCGGATAGTATTTCTACTTGATTGACTATAATAGTACCTTTGATGTGTAGAATTACTCTCAGTATATGAATTATTACTTCTTCTTTTTTCTTTTGTTCTATAATAAATAAAATCTTTATCTATTCCTTTACCATCTTTATCATAAGCTTTTCTTTTTATTGGGTCCTTTAATATTTCATATGCTTCTATAATAGATTTAAAAACATTAGAAGCATTTTCATCTCCAGGATTCTTGTCTGGGTGATGAATTTTTGCTAATTTACGAAAAGCTTTTTTAATCTCTTGACTATCAGCCGTTCTATCAATTTGCAATATCTTATAATAATCTTTAGATTTCATTTTAATATTAATAATATATAACTTCAAACATTATTATTCTAAATTTATATTTGAATGCAAAATTAATATATTTAGAATGATTTTACTGATTTTATAATTATATTTTATAATGTTATATATAGTTATTTCTCCATCTGTAACCTATATAAAATATTGTAAAATAAAATGAAATACAAAAAAAATTAAATAACTTTTTTAAGTATTTAATTTTTAGCATGACACATTAATATGTTTTTTTGTTTAAATGTTCGTCTTTTAAAGCCATCACTTTCTTGTCATGATAACCAATGTATCCTTCACTTCGTATGTATAAATAAAAATAAAAAACAGCTGAACCATTGCAAATATGCCAAATACTATGCGGTTGAATCCAAGAATCAGGATTACATAAGATTTTCTCCATATCAAATTTAAAAAACACTACAGCTATAGTAATAGTTATAACAGTAAGAATTAGATACCATTTATTCGTTTTCCCTTTATCTGTTTTTTCTAAAATAAATCCAAAAAACATGGTGAGGATAATAAATAACAAGACTAATTGATGAATATATTTCATCGAAAATACAAAAGTAAGTAAGAGATAAATTATGGTAAAACTACTAATTAATATGATTAATCCTTTACGATGACGAGTATAGGTTGGAAGCTTTAAGAGATATAAAAATATTCGATGTGTAAAATACATGAGCGGGAATAATGATACGCTATACACCGCTGAAAAATCAATTGTAGATGCTGCTGATATTAAAGATGAATGATAAAAAGTACTACCACAAAAAGTATACAAGGAAATGGCACTTAATGTAAATGAATAGAAAGGATGAGCGGTAATTAAATTATACGCATTTTTTTTTACATAATCATTTATCCCTCTGTTTAAGAAATAAACTGCATTTACCAGATAAACAATATTCGTAAATGTATTTATGGGTTGTCTAATTAAGAGTTTAGGATTGGTATACTCACAAAAAAAAGTAAATACTTCTTGATGAAATAAAAATTTATCCCAAAATTTTATATCATAGAAATACAAATTGATCAAATATATGCCCAATCCAAAAAGTACTGTTGCAGTTAATGATTGCAAAATACTTTTCTTATGATGGCGCCATAAAACAGCACGCATATAGTTAAAATAACGTATGTAATTTTTTAAAGGGTGTATCATTATTCTTATACAAAATTAACTCAATTCAACTAAATAATAGATTGAATATTCATAATCCATTTATTCTTTAGTTAGAACCAATTTACATCAGCTAGCCTAATAGAATTTATGTAATATTGTCAAAGCTAATTTTAAGATAAAATTGAATCATCCATTTGTCATAAGCGAAAAATTTATACAAAAAGCAAAAACTATAGGTTTTGATGATATAGGATTTTCTAAAGCTACTTTTTTGGAAAAAGAAGCAATTCAATTAGAGAAATGGTTGCAACAAGGATTTCATGGCGAAATGAAATATATGGAAAATCATTTCGATAAACGTCTAGATCCACGCTTATTGGTTGAAGGAGCAAAATCAGTAATTTCTCTTAGTTATTCTTATTTCCCGGAAGAAGATGTTGCTTCAACCATGCCTTACAAAATAGCTAAATATGCCTATGGCGAGGATTATCATATAGTGATAAAAGATAAACTTCAAGTTTTAGTCGATTATTTAAAACAAGAAGTGGGCGCTATTCATATTCGTGCATTTACTGATAGTGCGCCTATCATGGAACGTGCTTGGGCCGAACGAGCTGGTATCTCTTGGATTGGAAAGAATACATTAGCTCTAACTAAGACTAAAGGTTCTTTTTATTTTTTAGCTGAAATTATTTGCGATGTAGAATTTGTTTACTCCAATCCAGTAAAAAATTATTGTGGTACTTGTACTAAATGTATTGATGCCTGCCCTACTCAAGCCCTTTACGAGCCTTATAAAATGGATGCTCGTAAATGTATTTCATACTTAACAATTGAGTTGAAAGATGAAATTATACCTACTGAATTTAAAAGCAAAATGCAAAATTGGATGTATGGTTGTGATATTTGTCAAGATGTTTGCCCAATTAATGCACGCGCAAAAACACATCAAGATGATAGGTTTACCTTAAATCCAGAAATTACATCGCTTAGCCAAACTGATTGGAATGATTTAAATAAAGAAATGTTTGATCAATTGTTTGCCAAAAGTGCCATCAAACGTAGTAAATTTAGTGGATTAAAACGTAATATTGAATTTCTACATATGAAAAAATGAAAAAATTCTATCTTAGTAAACATTCAATTTAAATGAATCAATCAAATTTAACTTATCTTCTTGTTTTCTTTTGCTCCACGAATCTACTGGCGCAACATTTCCCAATAGAGTCAAGCAATAATCAAGTTCGTTATCGCTTTAATATTAATACAATAGAGGAATTTAAAAGTTTACAAAGTGCTCCACTTTCTAATAATTATGCACAAGTAGATGCAGTAAAATTGGTCTACGATTTAAAAACAGATAAATTGTATTTCATCAATTCGACACAGTACAAATTTCATTATGATTTCTGTACAGCTGTACTAAATTGCAAAAAAGATATAATTACGTTTAATTATACAGAATATGGCGAAACGGATAAACGCGATTATATTCTAGCCAACTTAAATCATTTCAAGGCCAGTGATATCTATACTTTAGAGTTTTTTGCAGATGACAAAATTTCGGACCATTTAGTTAGTCATATGTATAATATTGTACGTTATAATGTGTATTTCAAAGAGCAATTATTCTTATTAGACAATGCGAATATGGATCATAAATTAAAAAACATTGATCCTAAAAACATCATCAGTATTGATGTAGTATATGCCAATCAAACCTATCAAGCTATGGTATGTGAGGTTTCTTATGGTTATTTACAAAAAGTAAATAAAAAAGAATTTGATAAACATATTTTTCAAACAAAGGATATCATTCTAACTGATTTTTTACCAAATGATATACCTTTTTGTCAAGGAATCATCACCACCAAATTTCAAACACCCCTATCACATATTAATGTATTATCACAAAATCGAAAAACGCCTAATTGTGCTTATGAGTATGCTTGGGAAAACAATCATATCAATCAATTAATAGGTAAACTAGTTCGATATGAGGTGCGTATGGATAGTTTTTATATATCGGAAGCTTCTCGTGATGAAGCTGAAAAATTTTGGAAAAACAAAACAGTAATACCCCTCCAACAATTGAGATGTAATCTAAAAGAAAATCGATTATTAGATATTCAGTTCATACAAATGAATAGCGTGAATACCTTTGGTGGAAAGGCTTCTAACTTTGGTGAATTAGATAAAATTAGATTAGACGATGATACTAAAATTCAAATACCTGAGGGTGCATTTGCTATTCCATTCTTTTATTATAAACAACATCTAATCGAAAATAATATTCAAAGGCAAATAGATTTTATTTTACAAAATGATAGTATTAATCAAAATAGAATCCGCTTAAGTTATTATCTAAAAGCCCTACAAGACAGTATTCTTACTAAACCATTGAATGAACATTTTTATCAAATGGTAGTAGAAAAACTAAAAGAAAAAGCCCCTTATACTTCCTTCCGTTTTAGGTCATCTACTAATGCAGAAGACATTGAAGGTTTTACTGGAGCGGGATTATACACTTCAAAAACCGGCAGCTTAGTAGATAGTACAAAAAAAATAGATCAAGCAATTAAAAAAGTTTGGGCTAGTTTATGGTCTTTGCGAGCCTTTGAAGAAAGAATGAACGCACATATAAATCAAGAAAATCTAGCCATGGGAATATTAGTTCATCGAGCCTTTGGCACTGAAGAAGCAAATGGTGTCGCTATTACTAAAGACCTGTATAGAAGTGGATATCCCGCTTTTACTATCAATATTCAAAAAGGAGAAAACAGTGTCGTTCTTCCTAAAAATGATGAAGTACCCGAACAATTTCTTATCAAATTCACTTCTTTCACAGGGCCAAGCAACGAAATTGCACTAGATTATATTTCTCATTCAAGTATGAATGATGGCTTACCCTTATTAAATACAGACGAAATTAAACTGTTGGCAAAGTATTTAAGTGCTATAAGAGACCATTTTTTCTTTAAATTAAATAAACAATATGAAGAAATAAGCATTTATAATTTTGCAATGGATATTGAATTTAAGTTAGATAAAGACAGTAGAAAGCTTTATATCAAACAAGCCAGAACTTACTAATTAAAACATATCTATCGTATATTTGCTAAGATTTATGAGATTAAAAGATATAAAAGCCTTACCAAAAGGTCCTACACATAGCATTACCATTGATGTACGTTTTAGTGAAGTAGATTCATTACATATAGTATGGCATGGTAATTATATCAAATATATGGAAGACGGAAGAGAAGCATTTGGTAGAGTTTATGGTATTTCTTATTTAGATATTAAAAAACATGGCTATACCATTCCAATTATAAAAATTAATTGTGAATATAAAAAACCACTTAAATACGGTGAAAAAGCAACTATAAATACCACTTTTATTCATACGGATGCCGCCAAGATAATTTTTTTAACAGAGATATTTAATGAAGCGAAAGAATTAGTAGCTTGTGGTGAGACAATACAAATCTTTATGGATGATCAAAATGAACTTTGTTTACAGGCCCCTGAATTTTATGACCTTTGGAAAAAACAATTATAACTAGTACATGTCAAAGTCGATTTATATTAATGCATACGATATCATTTCTCCTCTAGGAATTGGAGTAGAAAATAATTGGAATGCATTAGTAAACAATCAAAGTGGAATACATTTACAAGCTTTTAAAAATGAAGAACTACCGCTAGGAAAAATACAAAGTATACTACCATCCAATCCAGAATTTACGATTTTAGAAAACTTGATTATACAGAGTATTGAAAATACTATAGCGCAAGTTGATATAGACATACAAGCAGAAGATTTTTTACTTATACTCTCTACTACTAAAGGCAATATTCATCTATTACAGGAGGAAGAATCTTTTGATCGGCAACGGGCTCGTTTAGGAATTATGGCCACCATTATTCAACAATATTTTAAATGTAAACATACTCCGGTAGTGGTTTCAAACGCCTGTGTATCGGGAGTGATGGCCCTTGGATATGCAAAAAAACATATCGAACATGGTCAGTATACGAATATCATTGTATGTGGAGTAGATATTTTATCGGCATTTGTGGTTGAAGGATTTCTTTCATTCAAAGCTTTGAGTAAAAAAATCTGTATGCCATTTGATAAAAATAGAGAGGGTATAAATATAGGAGAATGTGTTGCTACTGTATTATTAAGTAAAACCAATTATAGTAAAAACGACGTTTATATTAAAGGTAGTGCCACTAGTAATGACGCTAATCATATTTCTGGACCATCCAGAACTGGTGATGGTTTAGCTATTGCTATAAAAGAAAGTATGCGTGAAGCTCATCTATCAGTTAGTGACATTGATTTTATTTCTGCTCATGGTACTGCAACGATCTATAATGATGAAATGGAAAGCAAAGCAATTGAATCTTTACAGCTAAATAATGTTCCTATCAATAGCTTTAAAGGGTATATTGGACACACACTAGGAGCCGCAGGAATTGCAGAAATTATATTTAGTGTTCTAAGTATGCAAAATCAGCTTTTGATTCAATCATTAGGCTGTATAGAAACAGATTATCCTATCAATATTATTAAACATAATCAAGCTTCTACTATTAGACATACCTTGAAATTATCATCCGGATTTGGTGGTTGTAATGCGGTAATGCTATTAGCTATTTAAGCTTTTTCGTAACCAAAAAACAATAAATACGTATAAATGAGGTAAATACCATACCAAATGAAACGATTATTGTTCCTAACATTACTTTTTATAGTTAGTCATAGCTATGCACAAGATTCGTTAGCCACGCCTTGTTACTTCACTTCTTTACAAGAATATTTGAAGAATGAACCCAACAAAATAAATTCATTTGTATCTGAATCTAATTCAGAAATTGTATTCTATTATGGATATACTAAAGTTACATTAACTAGTAAAAATACTTGGGGTTATATTAATAGTGATGGACTATTTTATAGAAGTGTTGATTTTGTATTCTATAAGATTGCTAAATATGGTAAACTAATCGTTTATGAAGCAACTATAGATGGAGTGAAAAAATACAAAATTGGAAATTCTTTAAATATGTATCCTGTTGATTTAACAGACATGAGTGTCATAATGCTGATTACTGATAATAAAGCATTACTTGAAAAGTACCAACAACTACCAAAAAAGGAAAGAATTACTAGAGCATTAGAATTTGTAGACAATTATAACTCAGAAGCATTTGTCTCAAAATAATATTTATTTAATTGATTTTCAATAACTTAATAAAAGAATAAAAAATAATCTAAAATTTCTGTAACCTTTCAAATTATAAAGCGTAACAGACCATATAAAACAAATGAATTATGAAAAATCTAGTACTTATAGCATTAATCTCAACTAGCCTTTTAACTTTCGCAAATAATACTACTAAATTAGGTAAGATAGAAATAGACAATAACATAACTCAAACGACTCAAACGACTCAAACAGAGATTGTTTTCTGCTTAAACGATAATTCAAATACATCTAGGGATAATTCGATGGATAGAGAAGATATCATCAGAAAAGCAAGTATTGAATCAACCAATAGAAACAATGCAATGTCACTTTCCAATTATAGTTTGAAATAGATCTACATCATTGAAATAAAATAGTTAGAAAGACCCCACATTTGTGGGGTTTTTCTGTGTATATTCTATCCGTTAATAAATGCTTTAAAACTTAAATCTAAACTTTTCACTGAATGAGTAAGTGCGCCAACCGATATATAATCTACGCCACTTTGAGCATAAGCTAAAATAGAATCTAAAGTAATTCCTCCACTAGCCTCAGTTTCATATTTCTTATCTATTAAAGCAACTGCTTCTTTAACTATAGCGGGGGTAAAATTGTCTAACATGATCCGTTTTACTTGACCTACCTCCAATACTTGTTTCACTTCTTCTAAATTTCTCGTTTCAATTTCAATAGCAACATCTAATTGATGTTTAAGTTTATATTCATTAGCATATTTAATGGCATTTGCTATTCCTCCAGCAAAATCAACATGATTATCTTTAAGCATAATCATATCGAATAATCCAAAACGATGATTATGACCCCCTCCTATTCGTACTGCCCATTTTTCAATGGCACGCAAATTAGGAGTAGTTTTACGGGTATCTAATATTTTGCAATTGGTTCCTGCAACAGCATTTACATATTTAGCAGTGGTGGTGGCAATACCACTCATACGTTGCATAAAATTTAACACCAATCGCTCTGCACGAAGTAATGATAAGATATTCCCTTTTGCTTTTAATACAATATCTCCTTTATGTATTGGCTGTCCATCCATTTTCAAATACTCCATTTCTAGTGTTGGATCCACTTCAGCAAAAATTTGTTTGGCCAATTCAACCCCAGCTAGTATTCCATCTTCTTTTACTAATAATTGAGCATATCCAAAACTTTGATGACCAAAAATGGCCAAAGATGAATGATCTCCTGATGGAATGATACCTATTGGGTCAGTTATATCTTCTAATAATGCTTCTTTGATAAGTGCTTCAATATTCATATTAATTAATTATTCAGCAAAGTTAATAGTATGTATTTGTCAAAAAGAATTTATTAGCTTAATTTTAAACCCAATTACTGAAAAAAGAAATGGATAAAAAATTATTATTAGAAGTTAAAAATCTTGTTACAGAATTTAAAACAGAAGAAGGAGTAGTTAAAGCAGTAAATGATATTTCATTTGATTTATATAGAGGCGAAACTATAGGTATTGTGGGAGAATCAGGTTCAGGTAAATCTGTTACCTCTTTAAGTTTAATGCGCTTAATCCCCAATCCTCCAGGTATGGTTACTGGTGGTTCGATGATTTATCATAAAAAAGATGGCACTCAAATCGACTTACGTACTATATCAGAAGCTGATATGAGAAAAATTAGAGGAAATGATATTTCGATGATTTTCCAAGAACCAATGACCTCATTAAACCCAGTGTTTACCTGTGGCGACCAAGTAATGGAAGCTATTATGTTACACCAAAAAGTGAGTAAAGTAGAAGCCGAAAAAAGAACTATTACGATGTTCGAAAAAGTACAACTTCCTACTCCACAACGTATATTAAAAGCCTATCCACATCAACTATCTGGTGGTCAAAAACAACGTGTGATGATTGCCATGGCTATGAGTTGTAATCCTGATGTATTGATTGCAGATGAACCTACAACAGCTTTGGATGTTACCGTTCAAAAATATATCTTAGACTTAATGAACGATTTGAAAAAAGAATCAGATAGTTCGGTTGTATTTATTACGCATGATTTAGGTGTTATTGCTGAAGTGGCAGATCGCGTTATAGTTATGTATAAAGGTAAAATTGTTGAACAAGGAACAGTTTTAGAAATTTTCTCTAATCCTCAACATCCATATACTAAAGGACTTTTGGCTTGTAGACCTTCTTTAGATCGTCGATTAAGTAAAATGCCAATTGTTGCCGATTTTATGAAAGAAGAAAATGGTCAAATCATTCCCATTGATATGACTGTAGAAAAAGCTATTTCAACAGTAACTGTATCACAAAGTACTACTGATGCACGTAGAGAAAAACTAATGGCTCAAAAACCATTATTAGAAGTAAAAAATCTTAAAACTTGGTATCCTACAAGTAAAAACATGTTTGGCAAAGTGTTAGATTATGTAAAAGCGGTTGACGATGTTAGCTTTAATGTATATGAAGGCGAAACCTTAGGTTTAGTTGGTGAAAGTGGTTGTGGTAAAACAACTTTAGGAAGAACCATTTTACGTTTAGCTCCTGCACATAGCGGTGAAATTATTTATAAAGGCAGAAATTTATTGGATTTATCTGATAGAGAAATGAAAGATTTAAGAAAAGAAATGCAAATTATTTTCCAAGATCCATATTCTTCTTTAAATCCAAGAATGACGATTGGTAGTGCTATTATGGAACCCATGCAAGTACATGGATTACACGGCAACGACAAAGCTCGTAAAGAACGTGTAATGGAATTATTGAGAAGAGTGAATATGAATGAAAATCAATTCAGTCGTTATCCTCACGAATTCTCTGGCGGTCAACGTCAACGTATATGTATTGCACGTGCACTTGCCTTAAATCCAAGTTTTATCATTTGTGATGAGTCAGTATCTGCTTTAGATGTATCTGTTCAAGCACAAGTATTAAATTTATTGATGGAATTAAGAGAGGAATTCAAATTCACCTATATCTTTATCTCTCACGATTTAAGTGTTGTAAAACAAATGAGCGATCGTATGATTGTGATGAATAAAGGTAAAATTGAAGAAATGGGTGCTAGTGATATGATCTATGCTGATCCTCAACATGAATATACTAAAAAACTCATCAATGCAATTCCTAAAGGTAATTTAGAGAATATCCGTTCGAGAGTAGCTACCTTATCCTAAATAATCTTTTTAAAAGCTAAATCATTTTTAATAGATTATTTATTTAACAAGCATTTAAATACTTCTACATATGGATTTAGTGATGATAAAATCTTTTACGCATTCCTTTGAAACGACCAATGCTGTTGGGGTTTTAGAAGCGAATGATATCCCTTATTATTTACAAGAATCTGCTATTTCAGATACCTTTCCTCATTTAGGTCAAGGAGCCAATGGTATCAAATTATTTGTTGATAGAGCCGATGAAGCAGAAGCTATCAAACTATTAATTGAAGGTGGTATTTTAAACGAATCGGATGTTGAACTAAATACTCCTATTAAAGATATATCAAAAACTATTCGTACTAGTATTATACTAATGATACTTTTAGCTATTACTATGTATATAATTTATATAGTTGCTACCAAATAAAAAAAGCCTTCAATTACTTGAAGGCTTTTTAACAGTGGGTGGCTGATGGGATTCGAACCCACGACCACCGGAACCACAAACCGATACTCTAACCAACTGAGCTACAACCACCGTTTAATTTCAGTGCAAATATACAAATAGAAATTTTTATATAAAATAAAATTGCAAATATTAATTCATTATTTAGGAGCTAATGGTTCTTCTTTAGCTGTTACAAAGCTTCTTATTACTGGATTATAGGGACTTTTAACCAATTCGTTTTTTTTATTTAGTAGCTCTAATTTAATTTCATGTTTACCTTCTTTCAATCCTTCAATAGTATATGCTTGCCAAGTTGTAAGCATAAATTCTAGTCCATCGATTGTTGCTCTTACCTTATATCCATTGGCTGATAAAGTACAATTCACTAAATAGAAATCCAATAAAATCTTTTGAATATTTTTTGGACCAATATAATCTCCTTTGGGTCTACTGTAAAACATATGTGGTGCTTTTACATCAAATGTATTTTTACTAGTACTAGAAGAAAAGGCTTTTATTACATAAGCCGATTTATTTTTCAAACTTAGATGATAAGAACGAGATAAAAAAGCAAGCAAAACATTGTTATCATCCGTTACGTTTTTCTTAATAAATGTATCATATAAGGCCGTATAAGGTTGATTATTCCATATAAAATGAATATGTTGTCCATCTTTTGAATTAGCACATAATTTCAAATCTGCATCAGGAGTTTTAATTTTCAATTCATAATTTTGAACTTTAAATTGAAAAGTCCTTTCTCCTTTATTCAAAGACAAGCCTGCAGTAGGTGAAGTAAGTTGTAATGTTGGAGCATCATTCTTTTCTTGTGCTACTGGTAAAAGAGTCAAGTAATCATTTTTTATTTCTTGAGCCCATAATGGGAATTGACAAGCAATTAGTAGAATTATAAAATATTTTTGCATATGAAGATTTATATTTGCTAATATACAATTTAGTTTTTTGTTAAATAGAATAATTAAATATATTAACTCCTATCAGCTATTTCAATTATTGAGATATGCTTCTATGATCATACCAACCATTTTCTTTAGTAAATACTTTTATTCTAAAGAAGATATTGGTCTGTATGAAAGTTTTTTGCTTTTTTCGAGTGTATTTAGTTTTTTTTGGTTAAGCGCAATCTTCAGTACCATCTTATCTGACGATCAACAAGAAGAAACGAAAAAGAAAAATATAAAAGTGGCTTTCGTCGCTATTCAATTTATTAGTATTGGAATGATTGTAATACTTCTACTAAGTAACTTCATTCATCCTTATATTGAACAATCTTATTTATATGCTTTAGTT
This sequence comes from Bacteroidota bacterium, assembly GCA_037130135.1. GTDB lineage: Bacteria > Bacteroidota > Bacteroidia > Chitinophagales > CAMDFR01 > CAMDFR01. Next base: position 597,496 of record JBAXTO010000001.1, read on the forward strand.
TGCTATATCCTCATTAATAATCCAGCATTTATCATAGAAAATGCATTTTTATTATTTAAGAAAAAAAACGAATTAATCTATTATGGTATAAGCTATTTTATAGTTCAATTAATTGGTTCGTTTATACTGGTATATGAGCAGGCTGATATTATTTACATTATCTATTGGTTATTGGGAGTTGCTTGTTTACGTTATATATATGCTTGTTATATGATTTTACAATTGAATACACGTATAGAAATGAAATCTATAAGCCTATTGATTCTGAAATCTTCTCCTCTTTTACTTAGTTTTTTTATCGCAGGTATTGCTGAATACATAGATGCTTTTTTAATTAAATATCATTTTGGTAATGCTACTTTAACTATCTATAGATATGGAGCGCGTGAAATTCCATTTGTAATGATCTTAGCCAATGCATTGAGTATTTCTATGATTCCAGCTATACGTGACCATATAGACACAGGAATAGCTGAATTAAAAAGAAGAAGTAGCTATTTAATGCATATTTCATTTATTGGTACCATTCTACTTGTCTTAACTTGTACTTGGTGGTATCCTATCCTTTTTAGTAATCAATTTCTAGATTCGATTCCTTACTTTTTAATCAGTTCATTATTGATTATTAGCAGATGTGTTTTCCCTCAAACCATATTACAGGCAAATAGAGCTACTAAAGCAATTATGTATATTTCTATTTTCGAATTAATTCTTAATGTTTTATTAAGCCTACTATTCTTATATATGTATGGGGCCATTGGCGTATTATATGGTACGATTATATCTTTTACGTTGGAGAAAATAGTATTAAGTATTTATGTAAAAATGAAATTTAATGTAAAAATTACGAGTTATATCCCTATTCAGTTATACCTATTTTATATCCTGTTATTACTTTGCAGTATTGCTATTCAGCATACTTATCTCAACTAAATTTCTTTTGAATGATTTCTAAGAATGATTTATAAACGGTTTCTTTTTTCTCGTTGATTTGAAGCTTTGCTTTATTGAATTCTACAAAATGAATGGCTTCACTAGCTGATTTATAATCATCAATATGCTGCAATACTTGATTATACAATTGAATATTCCCATTAAATAATACATCTACAAAAAGTAATCTTTTATTTAAATCGATTATTTCATTCATGCTTTTATTACTTTTTTCAAATTTGTCAGCTATGCTACTAGATGATTGAAATCGTTCATTTAAAGAAGAGGTATTTGCTGTGAATTTATCATTCAATCCAGCATTAGCAGGTTCATTAATAGAATTAGTATCTATCTGATTTGGAACAGTAATAGGTTCTTCTTGTGTAGTATTACTAAAGATCATTTCACGTTGGTCTTCTTCACTAACTATTTCTTTAGTAGGAATTGGTGTAGGTATATTTACGGTTGTTGGTATGGGCTCATCAACCACTATTTTTTCAGCCATAAAAGATATAGGCTCTTCTTCAATAATTGTTGGCGCAACATTATTATTTCGTATAGGAATTTCTTCTTTTATAGGCTCAACAATAGTATTTACCTCTTTTACTAGTGTATTAATAGGAGTTGTAGAAATTGGCTCTTGATTATTAGATACCTCACTTGTGCTATTAAAAAAAGTAGTTTCATAAAATTGAAGTAATCGTTTTTTTAGTACTTCTTTATCGAGAGAGGAGATTTGATTCTGTTCAACTAGTTGTTTTTTAACGTATTGTAAACTGTTAATCAATTGCTCAATATTTTCAATAGACATGATAAATAATGTTTTAATTTTGAAATACAAAAGAACAAGTATTCTAACTAGAAAAACGCAATATTTTCAACATATAGTATGTTTATAGAACCAATAGTACGAAACAATAAAAAAGGGTGGATAGAAGTGATTTGTGGCTCAATGTTTTCAGGCAAAACGGAGGAATTGATTCGAAGACTGAAAAGAGCACAATTCGCCAAAATGAAGGTAGAGATATTCAAACCTATGATTGACACACGTTATGATGCAGTCAAAATCGTTTCGCATAATGAAAATAGCATTCTATCTACACCTATAAGTAGTTCTAATAATATGCTTATTCTCGCCAGTGGTGTTGAGGTTGTAGGTATAGATGAAGCACAATTTTTTGATGCTGAACTTCCTGAAGTTTGTAAAAAATTAGCAGAACGAGGCACTAGAGTCATAATAGCTGGATTAGATATGGACTTTTTAGGCAATCCATTTGGACCTATGCCACACTTATTGGCGATTGCTGATTATGTAACGAAAGTACATGCTATTTGCATGAAATGTGGTGATATAGCTGTGTTTTCTTACCGTTTGACACATGATTCAGGTCAAGTATTGTTAGGTGAAAAAGAGAGTTATGAACCTAGATGTAGGAAATGTTTTTACGAAAAAAAATAAAATGACAATTTTATTACAATACTTTTTACGATAGCATACAACCCATAACGCAATAGTGCGGTCTAAGAGAATGTACAAGCAAAGTTTATTAATATTTTTTTTTCGATTATTTATTGTAAATTTGCTGTCAATATCAAAAACTAAAAACAATTATTATTAACTAAAACAAAAAATAGAATGAAAAAACATTTTTTACTTTTTATCTCTTTTTGCATATCAGCAGTGGTATGTGCTCAAAGTATTAGTGGAGCTACTCAACACATCCCAGGAGGTAACTCTCTAAAAACTGCTTCTAATATGGGAATTATTAGAAACTTTAAAACTAATCCAATTCACACAACTGGTTCTAGAGCAGTAAATACTACATTTACGCTTGATTACGATGCGGTTGATGCAGATTACGCAGCAATTAGTACTTCTGACTATTCAAGATTTGTTTGGAATGTAAATAAAAGATTTCCAAATGACTCTTCTTTTGCTACAAGATGGGGCGCAGTAGTTTTTGATACATTATTTGATTTTACTACTAATCCAACTTACCCTTACAACAGATATCCAACAGCTGCTACTCAGTTAAATATCGATTCATTGTATATCTACTATGGTCATATTAATACTACTGGTAACATGGATACATTTGTTATCACAATCTATAAAAACGATACTTTAAATACTATTACAAATGCTGATGGTATTAGAGCTGAAGTTGTATGGACTGATACTATCTATACAGATTCTTCTTTAACTGGTCCTGGAACTGGTGGAAGCCCTGTAACTTTAGGTGTTTTAGCATATGCTCCAAATATTTCTTTACCTAGAGGTTCTACATTCTCAGTTCAAATGGATTATTATGGTCCAGTGGATGATGAGTGTTTCTACTTAGCTGGATATAGAGATGCTTGTGCTGGTGCTTGTGGTGGTATGTTATCTCAAGTAGGTTCAAGATTTGGTGATGGTGAAAACAGTTTCTCATTATTCATCTACAAACCTGCTACTGGAACTGGATTCCAAGCAATTAATCACGGTGTAACTATCGATTGTAACAGTAACGGTACTATCGAAGATAACTTATGTGAAAACTTCTACATTCAAAATATCGCTTTCCAAGCTATAGTAACAGCTAACATCAACCCAAGTGCAAATATCATCGCTGATAAAACTGAAGGTTGTCCAGGTGAAACTACAGTATTAGATTTATCTTCTTATGGATTTACTGGAACTCCAACAGTTAGTTGGTCTCCAGCAACTGGTTTAAGTTCAACTACAGTTGAAGATCCTACTTTAACAATTCCTGCATCTGGTACTATTACTTATACTGCAACTGTTACTTCAGGTTCTGATGTAGCTACTGCAACAATCACTATCAAATCTAATGGTATTACAGTAAATGCTGGTACTGATCAAACTATCGCTTGTGGATCTACAGCTAACTTAGCTGCTTCTATCGGTGGTATCACTTCAGGTCCAACTTATGCATGGAGCAATGGAAAAACTACAGCTGCTAACCCTGGTGTTGTTGCTGGTGTTTATACAATAACAGTTACAAATAACAAAGGTTGTACTGCAACTGATGTGGTAGAAGTTAAATATCCTGGTGTTACTCAAACTGTAGGATTTAGTATTCCTTCTCCAATTTGTGTAAACAAATTAACTACTTTCCCTAATACTTCAGCTAAAAAAACTGGTTGGAACTGGGTATGGACTAACGTAACAGGTGGAGGTACAACTTCATTCTTAGAAAATGGTGAGTTTACATTTACTGCAGCTGGTCCAGCAACTATTAAATTAGAAGCAGATTCAGCAGGTTGTAAATTTGCAACAACAGCTAGTATTACAGTAAGAGCAGCATCTGATCCTTTATGTTTAACTAGTGTAAATGATATCAACTTCGAAAACAATGTAAATATCTATCCAAATCCAAATAGCGGTACTTTCGAACTTAACGTAGAAGGTGTTAATGGCGAAATTGCTATCAACGTAATGGATATGAGTGGTAAAGTAATCTACAGCGAAACAACTTCTAAAGTATCATCATTCAAAAAAGCAATTAACTTAGGTTCAGTTGCAGGTGGTATTTACTTTGTAAAAGTAGCTAGTGGTGAAAACAGCACTATCAAAAAATTAGTAATCAACTAAGATTATCAATTTCATATAAAATCCCGTTACGCTTCGGCGTAACGGGATTTTTTTTTATGTCTATTTGAAAGAACCAATAGGTTTAAGCTGCAGTAAAAACATATATCTCCTATTTTACTCACTTTGTACTTTTTTAATAGTAATTTCTAGTTTTGATAAAAAAGTTTTGAACTTGTGTATATAAGTATTCGCTATTCAAATTAATTCAATAAGTACATTTGAATTCTAAAATACGCCGTATATGTTACACATGAATTTGTCTCGAATATTTAAAGCCAGAGGAATTGAGCAACCCTATAAATATCTGGTAAAAAATGGTTTTGTTCCATTTACAGCACATAAATATAAAAATGGTAAAGTAGATCAAATACGATTAGATCATATAGAACAATTATGTACCGTTTTAAATTGTACACCAAATGATTTATTTGAATGGACACCCGATGATTTATTTGATGATAGAAAAGACCACCCACTTCAAAAAATTAGACGAAAAGAGAAAAAAGTAGAAATAAATAACCTCTTATCTAAAATGTCATTAGAAAAACTAGAGGAAATCGAAAAGTTATTAAACGATAATATATAAAATAAAATTAATTTTTGTTTTTTATTTAAAAAGGTAGTATTTTTGCATCTCAAATTATTGAACAAAAAAAATTGGGTGTAAAAGAGGAAAACACCTTAAAAAATTAAACAAAAATGCAAGTAACTAAAGAAGTAAAAAAAGAATTAGCTAAAACGTATGGTGGAAGTGAAAAAAACACAGGTTTAAGCGAAGTACAACTAGCACTTTACACAGAAAGAATCAATCATATTTCTGAACATTTAAAGACTAATAAAAAAGACTATTCTTCTACACGTTCATTATTGAAAATGGTAGGTAAAAGAAAAAGATTACTTAAATACATAGCTTCTAGTGATATCAATCGCTACAGAGCCATCATCGAAAAATTAAATCTTAGAAAATAATAATATTCAGAGTGCCTCAAATGTTGAGGCACTTTTTATTTTATTATCATACAGATCTCCCCTCTTAATAAATTTACAATGTATTATCTGTGCAAGGGGCATAGACAGAAGAGCGAATACATGTAATAAAAACAAAAAAAAACACAATGAGTAAAATCGGAATTAAACACCAAATCTCTATGGAGGATGGTAAAGTTATTGAATTAGAAACAGGTAAATTAGCTAAACAAGCGGATGGTTCTGTAGTATTAAAAGTAGGTAATTTAATGTTATTAGCTACTATTTGTAGCGATCAGGAAGCAGGTGAAAATGTAGACTTTCTCCCATTAACAGTAGAGTACAAAGAGAATTTTTCAGCAGCTGGGAAATATCCTGGAGGATTTTTCAAAAGAGAAACTAGACCTTCCAATCATGAAATTCTAGTATGTAGATTAATTGATAGAGCATTAAGACCTATGTTTCCTGATGATTATCATGCAAATACGGTTATTCAAGTATCATTAATTTCAAGTGAAAAAAATATCAATCCAGATAGTTATGCTTGTCTTGCCGCAAGTGCAGCTATCGCCGTTTCGAATATCCCTTTTAATGGACCAGTTAGTGAAGTAAGAATTGGTAGAGTTAATGGTCAGTTTATCATTAACCCAACTATTTCTCAAACAGAGGAATCTGACTTAGATATGGTAGTAGCTGGAAATATCAAAGATATTTGTATGGTGGAGGGTGAAATGAAAGAAATTAGTGAGGATGATATGGCTAGTGCAATCATGAAAGCACATGAAGCAATCAAAATTCAATGTCAAGCTATTATTGATTTTGGAAATAAAATTGAAAAAGCAAAAACAAAAAGAACTTATAGTCATGAGAAATCTGACTTAGAACTTTATGAAGCTATTAAAAAAGCTACTTACGAAAAATGTAAAGATATTGCTCGTCAAGGTTTAGCTGATAAACATAAAAGAGCTGAGTTATTTAAAGGCGTTATAGCTGAATTTGTTGCGACATTAACACCAGAAGAAGCAAAAGAAAAAGCATATTTAATCAAGTTTTATTATCATAAAGTAGAAAAAGATGCGATGCGTCATGTTTTAGTAGATGATAGAATTCGTTTAGATGGTAGAAAAACAGATGAAATTCGTCCTATATGGAGCGAAGTAGATTATTTACCAAGTACACATGGTTCTGCTATTTTTACTAGAGGTGAAACTCAATCCTTAACTACCGTTACATTAGGTACTAAAATGGATGAGCAAACTATTGATGGTGTTGTATTTGAAGGTAGTGACAAATTTATGTTAAACTATAACTTCCCTCCTTTCTCCACAGGTGAGGCTCGTCCGCCAAGAGGAACAAGTCGTCGAGAAGTAGGTCATGGTAATTTAGCTATGCGTGCTTTAAAAAATATGATTCCGGCTGATTGTGCTTATACAATTAGAGTAGTTTCTGATATTTTAGAATCCAATGGTTCATCTTCTATGGCTACTGTTTGTGCAGGAAGTTTAGCATTGATGGATGCTGGTGTAAAAATTATTAAACCAGTTACAGGTATTGCAATGGGTTTAATCAATGAACCTAATGGGAAATATGCTGTATTATCTGATATCTTAGGTGATGAAGATCATTTAGGAGATATGGACTTTAAAGTATGTGGAACTAAAGATGGTATCACAGCTTGTCAAATGGATTTAAAAATTGATGGTTTATCGTATGATGTACTTAAAGAGGCATTAGAACAAGCCAAAAGAGGTAGATTACATATATTAAATGAAATCACTCAAACGATGTCTACTCCAAGAGAAGACTATAAACCACATGCACCTCGTATTGTTACCTTAGAAATTTTAAAAGAATTTATCGGTGCAGTAATAGGCCCTGGAGGAAAAGTGATTCAAGAAATTCAAAAAGTAACTGGAGCAGTTATACATATTGAAGAGAAAAATGAGCGTGGTATTGTAGAAGTAAGTGCTGATAATAAAGAAAGTTTAGATGCTGCTGTAAATCGAATTAAAGCGATTGTAGCGGTTCCTGAAGTTGGAGGTACTTATGAAGGAAAAGTGAAGAATATCATGCCTTTTGGTGCATTTGTGGAATTCATGCCAGGTAAAGATGGTTTATTACATATCTCAGAAATTAGCTGGGCTCGTTTAGAAACGATGGATGGCGTTTTCAAAGAAGGTGATGTAGTAAAAGTGAAATTAATGGAGGTAGATCGTCAAGGTAAATTTAAACTTTCTAGAAAAGCATTAATGCCTAGACCAGAAAGAAAACCAGATGCTAAACCAGAAGAAAATCAAAATTAATTTTTAAAGAATTAAACTAAGAATAATTTAAATCTCTATTGAATTTCAATAGAGATTTTTTTATGCATTATTTTAGTATTAGAAAATACATAATTTGTACTTTTGAATTATAATTAAAACTATGGACAAAAGAGTAAAAAACGCGGAAGAAGCCATTGCAGGAATTATAAATGGAATGACTTTAGCATTGGGAGGATTTGGATTATGTGGTATACCAGAAAATACCATTCATGCATTAGTAAAGGCAAAAATAATGAACCTTACGTGCATCTCTAATAATGCGGGCGTAGATGATTTTGGTATTGGACTAATGTTACAGCAAAAACAAGTGAAGAAAATGATTAGTAGCTACGTAGGTGAAAATGCAGAATTTGAACGTCAATTGTTAAGTGGTGAATTAGATGTAGAGTTAACTCCTCAAGGTACTTTAGCAGAAAAATTAAGAGCTGGAGGTGCTGGTATTCCTGCTTTTTTTACAGCTACTGGTTATGGAACCGAAATTGCCGAAGGGAAAGAATGTAGAGAAATTGAAGGCAGATGGTATGTATTGGAGAAAGCATTAAAAGCTGACTTTGCCATCGTAAAAGCATGGAAAGGCGATCATCATGGCAACTTAATTTATAGAGGAACTGCACGTAATTTTAATCCAATGGTTGCTACAGCTGGTAAAATAACTATTGCTGAAGTTGAAGAATTAGTAGCGCCTGGTGAATTGGACCCTGATAATATACATACACAAGGAATCTTTGTTCAGCGTATTTTTCAAGGAAGCGACTATGAAAAAAGAATTGAACAAAGAACAGTGAGAAAAAAATAAGTTTAATTAATTCTGCTTTTCTTTCCCCTCGTAAAGAGAATGATTCGTTGAATCGATTATTTTATAAAAACCTTTTTCAAATTCTATTAATTCAAAATTGTCGTATTTCCATTTACTTAAATTATTTCCTTCTTCCAATTGAAATAACATGGACTTCTCTTTATTGGGCATAAATACTTCTGCTTGACTAATATCAGTTGCAGATTTAAATACTATAAATGCAGAAGTTGTTTGATCAAGCTCTTTTGAAACAGGATTTAGTCTTATACCTACTTCAAAAACCCGAATACATTCTTGTTTGATTTCGGACCATTGATATCCTGCTGAAGCCTTGCATCCATGAGCATCTGCGTCGTTTCCAACCAGCACTGGAGCTACTTCTTTTTCGTTTTTTGTTTCTGTACTATTATTTTGTTTACTTGTATTACAAGCGATAAAAAACAAGCAACTAATTACGACCATTTTAATACTATTCATCTTTATTATTTTAATATTTCATTTAACTTCTCTTCACTCCTAGCAATCACAGCACAATGATCTTTCACTATAATCGGACGTTCAATCAATATAGGATTTTCGTGTAGTATTTTTAACCACTCCTTTTTAGTATAGTTTTTACCTGCAAATTTTTCTTTGTAAATGGGTTCTTTGGTACGCACTATATCAATAGGTTCGAGTTGTAATTTGTCTACTATTTTTTCTAATTCTTTTACAGTTGGAGTATCTGTTAAGTATTCAATCATTTCGTATTCCTCTCCTGTTTCTACTATAGCCGCTAATGCGGTTCTACATTTACCACATCTATTGTTATAATATATGCTAATCATTTTATTTGCTTTTTTAAATTACATAAAAAAAGCTTACTAAACATTATTAGTAAGCTTTTTTGAAACTTTTATATTTTATTATTTTGAATATTCTGCAATCTTTTTTTCTAATTCTAGCTCATCACCTTCTACATAAGAATTATGTTCGTACACAATATTCCCTGTTTTATCTACTACGGCTGTATAAGGAACGCTTTGAATTCCCATCGCTCTTTTTAAATCAGAATTTACATCTAATAATACTTGATAATCCCAGCCTTCTCCATTTACATAGGTTTTCACTTTAGCAGTAGCTCTTGAATCATCTATAGAAATGGCAATCACTTCTACATTATATTTTTTTTGCCAATCTTCATATACTTTATTGATTTCAGTCAATTCTTTTTTACAAGGGATACACCAAGTTGCCCAAAATGAAAATACTACTACTTTACCTGATTTTGCTAGTTCAGCCACATTTACTTTTTTGCCATTGATATCTGATAACGTAATATTAGGCATTGATTTTTCTGTAAACATTTTCTTTAATACTTCACCCGTTTTAGCTTTTTGACCTTTAGCGAAAGAATTGCTAGAGAATGTAAGTAAGGAAATAAGAGAAAAAAGAATAATTAGATTTTTCATATATGTAATTTTTAGATTGATGCTTGGTTCAATATTTATGCCAATAATCGATTGTAAATATAATCTTTATTTATTTAAAAAAATACTGGGCAAATATTCCTTATTTTCGATAAGTGAAGAGGCTATGAGTGCCTGAATTACTTGTTGAATGGTATGCTCATTTATATTGCCATCTATAGACCAATTTGTTTCATTCATCCATTTTTGAGCATCTCTTTCATTCAAATAATGACGTTTACAAATAAGATCTATACTGGAAGCTGTTTTTTTAAAGGATTGAGCTAAAGTTAAAACAGTCTCCACTATTGCTTTTAATTTATCTGGATATTGTTCGATTACTTCATTACGTGCTACAATTACAAAGGCTGGCCAAGGTGTAGGTGACTTCCCTATGTATTTCAAAATTTTTTGATCTACAAAGGGTTTTGTAGTATAACGTTCCCAATAGAACACATCGCTTTCTAATGAGGATAATGATTGCAAAGCACCTTCTAAATTTCGAATCACCACAAACTGCGAATGATCGATGGTTTTATTGTTTTTGGCTGCGTCTATGAGAGGCATCAAATGCGAACCTGAGCCTTCTCTACTTATTGCAAATTTTTTAGTGAATATATCTTCGACATTATGTAAAGGATTATTAATCCCCGTATAAATTCCCCATTGTAGTGGAGTAGAGATATACTGAGCGATAATTTTAGATGGATTTCCTTTGATAATATCATATACAATTCCTTCTGTAAGCATCACTGCAATATCAATTGAATTCTCACGTAAGGCTGTATTCATGGTACCTGTACCTCCTTTAAACTCTACCCATTCTAATTTTACACCTATTTTTTCAAAGTTTTTTTGTTTAAAGCCTTGATGCCAAGGAAGATTAAAATGCTCAGGTACCCCTCCTATTTTTAGATGTATCATTTTAGAATTTAGCACTAAGTATTTTTGTAGTACAATCGCCAAAACCTATGCGAACACCATCTTTAGTAGCATGGCCACGAATAATACAAGTATCATTATCATTTAAAAATCTTCGTTCAGTTCCGTCTGGCATTATAACTGGTTTCGTTCCTTTCCAAGCTATTTCAAGCATAGAACCATACTCGTGTGCATCGGGACCACTAATAGTACCACTCGCCATCATATCACCAATATTGACATTACATCCATTTACAGTATGATGTGCTAGTTGTTGACACATATTCCAATACATGTATTTAAAATTACTTGTACTTACAATTTTTCCCTCTGCATTATCCGGTTTAATTTCCACTTCTAGTTTGATATCATAATTTTTTGCTCCCGTATATTTCAAGTAATCTAATACTTCAGGATCTTGCTGATAACCTTCTACTTTAAAAGGTTCTAGCGCATCTAAAGTCACCACCCAAGGAGAAATAACACTTCCAAAATTTTTCCCTAAAAAGGGTCCTAAAGGTACATATTCCCATTGTTGAATATCACGAGCTGAAAGATCATTGAATAATACCAATCCAAAAATGAATTCTTCCGCTTGACTAGTTGAAATAGAGTCGCCTAAATGCGTTGATTTGCCAATCACAAAAGCTACTTCCAATTCAAAATCGAGACGTTTACTAGCTTCATACACCGGTGGTTTCGTTTCATCCACTCTAGTTTGTCCTTTAGGTCGATGAATATTCGTTCCTGTAACAACAATAGATGAAGCTCTACCATGATATCCTACAGGCATATGTTTCCAATTAGGTAATAAGGCATTTGCAGGATCTCTAAACATCACCCCTACATTCGTTGCATGATCTATAGACGAATAGAAATCGGTATAATCACCTACTTTAACAGGAAGTAACATCGTAGCTTCGCGCATATTTATGAATATTTTTCCGCGATGAACACTTTCTTTTAATTCCGTATTTGTACTATCTAATAATTCTGAAATACGATCTCTTAATTTTCTAGCTTTATCTTTACCTAAAGCCATTAAATCATTCAGAAATGAATTATTAAAATGTGAGGCTTCAAAATCATATTTACTGATAAATCCAGCATTATATAATTCGAATAAGTCTACTATTTTTTCACCAATAGCTACACCAACTCTTGGACTTAGCGATTGTGTTTTAAAAATTCCAAAAGGTAAATTTTGTATGGGAAAATCAGAGTTAGCTGGAATTTCAACCCAACTTTTCAATTCGGGATTATTGGCTCTTATGTTCATAGTTCATATATAAAATTTCAGTGCAAAGTTAATCTATATTGCACGATTAATAAGTTGTTTTTATAAAAAATCTAAAGCTTGATTTACGCCGATACCAAACAGTGCAAAATCATATTTGACAGGGTCTTTTGCATCCATTTTCTTTAATTGAGTACTTAATTCAATCACTGTTTGCCAATCTGATTGAGTACGTGAAATGAGTTTATAATGGCGTGCCACTCGTTCTACATGAACATCCAAAGGGCATAACAAGTCAGTCATCTGAATTTGATTCCAAACCCCTAAATCAATATTTTTTTCATCTTTACGTACCATCCAACGAAGAAACATATTCAATCGTTTACAAGTAGAATTTCTAGCTGGTGTAGCAATATGTTTGCGTGTTCGTGCAGGAGCATAATCGACTTGAAAAAAATATTTTTCAAATTCAATTAGTGATTTTTCTATAGTAATTTTTTTTGATTTTTGTCCAATAATAAAGGCCTCTTCGAGCGAATTATGATTTTGATAATGTCTTTTTAAAAAATCGATGAAATAGAGTAAATCAGTAGCATTAAAGGTACGATGCTTAAAATGTATAAGTTTCTTTAAGTCTTTTTCTTGATGTGTAGTAATAAATTCATAGGGAGCATTATCCATCAACATCAGTAATTCATTGGTTTTATTGATGATGGTTATACGTTGTCCCCAAGCAAACATAGCTGCAAAAAACGCACTAATTTCAATATCTTGTAGCTTATTAAATCTTTTCGGAATGGACAATGGATCGTCTTTAACAAAAGCATCTGTATAATAGCTTTCTAAATATTGATCTAATTCTTTTTTGACTTTAAGTAACTGTTTATTCAATGAAGCGAGTAGATTAAAAGTATGATGTACTTATATAAAAGCAGTAAGTATTACTAAATTATTCGTTAAAATTAAAATAGATTTTACATTTTTTACCATTGATAGTAGCGTTGATAAATGTATTCTTTTTATCGGCTAATGTAAATTGTACGATATACGTATATTCTTTGGTCAATTCGAGTGTAGTAGCTTGTACATAATCAATATTTACAGTACTATTTGTTTGTTTCATGATGCGTAATGTAATCCCTTTCGTTTCTAATTCTTCTTTATTCAACACAAAAGAGCCTTTGCTATTATCTTCTTGAAAAAGTACTAAAGAAATATCAGGAGGTCTATTATAGTTTGACTTACCTATGGAATAGGTAATATTTTTATTTTTATCTACATGGTACATTACTTCACCCGTAGAACTGCTATAATATAGCCTTAGATTTTTTTCGTAGGGAAATGCATAGCCTTCGATATATAAATCTTGCAAACCATTGCTGGCATTGCTCTCTACTTGCACTAATTTATTGACATACCCTAAATGGCCAACGGTATTATAGGTAGCTAAAATGGTATCGAATGCTAGAGGTGGAATAATTTTTTTATCATATTTAGGGACTGTACAACCGCAAGAACTTTTCACTGCACTTACAATCAAATTGCTATCACCTATATTTTGGAAGATAAATTTCACTGGAGCAAGTTCGCCTTCATATAAAGTATCAATACTTATTTTTTTAGCAATAAAATTGATTTTTGCTTGAGCAAATGATAAGTGACTACTTGCAATCAGAATCCATAAAAAAGTAAAATGCTTCCAATAAGGCATTTGGTATTGATTTGATAATTGCCTGTAATTAGGCAACGTAACAAATTTCTTTACAAGCTTTAACGGTACGTTCGATACTCGGTAAGTATGCTTCTACTAGATTTGGTGCATAGTGCATAGATGAATCAGCACCATTGATTCTACGAATTGGTGCATCTAAATAATCGAATGCATATCGTTGAGCGATATAGGTTACTTCTGATGAAATACCTCCAAAAGGCCAAGATTCATCCACGATTACTAATCTATTTGTTTTTTTAATCGATTGAATAATCGTATCATGGTCCATTGGACGGATGGTTCTTAAATCAATAACTTCGGCGCTGATACCTTCTTTTGCAAGTTCTTCGGCAGCTCCTAAAGCAACTTTCATCATTTTATTGAAAGAAACAATAGTTACATCAGTTCCTGCACGTTTAATATCTGCTTTTCCAATTTCGATGATATACTCACCTTCTGGCACTTCGCCTGCATCGCCATACATCATTTCGCTTTCCATAAAAATCACCGCATTATTATCTCTAATAGCTGCTTTTAATAATCCTTTTGAATCGTATGGTGTTGATGGAGAAATTACTTTTAATCCGGGTACATTCGCATACCAATTTTCAAAACTTTGTGCATGTTGAGCACCTAATTGACCTGCACTTGCTGAAGGTCCTCTGAATACAATAGGACATTCGAATTGTCCGCCACTCATGGCTTTCATTTTAGCTGCGCTATTTACTATTTGATCAATTGCTAATAAAGCAAAGTTAAAAGTCATAAATTCAACTACTGGACGTAAACCATTCATAGAAGCCCCTACAGCTACCCCTGCAAAACCTAATTCTGAAATAGGAGTATCGATTACTCTTTTCGGACCGAATTCATCTAACATCCCTTGAGTTACTTTGTAAGCACCATTATATTCGGCAACTTCTTCACCCATGATTAAAACTTGGGGATCTAGTCTCATTTCTTCTGATAATGCTTCTCTAATAGCATCTCTCATTTTGATAATTCTCATAATTCTTCTATTATGTTATAAATTAGTTTGCAAACCTACATAAAAATTTTCAAAGCGCTTCGGCTACTTCTTATTTAATACTTGAATAGCTTTTTGAACCGTTTTATCCGATTCATTTATAACCGGATAATAGCCATCATTATTCCATTTTTGTTTGGCAATATACGACTTCAAAATATTCTTCAACATAGGGCTAATATTCGCTAAAGCTTTCTCATTTTTGGCTGTACCTTTACTATAAGCAAATGCTAAGAAGTCATTGAAAATCAGATTGTCAATAACAAAAGATTTTTGAAACTCTGCTACATTTTTATAGTTGACATATACCCCTTCGTTTGACGCATATTTATTCAACACATAGTCAGGAATAAACTTTCTAAATTCAGCTAAATAATTCCAATTTAAGGTCGTATCTAATGGAACAAATACATCTGGTATGATACCTCCGCCAGCATATACTACACGACCTTTATCGGTGTAATATTTAGTGGTATCTTTTACATGGAAGCTATCGAGCGAATACATTTCACCATCTTGGTAACGAACCATTAAGTCATTGTAATAATCTTCTGTATTCTTGCCATAATTACGTTGAATGCATCTACCGCTTGGGGTATAGTAACGAGCAATCGTTAATCGCAAAGCACTACCGTCTGCTAAAGAGTATTGATCTTGCACTAATCCTTTCCCAAATGATCTTCGGCCAATAATCGTTCCCCGATCATGGTCTTGTATAGCTCCACTTAAAATTTCACTTGCACTGGCACTTCCTTCATCGATTAAAACCACTAGATCACCGTCTTCAAATTGACCAGGTCTACTAGCGATATAATCTTTACGAGGGGATGAATTTCCTTTAGTATAAACTACTAATTTTTTACCTCCTAATAATTCGTCGGCAATATCAACCGCTGCATTTAAATATCCACCTGGGTTTTGACGTAAATCAACAATCAATTTTTTAATACCTAGTTGATTTAATTCATATAATTTTTTTCCGAATTCATCGGTTGTAGTAGCACTGAAACGATTGATTTTAATATAACCGATATCATTGGTAATTTTATAAGCTACATCTACGCTGTATTGAGGAATGACATCACGAGTAATAGTAAAGTTGATGAGTTGATTGTATCCGTTACGTTTTACAGCCACTTTTACTTTAGTCCCTTTTAGGCCTCTGAGTTTATGCATCACTCCATCATTATTAATTTTAACTCCAGCCACGATTGTATCATTAATTTTAATGATTTTATCACCGCCTTTAATTCCTACTAATTCAGAAGGACCGCCAGAAATAGCATTGACCACAACAATCGTATCATCTTTTAAGCGGAACTCGATACCAATACCATCGAAATGGCCTTGCATATCTTCATTTACGCCTGTTAATTCGCTCGCTGGAATGTAGATACTATGAGGATCTAAATTCTGTAAATAAGCATTTATGGCTTCTTCTTCTAGAATAGAACCATTGGTCGTATCTACGTATTTAGCATTCACTAAATTCATAATCTCATTCAGCTTATCCGATTTACTTCCCGAATAAAATCCAGAGCCGTTGGTTTTACCACCAGTAACTTTATTAATATAGATACCTAAAGCTACACCGATAATAATGGCTACGGCAATAGTTATTGGTACTAAAAATAGATATTTATTAGGAGCTTGATTTTGATTTGTTTGATTTTCCAATTTGAGGACTTTATTTTACTTTTTAATAACACTTTTATATAGCGCTTGTTTAGAATAAACAAAGGCTGATATACAAAATGTAAGACAGCCTTTATTTAATACTAGTATGTATCAATGCTTATTGAGGCATCATTTGTTGTTGTGGTTGAGGGAATCGTTGATTCATTTTAGCCAAAATAACATCTACTTTTTTAGATGCTTCCACATCTCCACCAGCTTTCATAATATTACCCATATTATTTAAGATGTATAGATTTCTTTGTACTTCGTCATTTTCAATACTTTCCCCTTGTTTATCATAATAATCTAGATAAGATTTAGCATACGCTACTAATTCTTCAGCATATTTTTTACCGTTAGTTTTATCACCTGCTTTGTAATAAGCTTCTGGTATAATCATATTATAAATATTCAATGGCACACGAGAAGTAGGCAATTCAGTCATCGCTTTATTCAATAATTTCAACGCTTTATCATTTTGACCTTTATCTGCAAATGATTTAGCTAAACGACCAAAATTGCTTCTGATATTATACGTCATACGAAGAATATTTTCATCTAAATACACTTTAGGATCTTTCATATTTCCCCATTTATATTTATTCATCATTCTATCGTACATCACATCAGTACGTAATGGTGCATCGTAGATTGAGCCTCTTGCATCTGTATTCATTTTTGGTACTAATCTATTGGCCATCCCTTCTAATTGTATGTATTTATCCAATCCTACATACATATCAGCAGAACAAGAAACGGCGAAGTAAATAGGACGATCCCATAAATTATTTGCGATAATATCTAAAATCATCAATTTATCCTTCATGATAGTAGGTGGTATATCCCAGTTCAAATTGCCTTTTACCATAAATGGTAAATCTTCTTTAGATAAGATATCAAGCGATGCAATTTTAGTTGAATCCACTGGAAGATACACTTTAGTAGTAGGGAAATACGCTTCTGATTCGCCATTCTGACCTACTGTTTTATCTGCAGGTTTTTCGCTTGCTACAAATTTCATGATATCTTTTAAGCTATAGTATGTATTGGCATCTAAAGCAGGATTTGGCTTATAGCGCACTACATTTCTATTACTTGCTTTAATTTGATCCCAAGTAAACGAAGTTTTAATAACAGCCCCGTCATTCATTTTGAAATGTAATTGATCGATATACCAATCCACTCCCAATAAACTTAAGTTGATAATACGAATATCAGGACGGATATTCTCCACTTCTTGAGCATACCATAGTGGGTAAGTATCATTATCACCTTGCGTGAATAAAATCGCATTTGGAGCGCAAGATTCGAGGTAATCGATTGCCATATCGCGGGCGACAAATCTATTTGAACGATCGTGATCATCCCAACCTTGGCTTCCCATTAAGAAAGGAGCTACTAGGCATAAAGCAACGGCTAATGCAGCAGGTACTGGACTATCTTTCATTCGTTTGCGTACTTCTTCGGCAATGAATAATACGGCAAAACCAATGAATATACTATACGCCAATACCGAACCGGCAAAGATATAATCTCTTTCTCTAGGCTCACGTGGAGGTTGATTCAAACCAACGATTTGAACGATACCGGTTAAGAACCAGAATAATAAAACAAAACCAAAAACAGTAGGATTTTTTCTGAATAAATAAAACGCTCCTATCAATCCTAAAATAAATGGAATACCAAAGAATACATTATGTCCCCAGTTATTTTGTTTATCAGGTAAAATTTCGCTTTCATTTGATTGAGGAGTACCGAACATTTTCAATACCGATTTATCTAAGGCATCAATACCTGTAATCCATCTACCATCGTCATTGTAGTATAAACCTTGCATATCATTTTGACGACCACTAAAATTCCACATCAAATAACGGAAATACATAAAACCAATTTGATAATTGATGAAGAATGTTAAATTGTGTTTTTGAGAGATATTATCTTTTACTGCAAAACGAGGTTGACCACCTTTATTTTGATCATCTGCCGAGCGTTGAGCCTCATTTAAAGTAGCATAATTTTCTACTACTTCATTGTTTTGAGCTCTATCCACTACATTATAGCTAGCCATATCCCATTTAGAGAACCATCCTCTATAGGCATTGGTTTTTTCGGCATCCATCAAAACCCCCATACGTGGGAATATCACTTCAGTACCTTCTTTCCAAACATATTTATATTTCTTGTCAACTACTTCGTATTTGCCCGTTAATTTGTTTTTGTAAGTAACTTCACCATCATCATCTACTCTATCGATATCATAATTATCAACGGTATATTGCGGACCATAACTTAAAGGTCTATCGCCATATTGTTCACGATTTAAATAGGACAATAATCTGTATGGATCTTGAGGTTTATTCATATTGATAGGCGTATTGGCAATAGAGCGAATAGGCACCATGATATAAGAAGAATAACCGATAAATAAGAAACCTAATGCTAAAACCACTGTATTTAAAATAGCGAATCCTTTTTTACGAGTAAACATATATAAACCAACAAATACTGCTATTGTAAAGAAAATATAAAAATAAGCACCTGAATAAAATGGCATGGATAAAGTATTTACAAAAAACTTATCAAAAAATGCCGCAGAGGCTGGGATTCCAGAGATAATAAATTTCATTACGAAAGGAACTGAGGCCATTGAAGCGGCGAAAGCTATTCCGAAATGTAACCATTTAAATTTATATTTTTTGATATAATAAACTACTCCTAAAACAGGAAGAGCTAATAAAGATAATAAGTGAACCCCTAATGAAAGTCCGACTGCATAACCTATAAATATCAACCATCTATCTGCATATTTATCTTCAGAAGCATCCCATTTGAAGGTAGCCCAGATTACTAACATCAAGAAGAAACTAGATAAAGCATACACCTCGCCTTCTACTGCAGAAAACCAGAATGAATCGGTGAAAGTACCACAGGTAGCTGCAATTAAGCCTGTACCCATAATAGCTATTTTTGAATATAACGTATAATCTTCTTCCGTTTTGATCATTACTTTTTTAGCTAACATGGTGGTAGTCCAAAATAAGAACAATATGGCGAAAGCACTAGAAATAGCACTCATCATATTTACCATAACAGGAACTTTAGTTAAATCATTTCCGGCAAGAAGTGTAAACATTCTACCAATCATCAAGAATAATGGGGCTCCTGGAGGGTGTACTACTTGAAGTTTGAGTGATGCTGGAACAAACTCACCACAATCCCAAAAACTTGCACTACTTTCGATAGTACTTCCGAATACAAATAATGCGAAGGCAAAAACGACCCAACCAACCACATTATTCAACAACTTATATTGCTTCATAGAATAATTTAAAAATGATTTAAAAATTTCAAGTCACGAAAGTAGGAATAATTCATCAAAAATGGATGAAATATTGTTAAAATAGCTAGTAATAAATAGAATGATAATTCGAGGGTATTTACTAGTATTTTTGATTTCTATATAACACGAATATATTTTAAGTAAGAAATTCTAATTATGAAAAAAATCGTTGTATTGAGTGGTGCCGGAATCAGCGCAGAGAGCGGTATCCGAACCTTTAGAGATGCGGGTGGATTGTGGGAAGGGCATGATATTATGGAAGTGGCGTCTCCTCAAGGTTGGTATAAAAATCCTGAACTCGTATTAGATTTTTATAATAAACGTCGTCGTCAATTGCTAGAGGTACAACCCAATCAAGCACATCTTGACTTACAAAAACTGGAAGAAACATACCAAGTAGTCATCGTCACACAAAATGTAGATGATTTGCACGAACGTGCGGGTTCAACTCATATCATTCATTTGCATGGCGAATTATTAAAAGCACGAAGTACTAAAAATGCATCGCTTATTTATGAAAGAAAAGAAGATATTCATCTAGGTGATAGCGCTGAAGATGTTGCGCAGCTTAGGCCACATATCGTTTGGTTTGGCGAAGAGGTCCCTATGATTGAAAAAGCCTTACAAGAAATCGTTGATGCTGATTATTTAATGGTGATTGGAACTTCTCTGCAAGTCTATCCTGCAGCGGGTTTGATTGATTATGTAAAAAGTACTTGTAAAATTTTTGTAATTGATCCGCACTTATCTAAACATCAAGTTAAACTTCCAAACGAAGTAATTTTCCTTTCTAAAAAAGCTGTAGAAGGCGTAGCAGAAGCGATTGGAATGTTATAAAATTTGTTTATGAATCAATTTATATAAGCTCTCTCTCCAATGCGGAATCGTAATACCTAATAAGGTTTTGATTTTATTTTTGTTCAATACCGAATAGGCTGGACGCTTTGCCGGTGTAGGATATTGAGCTGATAAGATAGGTAAAATGTTGCAAGTAATATGTTGCATGCTCACTAATTCTGTTGCAAAATCATACCAACTACAAACGCCTTCATTACTGAAATGATAGATGCCATAGTCAGTTGGTCTTTGTTCGATCAATTGAAGAATTGCTTTTACTAAATCGTAGGTTAGTGTAGGAGTGCCCACTTGATCGTATACAACATTGAGAGCGTCTCTATCTGTAGCGTACTTAGTGATATTGGTAAAAAAATTAGCTCCAATATTGGAGTATAACCATGAAGTTCGAATAATAAAATATTTATTGGTATTGCTGGCAATGGCTTGTTCTCCTGCATATTTGGTTAGTCCGTATACGCCAATTGGATTACAGATATCTTCTTCTACCAAAGGGGTATTTTTGCTTCCATCAAAAACAAAATCAGTGGAGATATGAATCAAGGTAGCTTGCAATTCATTTGTAATTTGTGCTAGATTTATTATTGCTTGATGATTGATTAAATCGGCTTGTTCGCTTTCTGTCTCTGCTTTATCTACAGCGGTATAAGCACTACAATTGAGTATATAATCAGGAACAATAGTTTCTAATTGACTACGCATTTGCGCTTCATTGCTAATATCTAAATCGGTTCTTGAAAAAAAATAAAAATCTGCGTTATTAGGTTTTGCATCCAAATAGAATTGAATGGATTTCCCTAATTGACCATTGGCTCCAATCACTACTACTTTAATTGGCATAAGGTATTAATTTATGGTAAAATGAAATTCAGCAGTTGCCTGGTCAAAATAAATGGCCGCTTTATCTTTATCTGAAATAATCAATTCCTTCTGTTCCATCGGAATTTGTATATCTAGTGAAGGATCGAAGAAAGAGATGCCTCTTTCTAACTCTTTATTGTAAAAATTATCGCACTTATAGAAAAACTCGGTATAATCTTTTAATACTAAAAAACCATGAGCAAATCCTCTTGGAACAAACAATTGTTTTTTATTTTCTTCACTTAAATGTATTTGAAAAGATTTTTTAAAGGTCTTAGAATCTTTTCTACAATCCACCACAAAATCGATTACTTCCCCTTTTAAAACTGTTACTAGTTTGGCTTGTGCGGCATCCCCTATTTGATAATGCAAGCCACGAATTACGCCTCTATGAGATAATGAGCGATTGTCTTGTACAAATTGTGCTTGAATATTCCCTTCGTTTTTGAAGGTATTTAGGTTATAACTTTCCATAAAAAAGCCTCTTGAATCTTCGATTACTTTCGGTTCGAATATAATTAATCCATCAAATTCTGTCTGAATAAAAGGCATTTTGTGTTTCGTTTTTTAGGTGTATTTATTCTTGGATTAAAGATATACTATTACGAATTATTTTCATACATTTTTGAAAAATAGGCTACGGTTATAGGTAATCCATCTTCAAATTTGAACAACGGATTATAATTTAATAATCGTTGAGCTTTTGAAATATCCGCTAATGAATTACGTACATCGCCTTTACGCGCTTCTCTATGAATAGGACGATGATCGGATGCTAATATTTTTTGAATTTGATCATATAAATAATTTACGGAGAACTTCTCTCCTACTGCTATATTATAGACTTGATTCACGGCTTCTTTATTCTCCGTTAAAAGGGCTTTAATATTGGCTTGTACTGCATTTTCTACAAAGGTAAAATCTCTGCTTTGTTCGCCATCCCCATCAATAAATACATCTTCTCTACTTAAAATTTTCGACACAAAAATTGGAATCACTGCTGCATACGGATTATTAGGATCTTGATTCGGTCCGAAGATATTAAAATAGCGCAAACCAATAATTTCCATATCATACGTACTTCCAAAAACAGTAGCATACAATTCATTGGTGAATTTAGTTACTGCATAAGGAGATAATGGATTCCCAATTTGTTCTTCAATTTTTGGTAATGCTGGATGATCGCCGTATACTGAAGAAGAAGAAGCATACACTACACGTTTGATATTAGAATCTTTAGCTGCAATTAGTACATTTAAAAATCCAGTTACGTTAGCTTGATTACTTCGTGCAGGATCTTTAATAGAGCGAGGAACAGAGCCTAATGCCGCTTGATGCGTAATCATATCCATGCCTTTACAAGCTTCTAAACAAGTACCAATATTGGCGATATCGCCTTCTACGAATTCAAATCGTGGATCGTTTTCGTATTTAGAAATATTTTTATAGTTTCCATTACTCAGATTGTCTAATACACGCACTTTGCCTACATTATATTTCATCAAATATTCTACGATATTAGAGCCGATAAAACCTGCTCCACCAGTAACTAATATTTTTAATTTACTTAAATCTGTTTGATGATAAGTTGTGTTGTACATAATTATTTATATTGTGCGTTATAATACTGCTGATAGCTACCAGAGGTAACGTTATTCAACCATTCTTCATTTTCTAAAAACCATTCAACGGTTTTTTCTAATCCTTCTTCAAAAGTTACTGAAGGATAAAATCCTAATTCTTTATTGATTTTAGTGGCATCAATAGCATATCGTAAATCGTGCCCTGGACGATCTTTTACATAGGTTATGAGTTGTTCAGAAGTGCCTGCAGCTCTATTTAATTTAGCATCCATGAGTTTGCATAAGGTTCTTACTAAATCAATATTTTGCCATTCATTAAATCCACCAATATTATACGTATCGCCGTTTTTACCCTTATGAAAAACCATATCAATAGCACGTGCATGATCGATTACATATAACCAATCGCGTGTATATTTTCCATCGCCATATATAGGTAATGGTTTATTGTTTTTGATATTATTGATACAAAGTGGAATTAATTTCTCAGGAAAATGATTTGGGCCGTAATTATTCGAGCAATTAGAAATCACTACTGGCATTCCATAGGTATCATGATAAGCACGCACGAAATGATCAGAACTAGCTTTAGAGGCTGAATACGGACTATGCGGATCGTAGGAGGTTGTTTCTGTAAATAATCCTTCTGCACCTAATGCACCATATACTTCATCGGTAGAAATGTGATAAAATCGTTTCGATGAAAAATCATTTATCCAACAATTTTTTGCAGCATTCAATAAATTAATAGTACCAATCACGTTGGTATACACAAAGGCTAATGGATCTTTAATCGAGCGATCTACATGCGATTCAGCAGCTAAATGTATGACCGCATCAAATTGTTCTTTTTCAAAAAGCTCGTTGATAAATGCTGCATCAACGATATCTCCTTTAATAAAAGAATAGTTAGGAGCAGATTCTATATCTTTTAAATTTTCTAAATTACCTGCATAGGTAAGATTATCTAAATTCACAATGTGATAATCGGGATATTGATTAACAAATAGTCTTGCTACGTGTGAACCAATAAAACCTGCTGCTCCCGTGATTAATATTTTTTTAGTCATGGTTTTATAGAGTCCAATAAGTGATTGTTTTCATTTTGTTTCTGTAAATTCCTTTTACATCGATCAATACACCGTTTTCAGCTAATATTGATTTAAAATAATTTTCATCTAGATCTAAATACGCACTATGATTAACGGCAACTACAATACCATCATAGTTCGTTCCAATTTTGTCTTCTAATTTCAATTTGTATTCGTGTTCGAATTCTTCTTTTTCTGCGTGCGGATCAGTAATCTCAACTTTTACTGAATAAGTCTCTAATTCACGAATGACATCAATTACTTTAGAATTTCGGATATCGCTAACATCCTCTTTAAAGGTAGCACCCATCACTAAAACTCTAGATTTATCAATCAATTTACCAGCTTTAATCATTTTTTGAACCAATCGTTGTGCTACATAAGCACCCATACTATCATTGATTCTTCTACCACCCAAAATCACTTCAGGTTTATATCCTAAACTCTCTGCTTTATATGTTAAATAGTATGGGTCTACCCCTATACAGTGACCTCCCACCAAACCTGGTTTGAATTTCAAGAAATTCCATTTTGTACCTGCTGCTTCTAATACATCATAAGTATTGATTTTCATCTTGTCAAATATTTTTGATAATTCATTCATCAATGCAATATTCACATCACGTTGCGTATTTTCAATAATTTTAGCAGCCTCGGCTACTTTTAAAGAAGCTGCTTTATGAACACCTGCTTGTACAACTATTTTGTATACATCAGCGATGATATCTAAAGATTCGGCATCACAACCACTAACTACTTTTAAAATTTTAGTGATGGTATGTTCTTTATCTCCCGGATTAATTCGCTCTGGGGAATAGCCCACTTTAAAATCAGATATATAAGTTAATCCCGATTCTTTTTCTAAAACTGGAATACAATCTTCTTCGGTACAGCCTGGATAAACTGTTGATTCGAAAACTACATAATCGCCTTTTTTCAATACTTTACCAACGGTTTTTGAAGCAGATAATACCGGAATTAAGTCTGGTACATTATGTTCATCTACAGGTGTAGGAACTGCAACGATAAAGAAAGTTACATCTTTTAAATCCTCTAATTGATTGGTGAATTGAATATCAGTACCTTTAAAATCCTCGCTGGTTAATTCGTTACTAGGGTCGATATGATTTTTCATCATTTCAACTCGTTTAGCATTGATATCAAAACCAACTACTTTAATTTTTTTGGCAAATTCTAAGGCTATGGGTAATCCTACATAACCAAGTCCAATAACTGCTAATTTTGTTTCTTTATTTAATAACTTTTGATAAATAGTACTCATGTTTTTTTTTAATTGGATTTATAATTAGTTGATACGTGTAACCACGTGATTAGTTAACTGATATTGTTGGTTTGTTTCGGGGCAAAATGCAATTCCATTTTCATCAAATTTTAAACGATGTCCATACTCGCTAACCCATCCAATTTGTTTGGCTGGATTTCCAACTACAAGAGCAAAATCAGGAATATTTTTAGTCACTACTGCACCTGCTCCTATAAAAGCATAAGCTCCTATATCATGACCACACACTATAGTTGCATTCGCTCCAATAGAAGCCCCCTTTTTCACACGTGTTTTAGCATATTGATTTTTACGATTTACTGCGCTACGTGGATTTATTACATTTGTAAATACCATAGACGGACCTAAAAATACATCATCTTCGCAAATCACACCTGTATAAATTGAGACATTGTTCTGGATTTTTACATTAGATCCTAATTCTACTTCAGGTGAAATCACAACATTTTGACCAATATTACATTTTGGACCTATGATGCAATTTGACATTACATGGCTGAAATGCCATATTTTGGTACCTTCTCCGATTGTACATCCTGCATCTACAATAGCCGACTCATGTGCAAAATAATTCATATTTATTTTATTATATATTTTTCAAAATTATTATGTTCTTTATTAAAAAGCTCTTCTTGACTCAGCGATTTAAAATACGCATAAGTGATATTCAAGCCCTCTTTTCTATCAATTTTTGGTTCCCAACCTAATAACTCCTTCGCTTTCGTAATATCTGGTTGACGATGCAATGGATCATCAACTGGCAATGGTTGGTATATTATTTTTTGATTGGTATGCGTCAATTTAATAATCTCTTCTGCAAATTGTGAAATCGTAATTTCGTCTGGATTCCCAATATTTACAGGCAATGCATAATCGCTTAATAATAATCTATAAATACCTTCTATTAAATCATCTACATAACAAAACGAACGTGTTTGTGAACCATCGCCAAAAATAGTTAAGTCCTCTCCTCTCAACGCCTGACCAATAAAGGCTGGCAATACTCGTCCATCATTCAAGCGCATACGAGGACCATAGGTATTAAAAATACGTACGATTCGAGTTTCAACTTGATGAAAACGATGATAAGCCATAGTGATTGCTTCTTGAAAACGTTTAGCTTCATCATAAACACCACGTGGACCAATAGGATTTACATTGCCCCAATACGATTCCGTTTGAGGATGTACTGTTGGGTCGCCATATATTTCAGAAGTTGATGCGATAAGGATACGTGCATTTTTGGCTTTAGCTAAGCCCAATACATTATGCGTACCTAAAGAACCTACTTTTAAAGTTTGAATCGGAATTTTTAAATAATCAATTGGACTTGCTGGGGAAGCAAAATGTAAAATATAATCAAGAGGTCCGGGAATATGGATAAACTTAGTGACATCATGATTGTAAAAAGTGAAATTTTCTAATGGAAAAAGATGACTGATATTTTCTAAGCGACCTGTTATTAGGTTATCCATACCTATTACTTCATACCCTTCTTGGATATATCTATCGCAAAGATGAGATCCTAAAAAGCCTGCAGCCCCTGTTATTAATATCTTTTTTTTCATTAGTTGATAATTTCTCTTCCAATACTTATGTATTCAAATCCTTGTGTTTTCATTTCCTGTAAAGAAAAAACATTACGTGCATCAAAAATTAATTTTTGTGCTAATTCTTTTTTCAATATATCGAAATCAGGATTTCTAAACTCTGACCACTCTGTAACTATTACTAAGAATGACGCTCCTTTTAAAGCATCATACTCTGTACTTGCAAAATGGACTTGTTCGCCATATACTTTACGTACATTGGGCATTGCTTCAGGATCATAGACATTAATCTTTGCCCCTAATTTCAATAATGCATCAATTAAATATAATGCGGGTGCTTCTCTAATATCATCTGTATTAGGCTTAAATGATAAGCCCCATATGGAGATAGTAAGTCCTTTTACATCTGGAATACGATTCAATATTTTTTGTAAAAATAATTCACGTTGACGCTCATTGACCTGCATTACTGCTTCAAGTATTTTAAACTCGTATGTTTTTTCTTTAGCTGTTTTAGCAAGTGCTTTCACATCTTTAGGAAAACAAGAACCTCCATAACCAATACCTGGGAATAAAAATCGATTTCCAATTCGATTATCTGTACCAATACCTTTACGTACCATATCTGCATCAGCCCCTGTTAATTCGCATAAATTTGCTATTTCATTCATAAAACTAATCTTAGTAGCTAAGAATGCATTAGCTGCATATTTGGTCATTTCAGCACTTTTCAAGTTCATTTGTATGATGGGATTTCCTTGTCGAACAAATGGTTCATATAACTGAGACATGATTTTAAATGCTTTATCTGAATCTGCTCCAATCACTACTCTGTCTGGTTTTAAGAAATCTTCCACCGCAACTCCTTCTCGTAAAAATTCAGGATTTGAAACCACATCAAAATCACAAGTAGCATGTTTTTGAATGGCATCACGCACTTTATCAGCAGTACCTACCGGCACAGTGCTTTTATCTACAATCACTTTATACACTTGAATCATTTTTCCTAACTCATCAGCCACCCCTAGAATATAAGACAAATCAGCTGAGCCATCTTCGCCTGAAGGAGTTGGTAATGCTAAAAATATGATACTAGATTTATCAACTGCTTCTTTTAAGTTCGTTGTAAATGTTAATCTTTTTTTCTGAATATTTCTATGAAATAAAGTTTCTAAACCTGGTTCATAGATTGGGATAATGCCTTCTTGCATCGACTTCACTTTCTCTTGATTGATGTCCACACAAATGACGTCATTCCCTGTTTCTGCAAAACAAGTTCCACTCACTAAACCCACATATCCGGTACCTATAACGGCAATTTTCATATACTATTTATTAATCTTTGAATGGCTTATAACTAGATAAACTTTAAAAAATGAGAAGTAATATAAGCTAATTGTTCTTCATCCATCTCTGTATGTATAGGTAAAGATATTACTCGTTCAGTTAACCAATCTGTAATTGTCAATTCTTTGGTATCTAATTGAAGTGTTGCAAACATTTTTTGTTTGTGTGCAGGTACTGGATAGTATATCATAGAAGGGATTCCCACATCTGCTAACTTTTGAATTAGTTCATCACGATTGCTATTTTCAATCAACAATGTATATTGATGAAAAACATGTTTTGAATTTTTATTTCTAGCTGGAGTGGTGATTTTTGGATGATTCGCAAATGCCTGATCATAATAATCAGCTACTTTTCTACGAGCATCACAATATTGATCTAGTAAACGTAATTTAATACGAAGTACTGCTGCTTGAATCGTATCTAAACGGCTATTACAACCTACAACATCGTGGTAGTATTTTTTGCTTTGACCGTGATTAGCAATCATTTTAATACTTTCAGCTAAGGCATCATCATTCGTCATGATAGCACCACCATCACCATAACATCCTAAATTTTTAGAGGGAAAAAAAGAAGTACAAGCTATAGTGCCCATGCTTCCTGTTTTTTTTGTAGTACCATTGCTGTAAGTGTATGCACTACCAATTGCTTGCGCATTATCTTCAATAATAGGTAAATTATATTTTTTAG
Organism: Bacteroidota bacterium; assembly: GCA_037130135.1. Lineage (GTDB taxonomy): Bacteria > Bacteroidota > Bacteroidia > Chitinophagales > CAMDFR01 > CAMDFR01. The sequence goes on from JBAXTO010000001.1 coordinate 626,757, forward strand.
CTAAAGCTTCTAAAGGTTCCATATCAACGCTTTGACCATATAAATGCACCGGAACAATCGCTTTAGTTTTTGGTGTGATAGCCGCTTCAATTTTAGATACATCAATAGTAAAAGTATCTTTATTTACTTCCACAAAAACGGGTTTAAGATGTAAAAGAGCTACTACTTCAACTGTAGCGATATAGGTAAAAGAAGGAGTAATCACTTCATCTCCTGGTTGAAGACCCAATGCCATTAAGGCAATTTGAAGTGCATCAGTACCGTTAGCACAAGCAATTACATGTTTTACATCTAAATATTGAGCTAGTTCTTTTTCGAATTCTTGAACATCAGGACCTTTAATAAAGTGTGCTTTTTGAATCACATTTGCAATAGCTGTATCTACTTCTGGTTTAATTTTCTCGTATTGATTTACAAGATCTACCATTTCTATTTTTCTCAAAGTATAAAAATTTAGTCGGCAAATTTACATAGAAAAAACTAGATTCTACACGATATTATTCCAAATTTTCCATGCTTCTTCTGCTTGAAAAACAAGCATCTCATAGCCATTTATAATTTGTGCCCCATATTGTTTTCCATAAGCTAAAAAACGAGTTTCTGGAGGATTGTAAATTAAATCAAAAAGTATATGTTTAGCACTTAAACAATCATAGGGCAAATCGAGCGCCTCATCTACATGCGGATATAAGCCAACGGGTGTTGTTTGTATCCATAATTTGGACGATTCAAATATACTTCTAGCTGTATTATTATATGTATTTTCTCCCTTTCTACTAAGCACTTGATAAGGAATAGCCAATTGTTTTAATGCATATTGTACCGCTTTACTAGCACCACCATTACCCAAAATTAATGCATGATTTATTGTACTATTAAACTTAGTTTCTAATACCTTTTTAAATCCAATAAAATCTGTATTATATCCAATACATTTTCCATCAATAACACGAATACAATTGACTGCGCCAATTTCTTTAGCTGCCTTATCTAAATCGTCTAAGTATGGAATAATATGTTCTTTGTAGGGAATTGTCACATTGAAACCCCGAATAGTAGGATTGGATTCTAAAATAGCAGAAAATTGAGTGATTGAGTGAAGCTCAAAATTGATGTATTGAGCTTTAATCTGTTCATTAACGAACTTTTCAGAAAAATAATTTTTCGAAAAAGAATGAGTGAGCGGATAACCAATTAGTCCATATGTATCCACTTAGATTTTTATTTTTTTAGTTCATCAGGTAAGAAATGATAAAAAGTATCTGAACGTAATCCTACACGTAATGTTTCTAAAGGAATCACATCATTCGGGGCGATATTTCCTAGGTTTACATTACAACCTAGTTTTTTAATGAAATATTCTTGTTGTACTTTTTGAGGAGCTTCCCAAATGATGCTGCTACCATCGATACCATCTAATATTTCTTCTACTAAGCCGTCACGAGCTTCACCACTACCCATATAGATACCAGTATTACCGCTTTCTCTAGCCTCTGCAATTACTTTCCATGCACCTGCTTCTAGTTCAGCTTTCATCATTCGTACCCATTTAAATGGAGGAATGATATGATTATTATCTTTACTTCCTACTTCTGAAATAACAGTAGCGTATTTTTTTAGACGTTGAATACATTCGCATTTTACTTCATGTGGCATGGCAATAGAACCATCACTAACTTCCACATATTGCATTTTGTATTTTTCTATGGCACGTATATAATCTTCGAATTGACCTCTGATATAAAATGCTTCGAATAAAGTACCCCCAAAATATACGGCGATACCATTGCTTTGATAAAATTTTATTTTATCATCTATATTAGGTGTCACATAAGCAGTTCCAAAACCCAATTTTACCATATCGATATAAGGATGACAAGTAGTAAGCATATCTTGTACTTGTGCTATACTTAATCCTTTGTCCATTACCATTGTTAATCCATTTTGACGAGGCCTAACTGTTCTTTCGGGTATATGTTTAAGTGTAATTGACATAATTAATTTTTATATTGGTCTATCAAATGTAGTATTTCTTGATCATATTTCATTTGATTTGAAATGGCAAATATAATAGAATGTAATTTAAATTTTATACTAAGTGCAAGTTCTAGATTTTCAATACTTTCCTTTCTACGTCCCACATTATATAATAGAGCGCTTTTAGCATAAATCAATTCTGTTTTTTTCTTAAAGCGAAGTATAGCTTCTTCTATAGTATCTAGTGCATCTACAGGATTATTATTGGAATAAAAAGCAGTCGCTAAGTCGATCCATTGCCATTTTTTAGAACCATCCATTTCTACTATTTCTTTATAAGAATTGATTGCATCTTCAAAATCTTTCAACTCTAAATAGGTCTCGGCTAAAGCTTTATGATAATAAACATTTTCGGGATAAATTTTGATTGCACGTTGAAAGGATGAAGTAGCTTCTTTATATCGTTTCTCTGATTTGTAAGACTCTCCTATTCTATAAAATGCTTCATCATATTCTGCATCTACCGTTAATGCTTTTCTATAATAGGTTCTTGCTCTATTAGGTTCTTTCATTTTTTCATAACATAAACCTACTTGAAAATATACTTCCTTTGATACACGTACTAAGGTATTGGCAGAAAGATATAATTCAATCGCTTTTTTATAATTCTTTAAGTTGAAGTATATGTCGGCACAATCTACATAAGCATCTTCAAATTTATCATCAATTGCCATTACATATTCAAATGCTTCAATAGCTTTTTCCCATAAATCGATGCCTACGTAACAGTGTGCTAGATTGAACCAAGCTAATACATTATATGGATTTTTATCTAGTAATTCCTTATAAAAATCAATCATTAATTCGTAATTCTCCAGCAATTCGGTACAAAACCATAATCGATTTAAACCTTCCTCAGATTCTTGATTAAAGCTAACAGCCATTTTCAAACAATAAATGACTTTATCATAGCGCTCACAATCTTCATAGATATCAGCTAATTCTAAATACAAATCTTCTTTATCATCTTCATCTGCTTTTTCGATAAACGCTTTTACTAATTTAATGGCTTCATGATGCATACCTTGCCATACATATAAATCTGCTTTAGTTAAACAGATACTGATATCTTCCCCATCTAATAATGTAGCTTTATCAATCCATTCTTTCGCTTCTTCAAATTGTCTTTTATCAATTAATAATTGAGCTTTACGAATCATAAAAGTAGAAGAATACGGATATTGTTCAAGTGCAGTACTTACTACTTGTAGCGCAATATCCTTTTTATGATTGTCTTCATAAAAATCTATGATTTGTTCATATTTCTCATGATCATAAAAAATATGTTGTTGATTTCTTACAGCTTCTTCATACTCATGAATCAAGTTTATCAGTTGAAATCCGTTTTCATGTTCATTTCTATCCTCATTATCGTCGTCGTACATATACTATCTTATTTTATAAAAAATTATATATCAAAGTTCAAACCACAAGGTAAATTAATAAAAATCATAGATTAATTGTCATGAATTTATCAGAATACATTACTATTGTCATATGATATTTAGAACGAAATCTACTAGCAAAATATTTCTAGCACTGATTATTTTATTCACAAATGTGCATATATACGCACAAAGTGCTTGGCAACAACGTATTGAATATGATATACAAGTTACATTAGATGATTCTCATCATACTTTAACAGGACATGAAAAGATGATTTATTATAATAATTCAGATGTAAGCTTGTCATCTATTTATATTCATTTATTTGCCAATGCCTATAAAAATAGGACAACAGCTTTAGCCAAAGAGTTATTACAAAACAATAGAACAAGTTTTCATTTTGCTGATGACAATCAACGAGGTTATATCGATTCATTGGCATTTACAGTAAATGGCGAAGCAGCCAAGTTTGAACTAGTAGAAAACAACATTGATATTGGCATTCTCTATCTAAAAACCCCATTAGCTCCTCATTCAAGCATCATTATTGAAACTCCTTTTTTTGTTAAGATACCTGGTAATTTTTCTCGTTTAAGTCATGTCAATCAAAGTTATCAAATTTGTCAGTGGTATCCCAAACCAGCTGTTTATGATCGGGCAGGTTGGCATGCCATGAATTATCATGATCAAGGTGAGTTTTTTAGCGAATTTGGATCTTATAAAGTAGCAATATCTTTACCTAAAAATTATATTGTAGGTGCTTCAGGCATTTTACAAGAGCATGAAGAACAGGCTTTTATTGACAGCTTAGCAACAGACACCAGTGCTATTAATGATGATATTCATTATTTTTTTCCAGCCTCTAGTAAAGAGTTTAAAACGATTACTTATATTCAAGATAGCATTCATGATTTTGCTTGGTTTGCAGATAAACGATTTGTGGTTCGAAAAAGTGAAGTAGAACTGCCTAATACACATAGAAAAGTGACCACTTATGCTATGTTTACTGGATATAATCCCGATTTATGGGCACATGCTACCGATTATATCAACCGTTCCTTATATTTTTATAGCGAGCATATTGGTGATTATCCTTATGCTGTATATACGGCCATTGATGGTACTCTCAGTGCTGGTGGGGGGATGGAATATCCGATGTTGACGAATATAAATACTCCATCAGATATACATGAGTTAGATATAGTAATAACTCATGAAGTAGGACATTCTTGGTTTTATGGAGTTTTAGCAAGCAATGAGCGGGATGAGCCATGGTTAGATGAAGGAATCAATTCATTTTATGAAAATTGGTATAACAATCAATACTATCCTAAAGAACTTTTATATAATGAAGTGATGGACAGTAAGTTTTTGGCTAAATTAATTGGCATTTATCAGTTGCCTGATAGTTATAAAAACAAATTATTTTATCTATTTCCAGCTGCATTGCATAAAGATCAAGCCATTGGTTTAAAATCATTGGTTTATAGCGATCAAAACTATGGGGCAATTGTATATAGTAAAACCGCTTTAGTTATTGATTATATTTCGGATTATATGGGTAAAAGTGCATTTGACTTGGCTATGCAATCTTACTATAAAAACTTTCAATTCAAACATCCTTCTGGGTTAGATCTTGAAAATGAACTCCAAAAATTTTCTAAAATGAGTTTAAGTCCTTTGTATACTAGTTTGATTCATACAAATAATTATCAAAAAACTGCAATTAAAAATATAAAAAACTCAAAGTCGAATGAAATAAGTATTATTTTAAACAAACAAAAATCAAATTTACCCTTCCCTATTACAGTCGTTCGAAATAATGAATCCATTACAAATTGGTATGATACCAATCATATTCTAGTCGATAAAAAAGGAATTAGTAAAATTAGTTTGTTTGCTGAAAGCAATCATATAGCAACTCCATTTAATGAACAGCATTTCGCACTCAAAAACAATCGCTTTATAAATACGTATAAATCTATTGCTGTAAAGATGATTGGACTAGTTCGTGCACCAAATCAACGACAATTGAATATCCTTCCTACTATTGGTTGGAATCAAACAGATAAATTGATGTTGGGTATATTACTCTATAATAGTCCAATCCCTGCTCCCGCTTTTGAGTACCAATTAGCACCTATGTTTGCTACAGGTAGTTTAAGTCCTACGGGTATGGGCCGAATAACGTATCATATTTATTCTTCTAAAGTAAATGAGATTCGCTTATCCTTAAAAGCACAGCGATTTACTTATGCTGATTATTATATAGAAAGTAGCAATACCACTAAAAATTTAGCTTTTTATAATGCCCAACCATCTATTAAAGTTGTATTCAAAAACAAGTCGATTCATAGTCCAGTTCAAAAATCACTTAGTTTAATGAGTTCTATTGTATATCAAGAATTTCAAAATGATTTTAATACCTCTCAAAAAGTGAATCATTGGTATCAAACTGCTCAATTACTATTTGAAATGAAATCGCAACAAAAAATCAATCCATATAAAATAAGCTCTGCCATACAAGCAAGCAGTGATTTTGCCACTATGCAAGCCACAGCCAACTATTCTATCTCTTATTATAAAGCTAAATGTTCAGTAGATTTTAGATTATTTGCTGGTTATTTTTTCTATCTCAAAGATATTGTAATAGACTTAGATAAAGGTTTCATCCCTCCCAATAGAAGCCTCACAATGAGTAGTAATCCTTTAGTAGGAAATTTTGCTCGTAAAATGAATGAAGATTTTACGTATGAATCTATTTATTTAGATCGCTCGGGATATACTAAAGTATTGTCACATCAAGTTTTCACCAATAAGGAAGGCGGATTTAGAAGTATGATTGGAACCGGATTAGGCAATAGTTCTAAATGGATACTTAGTTTGGGGGTGAGTGCATCCTTACCTAAACGAATACCTATTCGTCCATTTGCGACCATAGGAACTGGATATTTATTCAGTTATAAAGAAAACACCTATAAACATGGGGTATTTATTGCTGAAGCTGGTTTTTCAATAGTGGCATTGAAAGATATATTTGAGATTCATTTTCCATTATTAGTTACAAAAAACATCAAAGAGAATCAAAATTTCAATTTTGGAATTGATAAGTTTTACGAAAGAATTACCTTTACACTAGATTTAAATTTATTAAATCCATTTGAAAAAATTAGAAATTTAAAATATTGATTTATTATGAAAATTGAAAAGGTATTAAAAGAACTAGGCATCGAAAAAATAAATTCAGGTGTAAGCACAGGTGTTAAATGGCAAAAAGCAAATGGAGAAATTATTTCTTCTTTCAGCCCAGTAGATGGAAAATTGATTGCTAAAGTAACTTGTGCAAGTCCTTTAGATTATAAAAAAACGATTGAAAAAGCGAATGAAGCCTATCATATTTGGCGTACTAAACCTGCCCCAGTTAGAGGTGAAATAGTTCGTCAGATGGGTAAAGCATTTAGAAAACATAAAGAAGAATTAGGCACTTTAGTTTCTTATGAAATGGGTAAATCTTTACAAGAAGGTTTAGGTGAAGTACAAGAAATTATTGATATCTGCGATTTTGCGGTAGGTTTATCTCGTCAATTATACGGTTCTACTATGCACAGCGAACGTCCTGAACATCGCATGTATGAGCAATGGCACCCAATAGGAATTGTAGGCATTATAAGTGCCTTTAATTTTCCTGTAGCTGTATGGAGTTGGAATACTATGTTAGCATGGATATGCGGGAATTCTTGTGTTTGGAAACCGAGTGAAAAAACACCTTTATGTGCTATCGCCTGTCAAAATATTATTCAAGAGGTTTTAAAGAAAAATAATTTACCAGAAGGTTTATCATGCTTAGTAATTGGTGATGCTAAAATTGGTGAAGCGATGAGTCATGATACTAAAGTTCCTTTAGTTTCTGCTACAGGTAGTACAAGAATGGGCAAAGCAGTAGCAAGTGCTGTGGCTGGTCGTTTAGGAAGAAGTTTATTAGAATTAGGTGGAAATAATGCCATTATCATTTCTGAAAATGCCAATTTAGATATGGCTATCAGAGGTACTGTATTTGGCGCTGTAGGAACTGCTGGTCAACGATGCACTACAACACGCAGATTGATTATACATGAAAGCAAATATATTGAAGTAAAAAAACGTTTAGTTGCTGCTTACAAACAAATTAAAATTGGAGATCCTTTAGATGAAAAAAATCATGTAGGTCCATTGATTGATAAAGATGCTGTGGCTTTATATACGAAAGCATTAGCTGCAATAAAAAAACAAGGTGGTAAAATGTTGATTGAAGGAGCAGTATTAAAAGGAAAAGGATATGAGAGTGGATGTTATGTGCAGCCTGCCATTGCCGAAGTACAAAACCAATATGAAATAGTACAACACGAAACCTTCGCTCCCATATTATATTTGATAAAGTATAAAACATTAGAAGAGGCAATAGCCATTCAAAACGGCGTAGTACAAGGACTTTCATCAGCTATCATGACAAATAATATGCAAGAAGCTGAGCGCTTTTTATCATTTGCAGGAAGCGATTGTGGTATTGCCAATGTAAATATTGGAACCAGTGGTGCAGAAATTGGAGGCGCATTTGGAGGTGAAAAAGAAACTGGTGGTGGACGTGAAAGTGGCTCTGATTCATGGAAAGCATATATGCGTCGTCAAACAAACACTATCAATTACGGACATTCATTGCCTTTAGCGCAAGGGATTAAATTCGATGTATAATATCATATAACTAATTAAAAACAAAAATAAATCTTATCTATGTTAAACCATCCTCTATTTCAAAAAGTAAAATTCCATTTACTCGCAATAGTAATTTTTATAGTAGTATCAGTAGTCTATTGTTTACCTGTTTTATCAGGTAAAATCATAGGCGCTAATGATGTACTATTAAGTGATGTACTTTCAAAAGATGCTAAAGTTCATTATGAAAAAACAGGCGAATTTGTTCACTGGAATAATAAAATGTTTTCAGGTATGCCTAATAGCTATGGCAGTAGCTTATCGAATATGTTTTATAAAATTCCTTTTTTATTCGGAAGTACTTTTATGAATAGTAATTTTTCATTTGATACGCTTGTTTGGTTTATGCTTGCTGCTTATCTATTATTATTAGCAATAGGTATAAAAAATCAATGGTTAGCTGTTTTTGGGGCCATTGCCATGTGTCTATCTTCTTTTAATATTATGAGTTTAGAAGGCGGACATGTGATGAAAGTATTTGCTTGTGGTTGTTTGCCAGGAGTGCTAGCAGGTTTAATTTATTTAGCTCGCAAAGAATATATCAAAGGGGGTTTGATTATGTTGATTTACATGAATATCACCCTTTCATTAAATCATACACAGATTACGTATTATATGATCATGATGATCATTATTTTCTGTGTAGTGGCAGGGATATTTTTATTGATTCAAAAAGATACTAAAAACTTTTTAAAAATTGCTGGTGTAGTAGCTGGAATCACTTTAGTAAGTGGTTTGAGTAATTATAATTTATTCAACAATATCGTTTCTGCTAAAGAAACTATTCGTAGTGGGGTGAGTGAACTAACAGATGGCAAAACACCTGTAAAAGAAGGATTAGATAAAGATTATGCCACTTCATGGAGTAATGGAAAATTAGAAACTTTTTGTGCATTTATTCCAAATTTAATGGGTGGCGAAGGCTTTCCATTGATTTATAAAAAAGACGATAATGGCGAAACACAAATGAATGAAGAGAGTGCCACTTTAAAAGCACTACAATCTCATGGCAAAGAAGGGGAACAATATCAAAACCGAACGAATTCTTATTGGGGAGAGCAAAGCTTTGTAAGTGGTGGGAACTATTTAGGTATTATCATTATTTTCTTATTTATACTTGGAATTATTGTTATTGAGAGCAAAAACAAATATGCCTTTTTAGCTGTTGGGGCATTCTTTTTATTATTATCCTTTGGAAAAAATTTAAGCGCCATTACAGATATTGCATTTAATTATTTCCCTATGTATAATAAATTTAGAGTACCGAGTATGTGTTTGAGTGTGGTGCAAGTCATTGTAGGAGCTATAGCACTTTGGGGAGCTTATGAATTTATAGAATCTAAAAAAGACAGCAAAGAAAAATTAAAACAAATTTATTTAGCAGGTGGTATTTTAGTGGGTATATTATTATTCTTTTTATTATTAGGACCTTCTATGTTACCTTTTGCTAGCGACTTAGAGCTTTATGGAGATAAAATTCGTAAAATCGAACCATTACCAAAATGGTTATTAGAAGCGATGAAAGAAGATCGTATTGCCTTAATGCGTCCAGATATTATTCGTGCTTTAGTTTTTAGTGGAATTGGTATTGGGTTACTTTACGCTTATGCTACAGATAAAATTACGAATAAAATACTTGTGCCTGTTTTAGGATTGATAATGATTATTGATTTATGGATGGTGGATACACGTTATTTAAATACAGCTAGTTTTCAAGATAAAATCGAGATAACTAAATCTACAGCAGATGAACAAATACTTCAAGATGCTAGTGATTATAGAGTATTCAACTTATACGGCGATCCGAATCAAGGGGGTCAACCAAATCCGTTTAACGATGGTCCTACCTCATACTACCATCAATCAATTGGAGGATATCACCCTGCAAAATTGAGAAGATATCAAGAACTTATCGAAAATCAAATTGGTAAAAACAATATTGCAGTTTGGCAAATGTTGAACACTAAATATATTCTTTCGAATGATAGAAGTGGTAGAACTCAAGGTCCAGTTGCTCAACCATTAGGTGGTGAATGCGGAAGTGCCTGGTTTGTACCTGAATACAAAATGGTTAAAAATGGCTATGATGAAATGCATGCAATGGATATAAACGAGACAGATACGATCAAATGGAACCCTAAAAAAACAGCTATTTTATGGGATAAATATGCACAAGCTATCGTAAAAAATCCAACGATCAATTATGATAGTGCATCATCCATCAAATTATTGAGCAAAGATGTACATATTGTAAAATATGAAGTGAATAATGTGAAAGCAAATCAATTAGCTGTTTTCTCTGAAATCTATTACAGACAGGAAGATGGCGATGGATTTAGAGCCTATATCGATGGGAAAGAAGTGGATATGATGAAAGCCAATTATGTATTACGAGCGGTGATGGTTCCTGCAGGAGCTAAATTAATTGAATTCAAATATGATAGCAGTCATTTTGATTCTAGAAATAGAATCTCATTCTTCACCAGTTTAGTGCCTATTTCATTGATATTTTATTTGATATTTCTGTTATACAAACAAATGAATGAATCAGTTATAACTACTAATTTTTCAACTTCTTCTAATACAATTCTAACAGATTCAAAAAAAGAAGAAAAAAAGAAAAAATAAATAGAACAATTTCCTATAAAAAAGCATTGCTCGTATAATATGGGCAATGCTTTTTTTGCGTAATAAAATGTTATTATTCCATTCACATTTAAATAATATGTGAATGGAATATACTAGCTAATTTTGCAACCTAATTTTTATAAAATATCAATTAAATAAGTCATGAGAAAAATTATATTCTTAATAATTTTTGGATTATTAATAAATCAATGTGTAAATGGGCAAACGACCTCAAATGATTTTAATGCAAATACTGCAATGACTACTGCTGGAAATTATTCTGCAGGAGCTCCTTCTAATACTCATGCCGTTAGAATCACAACAAGCGGCGGGTCTGGATTAACCATTTCTAGCGCAAATGTGGTTATGGGTTCATTGAGCGTAACGAATGGATCTACTTACACAATCACTAATGCTACTTCAACTGCAAATACTAGAACTTTGACTTTGGGTAATTCTACTGCATTTACCAATCCTTACTCCACTGTAAGTAATGACATTATTTTTTTATCAGGAAACTCAACTTTAAACTTACTAGGAACAAATACTGGCGGAGGAACTGGTATTGATAATTTTGTTTTGGTAAGTAGTGGGAACTTTAATGTGAGTACTGGTTCATCACTTACAATTGGCGCGACTGGCGGCGGTGATTTACAGGGTGCTTTTAATATTAATAAAACTGGAGGCGGTACTTTTTTTCTAACACCCACAAAAACTTATACAGGCAAAACAACAATTACCGGGGGCTTTATTAATACAACTGGAGAGAGTGCTTTTGGTACAAACCCTGGCTCATTCGTTGCAGACCAAATCACGTTGAATGGTGGTGGTATTCAAGCTAGTACCGGCAATATTACTTTCAGCAGTAATAGGGGCATTACTTTGGGTTCAAGCGGAGGAACGTTCGATGTATCTTCTACCAGAACTATCACAGCACTCAATGTAATAAGAGGGACAGGAGGCTTAACAAAAACAGGTGCGGGAACTTTAACTGCTACTGGGGTGCATACCTACACAGGAACAACCACAATAAATGGAGGTACTTTAAGCCTTTCAGGTTCAGGTTCCATTGCAAATTCACCTACTATTATCGTGGGTTCAGGTGCCACTTTTGATGTGACGGCTGTAACCACGGCTTTAACCTTAGGTGCAAGCCAAACTTTAAGTGCATCAGCTACTGGGAGCAACACAACAGGTACAATTACTGTAGCAAGTTCAAAAAACCTAACGCTCTCTAATGGCGGATTAACATACACGGCTCTTGCCTCAACAACAACACCTCCACTCACCGTAGCTGGCACAGGTGGTTCTATTGTTTTGGTTAGTGGTGGGGCTATCACGGTACCAAATAATTTAGCAGTTGGTACTTATAAGCTTATTGCTAAATCAGGATCAGCTACTGTTACTGGTACTACAGGAACGCTTAATTATACAGGTACTGGTAATGGTACAACTGCATCAGTTGCCATTACAAGCGGTGAACTTATTTTAACGGTAACCAATAGCACCTTTACGGTGACCTTTGATGGTAATGGTTCAACAAGTGGTTCAATGAGCAACCAAACAGCTAGTGTAGCTACAAATCTTACAGCTAATGCATTTGCTCGCACTGGTTATAGTTTTGCTGGATGGAATACGCTAGCAAATGGAACAGGCACAGCTTATGCAAATAGTGCTTCTTATCCTTTTACAGCAAATACTACTTTATATGCTCAATGGACAGCAAATAATAATATCATTACATTTGATGGAAATGGATCAACTGGTGGCTCTACTGCAACTCAAACAATTGCAACTGCAGCCACAGCTTCTTTAACTGCTAATGGATATACAAGAACGGGCTATACTTTTGCTGGATGGAATACATTAGCAAACGGAACAGGAACTGCTTATGCAAATACTGCTTCATATACAATGGGAACAGCAAATGTTACTTTATATGCACAATGGACTATCAATAGTTATACAGTAACATTTGATGGGAATAGTCCTTCTTCTGGTTCTCCAAGTATTGCATCGGTTTCTGGGAATTATAATACTAATGTAACTTTAGCTACGGCAGGTACTTTAGTTAAAACTGGTTTTACATTTGGTGGTTGGAATACAGCTGCTGATGGCTCTGGTACTACCTATGCTTCAGGGCTTACAACTTATACTATAACAAGCAATATCACTTTATATGCGGTTTGGACTGTAGCGGGCAGCTTTACAGTGGTTTTTGATGCTAATGGTGGTAGTGGAAGTATGGCTAACCAAACTACGAATGTACCCACTGCACTAACATCTAATACATTTACTAGAACTGGATATACTTTTGCAGGTTGGAACACAATAGCTGGTGGAGGAGGTACTTCATACGCAGATGGATCAAGTTATGCATTTACAGCTAATGTTACTTTATATGCTCAATGGACACCTAATACTAATACGCTTACTTTTGATGGGAATGGTTTTACAGGAGGTTCTACTGCATCTCAAACCATTGCTACTGCTGCAACTGCCACATTAAATGCCAATGGATATACTCGAACGGGTTATACTTTTGCAAACTGGAATACTGCATCTAATGGCAGTGGAATATCCTATGCAAATAGCGCTTCATATACCATGGGGACTGCAAATACTACACTTTATGCGCAGTGGACACCTAATAATAATACGATCACTTTTGATGGAAATGGATCAACAGGTGGTTCAACTGCTAGTCAAGTTATTGCAACTGCTGCCACAGCAAGTTTAATCGCTAATGGATATACTAGAACAGGTTATTCTTTTGCCAATTGGAATACTGCTGCTGATGGTAGTGGTACTTCATATGCTAATAGCGCTTCATACACCATGGGAACTGCCAATGTTACTTTATTTGCTCAATGGAGTATAAACAGTTATACAGTTACTTTTAATGGGAATAGTCCAACTTCTGGTACTCCAAGTATTGCTTCCGTAACAGGGGTATATAATACGAATGTAACTTTAGCAAGCATTGGTACTTTAGTTAAAACAGGTTATACTTTTGCTGGTTGGAATACTGCTTCTAATGGTTCAGGAACTTCATATGCAGCAGGTTTAACTACCTATACAGTTCTTGCAGATATTACTTTATTTGCTCAATGGACACCTAATAATAATACGATTACTTTTGATGGTAATGGTTTTACTGGTGGTTCAACAGCTACTCAAACTATTGCTACTGCCGCAACAGCTACATTGAATGCTAATGGATATACTAGAACAGGCTATTCATTTGCAGGATGGGCTACTACAGCAGGAGGTGCAGTAGCTTTTGCCAATAGTGCTTCCTATACAATGGGTACAGCAAATGTTACTTTATTTGCAAAATGGACCCCTAATAATAATACCATTACATTTAATGGGAATGGTTTTACTGGTGGTTCAACAGCAACACAAACAATAGCGACAGCTGCAACAGCTACTTTAACTGCAAATGGTTTTACTAGAACAGGATATTTATTTACAGGTTGGAATACCGCTGCTGATGGCAGTGGAACAAGCTATGCTAACAGTGCCTCATATACAATGGGGACTACCAATGTAACTTTATATGCTCAATGGGGAGTAGCACCTTGTTTATCAGAAGACTTTACATCTACTACTTTCCCTCCTACTGGATGGATTCAGACTACAACTACTAGAAGTACTACTGCTGCCGATTATATCTCGGCACCAGGTGCAGCTTTATTTGGTTCCAATAACGGTACACTTACTACTTTCATGCTCACTAATCCTAGTAGTTTAAGTTTTTATTTAGGTCGTTCAAGCAATACAACCGCAAAAACGATGAATATCAAAGTATCTACCACGAGTCAAACTACAGGATTTACCACTATTGCAACCTATGATCATAGTAATGTGCCTGTTAGTTCATATAATCAATACACTGTTTCATTAGCTGCATATAGCAGTATATCTACGGTATGGATTCAGTTTGAAAAAGTTTCAAGCACTACTTCTCCATGGCGTTTAGATGATATATCTGTTAGTTGTGCTCCTGCATGTACGCCACCAGTTACAGCTCCTACCCTTTTTGACACTATAAGTGTTACGTCTAATACAGCAACTATTACTTGGACCAGAGGTTCGGGAGATAGTGTATTAGTGGTTGCTAGAGCAGGTAGTGCAGTAAACACCGATCCTTCAAGTGGCTTCTCGTATAATGCAAATGCTACTTTTGGAAGTGGTAGCCAATTAGGTACTGCTAATTATGTAGTGTATAAAGGCACTGGAACAAGTGCTACAATTAGTGGTCTAAACAGTAATACTACATATCATTTTGCTATTTATGAATATGGTAGTGTAAGTACCTGTTATAATACAACTGAACTTACAGGTAATACAACAACCAAAAATCCAACTGTTACTTTAAGCTCTACTAATCCAGCAATTAATGCGTCTAACGTTTCTGCGGGTACAACAAATAACGTTATCTATCGATTCACTTTAAATTCAGTTGGTTCAGCTACATTAACAGGTGTTACTATTAATACTAGCGGAACTTATGTTGCTAGTAATATCACCAACTTCAAATGTTGGTATTCTGCAGATACTATTTTTACTGCTGGTACAGATATTTTATTAGCTACTAAAAATACTAGTTTAGCTGCTGGTTCACAGGTGTTCCCTTCATTTACGAATCAAGCAATTGCACATGCTACCAATGCGTATATTTTTATCACTTGCGATTTACCTTGTACCGCTACTGCATTAAATAACATTAGTGTAGTAGGCTTAAGTACTGCTGATTTTAGTATTGCAGCAGGAAGCAAAACAGGTTCCTCTTTTGCAGGTGGCACACAAACCATTCAATCTGCTATTCCAAACAATGTAACTTCTCATACAACTACAAGTTGCTCGAATGGTGCTACGACAGTATCATGGACCACGCCAGTAGGATGTTTCAGTAATATCCTTGTATTTGCTAAAGCAGGAAGTTTTAGTAGTACAATTCCAACAGGAACTGGTGTATCTTATACTGCTGATACTGTATATGGTAATGGAACTGCCTTTGATGGTGGATTCTGTGTATTTAAAGGAACATTAAGTAGTTTCATCATGAGTGGATTAAGCAATGGAACTAATTATACCTATAAAATTTTTACCCGTAATGATTTGAATTGGTCAAGTGGTATTACTACGAATTGTACACCTGTTGCAGATATTGCTGATAATGGCTGTAGCACCAATAACTATACAGATTTAATCGTGAATTATCCAACAAGTAGTACGATTACTGATTTAAATGTCGGTATTAAAATCAGTCATACCTATAGAGGTGATTTAAGAATTTCTTTAATCAGTCCGGATAGTACAGAAATACTTTTAGTAAATCAAGTAGGTGGAAGTGCTACCAATTTTGATGCGATCATTGATGATGCAGGAACAGCAAATGCCTTTACGAGTGGTAATCATACCGTTGATGGTACCTATGATGTAACAGGTCAACCACAAGGTGTTGGAGTAGGAACCTTAGCATCATTGATTGGTAAAAATGCACAAGGCAATTGGAAAATCAGAGTATGTGATAATGCTTCAGGAGATGTGGGTAGTATTGTTAGTGCTGAATTATTTGTAACAGGATGTAATTCTACAGCTGTTGTAAATTCTTTTATACCAACAAGTGGCTCAGCTGGTACTTTAATTACGATTAAAGGAAGTGGATTTACTGGAACCAGTGCTGTGAAGTTTAACAATATTAATTCTCCTTCAGTTATGGTTATTAGTGATACGCAATTAACTGCAGAAGTACCTGCTAACGCAAGCTCAGGGAAAATTGCTGTATACAATGCAAGTGCTTGTCCAAGTCTATCTGGTGCTACGTTCAATTATTTAAATCAATCAGGTACCTGTGGAGGTGGATTTACAGGATTAATTATTTCTGAGATTTATGATGCTAATGCAAATAATGTATTTAATATAGAATTATATAATCCAACCTCATCAACCATAACACTTACAGGAGTTTATTCTATAGGAATTAAAGCTGATAATATTGGCGGATATGCACGTACGATTAATTTGACAGGAAGTATAGCAGCTGGTGGGATTTATACAGCTGCACTAGGTACTAGCTCTCAAACCTGTAGCTATAGTTATGATTTCACTTTAGGTGGTTCAGGTGTAAATGAATTAGATGGGGTATATTTATTGAATAGTGGAAGCGTACAAGATCTTGTAGTTTGTCCGAATGAAGTAGGTTATACAATTACAAGAAATACTACAGCTACTGGACCAAGTGCTTCATTTAGCTCAGGTGATTGGACCTTCAATTCAACTGAAACTTGTGCAGGGATTGGTTCTTTCACACCTTCCCCATCGTTCACGATAACAAATCAGCCAATAGATGTTTCAATATGTTCTTTTAAAATGGGTGTTGTAGCAAGTGGAACTGGTTTAACTTATCAATGGAAATTTAATGATCCAGCTACGATGAATGGCTGGTTAAATGTTACTACTACGAACCTACAAGCAACTAACTCAAGAAATTCAGGAGTGAGTGTAAGTGGTGCTACATCAGATACAATAAGACTTACAGGCGATTTAACTTATTTATATAATTATCAATTCTATTGCGAAGTTATTAAAACTTCATGCACTGCTTCATCTAATGCAGCACAATTTAACTATGATGCAAAACCAGTTTATCGTTCAGTTGCATTAGCAAGTGGCAATTGGTCAAACCCAGCTAACTGGGAAATGGCTTTAACCACTGCTGGTCCATGGAATAGTGCCTGTACTTATCCAATTGCATTAAACTCTAGTGAAGTAATTATTCAAAATGGAACTACCATCACATTAGATTTTGATAATAGCATTGATAAAGTAACTATTGAAAATACTGGTGAATTGATATTATTATCAAGCACTAAATTAACTTTATTAAATAGCAATACGGGTGCAGATTTAATCGTGAATGGTAAATTGACAGATAGAGGTGCTACGGGTAATGGAATTAATTTTGAAGATAATAGTGGTACGTCTAATGACGCCTCATGGATACTAGGAACGAACGGAACCATCGTAAAAACAAACACTTCTAGTGTGGTAAAATACCGTGATTTTTATCAAGGTGGTATAGCTACAATCCCTGCTACTGCGAATTGGTATTATAGAAATAACGGAGATGGTGCACCTATTACAAATGCAGTAGGAATGTATTATCCTAACTTGCATTTTGAAAATGCTATAGCAGGAAACTATTCTTGGAGTAGTTCATTACTTTCACTTGTGGGCGCTTCAGATTATTGTAGAGTAAAAGGAAACTTAAATATTGGTATGTCGGGTATTGGTACATGTACTGTGATAAATAATAATATCAATACGAATCCAATGTTCATTGTAGGTAATTTACAAATAGGACTTGGATCTATTTTCACTAATGCTTCCTATGACACAATAGTAGATACTAGTCATGGAAATGGCTCTGGTATTGAAGTTCAAGGCAATATCATTTGCAATGGTAGTTTGTTATTTAATTTTGGTACTGGATTAATTAAATTAACTGGTACTTCTTTACAAACCTTAAGTTCTACTACTGGCGGTACTTTCGAAACCTATAACTTACAATTAAACAACACGAATAATGCTTTGTTAAGCGGATTAACAACCAATATTTTTAATAATCTAATTTTTACTAATGGAAAGATAAGAACGAATGTATTAACTACTGATGCAGTATTTGTAAGAAATACCAATACCACTGCTATTATTGGTGGATTAACTTCAGGTGCTAGCAAGTATGTGGAAGGTAAATTAAAATGGACAACCAGCGGAACAGGTACCTATACTTTTCCTATTGGACATAGTACACAAAATGCACAAGGCTTTAATATCAATTTAACAGGGGCTTCAGGTTCTGTAATTCAAGCCTATTTAGAAAACAATAGTACAACACCTACGCAAGTAGCAGCTTATTGTGATTTAGAAAGAAATCCAACTGGTTTAGGAGTCGTACAAGTGGGTAGTGGATTAACAGGTACAGATGGAATTCTAGATAGTATCGGATTTAATTTAGCATCACCATTGCAATGGGATATCACTAATCCAGGTGGTGGAATTACTTCGTATGATCTAACAGTATTAGCAAATGGTGGACAAGATATAGCACCTATTACATCGGTAAATGGTACAGCTATTAGATATCTAATGAAAAATGGTCAGCCCGGAAACCCAGGTGTAGCAACTGGCACAGCAGGTCCATCCTTCTTTGGAACAGGATTTTTAGCTTGTCCTACAGGATACAATTTAAGTGGATTAACTTCATTTTCTACCTTTACCTTAAATGGTTCAAGTCCTATGTCTACAGCTTTACCTGTAATATTAACTAGCTTCCAAGTACAAGCCATCAATGAAAGTTCGCACTTATCTTGGACTACCTCTTCAGAAATAAACAATGATAAATTTATTGTAGAAAGAAGTTCAGATGCACATACATTTATTGCCATTGGAACAGTGAAAGGAAATGGTAATTCTACACAAACAAATCATTATTCATTCATTGATACGAATCCACTTAAAGGAACGAATTATTATCGTTTGAAACAAATAGATTTTGATCAAAAATTTGATTATTCATCAATAGAGGCTGTTTCATTTAATGCTAGTAATAGTGGTAGTATCCATGTTTATCCAAATCCTAGTACTACTAATTTCCAATTAGATTTAAGTGCTGTACAAGAAGACTTACAAATACATATTATAGATATGTATGGACATACCGTATTGACTCAAAAATTTGTATTTGATACTGAAACAAAATCTATGGTTTTAAATACAGAAAAATTACCTAGTGGGCAGTACATTTTACAACTGATTGGTACTTCTACTAACCAGCAGCTAAAAATAAACAAACAATAAGAATAAAAAAGGCACATAAATCATGTGCCTTTTTTATTAAGAATACAATGTTGATTTTTTTAAATTAAAATATGCAACAATACCTATAACTTTGAATTAGTTATAGTTTAGGAATATATGAAGTATTTATATTTGATTCGACATGCAAAGGCTAGTAGTGAATATAGTCTCATCCACGATTTTGATCGTCCTTTAAAAACCAAAGGTATTTTACAAGCCCATCAAATGTCAAATAAGTTGATATCTAAAGGTATAAAAGCCGATATGATATTGAGTTCTACGGCATGTAGAGCATTACAAACAGCACATATTTTTGCCATAAAAAACAATATTCCTTATAATAAAATTGTAATGGATATTGCATTATACGAATCTACTGTAGAAAAAACGATAAAATCAATTGCTCAAATTGATGATACATGTGAGCGTTTATTTTTATTTGGACATAATCCAAGTCTTTTACATACCGCTAATTATTTATTAGATAGTTATGTTTCTGATTTACCTGTTGCGGGCATCATTTGTATTCGCATAGAAAGTGATACCTGGAAAGATTTACATCAAAACAAAAATCATATTGAATTTTTTGATATTCCAGATAAAATCGAAGACCCTAGAATTGATATCACCGTAATACCTATTCAAACACCAGATAGTACAAACGAAGATGCCCCAAAAATCTAATTATATCAATCGAGAGCTTAGTTGGCTAGCCTTTAATCATCGGGTGATGCAAGAGGCAATGGATAAGTCTGTTCCCCTCTTTGAAAGATTACGATTTTTAGGTATTTTCAGTAATAATATGGATGAATTTTTTAGAGTACGTGTGGCGTCAATTAAAAAAATTCTTCCTTTAGGAAAGAAAATGGTTGCTGAATTTGCAGGATATACTCCTAAGCAATTGCTTGAAGAAATTCAATTGAAAGTTCGTGATTTACAAGAAGATTTTGAAAGCACGTATAATATCATCATTGGAGAATTACAAAAACATAAAATTTATTTTATAAACGAAAAACAATTAAGTAAAGAACAATCTGTTTTTGTAAAAGAATATTTTAGTGAGCAAGTACGTTCTGATATAATTCCTATTATGCTTAATCAGGCAAAACAATTTCCAGAATTAAAAGATCAATCGATTTATTTTGGAATTAGAATGTTGGCTGGTCCACATGAAGTTGTAAAATATGCCATACTTGAAATACCTAAGCGATTACCTCGATTTATCAAAGTTCCAGGGAAAGACGATCGATTAAATATCATGTTTTTAGATGATGTAATACGACATAATTTACCTGAAATTTTTAAAACATTACAAGCAAAACAAATAGAAGCGTATACTTTAAAAATTACGCGTGATGCCGAATTAGATATTGAAAATGAGGTTGCTCAAACCTATATCGACAGCATTTATAAAAGTGTAAAGAATAGAAAAAAAGGGGAACCGGTTCGATTTCTATACGACAAAGATATACCCGCGGATCTATACAATAAAATCAAATGGGCTATGCACTTGGTAAAGGATGATAATTTGATTGGTGGCGGACGATATCACAATTTTAAAGACTTTATCTCCTTTCCAGATTTTGGCAGAAAAGATTTGACGTATGAAAATCTAAAACCTTTAAATCACCCTGAAATTGATAATGCGGGAAGTATTATGCAACATATGCGAACAAAAGATTTTATGGTGCATTATCCCTATCAATCATTTCATTACTTTATTGATTTATTGCGTGAAGCAGCTCTCGATCCGCATGTATCATCTATTCGTATTACTTTATATAGAGTTGCCATGAATAGTAAAGTAACCAATGCCTTAATTAATGCGGCTAAAAATGGTAAAAATGTAGTGGTGATCATAGAATTACAAGCTCGATTTGATGAAGAAAATAATATCTATTGGGCGAAAAAATTAGGGGAAGAAGGAGTAAACGTAATTTATGGAGTGAAAGGCCTAAAAGTACATAGTAAACTTTGTTTAATTACTCGAAAAGAGAATGGCAAATCTTTTTATTATGCCAATATTGGAACAGGTAATTACAATGAAAAAACAGCTGTTTTATATAGTGATAAAAGCTTATTTACTACCAATCAAAAAGTTGCTTACGAAGTCAAACAAGTATTCAATTTCTTTGAAAATAACGAACGAAATTATAAATACCAGCATCTATTAGTTTCTCCACGTACTACACGTAGTGGCTTTAACAAGCTTATTGATATTGAAATCAATAATGCCAAAAAAGGAAAGGAAGCATATATTTTACTCAAGATGAATAATCTGGTTGATAAACAAATGATTGACAAACTATATGAAGCTAGTCAAGCAGGAGTTAAAATCAGACTTATCATTAGAGGTATATGTTGTTTGAAAACAGGTGTAGAATCTCTTAGTAAAAACATACGTGGTATTGGTGTCATTGATCGATTTTTAGAACATACTCGTATCTATGTATTTTGCAATGGAGGGAAAGAGAGTACCTATATTTCTTCTTCAGATTGGATGTATCGTAATTTAGATAAACGTATTGAAGTGAGTTGCCCAATTTTAGACCCAAAAGTAAAAGCAGAGGTACGACAAATTATCGAAACTCAATGGAAGGATAATGTAAAGGCGCGTATATTGGATGAAAATATGGAAAACCATTATCGTAAAATTCGCGATGAAGAGCCTATCCGATCTCAATATCTTACTTATGAAAATTTAAAAAAGCAAGTACCCAAAAACAATTAGTCAAGTGGTGCTGCACGCTTCGCCGCTAATATACAAATCAAGTATTTAAAAGTACTCTCATTTATATTTTTATACAGATAATATTTATTCATTCTTCCTAGATTACTAGTGCTTGCTATATGTTGGTATATAGTACTAATACGCTTACTATCTAAAAATGACCACCAGCCTATTTGTAAAGCACCTGATAATTGATAAGGACCAATTCCTCCTTGTCTTCCATTATATTTATAACGATAAACTCCATTTATCCCATCCATATAATTTGTAGCTTGATATTCATTTATTTCAGTTGAAGGTGGAACAATCACTTTATTGAATAGTTGTGTAGTTAATCCCACTTTTAATTTCATATAATACGCATACATACTACTATTGCTATCACTGGCTTTTAACATACTATTTATCCATAGCGGATAGCGCATTGAGTGTGAGAAATCTTCTGCAATAGTTGGGATGGGTTTAGTAACTATACTATCTGTTACAATGGAATTGCCCGCATATAAAAAATCGGCATAATTCGACCAATAACCTGCTTGAATTATCCATCCTCCATCTGCAGTAAAAACAACTCGTTTATTAAACGCTTCATATGCTATTTGAGTCATGTCCTCTAACAATGCATCATTCATTTGAGAGGTATTCTGTAAATAGCTTTTTAAATTAGCAGCTATCGCCATCGTAAAAAATTCTTCATCTAAAATACTAGTCTGATAAGTAGGTTCTTGTATCGCTTTATTATATAGTTTCCATAGCACTTTACTGCGCATATTTTTAAAACTCGTTTTTTTATAATCAGGATGTCGCCAATTCCAAATCTTATCTTTCATCCACGTAGACTCTATTTTTTTATAAACTATAGCATATAAATTGGAAGGGATCAATTGCTCTTCGTGGTATTGAGTGCATAAATTGATATACTCGCTAGCTAAATAGATATATTGAATTCGATACAATAAGGTCTTTCCCATATCATCGGCACCTGAATCAGCAAATCGCTTAAATTGCTGTGCAAAATCGTTTTTCCAAGCCGTATTTTGTTGTTCAAAAGCTGCATACATAGGCAACATCAAAAAATGTCCCGCACTATAACTGGTTTCTGTTTTCCATAATGGTTCTGCTAGATAAGGTTTTACGGTAATATTCCATAAACTATCGCTGTATGAGGGAGAAAATATAGCTGATGACATTTGTGCTTTAGTGATTAATGATGACAATAGAAAGGCAATTAAAATCGTTTTATTCATGTAATTTGTTTTCTAATAGATGCCTAGTAAAAATGGCTACAAATTTTGTATTTTTATAAATAATAAAATGTAAATATGTTAAAATTAAATAGTATTCTAGCAATTATTTTTTCACTTCTTCTGGCTACATCAAATGCTCAAACCATTGATGCTACTAAATTTTGTGAGCAAATTAATGCTATTGCTGCCACTTGGACTAAATCTAATTTTAAAGATTGTCAAGGGGCTGTTGTTAGCACAAACACTCAACTTAATACTGTTTTATATAAAAACAATAAAGAAGTGAGTGGCGCTATTAAAAATGAAGTACTTTGTTATAAAAATGAATCGAGCTTAAATAGTGTACGAATCATATTCTACCAAAGTGAACTGGTGGATGAAACGACAAGTTTGAATTTCAAAAAAGTATTTGATGTATTGAAAAGCTGTTTAAAAACCTATAAAATGGAGCAAAATGGTGGTACTACAACAGGCGAAAAAGATGAAGATGATGAGTTACCTGATTTTGATTTCAGCAAAGCAGGAGCACCTAATATTAATATAAGTATCGAAGAACCCATACTCGATAAAACATTCAAAGTAGTGATTACGATGGATGAACCTGAAGCTGAATAAATCTAGTTATTATCATAATCAATTTCTTTTAAATGAACAAACGTATCTAAGGTTTCTTTAGGTATATCGCGTATATCTATCAACATAAATCCATCTAATGCATTATTGAAATGAGGGTCGACATTGAAACATAAAATTCTAGCATTTTGTGCGAAGTACTTTTTTAATAATATGGGAATCTTTTTATTTATTGGATCAACATCTTCTATAATTTCTTCTAAGGTTTTAATAGAATTTTGAGTGCTTTCAATAAGTATTTCATAATCTAATCCTTCATAAGTAGCATTAAATGGTGATTTAGGTCGAATAAATTGAGATAGGAATTTATCCCAATGAAATTTTCGTATAAAATCTACAATCAAACTTTTAGATAAGGTGGTATATGAATTACTTATACTCACTGGACCTAAAATATACTTGATATGTGGATGATTATTGATAAAATAAGCAATTCCTTTCCATAAAAGAAACAAAGGCAATCGTTGATTTTGATAATCGACAGCCACGAATGACCTACCCAATTCAATACTATCTTCTAATAATAATGAAAACTCTTTTTTAATTTTAAATAAACTATTTAGATAAAAACCCTTTCTACCAGTAGTTTTCATGATATAGCTCCCATCGCCCAATCGATAAGCACCAGCAATTTGTTTTTGCACAGTGTCATAAATGAAAATATGTAAATAATGTATATCATATTCATCCAGATCTATAGGTTTATTAGTCCCCTCTCCTACTTTACGAAATGCTATTTCTCTTAATCTACCAATTTCATTTATCGTATTTGGAATTTTTTTGGCTTTGCAAATAAATACTTTAAAATTATTCTGTTCGCCAATACAATTCGTAGATTCGATGGCTTTTAACTCTTCATCGATAAGCTCTTTATCAATAGGATTAATGATATCAGCAACAATCTTATGCTCATTGAAAAACAAATCAACTTTCAATTTAGAACTAAGCGAATATAATTTTGCTCGTAAAAATCTTCCATATTGATTTGAATTTTCGAATTGCCAATTAGTCGTTTTGATAGGTTTTCCAATTCTAACTTTAAAAACTACTTTATTAGTCTTAATAAATTCAATTATTGTATAATAATCCATCATTTTATTTTCCATAAAAGGAATTAATTGATGAAATTCATTATTATCTATGCTTATATAAAATGGTAAAACATGACTTTTTTGATGATATATTTTTTTGATAAGTGTTTTATTCCATTGACTATCTACATACCCTTTTTTATTAGCATTATAAGTAGATATTTTACCTACTGGGAACAATACAAAACATTGTTGCTGTTGTAAAACTTCATCTATTTCAGCATATTCATTTTCTACAAAATGATTTAAGGATAATCCTTTTATATCATTCAAGTAAGTATTGTTAAAATAAAAGAAATCCTTTCTCTTTTGGATCAATAATTTATATAGAATAAGTTCTTCTATAATACCCATAGGACGGTTTGAGATACATAGCAATTGTCCAGTACTAGGTATTTTATTCAATTCATCATCTAATAATTCAATTTGAATACTTGCAAGTATAGTCTCTAAATCTGTATGATTCATATGATGGTTTTAATTTTTGATACTTTTTGCATTTCTAAAAAAAATATTAAAAGCTCTAGTGATTTTAAAATATTCGCTGGTGTTATATATTTTAGAAACCCGATCTCCATGGCTTATCATCTCTGTAATGCATAGATGACTAGGTAGTTGTTTTTCAATACGTAATTGATGTAAATGTTTTGATTCACTTGGTGGAATTACATTATCGAATGTTCCATGAATAAATACAATGGGTGCTTTCACTAAATGGATAGATTTGGTAATATCAAAAATATGCATCCATTGTTGAATTTCAACATTTTCTTGTATCAGATTTTTAATAAATTCTAAGCGAAATGTTTTATCTGATTTCCATTGGTTCCAAAAGCTTTTAGTAACTGTATCTGCACTCATAACAAACTTTGGCAAAAAAGGTATTTTACGTTTTAATCCATTATCATAAATCGCTTCTTTAACTATGTTCTTCAAATCGGTATTTTGTTTCCATTCAGGATGATAAGGTATAAAATTTTTCAGTAAAATATTTCTTCCATAATCATCTGCATCTTCTTTGCCTAATACATATTCAAAAACATTTTCAATATGAGCATAAGTTCCAATACAACAGATAGAGGCTATATGATTTTGAAGCGATTCATGCGCACATGCAGCTAATACTAATCCTGCAGAAAATGAGGGAGCTAAGATGGAAATACGACGATCTAACGCAAAATAAGTGTCATTACTTATATGATTAAATAAAGCTCTGGTTTCTTCTACCAGTGTTGCATTAATTGTAAGTGTTTCTATATCGGGAATTGCTACGATCAAAACTCTATAACCTACAGAGGCGATAGATTGAGCCAAATCATTGATTCGTGCATCTTTATATCCATATACTGAAAAACCACCAATAATTACTATAGTATGTAATTTTTTATCGATATTTTTTCGGTAATGTTTTATGGTATATTGCTTATTTTCAACTACTATCGATGATGTTTTATTAATTACACCATGTGGTTCTCTAAGCAATCCAATTAAGAATTTTGCAGATTTATACACCTTTGATCTGTTTGACCAAAAGTAGTCTTACAAAATTATATGAACTATAAGGCTATGTTAAATTTACATGAATTCTCTACTTACTAAGGCGTATAAAACACTTCATATTCATAGTTCAATACACGTTTTTCATTTGGCGCTAATTTCAAATCCCATTTAATAGTTGAACTTGGATTGAGATAATTATAACTTGTTCTTTTTATTACAGTACCAGCATCAGATGATTGATTCACCGTACCACTCAAATTCTTTTTTATCGTTAAATTCACTTCTTTATTTTGGAAATTGTTGATGGTAACGGTACCTTTTAATATCACTTTGTTATATACTTGTTTACCTACTTTCTTTACCGCTTCTGCCCTACTACTTTCTTCTTCATTATTTTTAATAACGATATCAATCGCTTTAGATAATTGAATAGAAGCATTTGAACCAACAGGTGTATACTTCATTTGATCTTGTGCTAAAAACTGATCTTTATCATTCACTACAAAAATAGGTGCCGTTGTAAATGGGGTACTACCTACATTTTTAATTTCAATCGAATGAAATGCTTCTACATTTTTATCACTTTCATCGCAATATCTACTTGAATAAAAATTAGTAAAATCATTGATTTCAGCTTCGTATTTATCTTTATATTCGATGGCTCCGGCTTGAATTGGAAAATTTCCTTTGGTATTTTTAAGCAACGTAATTTTACCTAATTTATAGATATACATATCATTGTTTTTCTCTCCTTCTGTTGAAAAAGAATTTGCAAAACCATCATAATTAGATTCTACATAAGTCCCGTTACCACTCAATGTTTGCATCGTATTACTATTCATATAAGCTAATTTCATCGTAGTTGGATCTTGGTTAGCTATATTGTTATTCGACATGTAATTATACGTCATAGGATCTACTTCTGAACCATAATACATTTGAGGGGCACCTACCACTAATTCCGTTTCTGTTTCAATCAAATCTTCTGCAAAATTTTCCAATGTAGCTTTCAATTCTAATCGTGCATTTTTATCATCTTTCAGTTTCAGAAAATAAGAAGGCATCCAATTAATGCCGGTTTGCATATAATACTCTTGTAAGCCTGTATTCATTGATTCCTTTTCAAATTTAACGACCATCATTCGTGCAATACTATCGTCTTCATACATTTTTATTTGATCATTATCGAACGATAAATCATAAATATCTTTTGCACTTAGAGCAAGTACTTTTTTATCGGCTTGTAATTTTAATACATCCGAACTACGATTATAATCTAGTATAGTTCCAATATAGGTCTTATCTAGTCCATATTTAGGTGATGCATGTATGGTTACCATTTTACCTTTATTGGCAAACAAAATATCATTAAATGAAAGGGCTTCTTTTTTTACTTTGATAGTATCGTCTTTAAATGCTATCGATTTAATAGTATTCTCTTTGTTAACTCCTAACCAATAGGTACCATTTAATGCGTTTTCTGGTATAGGTAATTTTAATTCAGCGTTGGTCAAATTCTTAGTGCCTTCTTTCACAAATAATGCCGTACCATTTTTAAATACCGATAATTTTTTAATGGGTAATGGTTTTTGTGCAATACTTTGGAAATGCATCCATATTGAAAAAAATAGGAGGAAATAAATTGTTTTCATGATCGTAGGCTTTAAATTTTATAATAAATCGTTGGCTAGATTGGCTAATTCGGACCGCTCTCCTTTTTGTAATGTAATATGTGCGTACAACCTATTGCCTTTTACTTTATCTATCAAATACGACAAACCATTACTTTGTTCATCTAAATAAGGAGTATCTATTTGTTGTATATCTCCTGTAAAAATAAATTTAGAATTTTCACCTGCTCTGCTTACAATAGTTTTCACTTCATGTGGCGATAAATTCTGACTTTCATCTACAATCACAAATACATCACTCAAACTTCTTCCTCGAATATAGGCTAATGGCAAGATTTCAATTTTTTCGGTTTCAATCATATTCGTGATTTGCTTGTATTCGGTATCTTTTTCACTGAATTGATTTTTGATAAATTTCAAGTTATCAAACAGAGGTTCCATATATGGATTTAATTTTGAATTAATATCGCCTGGCAAATAACCAATATCTTTATTACTTAATGGCACAATAGGACGTGTGATATATATCTGTTTGAATTCTCTACGTTGTTCAAGCGCACAAGCCAATGCTACTAAAGTTTTTCCTGTACCTGCTACTCCTTGTAAAGAAACTAGTTTGATATGTTTTTTCATGCAGGCATGAATGGCAAAGGTTTGTTCGGCATTGCGTGGCATAATTCCAAATACAGCTTGTTTTTCAACTCGCTCTAAATTATTCGTATCTGGATTAGCATATGCCAACAATGATTTTTTTCCATTCTTTAAAATATAATAAGAATTGTCTTCGATATTTTTAGAGGGGAATTTAGAGCGCTCTACAAATCCATAAATAAACATATGGTCGATTAGTTTATCATTGAAATCTTCAATCGTAACAATACTCGAATGTAAGGTAGATACATCTTTAATTTTACCCGTTTCATAATCCTCTGCAGTTATATTTAATGCTTTGGCTTTGATACGTAAGCTTATGTCTTTACTCACTAATATCACTTGTGCATCCTTTGTTTCAGCTTGAAGCGATAAGGCAGCATTGATAATTTTATTATCATTTTTACTATCTGCAAATATTTTCACAGCATTATAGTGCCCTCCATCTGTTCCATTTAAGATGACTTTAAAATTTCCCTTGTTCTTACCTCCCAATGGAATCCATTCTTGAGTAAATCTATTTTCTGAAATTTTATCGATAATACGAATCACTTCACGTGCTTCATAATTCAAAGAGGAATTGCCTTTTTTGAAATTATCTAACTCTTCTAATACTGTAATTGGAATGGCTACATTATGCTCTTGAAAATTATGAATCGCATCGTGATCATATAAGATAACGGAAGTATCTAATACAAATATTTTTTTGGGAGTATTTGATTTTGTTGGAGTTTTTGTTTTAGTTACTGTTGTTTTGCTTTTGCTCGTAGTTTTAGACTTTGTTACAGACATACACTAATTTATATTGATTAATATTCAATATTAAGCATATGCTATAATACTATAAACAATGTATTATACACAGTTTGTTGAAAGTTATGAAATCTTTAATTGAATATAAAGACTTAGAATTCTACATCTACGATGCTATTCACCGGAATAGTCAAGCCCCCTTTTAAATTCACATATTCGTTTGATACCATCCAAATGGTAGTTTCTAATACTTTAATACCACTAATGTCATTAAAATAAATTTTACATTTATTTTTAAACCCATTGCCTAGGGTTTCCCATTTCTTTAGTTTTTGCATGAGTTCTGACTTCTCCTTCGGATTAGCAATAGTATTCGCTACGAATTCAATTTCATTTAATTGCTCTTTTTGGATTAGTTCTGCTGTCATAATGCATTTTTTTGGTTTATAAATCTATTAAAAAAAATATGCTATTGCAAATAATTGCTACATTAATTAAGAATATTTATAATCTTACGAAAAGCATTTGATTAAGTTACAGGTATTTATTGTATATTCAAAAAGCCTTATTACGCTTAATAGAGGTATCTATGTTGGTATTTAATGAGGCTAAAATGATAAAAATTACTTAGGTTTGCTCTATAGATGAACCTAACTAATAGACCTTTTCTACCTTTTATTAAAAAGTTTTGGATAGTTGCTGTTATAGCTATCTCTTGTTTTTACTTATTTTTTATTCTCCTTTCAGCCGGTGTATTTGGTTATATGCCCGATATGGAAGAACTTCAAAACCCTAATAGTTTTTTAGCCTCTGAAGTTATTAGTGCAGATAATGTAGTATTGGGTAAATACTTCCAACAAAATCGTTCAAATGCTCATTATCAAGACTTACCACCACAACTAAAAAATGCCTTATTAGCTACTGAAGATATTCGATTCTTCAGTCATACTGGTGTAGATGCCGAAGCCATTGCCCGGGTGTTTAAAGGAGTAATTACTCGTGATTCAAAAGGGGGTGGTTCTACGATCACTCAACAATTGGCTAAAAATTTATTCCCACGAGAAGACTTGAATAAAATACAATTAGTATTCAGAAAATTTAAAGAATGGTTAATCGCCATTAAGTTAGAACGCTCGTTTACTAAAGAAGAAATCATGACACTTTATTTCAATACAGTTGAATTTAGTGATAATGCCTATGGTATTAAAACCGCCTCACAAACATATTTCAGCAAGCCTACCGATTCTTTAACCATTGAAGAAGCGGCTGTATTGGTTGGCATGTTACAAGCACCTTATAAATACAATCCCCGATTACATCCTGAAGCTTCGCTTGAACGAAGAAATATTGTATTAGCACAAATGGCGAAATATGATTTTATTACTGAGGATATTAAAAACCAATTACAAGCAAAACCTATTGTGTTGAAATATAAACAATCCGATCATAGTGATGGTTTAGCTCCTTATTTCAGAATGACATTGCGTGATTATTTAAAAGAATGGTGTAAGAAAAATAAAAAGCCAGATGGTACCCAATATAATATATACAAAGATGGTTTGAAAATTTATACTACGATTGATTCTAGAATGCAAGGATATGCCGAACAAGCGGTATTCGAACATTTTTCTCAATTACAAAAAACATTCAATACCCATTGGAAAGGGATGAATCCTTGGAAAGACCATCCCGATGAATGGAAGAAAACCGTACATGAAACAACTTGGTATAGAGCCTATAAAAAAGCAGGTAAAAACGATACAGAAATTGATGCCTTACTCGCAGTGCCACATAAGATGAAAGTATTTTCATATGAGGGCGAAAAAGATACGATGATGAGTGTATTAGATTCGATTAAATATATGCGTATGTTTTTACAAACAGGCTTTGTAGCTATCGATCCTAAAAACGGATTTGTAAAAGCGTATGTTGGTGGAATCAATTACAAATACTTTCAATTAGATCACTGTCAAACTGCTCGTCAAGTGGGTTCAACCTTTAAACCATTTGTATATACAGTAGCGATGCGTGATAAAGGCTATTCGCCTTGTCAGGTAGTGCCTAGTAGTCCGGTAACATTCCAAGCTTCTGATAAACGTTGGCATTTAGTACAAAATTGGACACCTAAAAATTCGGGTGGTAAAGCAGGTGGAATGATGACATTGAAATCTGCATTAGCCAATTCAGTCAATACCGTTTCTGCTTATTTAATGCATGAGATGACGCCCGAAGCAGTGATCACTACCGTGAAAGATATGGGGATTACAGCGAATATACCTAATACTCCTTCCATTTGTTTAGGTTCGGCAGATATTCCGCTTATGGAGATGATTTCGGCCTATACTACGTATGTAGATAATGGTGTGTTTTGCAAACCCATTATGATTGATCGTATTGAAGATAAAAATGGGAATGTATTACAACAATTCGAACCTGAGCGTAAAGAGGTTTTAAGTGCTGATGTAGCCTATGCTTGTATTGAATTGATGCGTGGCGTAATCAGTGAAGGAACGGGTAAAAAATTGATTTATAAATACAATTTAAAAACCGATATCGTAGGTAAAACAGGTACTACACAAAATCAATCAGATGCTTGGTTTATTGGACTAACTCCCGATTTGATTGCAGGTGTTTGGAGTGGTTGTGATGATCGTTTTGTACGATTTAGAACTATTACTTATGGACAAGGGGCGGTACAAGCCTTACCAGTTTGGGGAAGATTCTATCAAAAAGTATATGCCGATAGCTCATTTGGAATTGATCTAGAAAAACGATTTATGCCTCCTGAAAACATGAGTATCGAATTAGATTGTGCTAAGTATAAAGTAACCAATGGAGGTATAGGTGTAGCTAATGAAGAGTATGGAGCAGAGTTTGATAAACCAACAACTACTCCTATTAAAGATACTACTAAAAAAGCAACACCTGTGGTGCTTAAAGATACTAAAACTCCTACTGTTAGCAATAAGCAAACGCCAGCTAAAACAGATAATAAAACACCCGTTAAAGCTCCCGTGAAGAAATAGATTCTATTATTTAATTAAGAATTAATAATTAACTCCCACCCTAAGTCATTCAGTTCAGAAAGTTGGGGAGAAACTACCTTTTTTTAAACGTAAAACCCACTACCAATGACTGCATGGGGTTGAAACCCCATGTGCCAAGAACCGCTTCGGAACGAAAGGCTTTCCCCACAGTGGGCTTCAACTCACGCCGAGGCGTGACAACACCTACCATAGGATGAAGTTCTGCTTGAAATTTTAGCATTATAAATGCTAATTATAGTTGGTTCCGTCCCGAATATTCGGATTACAAATCCGGAACAGCGGTCATAAATTGATTACGTTCATGAACTTCCGATGCGTGGAGACACGACATCGGGGAGCACGTTTTTAACTTATTTATATTATCATTTCATACCTACCATGTTTTTCAGTCCCGATAATCTTGTTGGTCATTAAGACGCAACAAAGGCGGTCGTTTCAATCTAGTTGATGAAATCAAGCCATAGCATGACAATCCCCAAATAAAAAAAGCCACGCTTCTGCATGGCTTTCTTTTTATGAATTATCTAAGTAAGTTGTTTAATTACTTAGCTGGAATATTCGTTTGTTTTGGGCTTTTGTATTTGTTGAAGTTTTTATCTAATTCAGTTTTTTCAACTGTTTTTACATTCTTTTTAGGTCCACCACTTTTCATAATGAATCCTGAACTTAAACATAATACCAATAAAACACCTGCTAAATACCAAGTAGCTTTTTCTACCACATCTGTTGACTTAGAGGCACCAAATATTTGATTACTTACGCCACCAAATTGACTATTTACACCACCACCTTTTGGATTTTGAATCAATACTACCAACGCTAATAAGATCGATAAGATAATACACACTACTAAAAAAATTGCTGTCATTTTATAATTACTTTTTTATTAATTGTTCAATTTGAGATGCAAAATAAGTACTTTTTTCGGGAAATTTCAATAATAATTTCTTATAAGCCATGATTGCCTTCTCTTTTTTACCCTGTTTTACATATAATTTCGCCAAGGTTTCAGTTACTAACTCGTCTGCAGGCAAGTAAAAATCAGATTTTACAGGACTTCTATCACTATCCATCGGCTCTATCTTCACTTCCTTCTTTTTAATCTGATTTTCTACAAAATGATTTACTTGATTCAACTGATTTTCAGTCAAATCTTTCTCATATGCAAAAATATCAAATGGCACATTACTAATAATCAATTGATCTAACTCCTCTTTTTCTGGATCAATCACAATCATTTCTTCCTCTTCTTCCTCTATACTACTACTACTTAAATCTAGTTTTATTGGCTCTTCTATTCTAGTATTTACAAGAGTTTCGGCCTTTGTCTCCAGTACTACTTTAGCTTGCTTCATATGTTGCAACCACTCTTGAAAGGAATATTCTTGCGATTGTAAATCGATTGTTGGTATTCGTATTTCCTCCTGCTTCTCTGATTCTACAGGTATTTCAGGGGTTATCGCTACTACATCTGCAACTTGCTTTTCTGCTTCTATTTGAATTGGCCCTATTTCTTCAATCGTTTTCTCTACTCTAGCTATTTCAACTGTTTCTTTTGTAATACTTGATTCTACTAATGGTTCAATCGTCGATTTCTGCTCCGAAATCAATTCAAATGCTAATGAAGGATCAACTTCAACTACAGGTGCTTGATTTTTTTCTACTATTTTTATGGTAGGAGTTTCAATTGGTGCTGTATGTGTCAATAGCTGCTCCAAGTCATTATTTACAGGTGCTTCAATTATTTTAATACCATCGTGAATATAATCAAATAAGAACTCTCTATCATACATTCGCAACGCTGTATCATTCAATTGCTTTTCGAAATCTTCATGTTGTGATTGATAATATTTTTTAGATAATTCAATATGATATAATGGACTCCATGGATATTCCTTCACCTTTTTTTGTAAGGTCTCCACAGTCATTTTTGACATATCTTGTAAAAAACTTTTTACCATTTCACTAAAGCTTTATTAAAAATATCATCAACCAATTGCGTATTAATTTCTCTAATTTTCGATTCTTCAATGGCTGTTAACGTTTGGCTACTCTCATATTGAGCATATCGAGTAAACTCTTGACTCCATTTATCTTTTTCATCTAAAGTATTTTCAAAATCCACACGCACCGTCATCGTTATTTGCACGATACCAGATTGTTCGCCTGCTACTGGTGCTCTAGAAGCAACTGTATAATTAGAAATATAACCCGTAAATTTTAACTCTCCTCCATTATTCACCGATTTCAAATTGCCTTCAGTAGTAAATTTATTTTTTAAAGCATCCGTAAACAATTGCGCAGCTTTTACAGGTGCATTAGCCGCTTTTGAAGGGAAATAATCAATTGTTACCGTTTTAGCATTTGTACTAGCACCTGTAAAGGAATAGACTCCACATGAACTACTTATACTCAATACTACTAGTAATAAAACGAGTATAGATAAATATGAAACCACTTTATTCATCAATACCATATTCTTTTATTTTTCTGTATAATGTACGTTCGGAAATACCTAAATCATCAGCTGCTTTTTTTCTTCTACTTTTATGTTTTTTCAAAGCACGTAAAATCATTTCTTTTTCTTTATCATCTAGTGATAAGGACTCATCTATAGTTTCAGTATTCGTAAAATTATTTTTATCATTTATCACAATCGGTTGCGATACATTCGAATGAATAGGCATATCGTTATGTACCATCACCGGCGGACTATAGTAATTAGTACTATTGATATTCTCTTGTACATAAGGATTATTCGCCATAGGAGCTACATTCATATTCAACATAAATTGCTTCAAATCATTAATGTCTTTTTTGATATCAAATAACATTTTATATAATAATTCTCGCTCCGAAAAATTATTGGCTCCACCAGTCGATTGCTGTTGTTGATCTTTATAATCCATAAGTGCAGGTGTTTTTGAAACTTTAAAATCGGGAATAAAATGTATAAACTCTTCTGCGCCTACATTTTTATCCTTAGCTAATACCGATACTTGTTCGGCTATATTCTTTAACTGACGTACATTTCCAGGCCAATTGTATTTTAATAACAATTGCTTTGCTTCTTCATCCAGTTGTATGGTCGGTATCTTTGTTTTCTCCGAAAAATCTGAACATAATTTTCGAAATAATAAAATGATATCATCTCCTCTATCACGCAATGGTGGAATCTCAATAGGCACGGTACTTAATCGATAGTATAAATCTTCTCTGAATTTTCCTTTTTGTACCGACTCTAATAAATTCACATTGGTTGCAGCAACCACACGCACATCTGTTTTTTGTGAAGCAGATGAACCTACTTTGATAAACTCACCACTCTCCAATACACGTAATAATCGAGCTTGAGTACCAATGGGCATCTCTCCTATTTCATCTAAAAAGATAGTACCACCATCTACTGTTTCAAAATAACCTTTACGTTTATCATTAGCTCCAGTAAATGAGCCTTTCTCATGTCCAAACAATTCTGAATCAATAGTCCCTTCAGGGATAGCACCACAATTGACAGCAATAAAAGGATTGTGTTTACGTGGACTTAATTGATGTAATATTTGCGAAAATATTTCTTTTCCTACTCCACTCTCTCCATTAATTAATACACTTAAATTGGTTGGAGCTACACGCACCGCTACGCTTAAAGCATAGTTTAATGCGGGTGAATTCCCAATAATACCAAATCGTTGTTTTACTGTTTGTAATTCCATAGTTTGTTTTTTAAATCACTTCCGCAATCAAGGTTCCAGAAGTACAACTCGTCACTTTTACTTGTACTAAATCTCCTATTTGATGCATTCCTTTATCGAAGACACAAACTTTACTTTGTGATGTTCTTCCAAATAATTGTTGCTCATTCTTCTTAGAAACCCCTTCAATCAATACTTCAAAGCATTTACCTATATCTTCTATATTGCTTTCATGTGCATGTATTCGTTGTAAGTCAACAATTTCTTGTAAACGTCTTTTCTTCCTTTCTAAAGGCACATCATCTGTATATTTCTTTGCAGCTAAGGTTCCTGGTCGTTCGCTATAATAATACATATAAGACAATATAAATTTCACGTCCTTCATTAAACTCAAGGTTTCTTGATGTTCTTCTTCTGTTTCTCCACAAAATCCAGCGATAATATCTGTTGTAATTGTTGCTTCAGGGACTATTCGTCTTATTGCAGCTATTCGATCTAGATACCAAGCTCTATCATAAGTACGATTCATACGCTCTAAACAACTGCTACTACCACTTTGTACTGGTAAATGAATATGCTTGCAAATATTATCATACTTTGCCATCATATGCAATACATCATCCAACATATCTTTGGGATGAGAGGTTGAATATCGAATACGCATTTGAGGCACTTCTTGGGCTACTCTTTCCAATAAATTAGCAAAGTTGAATACGTGGTCTGTATCTTTTAATTCAATCAATTTTTTGCCACGTATCGTTTCATCTTCACTCCATCTATAACTATCTACATTCTGACCTAATAGAGTAATTTCTTTAAATCCTCTGCTCGCTAAATCTTTTGCTTCATGTACAATTGAATCGGGATGTCTACTACGTTCTCGACCTCTTGTATAAGGCACGACACAAAAAGCACACATATTATCACAGCCACGTGTTATCGAGACAAATGCCGTAATGCCATTGCTAGATAATCTTACAGGACTGATATCTCCATAGGTTTCATCACGAGATAATAATACATTCACCGCTTTTTGTCCGCCAGTAGCCTCTTGTATCAATGCGGGTAAGGTTCTGTATGCATCTGGACCAGCCACTATATCCACTAATTTTTCTTCTTCTACTAATTTTTCTTTTAAACGCTCGGCCATACAACCCAATACACCTATCAAAGCACCTGGATTGCGCTTCTTAATCACTTTTAAATTATCTAAGCGATTACGTACTGTTTGTTCTGCTTTATCACGTATGGAACAGGTATTGATAAATACGATATCTGCTTCTTCAAAATTTTTAGTGCTATCATATCCTTGTTCAGTTAGCACAGAAGCAACAATCTCACTGTCACTAAAATTCATCGCACAACCATAACTCTCAATATAAAATTTCTTGCCATTACTTGGTATATGTAAAGGGCGGTCTTTGACTAAACTCTCCCCCTGACGATTTTCATCATGTGTCTTGTTTGCCCACTCAAAAGCTAAATCATTTTTGTATAATTCCATATCGCGTATTATTTACAAAATTAATGCAAATAAGGCAATAATGACAATTTGACATACTAATATTATTTTATTTTACGCATATTTGTTTTTCAATAAATGAAACAAGGAGTTAAAATAACGATTATTACGGTGGTATACAATAGAATGAAAGATCTAAAGTATACGATTGATAATGTTGTAAATCAGACATTTAACAACTACGAATACCTTATAATTGATGGTGGTTCAAGTGATGGTACATTAGAATTAATTCAATCCTATGGTTCAAAAATTAGTGCTTATTTAAGCGAAAAAGACCAAGGTATTTATGATGCAATGAATAAGGGATTAATACGTGCTAATGGTGAATATTTGATGTATATGAATGCTGGGGATGGTTTTTATAATAATCATATTTTAGAAGAAATTTTTGGCCAAATGCATCAGCAGGCAGATTTTATATATGGAGATACGATGTTTATTGACCAGCAACAAAAAGAAATAGGTTTGATGAGTGAGATTCGTAATCGTCCTCTACATGAACATATCCAATGGCGCGAAATGAAGTATGGTATGTTATTTTGCCATCAAAGTTTTATCGTAAAAAAGGAGATTGCTCCACTATACGATATGCATTATAAATGGAGCGCTGATATCGACTGGATTTTAAAATGTATGAAAGTTTCTAGGAGTAGTTTTTATTTTACTCCATTTCCTATTGCTCGTTTTCAGCTTGGTGGTGCATCACTTCAACATCAACGCAGTTCATTGATAGAACGTTTTATGATTATCAAAAATCATTTTGGTTGGATAGAAAGTATGGCTGCTCATCTAAAAATATTATTTAAAAAATCATAATTCATGCAAGACGCAAAAGCGAGATCATCCATCAGCGGATTGAATAGCTTACGAGCATTTGCATTCTTAGCCATTTTTTTATTTCACTCATTCAAAAGCTTTAGTTACGGCTATCTAGGAGTCGATTTCTTTTTTGTATTATCTAGTTTTTTATTGACTTATCTAGCATTAAAGGAAATAAATAGTACTGGATCATTCTCAACAAAAAACTTTTTTATAAGAAGAGCTTTACGTATTTTCCCATTATATTATCTAGTTGTAATTGGACTTCTCCTCATCTTACCATTGCTTGCAAAGCCTATAGGATGGAGCTTACAAATGCCTGAGCATCCCTGGACTTATTTTGTTTTCGTATCTAATTTTGATAAAAGTGATCATTTATTTGCCTTAAAATTTTTATGGTCTATTGCCGTAGAAGAACAGTTTTATATAATGTTTTTAGTATTTAGTATTTTCTTTAAAAATTATTTTCGTATACCCATTATTTTTATGCTACTCAGCTATACAGTTTATATGCTGTTGAGTAAAGACTATGCTCTCGACACCTATTCGAATTTGATTCCTCATTTTATGAATTTCTTAATGGGGATGTGTTTAGGATATATTCACTTTTACAAAAAAAATATAAAAACTTCACCAATCATACTTTTCATCTTCAGCTTACTAGTAATAGTATTTTTAGTGGAAGATTCATTTACTATTTATTTTTCAGTTGCTATGGCTTTAGTCATTTACCTCAGCATTCATGCATTTAAAAAATATGAAGTACTTTCAAATCGTATTTTTTTTATCACTGAATATTTAGGAAAATATAGTTATGGCTTGTATGTATATAGTGGCATCATACTTACATTTAGTGGTAAATTTATGTCGATTGAAAATGTATATCTAAGTACTTTAATCAATTTAACGCTTACTATTTTATTAGCTATCCTTTCCTACCATATCTATGAACAATGGTTTATACGATTGAAGAAGAAGTTTTATTAAGTTGAAATGAATTGTCTTTATCAACCAATTCTACATAAGAAGAATAATCTATATTTCTATGCTTATTGTTTTACAAAACTTGTAGTATAAAGTTGTTTTGCATTCTTCACTTTTATATAATAGTGCCCCGCAGTTAAATGACTAATATCAATAGGTTGTAGTATATTCATATCTTTTATTTGTAAGCATAATCTTCCATAAATATCTACAATAAAAACATCATATATACCTTCTTGTAATTCGAGTTGAATCTCTTGAAACGCTGGATTTGGATAGAGTTTAAGTGTTGTAACAGCAGACTCTTGATTATTTATTGACACTGAAGTAGCACACAGACTTTTAAAGAAATGCATACTCTCATAATTATAATCGCTATAGAATTTATGTTCTGCATTAGATGCCGATATTTGATTCAAGGCTTCTACAAGTTTATTTGTAGATAATCCTATAATAGTGGGATACATCACTGGAGTTGCTAGTATATGATTTTTAATACTATCTGAATGTAAAGCGTAATGTGCCGAATCTAATTGGCCATTATTTAAAAGTTCTGTAAATATAGACTGAGAAGTACTTAACGATACCCCAGGTATTCGCACAAAGCGTTCTGCATAAATGGGCTGTCTATCTTGAATTTCATAGTCATGACAAATTCCTCTAAAGTCAAGAATTGAATCAAATTGCAAAGCTTGGTAATTTCCCAATGGTCCAACTTCTGCATTATCATCATATAAAGCCATTCGAAATGCAAAAGGATTGTTTCTACTAGTAAATACTAATTGTGCTGAGGAAGAGGCACAATAAGATATTCCTGCTTTATAATTATATAATAAAGATATAAATGCTGAGTATGAACCTCCATTACTCATGCCCACTGAAAACTTGGGAATTGCATAATCTATACTCCCTCTTCGAATAAATGTATCCGTAATGATTTTAATATTCTGATAATCGATACCACTCACACTATCAAATGGCAAGATTTGCCATCTTAATTTTCCATCTCCATTCAAATCAGTATTCAATGTAATTTCTTCTGCTTCCGTTATAATAATTCCAAAACTATCTGCAATTAATGCATTAATAAAACTTCTATTTTCTAATGCATTTATCCAATTAGAAGCACTTCCTCCAGTTCCATGAAATAAATAAATCACTCCTCGCATTTGTGTTGGGAAACAACTATACACTTTTTTCATATTCGCACTACCCATAATATTTTCATAGCGAACACTATAGCTAGGCATAAGTTTTAAGGTGGCTTGTATGCTAGCATTTCTGTTAGGCATAATAAATTTACTATGCCATTCATTTGGATTTGTAAGATTTACAATATCACCTGTCCATTCTTTAAATGTTTTAGTAGTATCATATGCAATACTCCATACATGTATCGTTTCACCTGCATTGTAGGTGCCAGAACCATAACCATTAATAACGTTTAAGGTATATGTTTGTGATTGAGAGGGATTGAAAACAAAAAGACTAAAAAGTAATGCAAGTATATATTTATTCATCTGTTTTATGATATTCACTTATGACACTTTAAACTTAATTAAGTTTAATAATAAAGATGAAAAATAATTTTATACTTTAATCTTTATACATCTCATCAATTTCTCTCTGATATTTAGCGATTACGTATTTACGTTTTACTTTCATAGTAGGTGTTAACTCCCCACCCATAATACTCCATTCATCAGCAATCAATTTAAATTGTTTTACTTTTTCAATTTGACCAAATTGTTTATTGATTTCTTCGATTTCTGTTTTAAGTAACGTATATACTTCTGGCGATTTGGCTAATTCTACATTCGATCTTGCACTTACTCCATGCTTGGTAGCCCAATCAGTCAAATTGATAAATGAAGGTACAATTAAAGCTCCTACAAATTTTTCATTCTCTCCTACTACACAAATTTGTTCGATAAATCGACATTCTTTCATTTTGTTTTCAATCACTTGAGGGGCTACATATTTTCCTCCACTCGTTTTAAATAATTCTTTCACTCTATCAGTGATTTTCAAAAATTTTCCGTCTACAAATTCACCACAATCACCCGTATGTAACCAACCATCTTTTACTGTTTCGGCTGTGATATCAGGTCGCTTATAATATCCCATCATCACATTAGGTCCTTTCACTAAAATTTCATTATTCTCTCCTATTTTCACTTCAACACCAGGAATCACTGGACCAATAGTGCCAAATTTAAAGCCGCCTGGTTCAAATCGATTTACACTAATAGCTGGAGAAGATTCGGTTTGTCCATAACCTTCTCTGATAGGAATACCAGCCCCACTAAATACTCTACCTAATCGTTCTTGTAAAGCTGCAGCTCCTGTCACTATGCCTTTCACTTCACCCCCTAGCGCTTCACGCCATTTGCTATAAATTAATTTATCAAATACTTTATATTTAAAAGAAGTACGTTCTTCGCCATTATATTGCATCGCATGATCTACTGCCCAGAAAAATAATTTTTTCTTAAAGCCCGTCAACTCCAATCCTTTACCAATAATTTTTTCATATACTTTTTCTAATAATCGAGGGACGCAAGTGAAAAATTGAGGTTTTACTTCTTTCAAATTCTCTACCAGTTTTTCTAAACTCTCTGCATAATAAACACTACATCCTATTGCTGCATAGGTATATATGGCTACTCTTTCGAAGATATGACACAGTGGTAAAAAACTTAATACTCTATCATGATTTGTTATAGGGAAAATCGTCATCACAGATTTGACATTACTAACCACATTATTATGCGATAACATTACACCTTTTGGAACACCTGTGGTTCCTGAGGTATAGATGATAGTAGCCAAAGATGCTGGATCAATTTTATCTTTAATTTGATTGACTTGATCGAGTTCATTCAAACTACCTGTAGCAAAAAATTCTTTCCAATTTTTAGCTCCTGGTATCTCTTCAAAGGTATATACATCCTGTAAATCTGGACATTCAGATTTAATGCTCATGATTTTATCATACAAATCTTTATCCGCCACAAATGCCATTTTAATGGAAGCATCATTAAAGATAAATTTATAATCACTCTCGCTAATGGTAGGATAAATAGGGACGTTCACAATGCCCGCTTGCATCATCCCTAAATCGATAAAATTCCATTCAGGTCTATTGGGAGATATCAAAGCTACTTTATCTTGTTCTTTTAATCCATATTTAATAAAGGCACTACTCAATTGATTAGAGATGTCAATCACCTCTTGAGTACTATAACTTTTCCAACTACCATCATACTTATACGATAAAAAATCGGGACGAGGATATTTGGTGTTTTGATAATAGATGGTGTCGAATAAACGAGTAAAATCATTCATAATTACTGATAGTGTTTAGTTTCTATTCAAATGTATAGAATTATTTTAGAAAAAAAAATTATTCATGCTTCATAAGTTAGAGCGAAGTATATTTGCATATTACTTTTTCTATAAATAGCAAAAATTAGGCGATGAAAAACTTTAGTCTACTTCTTTTAATCATCATGTTTTTAAGTGCTTGTACCTATAAAAACGAATGGCATCAAGTACCTGTACAAAATAAATTTTCGGTAGAATTACCTGATTATATGAAGGAATCGAAAAAATTACGTGCCGATGCTAGTTTACAATATGAGAATAGATACAGAAACACTTATATCATAGTGATTGAACACGATAAAAAAAATATACCTTTCAATGAATTCGTAAATAACTCGATCAATCCGATTACCAAATACTTGGATAAGCCTGCTATTACCGATTCTATGAATATCACTTTGAATAATTTACCCACTCGTGTAAACAAAATCATGGGCGAAATGGAAAGTGGAGATGAAAAAGAAAATATCTATTATACGCACTATTCTATAGATGGTAAAAAGAAATATTATGAGGTTTGTACATGGACTCGTGGACCAAAGCGATTAGATCAATACGGAAAGGATCTACAACGAATGATGGATTCATTCAAAGAAATATAATTTAGATTTTATATCTTTATAGCAATACATAAATATGTTATAAATGAAATCACCCGCAGTATATATTATATTATTCATTTTATCTAGCATCGCTGAACTTTGCGCAGAATATTACGATATAGCGGTTTTACGTTATTGTAGTAAGCCTTTATTGATGATTACTTTAGCTGGATTCTTTTATTTCAGCTACGAAGACAAACTTTCAGATGAGAATCGTTTGATGCTTTATGCATTATTTTTTGCTTGGGTGGGTGACGTTGCCCTAATGCTCAATCATCTTACAGAATATGCCTTTATGATTGGTTTGGGTGCGTTTTTAATTTGTCACGTGTTGTATATTATGCACTTTAATGCTAAAGTCAAACAGCTCAAAGGAGTAAAAGGATTTGTATTTGAAAATAAATTTATCATCGTACTATTTATATTCTATGCTTCCGTTTTAATTACTTTTATTTATCCGATGTTAGGCTCGATGAAAGTGCCAGTATTTTTATATTGTGCAGTAATCATGTCCATGTGTATTGTAGCCTTAAATCGGATTACAAAAACCAATGCAACAAGTGCTACGATGATACTTGTGGGTGCATTTATGTTTATGTTTTCTGATTCCATTATAGCATTAAATAAATTTAGTAGTTTATTTGAAGATACAGGTGTATTAGCACCAATATTGATCATGTCGCTTTATATACTTGGACAGTTTTTCATTGTAGAAGGGAGTATACAACATGAACGCTCCGCCTAAAAATTTTAATGTAGGAGATAAATTCTTCGAAACAGTTCATGATTATTTTCATGATTTAGCCTATCAACGGGGCTTTGAGAAGTATATTCCTTTATTTAAAGAAGATTATATCTATAGCGATCATCATCGTTTGCATCTCGAAATGTTAATTCAATCTCCTAGCTCGCCTACTATTATTATCGTTCCAGGC
Organism: Bacteroidota bacterium; assembly: GCA_037130135.1. Lineage (GTDB taxonomy): Bacteria > Bacteroidota > Bacteroidia > Chitinophagales > CAMDFR01 > CAMDFR01. The sequence continues at coordinate 671,659 of JBAXTO010000001.1, forward strand.
ACCGCTATTTATGGTTTTTGTTATGCGGGTATCATGATTAAATTATATGAAGCTGGTTTTAATGTCATTGCACCTGATTTACGTGGACATGGAAGAAGTACTGGTGTTCGTGGGGATTATACGATAGATGAATTAGTGAGCGATGTACAACATATCATATCGTATGCTATTAAAAATTTCAACCCACATGTAAGCTTATTAGGTAGCAGTCAAGGTGCTATTGTAAGCTTATATACTGCTAGTAAAGATAACCGTATAGAAAGTATGGTTTGTCAGAATATTGCAGATTTAAGTGCTCCTGAAACGGCTCAATTAACCCGACATCAGAATTTATACAAAATACTGCGACCTTTGATTATTAAGGCTGGCGAATTGTTACCCAATACACAAGTACCCATAGCTAGTTATTTGAATTTAGAATCGATTAAATTGAGTTATTATGGCAATTTAAAAAACTTTATAGCTCAAGATCCATTGGTATTAAAATCTATTTCACTACGTGCCTTAAAATCTTTGAGTACTGCAAAAATGCACAAACCTATCGAACATATCAATATCCCAACTATGGTGATTAGTGGTAAGGAAGATACCATTTTCCCTATTGCCTATACCCAATCCATCTTCGATAAGTTACAATGTCAAAAAGAACTAAAAATTTATGACGATTGTGATCATGCACTCATCCACGAAAATGTTGATTTAATTCATGAAGATATCAGCAATTGGTTTCTTAAAAATTCTAGCATTTATAGCACTTAATTCAACGTTTAAAGGTTAGAGTTTAAATGTTAAAATCAGAAAGATTCTCCCACATTAAGTTTCAAGCGATTAATTTAACATGAAAATTTAAAAAAAGTACCCGTCAATTGACGAGTACTTTTATATTTTATAATTAAAAAAATAGAAGTCAACACTAAACATTTAGCATGACTATTAGCTTCCTTGTTCTTTGCTTTTCTTTTTAGGAGTAACTGCTTTGCTTACTTCAATTTTCAATTTGTTATTCTCTTTATCAAAATCAGCTACTAAAACATCCCCTTCTTTCAAATTAGCGTTCAATATCTCTTCGGCTAATGGATCTTCTAGATACTTTTGAATCGCTCTATGCAAAGGTCTAGCACCATACGCTGGATCATATCCTTTTTCACTTAAGAAATCTTTAGCTTCTAAGGTCAATGTAATGGAATATCCTAACTCATTGATACGTTTGTAAACATCTTTTAGGACGATATCGATGATTTGATATATATCTGTTTTTTTCAATGAATTAAACATCACCACATCATCAATTCTATTTAAGAATTCAGGTGAAAATGTTTTTTTCAACGCTTTGATTATGACCCCTTTATTTTGTTCATCTTCATTCTCTACTTTTGTTTTAGTAGCGAACCCTACACCTGTTCCGAAGTCCTTCAAATCACGGGCACCAATATTAGATGTCATAATGATCATCGTATTTTTGAAATCTACTTTTCTACCTAAACCATCCGTTAATTGTCCGTCATCTAATACCTGTAATAAAATATTATAGACATCAGGATGTGCTTTTTCAATCTCATCTAATAAGATTACAGAATAAGGTTTACGACGAACTTTCTCCGTTAATTGTCCCCCTTCTTCATAACCCACGTATCCCGGAGGCGCACCAATCAAACGAGAAATAGCAAATTTTTCCATGTACTCACTCATATCAATACGTAATAATGCTTCATCACTATCAAATAAATATTTAGCAATGGCACGAGCTAATTCTGTTTTACCAACTCCTGTAGGACCTAAGAAGATAAAAGAACCAATTGGTTTATTTGGATTTTTTAATCCTACTCTATTTCGTTGAATCGCTTTAGAAATTTTTAAGATGGCATCATCTTGACCCACTACATGTTCTTTTAAAATAGTACTCATTTGTACCAATTTCGCATTTTCACTTTGTGCGATTTTATTCACCGGAATACCCGTCATCATACCCACAACCTCAGCGATATCTTCTTCTGTAACTGGATATTTTTTTATTTTACTTTCTTCTTCCCATTTATTTTTTGCATTCTCTAAGTCTTCTAATAATTTTTTTTCTGAATCTCTTAATCGAGCAGCTTCTTCATATTTCTGACTTTTTACTACTTTGTTTTTTTCCAACTTGATATTTTCTACTTGTGCTTCTAAGTCGATAATATTCGCTGGTACATGAATATTTTTCAAATGCACTCTAGCTCCTACTTCATCTAATACATCGATAGCTTTATCTGGTAAAAAACGGTCTGTAATATAACGTACGCTCAATTTCACACAAGCATTAATTGCTTCATTGCTATATTCTACATTATGATATTCTTCATACTTAGATTTAATATTATTTAAAATAGTAATTGTATCTGCTGGACTAGGTGGATCAATCACTACTTTTTGAAAACGTCTATCTAAAGCGCCATCTTTTTCAATATACTGACGGTATTCATCCAGAGTTGATGCTCCAATCGCTTGCAATTCGCCACGAGCTAATGCCGGTTTGAATATATTAGAGGCATCTAAAGATCCTGTAGCACCTCCCGCTCCTACTAAAGTATGAATCTCATCGATAAACAAAATCACGTCTCTATTTTTCTCTAGTTCAGTCATGATAGCTTTCATACGCTCTTCAAACTGACCTCTATATTTAGTACCCGCAACTAATGCTGCTAAATCTAACATTACTACTCGTTTATTAAATAATACACGAGATACTTTGCGTTGCACAATGCGAAGAGCCAAACCCTCTACAATAGCTGTTTTACCCACACCTGGTTCTCCAATCAAAATAGGATTATTCTTTTTTCTTCTACTTAATATTTGTGAAACACGTTCAATCTCTGTTTCTCTACCAACGATTGGATCTAATGTTCCTTCTTCAGCAGCTTTAGTAACATCTCTACCAAAATTATCTAATACAGGTGTTTTTGATTTAGAAGGAACTCCTGGCTTTTTTGAATCGCCACTACCACTTTGTCTACCTCTTGATTCATCTTCAAATCCTGGATCATCATTATCATTGTCTCCAGGTAATTCACTTTTAATATCGTTCTGAAAATATTCTAATTCAGCTTTGAATAAATCATAATCCACATCATATTGTTGAAGTATTTGTGTAGCAATATTGTCCTTGTTTTTCAAAATAGACATCATTAAATGTTCCGTACCAATCATATCACTCTTCAATACTTTTGCTTCTAAAACAGTAATCTTTAAAACTTTTTCTGCTTGTTTAGTCAAAGGTAAATTTGCTCCCGAAAATTTGGTGCTTGCTGCTTTATCCTTAATTGAATCTTCAATGGCTCTTCTTATAAGTACCGTATCTACATCTAAACTTTGCAATACTTTTATCGCTAATCCATCACCTTCTCTGATTAATCCAAGAACTAAATGCTCAATGCCAATATAATCATGCCCTAAACGCAATGCTTCTTCTCTACTGTAGGAAATGACTTCCTTAACTTTTGGCGAAAATTTTGCTTCCATAAAATTATTTTTATCTATAAATTCTTAATATAAAGGTATAAATTCTACATGCATTAAACCTATTTTACAAAATAAAAGTTCTAACATTTTTATTTAATTGTTTACATTTGAATACACTTTAGTAATTAGACGTAATTTAGACTTATAAAGTTTCAATTATTAAGGAAAAATATTGTTTTATGATATTTTTCATATATTTATGGTCAAATTTAAAAATATAAGCAGTGAATCTACAAATAGAACGTAAAGAGAAATATATTAGTATCGAATTATTAGAAGAAAAATTTTTAAGTAATAATAACAAAGACTTAAAAGAAACGATTCTAGATCCAGCCAATAATTCTTTTAGAAACATCATTCTAGATATTAACAAAGTAAAGTATATCGATTCTTCTGGCTTAAGCTCTATCTTATTGGCTTATAAATTATGTAAATCTCGTAATGGCATTTTAGTGATCTGTGGGGCTTGTGATGCAGTTAAAACCTTAATCAAAATATCTCAATTAGATTCTATTCTTACTACTGTACCCACTATCGATGAAGCTAGAGATTTGATTATGATGGAGGAACTCGAAAAAGATATCAATGCCTAGTGATTTTTCAATCACTATTATTGGTTCAAATTCAGCACTAGCAGCACAAGGCAGATTTCCAACTGCACAATACATCTCTTATAAATCCAAACATTTTTTAATTGATTGTGGCGAGGGTACTCAATTTCGAATGAGTGATTTTAAAATCCCTAAAGCACATATAGAAAAAATATTTATTTCCCATTTACATGGCGACCATTTCTACGGATTAATTGGCTTACTTACTTCTTATAGCTTATCAAATCGAATTAAACCAATTGAAATATATGCCCCAAAAGGCTTACGTGAAATAATTGAATTACAATCTACCTATTCGGATGCTCATTTCACCTATGAAATAATATATAAAGAAACACAGGCCTTAGCTAGTGAAACTCTTTACGAAGATGAATCAATATCTATCTCCAGCTTTCCTCTTAAACATCGAATCCCAACTACTGGCTTTCTTTTTCAAGAAAAGGTTACGGAACGAAAAATGATTAAAGAAAAAATCAACTCCTTTGATTTAAGTGTTGATGAAATTATTCAACTTAAAAACCAACAAAATGTAATTCGAACTGATGGCACTAATCTAAGCGTGGAGGAATTTACGCATCCTATAACTAATGCTCGTTCCTATGCATATTGCAGTGATACAGCTTATTTTGAAGAAATAATCCCATTTATCAAACATGCAGATTTGCTATACCATGAAACAACCTTTGATAAGAATTTAGTAGCACTTGCTCAAAAAACAAATCATAGTACCACTTTGGAAGCAGCTCGTATAGCCAGCTTAGCTGAAGTGAAACAATTAATGATTGGACATTTTTCTTCTCGCTATAAACATAGCGAAATGTTGATGGAGGAATGTAAAACCATTTTTGATAATACTATTATAGCAATTGAAGGAGAAACTTTTTATATCGATTAGCGATCACAACGTACATACAAAGGAGGTAATGGTAAACTATTACTGAAATTACCTGCTCTATCTTTTAATATCACATAATAATAGGCTGTGTCTATAGTACCCGTGCTAAGTGCAGTACAAGCAATAAAACTTCTTTTTTTACAACACATATTGTATTTCTCAATATCTATTTGGCCTTCTATACTCGGATTTTGAGGATTACTTTCTAAATAAGGCATCCTGAAAAACTCTAAACAACTATCACGTTTGTCCAATAAAAACAATGACCATGTTGGATGAAATAAACAAGAGTTGCTTGAATCTAATCTGCATAAATCACAAGGATCTGATGATGTATATGGAAATCCTAAATCACCATCCCCATCTTTAAATTTCACTGTTATCAATAAACTATCTCCCTGATCTACGGTATCTTTACTAAAATGTGCAAACTCTAATTGAGGTGTGAGCGGATATTGAGGTGATTTTTTACATGCATTTAAATAATAAGCTAGTACTATTATTGATACAAAAATCAAAATAGAGTATTTACTTTGCATTACAAAAGGAGATTTAGTTTTTGACATCAATAACAAATATACGAGAAAGAATCTTTAGTATTAATGATGAATTTACTTTTAACAAAGTTGCTTTAGAGATTTTTCATTTTCAAGCTACTTATAATGAAGTATATCGCCGTTATATCGATTTACTAAAAATTAACCTAGACCAAATTACGCATTATTCGAAAATTCCTTTTTTACCTATCGAATTTTTTAAATCGAATGTGGTGATTAGCTCTTTAGCTAAATACCCTACTTCCGAACTAATATTCAAAAGCTCTGGTACAAGCGGACAGAATACTTCATCACATCATATACTAGATACTGGTATCTACATTGAAAGTTTTACAAAAGGATTTCATCAATTTTATGGCAATTTAGAAGAATGGAATATTCTTGCATTACTTCCTTCTTATCTCGAAAGAAAAGATTCCTCATTAGTTTATATGGTGGATCATTGGATGCACATCTCAAATAGAGAGGCCAATCAATTTTATTTATATGAACATCAAGCTTTGTACGAGCATTTGCAAGCGCTAGAAATGAAAAAAGAAAAGAGTTTATTAATTGGAGTGAGTTATGCATTACTCGATTTTATTGAGGCATATCAATTGCCATTACATCATTGTATTGTTATGGAAACGGGCGGTATGAAAGGCAAACGAGCAGAGATAAGCAAATATGAATTACACGAACATTTACGAAACGCATTTTCTATCAATCAAATACATGCCGAATATGGTATGACCGAACTTTTGTCGCAAGCGTATTCAAAAGGGCAAGGTATCTATGCTTGTCCACCTTGGATGAAAGTGATTTGCACCGAACTCAATGACCCTTTTCAAACTAGTTCTTTTCATACAAACGGACGAATTAATATCATCGATTTAGCAAATGTGTATTCCTGTAGTTTTATTGAAACTGCAGACATGGGCAAACTGCATCCTTCTGGTGAATTTGAAATTATCGGTCGAATGGAAAATGCTATTTTACGTGGATGTAATTTACTCATTGATTAAGTCATATAACTACACACTCACGTCGGCTTTAATATGAGGCTGTGCCTCATAATCTACCAATTCAAAATCTTCAAACTTAAAATCAAAAATCGATTTCACTTGTGGATTGATTTTCATTTTTGGCAATGGACCTGGTGTTCGTTGTAATTGAATTTTAGCTTGTTCAATATGATTTAAATATAAATGTGTATCGCCTAATGTATGTACAAAATCACCTAACTCAAAATTACATACTTGTGCAATCATCATGGTGAGTAATGCATAAGAAGCGATATTAAAAGGTACACCTAAAAATGTATCCGCACTTCGCTGATACAACATACATGATAATTTATTGTCGGCTACATAAAATTGAAATAAACAATGACAAGGAGGTAATGCCATTTCGTTTATATAAGGTACATTCCAAGCACTGATTATATGTCGACGGGAATCAGGATTCTTTTTTAATTGTTCAATTAAAAGTGTAATTTGATCTACTGTGTTTCCATCAGGTGCTGGCCAACTGCGCCATTGATGTCCGTATACCGGACCTAAGTTGCCGTATTTCATGGCAAAATCATGATCTTGTGCGATTTTCTCTGCAAATTCTTTGATGCTTTCTCCTTGATAGTCGGCTGATTTTTTATAGCTGGCATAAGGCCAATCATCCCAAATCCGAACCCCTTTTTGTGCTAAATATTCAATATTAGTATCGCCATTCAAAAACCATAATAGTTCATGAATGATGGATTTGGTATGTAATTTTTTAGTGGTTAATAGCGGAAATCCTTCGGCTAAATTAAAGCGCATTTGATACCCGAAAACACTTTTAGTTCCAGTACCTGTTCTATCTTTTTTTTCTACTCCTTCGTCCAGTATCTTTTGTAATAAATCTAAATAGGCTTGCATATCATTTTATTTCTGTAGCAAAATAAAAATAAATTACAAGGCCTACAAAATTATCTTATTCACTTTTTACTTAAAACAATTTAGGAATAAAGCGTGGTACGTTTTTGATATATTCTTTATATAAAGGATATTTCTTCGCAGAGATTCCTTCGCTAAAATCAGCACTACTATGAAATAAGATAATCAATAAAATTGCTCCTGCTCCCGACCAATTGAACCATGCACCAGTTGCCGCTACGCTAAAGAAATAAAACACAACCCATATCGCTTGCTCACTAGCATAATTTGGATGGCGTATTTTCCCCCATAAACCTGAATCAATAAAGCCTTTGGCATAATTTCCTTCTAAAGGCTCATTTGCAGCTATTTTTCTATGTTTCTCTGTTTGATAATCGAATTGTTGTTGATCAGCAATAGTTTCCGTAATAATAAATCCGATAATTAAAACCGAACATATAATATCAAAGATATTTATCCCATTGCCCATTCCATTAGCTGTAAAAAGAATAGGTAATGTAAATAACCAAACTAATGCATTTTGATATAAAGAGATAAAAAAGAAATTGAATAGCATAAATCTGAAACGTCCTTTTAAAGCAGGTTCTTGACGTAAAACTTCCCATCTATAATCTTCCATACCTTCCCAAAATTTAATCGAATAACCTCCTCTTCTTCCGAAATTATAAGTCAATCTTGCACCCCATAAGGTAACTATAACCGACATTAAGATCATACGTGGATCCCAATGAAAGGCATAGGTAATATACCAAGCATAAATAACGGGTTTGATACTCCATAATTTATCCACCTGACTCATATTTTGAGTGATTTCACTCAATACAAAACAAAACAATGAAATACCTAGCATGATATAACATGATGTTTTTAAAATCGTCATTTGTTCGGCTGTAAGTGGCGCTGATAAATAGAATGAGGCGATTGGAACAATCACCACAGCAACAAGTAATAAAATAATGGTTCGTAACATAAATTCGTTTTTGGTGTACTAATTAAATATCTCCTAATTGTGGACGTAAAACAATTTTCTCCACAACAGTTCTGTCACTTAAACAATAAATATCATAGATTGTTTTGCCAATATCTGCTGCATCCATGAATCGCTCTGTAGGTATGTCAACACCCGCCCACGAATCGGTTAATACCGCACCTGGATTAATCGAAGTCACTCTGATTTTTGATTCTTTTAATTCATCGCGTAAGGCATCATTAAATCCTTGTAATGCATATTTAGAAACGGTATAAGAGCCTCCATTTTTATAGGCTTGTAATCCTGCAATGGAACTCATATTAAAGATATGTCCACTTTTTTGAGTTAACATCATAGGAACCAAAGCTCTTGTAGTATAAAAAGCACTATATAAATTGGTTTCTATCGTTTTCTCTAAAACATTATCCGCTGCATTATGAATTAAACCAGGTAAATATACACCTGCATTATTCACTAAAACATCTATAGAAGTAAAATGGGTTTTTACAAATGCTGTAAAGGCAAGCACCTCTTCTTTAATGGACATATCTGCAGTTTTATACAAAAATATTCCATTGGGTGAAATTGCTTTAAGCTCCTTTAACAAAGCTTCACATTTTTCTTTATCGCGTGAGCAAAAGATGATATTAAAGTCTCTATTTGCAAACTCTAGGGCGATTGCTTTGCCAATACCACGAGAGGCTCCAGTGATTACTAAATTTTTCATATTGCAAATCTAATTTATTAATATAAATATTCTCTATCTTTGCTCTTATGTATTTTTTATCATTTATAGAAGAGCTAGGAAAATACTTAGCAATGTTGGCTAGTTTATTTACTAAGCCAGAGCGATTTAGTATGTATTGGAAAGAAACCATGCGCCAAATGGTTAATATTGGTATTGGTTCTTTAATCATAGTAGGTATTGTTTCTACTTTCGTGGGTGGTGTAACTGCTGTTCAATTCTCCAATCAAATTATGGGACTTGAGTTAATACCTATGTGGTGGTTGGGTTATATCATTCGTGATTCTATGATATTAGAATTAGCTCCTACTATTACTGGCCTTTTATTAGCAGGTAAAATTGGTTCAAATATTTCTTCTGAGCTAGGTAGTATGCGTATTACAGAGCAAATTGACGCCTTAGAAATCATGGGTGTAAATACACCAGCTTATTTAATCGGACCAAAAATTATTGCCGGATTATTTGTAATGCCTATATTAGTAACTATTGCTGTATTTTTAGGTATTATCGGTGGTATGTTTGCCGGAGTGTTAGGTGGTTATTATTCAATGGCCGAGTATATAAGAGGTACTCAAGATATGTTTGTTCCATGGTACGCTTTTATGATGCTAATCAAATCGGGTGTATTTGGATTTATTATTTGTTCTATTTCTGCATACTATGGCTATAATGTTAAAGGTGGAGCTTTAGCCATTGGTGAAGCAAGTACAAAAGCTGTGGTAAATAGCTGTATCATTATCATTATTGCTAATTTCATACTAGCGTTTATTTTATTATGATTGAAATTTCAAATATCGAAAAAGCTTTTGGTACACAACAAGTTCTTAAAGGTATTTCAACTACCTTCGAAACGGGTCAGTGTAACTTAATTATTGGTCGTTCAGGTTCAGGTAAAACTGTGTTCTTAAAATGTATGGTTGGTCTATTTCATCCAGATAAAGGAAGTATCAAATTTGATGGTAGAGATGTCATACAAATGGAACGTAAAGACAAACAAGCTTTGCGTAAAGAAATTGGGATGCTATTTCAAGGCAATGCGCTTTTTGATAGTATGACTGTAGCTGAAAATATTCAGTTTCCCTTAGATATGTTCACCCGAATGAGTCAGGCTGAAAAAACCGAACGTGTTAATTTTTGCCTAAAAAGAGTAGCTCTTACAGGAGCAGAAAAAAAATATCCAGGCGAAATCAGTGGAGGTATGATGAAAAGAGTAGGTATAGCTCGTGCCATCGTAATGAATCCCAAATATTTATTTTGCGATGAGCCTAATAGTGGCCTCGATCCTAAAACCGCCATTGTCATTGATGAGTTAATTAAAGAAATCACTGAAGAATACCAAATGACAACAGTGATTAATACGCATGATATGAATAGTGTGATGGGTATTGGAGATAAAGTAGTGTATTTAAGCAATGGGGTGAAGAGTTGGGAAGGCAATAAAAGTGAAATTATGAATACGACTAATGAAGATTTATATGATTTCATTTTTGCCAGCGATTTCTTAAAAGGCTTACAGAAAGCTGCAGTTGGTAAAGTAAACGGCTAAAATTAAAATCGTTGCCTAAAAGAGCATCTGATACGATTCGCGATAATGAGCATACAAATTCTATTTAATTCCTTACATTTGCAAACCAAAAATTAATTCATTAAACTAATAAATAATTTATGTCAGTTTTAGTAAATAAAAATTCAAAAATAATTGTTCAAGGATTCACTGGAAAAGAAGGGACTTTCCATGCTACACAAATGATCGAATATGGTACTAATGTAGTTGGTGGTGTAACGCCAGGCAAAGGAGGTGAAACACACTTAGATCGTCCGGTATTCAATACAGTGGCTGATGCTAAAGAAAAAACAGGTGCTAATGTGAGCATTATTTTTGTACCACCAGCATTTGCTGCAGATTCTGTAATGGAAGCTGCTGATGCAGGTATTGAAGTGATTATTTGTATCACTGAAGGAATTCCAGTACAAGATATGGTGAAAGCCAGAAATTATATCAATGGTAAAAATTGTAGATTAATCGGACCAAATTGTCCAGGTGTTATCACTGCAGGCGAAGCAAAAGTAGGTATCATGCCAGGCTTCGTATTTAAACCAGGTAAAATCGGTATCGTATCTAAATCAGGTACTTTAACTTATGAAGCTGCTGAACAGGTTTGTAAAGCAGGTTTAGGTGTTTCTACAGCTATCGGTATCGGTGGTGATCCTATCATTGGTACTACCACAAAAGAAGCGGTTGAATTATTAATGAACGACCCTGAAACTGAGGCAATCATTATGATTGGTGAAATTGGAGGTACTCTTGAAGCAGAAGCAGCAAGATGGATTAAAGATAATATGAAAAAACCAGTGGTTGGTTTTATCGCCGGACAAACAGCACCAGCTGGACGTACAATGGGGCATGCCGGAGCAATCGTAGGTGGTAAAGATGATACAGCTGCAGCTAAAATGGCTATCATGCGCGAATGTGGTATCCATGTAGTAGATAGCCCAGCAGATATTGGAGACATGATGGTTCGTGTTTTGAAAAAATAATATATAAAACTCAAAAAAACTGAAAAGCGTTATCCATTGATAACGCTTTTTTTATTTGTAGTTGATACAATCGTATTTTGTATGGACAATAATAACTCGAAACAAATATGAAATCAGATTTTTCAGCACTAATGTGTAGTTACACCTAAACTATTTATTGAAGTATTGTCAATATAGTCGAGAATAAATCGTATACTTGATATATTAAAATTTAAAATCATGAAAAAGTCTATCCTATTAATCATTATTCTTTTTAGTATTTCTTTGACCTATGCGCAAACGATTCAATCGAGTAGTTATGGCACTACAGGTTATATTAAAAGCGATGGTACCATTCAAAACAGCAGTTATTCAACCGTAGGCTATATCAAAACAGATGGCACCATTCAAAATAGTAGTTACTCTACCATTGGTTATATCAAAAGCGATGGTACCATACAAAATAGCAGCTACTCTACCGTAGGGTATGTAAAAAGCGATGGCACAGTGCAGAATAGCAGTTATTCAACGATTGGTTATATCAGAGATGATGGTACTGTACAAAACAGCAGCTATTCTAATATTGGCTATGCGAAAGGGGTGAAAAAAGAATGGGCCGCAGTTACCTTCTTTTTCTTCCATTTTAATTAATAGACTTATTTATATTTCTTGCTAATATACCTTAGTAGAAGATTTAAGAGATTCTATTATTAGCTCTTTCACGTATAATTTATATATATTATAAACCATTACGCTTACATTTTGTTATAAAATAAATATCATCTTATGCGTAAACTGGTACAGAAACAATTATTACCTATAAGCTTAAACGATGCTTGGGATTTTTTTGCAACACCTTCAAATCTCAACTTGCTTACTCCAAAAAAAATGCATTTTGAAATTACATCTGAAGTGCCTAAAAAAATGTATGAAGGCTTGATTATTACCTATAAAATTAAACCTGGAATGCCTATTACCCTTGACTGGTGTACTGAAATAACTCATATTAGAGAGAAAGAATTTTTTGTAGATGAACAACGTAAAGGCCCTTATAATATTTGGCATCACGAACATCATTTTAAAGAAACACCTAAAGGAGTGATCATGACTGATATCCTTCACTATGATATTGGAAAATCATTTTTGGGTTGGATGGCAGGTAAAATTTTTGTAGATCAAAAAGTGAAACAAATTTTTGAATACCGTTATAAGATGCTAGAAGATTATTTTAAGAAATAAATGCAAGCAAACCAAATCATTAAAACTTTTATACTTTTTTAGTACGTTCTATCTTCTTTTGTTTAGTATATTTACTTGAATTAATTGACTTCTAATAGTTTATTATAATTCGATAATGGCTGCTAAAAAAAACTATCTTACTTCATTTACATCTTTTTGGAAAAAAATTGGTCCTGGTTTAGTAACAGGTGCTAGCGATGATGACCCATCTGGTATAGCCACTTATTCACAAGCAGGTGCAGCATTTGGATTAGCCACTTTATGGACCGCAATCATCGCTTTTCCATTGATGGCAGCCATTCAACAGATGTGTGCTCGTATTGGTTTAATTACCTCTCAAGGATTAACAGGCACCATCAAAAAAAATTATCCTCGACCCGTTTTATATATCATGCTAATTTTTAGTACTCCAGCTATTATCATGAATATTGGTGCTGATATTGCAGGAATGGGAGCGGTTGGGAATCTATTATTCCCGAGCATTGACGCTAATTTCTTCAGTGTATTTTTTACTTTATTATTATTGGGTTTAATCATCTATCTACCCTATCAAAAAATTGCCTCTGTATTGAAATATATCTGCATAGTGATGCTCGTATATTTTGTTGTTCCCTTTTTATACAAGCAAGATTTGCCTGCAATTTTAAAAGCAACCTTTATTCCAACGATTCACTTTGACAAAGAATTTATCGCCATTATCGTAGGTATTTTAGGCACTACTATTTCTCCTTATTTATTCTTTTGGCAGGCCTCAGTAGAAGTTGAGGAAATGAAACACAAGAAAAAACACCTGGTAGTCAATAAAAAAATTATTCATGAAGTACAAAATGATGTAGATTTTGGAATGACTATTTCTGGTTTTGTCATGTATTTTATTATACTTACGACAGGCACCGTTTTATATAATTCTGGGGTACATCAAATCGACACCGTAGAACAAGCAGCTATCGCCTTAAAACCATTGGCTGGTAATTTAGCCTATTTATTATTCGCCATCGGGGTGATTGGCACCGGTTTAATAGCGATTCCTGTGTTGAGTGGCTCCCTCTCTTATATCTATACCGAAACCTTTGGTTGGGAACAAGGACTGGATAAAAAATTTCATGAAGCGAAAGGTTTTTATTTGATTATTGCGATTTCCTTGCTATTAGGTTTAGGGATGAATTATATTGGCATCTCTCCTATTAAAGCCTTAATTTATACGGCTGTATTATACGGACTTACAGCACCTGTTTTAATCGCTATCATCCTCCATATTTCTAATAATAAAAAAATAATGGGCGAATTTACCAATGGTAAAATCACGAATATTTTTGGGGCATTAGCTTTTATAATTATGACAGTGGCTGCGCTTGCCTTAATGTACTTGCAATTCTTTGGTTAATATCATTTCTTAAAAATAAATAAACGCAATTATTTGCATGTTGTAAAAATTAACTGCATCTTTGCAGAGTGAATACTCACTAACCTCTCCAAATGAAAACAGCGATATCCAACAGACAAGCTGAAATTATTGCTACATCAGGTAGAATCTTGATGGAAAAAGGGATTAAAGGTTTAACAACCAAATGCCTGGCCGACGAAATGAATTTTTCTGAGAGTGCTATTTATCGCCATTTTAAGAATAAAGACGATATCATTATTTTACTTTTACAAGATTTAGCTAGCTCTACTGAATCACGATTAAATAAAATCATCAGTCAGAAAAAATCTGCTGCAGAAAATATTCAAGCCATCTTTAAAAGTCAATTTTCATTCTTTAAAAAGAATCCTCACTACGTCATCGCTATCCTATCAGAATCGCTCATGGATGGTTCTGAAGAAATCAAAAATGAGTTGTTCAACATCATGCAATACATACTAAAAATATTGTCACATGAAATAGAAAGGGGTAAAAAGGAAGGCCTGTTTATAAAAGAAATTCAAACCACCGAATTGGTGCATATCATCATAGGTAGTTTTAGATTGTGTATGTTTAAATGGAAGTTATCCGACTTTAAAATCGATATCGAAAAAGAAGGAGATAAAATCATCAATAGTATACTGCTGTTACTCAAAAATAAAAAGTAATTATGAACGTAAAATTCTATATAGGAATACAAACAAAATATAAGCTTATTTATTATATGAGCTTATTTGTCCTATTATTTGTATGCCTTCAAATACAAGCACAAGAGAAAAAAATATTTTTTAATTTACAAGAAGTACTAAGTTATGTAAAAACAAAAAATAGTAGTTTTCAAAATGCAACGATTCAAACCAAACTTGCCGAACTTACCTATAAATCGAGCATTGGAAATGTCATTAATCCACGAATACCTACCAGTGCACAACTCTTAGATAATACCAAACAACAAGTTAGTTATCTTCCAGCAGAGGCTTTCGGTGGACCCGCAGGGACTTTTAAAGAAGCGAAAATTGGATTGCAGTATGTTTCGACCTTTAGTTTACAACCCCAATTTGATATTTTAAATTTGGCCAATATTGCTCAAATTAAAAGTGCTAAAATCAATTTAGAACTAAACGACAATCAGAATAAAATCAATGAAAAAAAGGTCTATGATCAATTGAATGCGATCTATTTTAATATCTTAAGTTATGAAGCACAAAAAGAAATTATCAATGATCATATTGAAATTGCACAGAAAATTTTACAAGTCACACAAAATAAATTCACCGAAGGAGTTGCTCGTAAACAAGAAGTAAATGAAGCTGAAGTAAATCTTATTTCGCTTCAAGATAAATTTCAACAACTCGATTTAAACTTACAAATGCAATATCAAAGTTTTGCTCTATTCTTTGAAAACACGGTGGATGCTGATATTCGCCAAAGTGTATGGGATTTCGAAAAAACGAATGAACCCCTGCAAACCAATACTAAATTACTCGCTCAGAATAATCTACTACAATTAAAAATGGCTCAACAAGATTTACGTGTTGCACGTTATCAAAATGTACCCGTCATTTCTTTTACCTCATCATTTAATTGGCAAAATCTGAGTAATAACGGACTTTTTCATAAAGACTCTCGATGGACCGACTATAATTTTGTAGGGGTAAAACTAAATTGGGATTTACCAACCAACATTCAAAAATTAACAACAAGCAAAAACAAAGCATATCAAATAGATATTCTAAAAAACAATGTGTTGCATAGCGATTTAGAAAATCAAACAGCCAATATTCAAATGGGTATTGAATATCAAAAAGCCTTGAATCAATTGAGCAATATGAAAAAAATATATGAGCTTAAAAAAGATAGCTATGAAAAAAACTACAATCAATTTGTCGAAAATATTTTAGCCTTAGATAAATTATTAATCTCACAAAACGACCTATTAGCCAGTAGAATCAATGTCATTACCAGTTTAGCAAACATCGGATTTAATAAAAATAAAATTGTAATAAATAATGAATTTTAATCCACTAAAAAATAAAAACATGCGTTTCCCTTACCTATTTGTAAGTATGCTAACGTTCGTTCTTTTTTCTTGCAATCAAGAAAAAGGAACAACACCTGTAATAAAAGATATCAAAGAATTGGTTTTTGCTTCAGGTGAACTGAAATGGAAAGATTCGTATAATATCATTGCCCAAACGGATGGCATACTGAGCGACATGAAATTTGAAGTGGGCACCAACTTACAAGCGGGTGCTGTACTAGCCAAAATAGATAATCCTACCAATATCAATAATACACAAAGCGCAGCAGCTCTTTTAGCTATTGCAAATGAAAATGTAAGCACCAATGCACCTGCCATACAGCAAGTAGAAGCCAATATTCAGTTTTTAGAAAATAAATACCAACAAGATAAATTACAAGCCGAACGATATACCCGATTATTTCAAACGCAAAGTATATCCAAAGTAGAATATGAAAATAGTCAGTTAACGCTTTCGAATACCTTATCGCAATTGAATGCTGCTAAAAATCAAAAGCAACAATTACTACAACAAGCCAAACAGCAACAAATCAGCAGTAAAACACAAGTATTAAACAGCAAAGTGAATCAAGCATATAATCAAGTAATAGCGCCACAAGCCGGAACAGTTATTAAGAAATTGAAGAATACCGGCGACTTTGTTAGAAAAGGCGATATCATCGCGGTAATCGCAGATGCGAAACGAATAGAAGCTGAATTAAATGTGGATGAAAATAGTATTGATAAAGTAAAACTAGGACAACGCGTTTTTGTAAAATTAAACACCAATAAAGACAAGGTCTATAATGCTACGATCAGTGAAATAGAATCCGCTTTTGATGAATCTACACAATCTTTTATTTGTAAAGTTCGCTTTGATGAAACCCTAAATAATAGTTTATATGGGACGCAATTGGAAGCGAATATTTTGGTAGGCGAAAAAAAGAATGCTCTTTTAATCCCTCGACTCAATGTAGGTTTTGGAAATAAAGTAAATGTGAAAGGAAAGAACGAATATGTGATTATAAAACCAGGTATTGTATCCAGTGAATATGTTGAAGTACTTGCTGGTATTGGTAAAGAAGATATCATTCTACCATTAAAAAAATAATACGATGAATATTAATGCAGATATTGCTAAAACCTATATCGTCTCTAATAAAAGACTAACCGCTGTGGCTGCATTAGGCGTTTTATTAGGGATGTCGGTCTATATTTTTATGAACTCGATGATGGTGGGATTTGATAGAAGTGCAAATGAATCTATATTCCGCTCTACACCACATATACGAGTATATAAAGAAGATATTATTAGTCAAGTATTAGTGCAAAAACACCCCGAAAATTATGTGATTATCAATCCTAAAATTGTCCCTAAAAACAACCGAATCATCAATCCTAATTTAGTTTGCGAAACCATCAGCAAAGAAAAAGATGTTACGGTAGTAACCCCACAAGTCAATACCAGTGTATTTTACAATAATGGCAAATCGCAAATTACTGGGCTAGCTATTGGCATTTTACCCAATGAAGCCAATCAAATGTATAATATCTCTTCCTTTATGGTGGAAGGCTCATTTGATCAATTAAAATCAAATATGAATGGGATTATCATTGGTAGTGGAATCGCTAATAAAATGAATGTGACTATCGGAGATAATATCAATTTAACCTCTTCCAAAGGAGTAAATAGAACCTTCAAAATTATTGGGATATTCAAATCGAATAATTCAAAAGTAGATAAAGTCAATTCGTATATCAATCTGTCTACTTCGCAACAATTATTAAAAGAAGGGAATAATTATATTACCGATATCAATGTCAATATCAAAGACCCTGAACAAGCCGAAGAGATTGCGAAGAAACTTGCAGCCATGACGGGTTATAATGCCGAGGGCTGGAAGCAAACCAATGAAACATTAATGGCGGCTTTTCGCATGCGTAGAATCGTAATTAATTTTGTATCATTAACTATATTATTAGTTGCCGGATTTGGTATTTATAATATATTAAACATGACAGTAACCCAAAAAATCAATGATATAGCTATTTTAAAAGCTATTGGATTTAAAGGAAAAGATGTAATTCGCATTTTTGTAACACAAGCAGTGAGTATAGGATTTATGGGAGTGATTGGTGGTGTGATCTTGGCTACATTAATTATAAAAATGCTCCAACATGTCTATATTGGTGGCGATATTGGCTATTTCCCTATTCGTTATGAATTAATTAAATATTTACAAGGAGTAGGAATAGGCATGTTTATTACTTTTTGGGCAGGATATATCCCTGCACGTAAAGCAGCTAGTGTTGACCCTGTAAGTATATTTAGAAAATAAGCGTATGAAAAATATCATTTTAAAAACCGAAGGAGTAAACAAATTTTTCTACGACCCTATCGAATTTCAGGTATTGAAAAATATTTCTTTTGAGGTACAGAGAGGCGAATTCCTTACCATGATTGGCAAATCAGGCAGCGGCAAATCCACCCTTTTATATATTCTATCTACGATGGATACTGACTATAAAGGAAAACTATATATCGACAATCAACTCACTACAGGATTATCTATTGATAAATTAGCTGAATTAAGAAATGAAAAAATCGGTTTTGTTTTTCAATTTCATTATTTATTAAATGAATTCACTTGTCTGAAAAATGTGATGATACCTGCCTTAAAATTAGGAAAAATGGATCCTAAAGAAATTGAAGAGCGCGCCTATGAGAAATTAAAAATATTAGGATTGGCCGATCAAGCATTAAAGCCTTCTAATAAATTATCGGGTGGACAGCAGCAGCGAGTGGCTATTGCACGTGCTTTAATCAATGATCCTTTATTGATTATGGGCGATGAACCATCGGGGAATTTAGATAGTAAGAACACGAATATTGTCTTTGATATATTACAAGATTTATCAAAGAACTATGGACAAACTATCATAGCTGTTACACATGATGAAGACTTCGCTAAAAAAAGCGATCGTACTATTGAAATGCATGATGGGGAGATTAAGAGTGCTTAATTATTAATTTTTAATTTTTAATTCGTAATTTGAAATTCGAAAATTCGTAATTCGTAATTTGAATCCCGAAGCTTCGGGACGTAATTCGTAATTGAAATTAAATTGTACCTACAATTATTTTTCCTATATTTGTATTCTCATGAAACTAGAAGAAGCATTAAAACAAAAGAAACCTTTCGAAAGCGAAATACAAAAACTACTCATCAATATTAATTTTACGAGTAGTTGGTTTAATGCATTATTTCTGCAAACCTTAAAACCTTTTGATATTACGCCCGCTCAATTCAACGTATTGCGCATACTCAAAGGTGCCTATCCCGAATCCTATTGCAATCAGCAAATCACCGAACGAATGGTTGATAGATCGTCTAACTCCACTAGAATTGTAGATAAATTACTTAAAAAGAAATTAATTGTTCGTAAAGAGCATAAAGCAGATAGACGTTTAGTGGATATCAAAATTACGCCCCTTGGACTTGATTTATTGCAGCAAATCGAAGTCTCTGCACCTATGAAAAAGATGAAAGTAGCCCAATTTAATGCCGAAAAAGCGAAGCTTATGAACGAATGGCTCGATGAAATGAGAATGTAGGGAACTATTTTTTTATCCTATTAGTTGTATGTACAATTAATGTATATATATTTATTTTTAACATCTAAAAAACTAAAACAATGAATCAGAAAATTACTTTCAAACAAACCCTTACTACAGGCTTATTTATCGCTGGAACCTCTATCCTATTAAACGTGATTGTCTTTTATGTATTTAAAGCAGCAGGTATTTTAACGGACACCATTTTTATTCAACCGAATCAACCATTAGCAGTTACACAGGTAATCATATCGAGTTCTATTCCCTCACTCATGGCTCCTATCGTATTCTTTTTATTTGATAAATTTTCAACTTCTGGATTTAGAAATTTCAGTATTCTCTCAATTGCTTTTGTATTATTCTCTTTTATCAGTCCGTTTAAAGCTATTCCCAATGTTACTGTAGGATATGCCATGGTATTAAATTTAATGCATCTAGTTGTATTTGGAGCATCAATATTCTATATATATAAAGCAAATAACAACAAATAATGAGTGAAGGATAAACAAATTGCGTTAGAATATTCTAAAATATCTATCTCTTAAGGTATGCATAGCATCATTACAGATGAAGCTATAGCGTTCAGTGAAACTAAACAAGGTTTCAATCCGAATGTAGTGATGGCAGCTTCTTTAGTCTCATTTACTTCGTTTACATTGCGCATATGTTCAGATAGAAAAGCCATTGAAATAAGCCATATGCAAGTGGAAGTTCAACTACGGCATTTGAGGCGATACAAGCGATTAAAAAGGTATATAAATTAGTCAAAAAATTTAATAGTATTGACTTTGAAAACATGTTAGACCCCATATATAGTAATGGAGGAATTGATATGTTTTATGTCGGAAACAATGAAGAAGCCAATCAAGTAGCTATTCAACTAGCTAAAGATATAGGTTTTGCTAATTGTTATAATTTTGGTGGAGCTGATAAAGTGGCCTTATTAGAACAGTTTGCATTAAGTTGGATAAACCTTGCTATTATGCAAGGACATGGCAGAAATATCGCTTTTAAAATCATCAAACGATAACTTCCATTTTAAAATATTTCGAATAATTCATATTTTTAATTCTATTTTTATAGATATTAAATTCATATATGAAAAGTACGTTTACATTCATTTTAGTCCTATTTCTTTTTGCTGTATGCAAAAGTTCATTAGTAGCACAGGTCAAAACCAAGCAAATCACCCTGATTACTTCTGTTGGAGATACGGGTATTTACAATGGCGATGTAGTGGATAAAAAAGCCAATGGTAATGGTCTACTTATCTTAAATAATCGATGCAAATATATAGGCTCCTTTGTGAATGGTCTGCGTGAAGGAAAAGGAAATTTCACTTGGCCTGATGGCACGATGTATAGTGGTGATTGGAAAGCAGATAAACAAACAGGCAAAGCGATTCTCACGATTTACGATGGAAGTAAATATGAAGGAGATTATGTAGATGGAAATATACAAGGGAATGGTATTTTTACTTGGGTGGATGGCAGTACCTATAGCGGCCAATGGTATAAGGGCATACAAGAAGGTAAAGGCACGTATATAGCGGCCAATGGCGATACTTATGAAGGTGAATGGAAAGAAGGCAAATACAATGGTTTTGGAACGATACATACCAAAAATGGCGATTCTTATGAAGGGCAATGGGTAGATGGCAAACAAAATGGTCAAGGAACATTAACTTTAGCAAAAGGTGCTTCTTATGTAGGTAGCTGGAAAAACGGAAAACATCAAGGCTATGGCACATTTCTATTTCAGAATGGCGATAAGTATATAGGCAATTGGATGGATGGCATCTTAAATGGGGAAGGCACTTATTTTTTTAATAATGGAGATGTTTACACAGGAACATGGAAAAATGCGAAGCAAGATGGATTTGGTACATATACGAAATCGGATGGTTCGAAATATACAGGAATTTGGAAAGAAGGTAAAGAATCTTTACATAATATATATATCGATTTACGCGATTCATTTGCATACAAAATAATTGATATTGGTAATCAAACTTGGTTAGCTCAAAACGTAGCCTATAAAACTAATTCAGGTAGTAGTGCCTACCAAAATAACATGCTCAATACTACAAAGTATGGTTTTTTATATACTTTCGAGACTGCTTTACAAGTTTGTCCTGCTGGTTGGCATATACCTACTATGGCTGATTTTGACACCTTAAAAAACAGAATAGCAAGTACACCTAAAGAATCTATTGCTACTCGAATGAAAGCGATTACGGGTTGGGAAAATAACACGAGTAATGTAAAGAATACAAGTTGTGCTGGACAAAATGTAATTGGATTTGATGCTTTACCTGGTGGCTCTATGCAACTAAATAATAATAATGAAGCAAGCTTTATCAATGAAAAAATAGCGGGTGCTTGGTGGATCAATCAAGTATCCAATACTGGCTTAGCAAGTTCGTTTAGCATTGATTGTAAATCCTTACAGGTCGATTTAAATACCAATCCATTGAATCAATTATCCATTCGTTGTGTGAGAGAAAATATCAAAGCAAAAAATTAACAATCAAATTCCTCCACTTCTTTTTTCAATACATTGATTTGTTTTTTTACAGCTATCAGGGTTTACCGCATTAGTAAAAAGTCAGGTAGAAAAAGGCATTTAAAAATGTTGAATATTTTTAAATAATATTCAATAACTTAGCCTTAAAATTTAAAGCATGAAAAAGTTATTACTTTTAATCCCTATTCTTTTTATAGTTATTAGTATCAATACTTCTTGTAAAAAAAATACAGTGAAACCTAAATTGATATTCAAATTTAAGTTTGATAATACGCAAGAGCGATTAAATAATTTTGGCTTACCAAGTACGATACCTTCTACACATGGTGCGCAATCACCTATTTTCAATACCATGAGTGCACACTATATCGAGATATCGCCCAAAGATTCTATTTTATTAGGCTATGGAGAAGTTTTATACCGTGCGGCTGAAACAACTGCGGGTGGTGCGAATGCAATCGATTTTGATAAATCAGTAAATGCAAAAGAAGGGGAAACGTTTTTCTCTGTCGATTTAGATAAAGTAAAAGCGGGGACTTATAAAAACCTACGTGTTTCCTTAGCTTATCAAAATTATGATATCCAATATAAATATGATACTTATACCTTTACGGGTACTATCGCATCCTTTGTAGGATTTAATACCTATATCAATTCGTATAAAATCAAAACGCAAACAAAAGCGGTGAATAGCAATAAGCTACAAGGATATTGGGGATTTGAAACCAATACATTAGGTATTAATAATGTATTTGAAGGTCAAGCACCTGCAGGAGCTACTACCGTTCCTAATATTTTATATGGTATATCTGATATTCCAGCTGGCTCATGTGTAGTAACGGGTCATTTTGATCAAGACTTAGTAGTGACAGGCAATGAGACTAAAGATATAGTAATCACCGTGTCACTTTCAACCAATAATAGTTTTGAATGGAATGATGTGGACGGCGATAATATCTATGAGCCAATCACTACAACAGGCGCCGTAAAAGATGTGGTGGTAGATATGGGTATTAGAGGATTGATAGGGAAAGTGGCTTATTAATTTTTATTTTCATAATACTCAAAGGCATCGATAATATCCAAGTACGTACCATCAAAATGAGCATCGATAATTTTTTGTAAATACGAATCGCTTGCATTACAAATAATATTTTGCCAATCGCTATTCCAATAACATACTTTGTAGTTGCCTGGCCAATCTGGATTTTGAGCTCCTAACCAAGCAGGACGTTGAATTTTCCATTTCTTCTGCCAATAATATCGATAGTTCTCTGCTTCGCCAATACTCATATAGCAGATCACCAATCGTTTTCCGCCATTTAATTTCACTTTTAATTGATCTATTTCAGCTGCAGTAAAAGCTTCTTCATTTTGAAATAAATCCATGACGATCACATCATAATTGGTGTTTTTTACAGCCGTAATAAATTCACTTTTGCTAGCATAATTCGCTCCATTAATCAAATACAAAAAATTCTTTGCATCACGTAACGTATTGATATCGCTTGCATTTTCATTGTGTATCGGATAAACGGGAATACTTGCTAACTCTCTATCAGGCGCACTAAAAGAGACATAGCCTTTATTTTCATTTTTAGTATAAACATGACTCATAAAAGAGGGCGTTGAACAGTAATCAATACATAAAATTGATTTTCCTGCACTTTTCATTTGGTCTAAGCTCAGCTCCCATGCGCTAGTAATATCAACAGGTGTAGCAACATTATCTTTATCATAACCATAATAGATATCTTCACGTGCTTGTCCATCAATCTTGCTTAAGTAATCGCTGTATAATGCACCAGAAGCATCTATAGCTAGTTCTTGTCCGTTTTGTGTAATGATACTAAAAGAAGGATTTTGTGTTTTGGCTTTGGTACTAATTGTCGATACAAAACTTCGCATTTCAGTTCGATAATCTACTTGATCATCGCATTTTTTACAAGCAAAAAAACTTGTTACAATAAGTGCTGTTACTAGTACTAAATTATAATATTTAAGCATGAGCAGCTTTTGCATCTAACTTTTCGAAAGGTGAATTATTACTGATATATTCAGGTACTAACTCTTTCATTTTAGTTACGATTTTGTCGTTTTGTTGCGTATTAAACAAATTGATAAGCTCATTAATATTACGTTCTACATCCTCAAAATTATATTCGCGTACAGAGGCAATCATTATTTTTTCGTGATGTGTAGGGATTGTATTTTCACTATTATTCAACAACTCTTCGTATAGTTTTTCTCCTGGACGTAAACCTGTAGTGCTAATATTAATATCTTTTCCTAATTCTAAGCCCGCTAGTTTTATCATATTTTTAGCTAGGTCGATAATCTTTACACTTTTACCCATATCAAAAATAAAAATCTCGCCCCCATTGCCCATCATCCCTGCTTCTAATACCAGTTGACAAGCTTCGGGAATAGTCATAAAAAATCGAGTGACATCCGGATGCGTAATCGTCAGTGGTCCCCCATTTTGCAATTGTTTTTTAAACAACTGAATCACACTTCCATTACTCCCTAATACATTTCCAAAACGAGTAGTAATAAATTGTGTAGCATCTTTTTGCCCTTTAATTTTATTATTTAAACTTTGTACAAATATTTCAGCAATACGTTTGCTAGCGCCCATTACATTGGTTGGATTTACCGCTTTATCGGTACTTACCATCACAAATTTTTTCACTTTAAATTCAACAGATAATTTAGCTAACGACATCGAGCCCATCACATTGGTAAGAATAGATTCGGATGGATTATTTTCCATCATCGGTACATGTTTGTAAGCAGCTGCATGATATACAAAATCGGGACGAAAATAA
Source organism: Bacteroidota bacterium (assembly GCA_037130135.1). Lineage (GTDB taxonomy): Bacteria > Bacteroidota > Bacteroidia > Chitinophagales > CAMDFR01 > CAMDFR01. Next base: position 696,990 of record JBAXTO010000001.1, read on the forward strand.
TCAAATACTCTGCGCATACGTTCCTCATTACGAATATCCGCTAAAGCAATTTCAAAACGATCTTTATTGTAGAGATTATTTAATTCTAATTCGATTTCATATAATGGACTTTCAGCTTGATCGAGTACCATTACTTTCTCGGGATTATATTTTAGAATTTGGCGAACCATTTCACTTCCAATACTTCCTGCACCACCTGTAACGAGTATTTTGGCGCCTTTTATTTGACTTTGAATTTTAGAAATATCTAGTTGAATTGGATCTCTTTCTAATAAACTTTCAATATTGATTTCTTTAAACTGATTGATAGATAATTGACCATTAATCCATTTTTCGCTATCCGGAACGTTCAATATTTTTAGTCCGTGTTTTAAGGCTTTATCTAAAGCCGTTTGTTTAGCTGTTAAGGGCACATTATTCTTACAAACCAATAATAAATCAGCTTTGGTTTTTTGAATAATTTTTTCAATATCTTCTTCGATTAAAAAGATAGGCACGCCTTCAATATTTCGACCTTTCAATTGTTTTTCATTCGACAAAAAACCATTGATTTCGTAATTGATATTAATATCTTGATCGAGTGTTTTTTTAGTGCTCAAAGCATCTTGACCAGTACCAAAAATTAATACATGTTTCGTCTCCGTATGTTTCGCTTCTTTTTCAATAATGTAAATTTTGGCTAATGCTCTGAAAGCTACTACTAGCATAGTACATAGTAACCAATCTATCAAGAGCACGGCGATTGGCATAAAATAGTAGCCTTTATAATAATAGAAAATCAAATTGAAAATATAGAAAGAAAAAGACCCTACACTAGTTGCTAAAACAATACGTTTAATATCTTCAAAACCACTATAACGAATAAGTCCTGTATGTGTTCTAAAAATAAAAAAATATAAAACTCTAATCGCAAAAGTGAATGGAAGTCCAAAAGCTAAATGCTCGAGATAAACATGAGGTAATTTAAAATTAAAACGAAGATTAAAAGCTACATAAGTAGAAATCAATACGAGTATACTATCGATAAATAGTAACGTCCACTTATTACTTTTTTCGTAAATAGTATTAATCATTGGGATTAGTATTGTTCTTTTTCATTAGGAAAATCATTGCTTTTTACATCTTGTATATATTCACCTACTGCGCCTTTAATCGATTCATACAAATTCAAATATTTACGTAAAAATCGAGGTTGAAATTCATTATTAATTCCAAGCATATCGTGCACTACTAGAACTTGTCCGTCTACTCCCCCACCTGCACCAATCCCTATGACAGGGATATGCAAATCTATGGCAACTTCGGTAGCTAATTTAGCTGGAATTTTTTCGAGTACTATAGAAAAGCAACCCAATGATTCGAGTAATTTAGCATCTTCTTTTAATTTTTGTGCTTCAAGAGTTTCTTTTGCACGTACGGTATAAGTACCAAATTTATAGATTGATTGAGGGGTAAGTCCTAAGTGCCCCATAACAGGAATACCAGCGGATAAAATTCGTGTAATTGATTCTTGAATTTCAGCACCCCCTTCCATCTTAACTGCATGTGCGCCACTTTCTTTCATGATACGAATAGCTGAATCGAGCGCTATACGGGAGTTTCCTTGATAGGAACCGAATGGAATATCCACCACCACCAAACATCTTTTAGCTGCACGTACTACCCCTTGTGCATGATAAATCATCTGATCTAAAGTAATAGGTAAAGTGGTTTCGTGACCTGCCATTACATTACTGGCGCTATCTCCTACTAAAATAATATCAATACCTGCATCATCAACAATACGTGCCATAGAGAAATCATAGCTGGTAAGCATACTAATCTTCTCTCCATTATCTTTCATCGATTGAATGGTATGAGTTGTAATTCGTTTAATATCTTTGTTTACAGACATGTAATAGTATTTTAGTGGAACAAAAATAAGTGTATCTAGGCAGAATAACTAGGCAAAAGAACAGAATCTTTTAACATATTCCCTCTTAAAAACTCATCAGTTTGCATTCGTTTTTTCCCTTCTAGCTGCAATTCTGTAATCTGTATATAGCCATCTATAGTATAAATATGAATGAACGTTTTATTATCGGTTTTCATCAAACCACTTACTTCATGGTGTTTGCAAGGCATAAATGTAGCTGCATGAAGTTTCAATATTTTATTATCAAGATAAGTATATGCGGCTGGAGCAGGTTGTAATCCTCGAATCAAATTATATATCTGATGGCCTGTTTGATTCCAATTGATTTTGCCTGTTTCTTTATGAATTTTGGGTGCAATAGGTAAATCTGTTGTAAATATTTGAGGAGAAGGAGCAGTGGTTTCGTTAGCAATTTGATTCAATGTCTCTAAGAGCAAATTTGCCCCAATATACATCATTTTATCATGTACCATTCCAGCGGTATCTGTATCTTCAATTGGAAAAGATTCTTGTAAAATAATATTACCTGTATCTATTTCATGTTGCAGAAAAAAAGTGGTGACACCTGTTTCTTTCTCTCCATTAATAACTGCCCAATTGATAGGTGCTGCTCCTCTGTATTTAGGTAAAAGCGATCCATGTAAATTGATTGAACCTAAAGGTGGCATATTCCAAACTACTTCAGGCAACATACGAAAAGCTACAATAACAAATAAATCCGCTTCATACGATTTCAATATCTCGATGAATTGTGGGTCTTTCAAATTGCTAGGTTGTAATACGGGAATTTGATGTGCCACGGCATAATCTTTCACCGCAGTTGTTTGTATTTTCATTCCTCTACCTGCAGGTTTATCTGGGGCTGTCACCACAGCCAATACCTGATGTGAAGATTGATGAATTTTATCTAATGAAGGAACAGCAAAATAAGGCGTTCCCATAAAAACAATTTTAAGTCTAGTATCTTTCATGATTAAGATACAAAGGTACTATTCAAAATCTGTATATATCAAATATTTCTTACGCATCATTTTATATGCTTGTAAGGGTTCTTGCCAGCTAGCCCGAATTTCATTTGCCTTAAGCCCTTGTTTAATTTGTTGACGTAATTCATCTGTACCAGCTAATAATTCAAAGAAATTATCTTCATGAAAAAATTTACTTTTATTTACATCGAAAGATTGATACATATTGATCAAGTATTCAAGATTGATAGATCCATAGGATTTGTCTTCCGAATTATCAATCAGCGATAAATCATATCCATAACAATTTTGGTCTTTGAAAGGTGGATTAGAAGCGGCTGCATTACTTTGAGGAATAAATGAAAAACTTGTTTTACTTTTTGAAGCATAGGGAGAGCCAATATATTGAAAGGCGTTATTAGTTCCTCTACCTACACTTACCTCTGTCCCTTCAAAAAAACAAATTGATGGATATAAGAATATGGCTCTATCTGATTTTAAATTAGGCGAAGGAGCAACGGGTAAAGAATAATTCATGTGATGCGTATAATTTTTGCAAGGAGCAACTGTTAAATCACATTTTAAACTATCGCCCAACCAAGCTTCTTCATTAATCATTTGAGCCAATTCACCTATGGTACATCCATGAACCACTGGAATAGGGATGATTCCAACAAATGATTTATATTTCATATCTAAAACAGGGCCGTCCACATAAAATCCATTGGGATTAGGTCGATCTAGAACTACAAATGGAATATGATTCTCGGCGCAAGCTTGCATCGTATAATACATAGTGGATATATAGGTATAGAAACGAGCACCTACATCTTGTATATCAAAAACAACTATATCAATACCAGCTAAATCATTTTTAGTAGGTTTAAATTTACTACCATAAAGCGAAATGATTGGTAGTCCAGTTTTTTTATCTATTTGATTACTTATAGAAGCACCAGCATCTGCATTCCCTCTAAAACCATGTTCAGGAGCAAATATTTTTTTTACTTGAATTTCTGCTGATACAAGTGAATCGACTATATGAGTTCTATTACTGAAAATAGAAGTTTGGTTTACAACCAAAGCTACTTTTTTATCAGCTAGTAGATGCCAATATTCATTGATATTCTCACAGCCCAAAACCAATCGGGGTGGAACACGTATAGGATCTGTTTGAGTGGATGAAATTTGTTTTTTCTCCGCTTTACAAGAGGTAAATACTAGAAAAACCAATGCAATACATAAGTACTTTCTCAATTTTATTAGTTTGATATTGAAAGTGTATAAGTAGTAATTAATTCTAAATCTGAAGTAGCAGCACATGTACCTACCACTGAAAAACCTGCTGCACCTAGACTATTTAGCAATTGCATAAATACATTATTGCTTGGAGCTTGTTGTTTTACTTTCATAATGGTTTCAAATGATAATGTTGCAGTATTTTTCAAGGTACCATCATCTAAACCACTAATATTAATAGAATTAATATTTAAATCTTTTAGATACGATTTAGTCGTAATAATTATAAATGTATTTTTTTTCATTATAGATCCATCAGCATTCAAACTTATAGCTTCTGTGCTAGCTTGAACTTGAGCATTTGAAAAATAAACAGTAGTGAACATTAAGAAAGTGATAACTATAAAAATCTTTTTCATATTATAATTTTATTTAGAGAATTAATAATAGCCAAATTTAATAATAGAAAATGAATATTTGTATATTTATACGCTAAAAACTGATAATAATTTGTATACCCCTTTTTTTATATCGAAAAAAATAAGCAATAACAAAAACTATTCTTTTTCGAAATTCATTATCAGAATTGCTACCATTGCCATAGCATTGAGTTTAAGCGTAATGATTATTGCTTCTTGTTTTGTGAATGGCTTCCAAAAAGAAATTGAAAATAAAATTTTTGGTTTTTGGGCTCATATTCATATCCAACCATATAGTGTACAAAAAAATATTTCTCAACGTGCTGTTGCTTCTTCGCTAAAACCCAAATTTACTGGCAACAAAAATATTGTACATATTCAAAATAATGGGAGTTGTGGTGCCTTGATTAAAACCAAAGAAGATTTTCAAGGTATTATACTTCGTGGAGCTGATACTGATTTTTATTGGAGCGAATTTTCTAAATTTATTATTGAAGGAAAAGCATTAAGTCCTAAAACAGCCGGCTCTAGCGAACCTATTCTAATCTCCAATAGTATCGCTAAAAGTTTAAATATAAAATTGCATGATAAAGTGATTTTAAATTTCATGTCGGTACCCATCAAAATGAAGCAATGTGAAGTATGTGGCATTTATAATAGCGGTTTAGAAGAATATGATAAACAATTTGCTTTTGTAAACATGTCGATGATACAAGAGCAAAATCATTGGGGACCAGATTCAGTAGGAGGATTTGAAATTTTCCTGGATAAAAAAATCATCAAACATAGTAAGTTAAAAAATTATTATTTAGTACTTGGTAGTCCATTTATGAGCGAAGACTATTATAAGTCATTACTTAAAAATGAAATTGATCATCAAGTGAAAGAAATTGGTAATGCCTTTACAGTATCTGACTTAGAGGTGGTAAGCATACAAGAACTGGAGCCCAATATTTTCGATTGGTTATTAATGCAGAGTAGTACTGAAGTCATTATATTAACTATTATGTTTTTAGTAGCTATTTTAAATTTAGCAACCGCTTTATTGATATTAATTTTAGAGCGAACTAATATGATAGGCATTTTAAAATCTTTAGGAGCAAGCAATCTTTTCATCCGTATGATTTTTATTCGTCAAGGAGCCATCCTCATATTAAAAGGTTTACTCATTGGGAATATATTAGGTATTGGTTTATGTTATTTAGAACAACATTTTAAATTCATCAAGCTCTCACCTGAATCATATTATGTAAGCGTAGCGCCTGTAGATATTGATTTTATGTGGATCTTGGGTTTAAATACGATCACCTTTATAACCTGCGTGATATCCTTACTTATTCCCTCTTTATTGATTTCAAAAATCACTCCTATAAAAAGTATTCGATTTAAATAACTACTTCACTGCTTTAAAAATACTCGTACCCGAACTAGAAATAATTTTAATGATATAAATACCTGGAACAAACATTTTGGTATCTATCATACTATTATTATTAGTTATAATTTGACGATGAATCAATATAGCATTATTTGTATATATTTCTACCATATCATTGAGCTGAGCATTTGTAATAATTAAATGATTGCTAAATGGACTAGGATATACTTGAACTTTTTGACTTAGAGCTTCTGTAATACCTACAGAAACGCCATATGCAACCGTTGCTGATTGAGAGCTACAACCATTGATATCAGTGGTAATGACATAAAAGTTTCCTGAACTAACCGAAGGAGTAAAACCTCTAGAGCTACTCACTAACGTATTTGTTTCATCATACCATTGGTAGGTTACAAACCCTGTATCTGCAGCAAGAGAATCTATATGAAATAATATAGTTGGAATAGCTGGTATTAATTTTTGTACGATAACTGTATCCGTAAATGCATGACAACCGTTGCTATCGGTAGTAACCACATATACTGCAGCAGATTCAGTAGCTGTATAATTATCAGTAGTTGTGCTATCGAACCAAACGTAGGTATTAAACAAAGGACTTACCGTAAACACAGCAGAATCACCGGGACAAATAAATACGGAATCGCTTGGTGTTAAAAATGGATGAATGGGGCTATGGTTTACAAGAGATAAAGTATCTGAAAAACCAATACATCCAAAACTATCAATACTACGTACAAAATAATTGCCTACCGTAGATACGATAATATCTGTTCCTGTATCACTCGTATTCCAAGTATAATTAGTCAAGCTAGTGCCAGTTGCATGCACTAAAATACTCACTGCTGTATCACAAATATTGATAGTACCAGTTGGTGTTAATGAAGCTCTTCCAGCCACTCTATTGCTGATAGAAATACTATTAGAAGTATCTTTACAACCCATATAATCTGTAACCACTAAGAAATAATTCCCTGCATTTTTCAACGATATTAAAGAATCTGTTTTACCATTATTCCATGCATAACTAGTAAAGGATGAAGTACTATAAGCACGTAATGAATCTTCTTTACATTTTATAGTGGCATCACTTGTAATACTTGCTACAGGGAGAGCATATGAACAGGCTTGAGAATAAGTAATACGAGTGTCCGTTGTCAATAAATTTTGAAAACTCGTATAGGCATTACAATTACCTCTCAAATAAAAATCGAACCATTTATATAAATAATCAAATACGATTGGTTGTTGTTGAGCTCTGGTTAAGATAGTGGAAGTTCCTCTACAAGATCCTTCCCCGAAATCGCAGGTAAAACTTGAATTGGAATACTGACAATGTCCGCCATTATTAATAACAATTTTAGTTTTGCAACTAGAAGCCAAAGCATTATACATCAGTGTTTGATTGGTCGCTTGAGGAGCCACACAATCATTTTGTCCGGCAAATACTAAAGATGGAACAGTGATAGCAGCGCAGGCAGTAACCGCACTAGGAGTAGTTTCTGCAGCACTAAAAGTAACGGTGGTAGTGACATTACTATTCCCATTGGCTCCTAAATAAGTAGCACCACCACCCATTGAATGACCTATGATGGCTGACTTGTTTCGTACTTTACCATAGAATCTAGAACTAGGAACGGTATTTACTTGTTGCATATAATTCACTAGAAAAGATAAATCACCTCCAAAATTACCATGACTCACTCCGATAATACCCGTTTCAGTATTGGGAATTAAAACAATATAGCCTTTTGGTACTAATGAATCTCTAAAATTAGTGAAAGCGGCATAATCCATAGAAAATCCATGAGCTACCACCACCACTGGAAAGCCTCCGGCAGGTGGAATAGCCAAAGCTACGCCTGTACCTGTAAGATTAGATGGGTAATACATATACACTTGTATACTTCTACTTGAACGTGAAACATCAATTAAAGTAGTATCACGCGTGCCGATTAGATACTGAGCTTTTAATTCAAAAAAAGATAAACAAAGTAAAAGGCTTAAGTAGAATATTTTTTTCATTATAATTTTATGTCTAGTAAATATAATACGAATTAAATAGAAAATATATATTTGTATTCTTCTTACAAATTATATGATGACAAAACAAATATCCAATTGGAGTGCTTCGGTACTTTTTAGCCCCCAAGAAATGCTCTATCCTACAACAGAACAAGAGATATTGGATATTGTTCAAAAAGCTATACAAAATAAAAAAACAATACGAGTAGTTGGCTCTGCTCATTCCTTTACGCCATTAATAGAAACCAACCATATACTTATAAGCCTAGATCATTATACAGGTATAATTGAAGTGAATAAAGAACGGATGCTTGTGGTGGTGAAAGCCGGTACTAAAATTAAAGCATTTGGTGAATTAGCTTTTGCACATGGAGTAGCGCAAGAAAACTTAGGCGATATTGATGTGCAAGCATTGGCAGGGGCTATCAGTACTGGAACTCATGGAACAGGATTAGCTTTTGGAAATGTTTCCTCTCAATTATTTGCGATTAAATTTATTAATGGGAAAGGTGAAATTATCTATTGCTCAGAAGAAGAAAATCCTACTTTATTTAAAGCTTGTCAAGTATCATTAGGATCTATGGGAGTAATTATCGAATTGACTTTTAAAGTACTGCCTTCATATAAGCTAGAATTCATCAGCAAAAACGAACCTATCGAAGAAGTATTTAATCAACTAGATAAACACAATCAGACGACACGTAATTTTGAATTTTATTGGTTTCCTTATACTTCCAGAGCACAAACAAAATATAGTCAGGTAAGTACGAAAGAGATTGTAGAAAACAAGCTAGGTGCTTGGATGGACAATGTATTAGAGAATGATTTATTCAATGCCATATCTTATCCAACTTTATATTTCCCATCGTGGAGTAAGTATGTTGCCAAAATATCAGGCGCATTAGCAGGCACCTCCGCTAAAGTTAATTGGAGCCATCGAGTGTATGCACTTCCTCGAAATGTGTTATTTAATGAAATGGAATATTGTGTGCCTATTGAAGATTATATTACAGTTAAAAAAGAGATTATACGTGTATTTAATCAAAAGAAATTTCAAGTACATTTCCCCACCGAAAATCGTTTTGTAAAAGCCGATGAGATATGGATTAGTCCATCTTATAAACGAACCAGCGCTTATATATCTTTTCACGTATATAAAGGCAAAGCCTATCAAGATTATTTCAAAACGATGGAAGAAATATGTAGTCATTATGGAGGTAGACCGCATTGGGGAAAAATGCATACTAAAGTAGCGAAAGACTTATCCTTATTATATGAAAAATGGGATGATTTTTTACAGATTAGAAAACAACAAGATCCAGATAATCTTTTTGCAAGTGATTATATCAAACGAATTTTTGGATTGTAATAAAGAGCATTAACTATGCAATCATTTACATCAATACGGCTACTGAATCACGTTCAATAGGTGATACATTATACCCCATTTTTTTCAAATAGACTTCACAGGCTTTCATATCCTCTACAGATAGTCTTTCCGATTCAAATGAAATTAAGGCAGGTTTCATTTTATCAAATGGAAACATTTTAATGATTTCAAAATCGAAACCTTCTGTATCAATTTGTAACAAATCAATTTTTGATAATGCTGAAGATGTAAAAATATGATCGAATGTAACACAATCAACCTCTTGTGTGGCAATATAGGCATCCGTTGAGGCAGGTGCTTTTTCATTGTATTTTCGTATACATTTAACAACATAACCATCTGTAATTTTCCCTTCAATGGAAGATCGGACAAAGCTAGCTAAACCTGTTGCCCAACGTGCAGCGGAGAAAGAAATAACATATAATTTTTCAGTGGCATTTTGTTTGCCTATGGCTTGATTATATAATTTAATTTTAGAATAATTTTTATAAAGAGGTTTTAAATACGTATCAAATACTAATTTTTGTGGCTCTATTAATACTCCTTGCCATTGTCCTTTACGAATCAGTTTACAGATAGGATCATTGATGAGTCCATCATTTGCCCCTATTTGAAGCACCGTAAAATCTTTTTTATCTTTAGAAAAATGATACAAGAAAGCTTCTAATGTATTCTTTTTAGGTTTCCAAAAATGATTTAGATATAGATACAATAGGAAATTATCAGAGCTATAAAGCGCTCTAATAAAAGACAATTTGAAGTTTCTAAAAAATGTTTTAATAAGTTTATTATTTATTCAATGATTAAATCGTATGGCATTCTTGTTTGAATATTATGTGTTCCTATCATAGATTTTACAGATAAAAATTGTAAATAGATTTGAGCATATTCTTTACCAAATTTAGTTTCTATCATTTTTACTTCATTTTTCTCTTCCATATTTTCCAATAACTTATCAATTAACTCTTTGTCTTGCGGATAATTCACCACATTAGGTTTTTTGATATTTGCTTTTTTTGCAGCGTATGCAATAGCGTCATCTAAACTACCAATCTCATCTACTAATCCGATTTTAATGGCTTGAACACCGCTCCAAACTCTTCCTTCCGCTTTATCTTCTATTTGCGCAAAGGTTTGTTTTCTTCCATTCGCTACACGCGTTAAGAAGGTTTCATAGGTACTATCAATACTATTTTGAATATATCTAGATTCGAAATCATCCAATGGTTTCACTCCAATATTTTGAACACCATGTTTGGTGATACGCACTTCATCAGTGGTAACACCTAATTTTTCATTCAATAATTTTTGACCATTCGGAATCAATCCAAATACTCCAATAGAACCAGTAATCGTATTCGGTTGTGCAAAGATTCTATCTGAATTACAAGCCATATAGTATCCACCAGAAGCAGCAACATCACCAAATGAAACAATCACTGGTTTTACCGCTTTTGTCAAGGAAATTTCTCTCCACATAATTTCACTCGCTAAGGCACTACCCCCTCCACTATTAATACGAATGACGATTGCTTTTACATTTTTATTCTCACGTAATTTTTTAAATATTTTCGCATAATTATCCCCTCCAATATTTTTTTCATCCCCTAGTCCATCTACTATATTTCCTTGAGCAAAAACAATGGCAATTTTATCTGCACCTCCTTCTTTTTTTAGAGAAGTGATATAATCTTTTAAAGGTGTAAAAGATACTTTATCATTTTTAGAAAGATTTAATTTTGTTGCCAACTCCCCTAATACTTGATCATAGTATTTTACATCTGTGATAATTCCATATTTTTTAGCTTGAGCAGGATTTTGAATCATCGCACTATCGATATAAATATTTAAAGTAGCTCTATCAATTTTACGTGCAGTGCTTACTTCATCCAAAAAATGATTATAAATATCCGTTAATAATTCAGTGATTTGTTGACGATTGGCTTCACTCATATCGGTACGTACTAAAGGATCAAATGCACTTTTAAATTTACCTCTATGGAATGCTTGTACTTCGATACCTAATTTATCTAATAAGCCTTTTAAATAATATTGTTTAGTACCAAAGCCCATCAATTCAATAAATCCTTTTGGATTTAAATAGATTTTGTCAGCTACACTTGCCAGATAATACCCTTTTTGAGAATACATATCACCATAACTATAAATAAATTTACCTGATTTTTTAAAATCGATTAGGGCATCACGAATAGCTTCTGTGGTAGCCATTCCATTAGCATAAGCACCTTCTTTGATATAAATACCTTTGATTTTATCATCTGATTTTGCTTGTTGAATAGAGGCAATAATATCATTTAAACCAATTTGTTTATCGCCTAAAGCATTCAAATCCATATAATCAATTCCTTGAGTAGTTGTTTTTTCAGGAATGCTATAATTCAAGTCTAAATAGAGGATGGAATTAGAGGCAATATCAGCCTTTTTTTCAGCACCTGCCATAGAAGCAAATATGAATATGATTCCAAAAAATGCAACTATAAAAAGGCTAATACCGATAAAAACGGCTAAGATGGTTTTTAAAAAGTTTTTCATATGGATGAAATTTAATTCGAACAAAGTTAATTCATTTACATTTGAGTTGAATTAATGAAATCAAATATTAACATTTGTTTTTTGGGATTAGGATCCAATATGGGTGATTTAGCTCTGAATTTGAGTGTTGCGTGTCAGCATATAGAAAAATGGATTGGACCCATTACAAATAGCTCTAGTTGCATAGAAACAAAAGCTTGGGGTATAGAAGCTCAAAATGATTTTCTAAACCAGGTCATCGTCATTGAAACTAGCTATACGGCTTTTGAAGTATTAGCTAAAATTCAAGAGATAGAGCACGAAATGGGCAGAGAGCGAATTATAAAATGGGGACCAAGATTAATTGATATCGATATATTATTTTTTAATGATGAAATTTGGGAAGCACCTGATTTAGTAGTCCCGCATCCATATATGGCTCAAAGAGCATTTATATTAAATTCATTGGTTGAGATAGCCCCCAATAAAATACATCCGATATTGCATAAGAGTATGAAAACTTTATTAGAGGAGCTTACCGCTCAATAGTACAGAAGCTATCGTAAAATAGATAATTAAACCTGTTACATCCACCATAGTTGCCACAAAAGGCGCAGAAGAAGTGGCAGGATCGAGTCCAAATCTTCGCAAAACAAATGGAATCATAGAACCGCTGATGGTGCCCCACATAACAATACCAACTAGAGAAAGGCCAACGGTTAATCCAACAAAAAACCAATGTTCGGTATAGTCGAAAAGACCAATTTTTTGCCAAATGAGGATACGAATAAATCCAAAAGTACCTAGAATTAAACCTAAAGAAAGACCTGATATAATTTCTTTTCGTAAAACAATCCACCAATCACTAAGTCCAATTTCTTTAAGAGCCATAGCACGGATGATAAGCGTTGCAGCTTGTGAACCAGAATTCCCTCCACTTGAAATGATTAAAGGAACAAATAAGGCTAATACGATAGCTTTATCGAGTTCCAATTGAAAATAAGACATCACGCTAGCTGTAAGCAATTCACTAAAGAAAAGAATCACTAACCAACCTGCTCTTTTTTTAATCAATTCAAAAGTTGAAGTTTCGGTATACGATTGTTCAAGAGCTTCCAATCCCCCAAATTTCTGAATATCTTCCGTATCTCTTTCTTCAATGGTATCGAGAATATCATCGATGGTAACAATCCCTAATAATACCCCACTTTCAGTAGTTACAGGTAATGCCTCTCTATCGTATTTTTCGAAGAGTTGAATAGCATCTTCTTTACTCATGGTAGTTTTAAGACTAACGAAATCGTAGTCCATTAGTTTCTCCACTTTGATATCATTATCTGCGAGTAGAAATTTTCCAATTTTAATATCATCGATGAGCTTGAGGTCATCATCAACCACATAAATAAAATTAAGCGTTTCAGCTTTTTTACCAAATCGTTTAATCGCTTGATAGGTTTGAGTTACCGTCCAATGTTTTTTCACTTGAATATAATACGGAGTCATCATCCTACCTACGCTATCTTCTTGATAACCGATAAGTGAAAGAGCTGTTTTACGTTCTTCTTCAGTCAAAAAATTGATAGCATCTTTGATGATATAATCGGGCATATCTTCAAACACTTCGGTTCTATCATCCGGACTCATATTTTTTAGGATACCAGCAATTTCTTTAGAGCCGAGTTGTTTTAAAATATTCTCTTGAATAGGACGTTCGAAGTAGGCAAACACCTCCCCTTCCAGGTCGCCTGGCAATAGGAAAAAAGCTACTATCTGCTCTTGTTCATTAAGCGCAGCAATAGTTTCAGCGATATCGCTGGGATGCTTATTTAATAATTCTTCTCTATTGATATGCATGAAAAAATATATGCCACAAAGTTAATTATAAAAGCCTAGATATAAGAACAATTAGTATATTAAATATTTATTAATAATAAAAAAATATATTATTTTTGATTTAACACAAATCATGATTAAAAATAAACTACGCATATTCTCATCTACATTATTTATAAAGCAGTTATTTATTATTATAATTATTTCATTTAATTATAACCTTATTGCTCAATCAAGCTTGAAACATCATTTTAAGTTTAACAATAATGCAATAGATAGCATTGGAGGGATTTTAGGAACAGTTTATGGAGCAACTCTTACAGCAGATGAATTTGGAGTAAATAATAACGCATATGCATTTAATGGAATTGATGATTATATAGAAATAACTGACCCTAGTTTAAATTATCCAGAATATACATATTCTATTTGTTTAATGCCAGCTTCAATTCCTGCATCGGGAACAAATAAATCATTTTTTGGTATTGGAAATGCATCTGCTGACCAATATTTTTATTTAGCAAATAATCAAGTCATTACAGGAACACCCTTACATAATGGATTTGAATGTAGTAGTTATTTTAGTCCATTTGTATATCCTCCTGATTATGTTTCTAGTAGTGTATTACCAAGTATTAACACTTGGTATCATCTTGTTTATACTAGAGATTTTAATAATTTAAAACTTTATATTAACGGGTCATTAATTGATACCGAGCCTGTAGAGACTCCCGTTGTTAATTATGGCGCACCTAATCCAATTCAAGGATTTGTAGGTAGTAGAGATGGGTTTTCTAGTTTTTTCAATGGAAAAATTGAAGACATTAAGATATTTAATAAAGCCCTAAGTGCAAGTGAAATTTCTAAATTATCTTGTCATGATACAATTACAAAAATAGATACAACAATAACTGATACTACCTTACATTGTAAAATAAAAATCCCTACTGCTTTTTCTCCTAATGGTGATAATCATAATGACTTTTTCAGAACATTTGTAGATTGTCCACTAGATTATTATAATATAAAAATATATAATAGATGGGGAGAGAATATTTTTGAGAGCAATGATATTAATGAATTTTGGGATGGGAAATATAAATTTATAGAACAGCCTATGGATGTATTTACATGGCTAATACATTTTAAATTCACAGATGAATCAGCCTCTGGTAATGAAAAAGGTAATGTAACATTGATTCGATAAGTATTACTTTATACCTTATGAAAATTAACCTTAGCATTCTTCTTTTATTCTTATGTACAATAGTACATAGTCAAACTAATATATCTGGAATCATTAATAATTACAGTTCAGTTAGCAATATAAATTCTACTAGTTGTTATACGGATATAGCATTAAGCGACACCTCTAAATTTAGAGTGGGAACTAAGGTGATGATTATCCAAATGAAGGGAGCAAGTATTAATACTACTAATTCTGCTAGTTATGGCAATTTAATCACTTATAATAATGCGGGGAATTATGAGTTTGCTACTATTATATCAAGATCTGGTAGTCTTGTGACTGTTTCACCCGCATTAAGTAGATCCTATACCATCAGCAATTTAGTGCAATTAGTCACGGTGCCACAATATACAAGTGCACGAGTAAATGGCTTATTAACTTGTGCCGATTGGGATGGATTAAAAGGTGGGATTTTAGTTTTTGAAACGAGTGGCAACTTACAAATTGATTCAACGATAAACACTACTGGTAAAGGATTTAAAGGAGGAAGAGTCAATCCGAATTTATTGGTTTGTGTCAATAATAATGAAGCAGGTTTCTTTTATAATTATACTTCCACTGTAGCTGCAGAAAAAGGAGAAGGCATATATATTCCAGCAGTTGGATATGAATCAGGTAAAGGCATAAATATGAATGGCGGTGGTGGTGGTCAATGTAAAAATGGCGGTGGCGGCGGTGGTGCCAATGCAGGAAGAGGAGGTAATGGCGGGAAAGGATTTAATGTATTAAGTAATACTACCATACCAAGTGGTATAGGTGCTGATACTGTATGTTATAATCCTAGCATTAATAAATTATTTTTAGGAGGTGGTGGAGGAAGTGGTCATCAAGATGACCCATCGCCAATGGGAAGAGCAGGTGCAGATGGTGGTGGACTAATACTAATTATTGCTGATTCAATTAAAGGATTAGCCATGGTAATAAATGATGGTGACTCTGCTGTGACAGCCGGCACAGATGGCGCTGGAGGTGGAGGTGCAGGAGGAACAACAGCATTATATGTAAATCATATCTCTCCCAGTATTTTTTTTAGTAATAAAGGAGGGAAAGGGGGAAACAATAATGGCACCAATGCATTAGGCATAGAGACAGCTGGGTATTGTGTTGCTCCAGGTGGAGGAGGTGGTGGTGGTGTTATTTGGTTAAAAAATGTAATTGTTATCAGTAATAATATAAGTGGTGGGTTGACTGGTATTATTACAGCAACTTCTTCTCCCTGCTATAATACTGGATTTGGTGCTACCAATGGGGATATTGGATTAATTCGTACTGGGTTAATTCTACCTATATCATTGGGAAGCATATTCAGAGATTCAATATTAATTAATGCTTGTAATGGTGATACGATTATTTATAATGGGATTAATTATTATACCGATTCAATGTGGAATGATACAATCAATTCAATTTTAGTATGTGATACAATTCATACTATTAATATAGATTTTTTGAATTGTGATTCTTTAATAATTATAAATTTCAATAATTCAATTTGCACTGGGGACTCAATAATAATAGCAGGTAGATATCGATTTATTAGTGGTATATATTATGATACGATTATAACAACAACTCATTTTGATACACTTTACATCTTTCATTTAAACACAATAAATTGTGATACCATAGGCTATTTTACAAACATCAATAAAACCATTTGTAATGGGGATTCCCTCCTTATTGATGGAATATATAGGAATACTTCTGGAATTTATTATGATACTATTAATGCTCACACAAATTTTGATACTTTAATAACATATACTCTAAACACAATAAATTGTGATACTTTTAAGTATATTATATCCGTTTACGATACTTTATGTATTGGAGATTCAATTTATATTGAGAATGGTTTTATATTCGTTAATGGCGTTTATTATGATTCAATAAATGCACATACAATCGAAGACACTCTAAAGATTCATACAATTTCATTTTTTGATTGCGATTCATTCACTTATAAAATAGTTGAACGCGACACTTTATGTATAGGAGATTCAATCATTATTAATAACTCATATATATTTGTAACAGGTATCTATCTAGACACTATCAACACCTTAAATAATGAGGATAGTATCATTACTAAATATCTATTTTTTATAGATTGTGATTCTAATGAAGAATGCAAAATTATAACCCCAACTGGATTTACTCCAAATAACGATGGGTACAATGATTTATTTAGAGCTTATTCCAATTGTGTTATAAATAACTTTTCACTTTCTATATTTAATAGATGGGGTGAATTGATATTTCAGACGAATGACATCAATGAAAGTTGGGATGGCTTATATAAAAATAGAGAGTGTACAGTGGGTGTATATAGCTGGGTAGTACAAGTTCAGTTTCTTAATGTAGATCATCAAAATTTATTCAAAGGAAATGTTACATTGATTAGGTAATTATTTTAAAAAAAACAGTCTAAATCTTTGTAAAATACTCGACATTAGATTTCTTATCTCATCTGAAATATTTACAGTAAATAACATTAGAATATAAATACTTGAAAGTATGGTTACATTAATAATAATACCAATAATGTTATTACTACTACTTGGTAAAAAGTATATAATAATATAAGATAAAAGTAATATTAATGTAATTTTTAATGAAACAATTGAAAAAGGTAATATTTTATATTTGATGAAAATAAAAATAGTGATTATCATTTGATATATAAAAATAGAGATTGCTGTTGAAATTGCTGCCCCTAATATACCATACTTAGGTATAAATAAATAAGCAGTAAATATGGTAAAAATGCCTAAAATTAATTGAAAAAATAATGAGTATTTATAGTATTTAGAATTATTTACAATTACTAAATTTATAGATGTTACTGAATCGAATAATTTTGAAACTCCAAGTAATAATAAAACATATTTACCAGCAATAAATTCATTCCCATTAGGCATAATACCAAAAATATTATCTGCATTACACCATATACATAAAAAGATATATGTAGCAATAAAGTATAGTGTATTTGAAGTTTTTTTATATAAAACTTTTACTTTATTTAAATCATCAATATTTAATGCTTCACTTATAATAGGTGTTGTAATACTAAGTAAAGATCGTGCAGGCATTTCAATCATTGTAATTATGAAAAGAGATGTTGTGTATACACCATTTTTGCTTAAACCATTTGCAGTACTACTTAGTATAAATGAATCTAATTTATTAGCTAATATACTACCCATTACTCCCAACACAAGAAAAAACCCATATATGAGTATTTGTTTAGAATCTTCATAATTAGGGAACAATAATAATTTATAATCAAATACATTATTAGAATATTTTATTACATAATATACAAGAGCTATAGTATTTATAAGCACTATTATCAATTGAAATACCATTAATGTATTAAATGTTATTACATCATGATAATAAAGTAAAATACTAATTATTATTAATATCCTGTTTGAAATTTCTTTTAAAAACTTTGGAAAGCTTATTTTTAAGAGATTATTTGAAAATGCCTCGAATAAAAATTGAATAACTGAAAGAAATATTAAAGGAAAAAATATTATTGTGTATTTAAATAATATTTGGGAATTCTCATTATAAAATGTAAAAATAGAATCTCTAAAAAAATAAAAACAGGCTATTAATAGTATATACCCTATTAAAGCATAAAATAAAACAATGGAAAATAAACTGTTTACTCTTTTTGTATCATTTGAGAATTTGGGATAAAAGTACATTAATGAATATGAGCCACCAAACATTGCAATAGAAGCAAAAAAAAGGGCTGAATCATTAATAAGTCTCATTAAACCAATTTGTTCGCTCGACAAATATTTAGGCATAATGAAAACCACTATTAACATTCCTAAAAATGCTCCTAAATATGAAATGATTGTACCTTTTATAGATTCATTTTTAATAAGGCTCATATTACAAAAGTACATATAATTAATTACCTTTGTTATTCATATGTATCCAAGAATCAAATTTTAATTATTATTAATGCTATATTCTGTATTAAAAAGTCTTATCCATTTCCCTTTATTTAAAGATGATAAACAACCTTTTTATCATCATAGCCCTGAAGTATTAAAACAAGTAGCTGTTCTTAATAACAAGATTAAAACGAAAGAATATAAGCATATTATCAATAATTGTTTATGTGGAAATAAACATCCTGAAAAAGATATTTTATTGGCTCAAAAAGATATGTTTGGTATCACTTTAGACTCCTTGATATGTTCTCAATGTGGTCTAGTTCGAAGTAAAGAAATATTAGATGATGAAAGCACTGCTAAGTTCTATACTTATGAGTATAAGTCTATTTTCTATCACATGAGTGAACCTAATAATGAGCATTTTGAAGGTGAATGTGAAAGAGGAGAGCAGTTCTTCAATCTACTTAAAGAGCAAAATTTGTTAGATAAAATTGAAACTGTTTTTGAAAGTGGATGTGGAATGGGAGGTAATATGTACCCGTTACTCAAAGCGCAAAAGAAATGTAGTGGATGTGACTTTGCCAAAGACTATATCGAATTCGGCAGACAAAAAGGATTTGATTTATATGAAGGAGAATTAAGCGACCAACATACATTAGATGATTCTCAAGATTTAATTATTCTTTCACATGTAATGGAGCATTTTAATGAACCTATTAAAGAAATGCAAAAACTTATTAGAAAGATTAAAAAAGGTAAATATATTTTAATTGAAGTGCCTGGTATGTTTGCAGATAACCCCTATAAATATTACCCAATCAGACACCTACAAAAAGCACATGTATATAATTTCTTCTATGCTGACTTTTTAAAATTATTTATGGAAAGATTAGGATTACAGGTTATTTATATAAATGAAAGATGTACCCTTATCGCTCAAAAACCTGAAGATTATAAAGAGAAAGACATTAACAAAGATATATATACTTCTAATTTATCAAAATATCCAAATTTGATTAAAAATCTTTTTTTAGAGAATTATATCAAACATGAAATTTTATCATTACGTTCAAATATGTTTTTACGTAAAGTATTAAATCTTTTCAAATAACATTTTCATATAATATCATATAAAATACAATATGCGCAAACTTGTAAATATCCTCTTTTTCTACTACCCTAAAAACGTTAGAGATTTATTATACTTCGAACTATTTTCATTCTTTGGTAGAATGTTCACAGGTCGCTTAAAACTCGATAAAAACAAAAAAAACTTAATCAATCTTGGATGTGGAGATATCATTGCCAAAGATTTTATCAATATCGATTTTTATAATATGCGTGGCTTAGATTATATGGCTGATTTACGTTATCCTCTTAAAATTGATGATGAAACCATAGATGGTATTATATGCGAACATACCATGGAACATCTTACCTATGCCGATGATGATAAACTGATGGCTGAATGTTACCGAATCATGAAAAAAGATGCTGTCATTCGTATTATTCTTCCGGATGTATCCTTATTCTGCGAGCACTATGTAGCCAATGACCGCAAATGGTTTGATGATTGGAGAAAAGTAATGATTGAAGAAGGTACTACCGAAGAACGTAGAAGCAAATTTATGAGTACGCCTATGTCGGCTATCAGTTTTGTAACTCAAGAATACGGACATGTATCTTGCTGGGATAGAGAAACCTTAGAATTCTATTTAAGTAAAAATAAATTTAGAGATATTAAAATCTGTGCCTATAAACAAGGCCGTATGTCCGAACTACTGATCGATAGAGATGATAACGGTCGTAAGCATGTTTCTATATTTATTGAAGCAGTAAAATAATTTTTCTTCTTACTACTTCAGAAAATAATTTTGCTCGCTGTGTTTGAGCAAATCTTCTTTATTAAAATATACAGGCTTACAATTCTTCGATACATATAAATTCATTTGATCGGTATAATGCTTCGAATTTGGATGTGACGAAATACCAAAAGGCAACATACTTTCACATGACATTAATCCTTCTTTGTTAAATCGGGCAAACTGCAAATAACTATCTCCAATATAGGCTTGAAAAACTCCTTCTTTATTAGGCTTTGAGTAAGAGGCCTGTAACATATCAGGAAACCCTACCGATGGGGTACTTACAGTTCCTCTTATCTGTCTACATAAAGTACCATAGGTGACATGATCCGTATGAAAATATTTCATCAAATGTGCTTTGGTCATTCGAATATACTTGATCCATTCTGCTTCTGTACAAGAAATACCCGTTAAGAATATATCTGAACCATAATGCTTATCATCAAACATAAAATGAAAAGTACTGATTGAAATAGCCGCCGCTATACTATTTGTATCCAATACTTTATTCCAGGTTTGTAGCTGTTCAATTTCATAGGCAACATCCGGATATTTGGTTTTATCTAAGGCCAACATAGGTTGAATACTTTTTAAAAAAGCGCCACTGGATGGATAGCTTGCATCGTATTTTATATTTTTAAATTGTGTAAAATCAAAGGTTGGATGCGTTTGTATCAATTCCATAAAACGTAAACTACGATTATTCTCAGTAATACGATAATTGGCTTCTTTAGGGTATTTTATATGATCGGTACTATCAGGCATATTGGACGGACAAGTGCATGTAAACTCTGAATTATTGGTATTAAATACATAGCCACATGTGGGGTCTTTTACTTGTGGTAATTGTGCTACAGGGATAAAGCTCGTCCACAAACAATTCGGATTATTTCCATCCAATGGTTTAGTATAATCAAAGCCTTTAGTACGTTGAGGAATTTGAGCATTATCTAAATACATCAAGTGATCTTCCTTATCTACGTACAAGATATTATATCGCGGCAAGCCTTGCAACTCAATAGCCTTATACCATTGATCAAAATTTTGTGCTTTATTCATTTGATATAATTGTTCATTGGCTTTAACATTGAATAAGGCACCACATCTTACGGCGTAATAATTTCCATTTTTAGAAGTATATACTGGACCATGAATAGAAGTATATGTTTTTTTATGAATAGTAAGTAAGGAGCCTGCAATCTTTACTTTTAGTGCTATATCTACTTCATGTAATGGCAACCATTCATTATTGAATTGATAATATATTTTTTTAGCTACAGTTCTAGTGGTGAGTTCATATACATCCGTTAAATCTAATGAGTTAAAAGTCATGGTCCATCCTAGATTAGGCGTATTTCCTATAGCTATAGAAGCCCCTGCAAAAAACAAACAACCATGTACGTCGAGTCCTTCATCACTTTTCAAATGAGCTTCATACCAACTAAATGGACCTTCCAATGGTTGATGAGGATTGGCACACATATACGATGAACCATCTGTCGTTTTTGCACTGGTGAAACCATAAAAATTAGAGCCTTGATGACTCATGGGTGCATCATATTTTCCTTTTAGTATGCGCTCTACATCTTTTTGTATATACTGCATATAACAACAGATAAACATCGTTCCTTGTACATATTGTTTTACCGTTACAGGAAAAGCATCTTTTAACATGCACTCTGTTGGATGTGCTGCAGCATAAGCATTAAGACCTTGTACATAACCCTCTAAATACGCTTTATATGCATCGCTAAAACTCTTTTCATACAAGGTATCTACGCGTTCTTTTAATTGTAAACTTTTCACTAAAAAATCGCGTTTTGCTCCATCCACTCCTTTCACTTCTCCATATCTGCCTATTCCTGTCAATACCGTTTCTTGCATCACATCAAAAGCATCTTCGGCATTGGCCCATGCCAAGCCATACGCTACTTGTGCATCTGTTGGGGCATATATATAGGGCGTTCCGTAAGTATCACGAATGATTTGAATGTGAGTAGGGTCAACAGGTTGATTGGCACAAATAATTTGTGAACTTCCTACTAATAAGCAGAAAGAAAGAAAACGAAAAAGATTTTGCATAAGTATTGAGTGTAATGACGACCTAAGATAATGATAAAAAAATTAAATTTAAAGAAAGCTATAATTACTATACAAAAATATAGTTCAGTAATACAATGCTATTAGTAAAAAAGATAAAATATAAATATGAAAAAAATATGGAGTAAATCAATATAGCAAATGCTTCAACTTTCTAAGGACGTTTTTTATAATCATTAAAAAAACTATTCCACTGCATGGCTACCACACCCACGATAGCTTCTTTGATAATGCCTTTGCTCATTTTAGATACGCCTTCAATTCGATCCACAAATAATATCGGCACTTCTTTTAATTTGAAACCTAATTTGTAAGCTGCAAATTTCACTTCAATTTGAAAACCATATCCAACATAACCTATCTTATTAAAATCGATGCTATCAATCACTTTTCGTTTATAACAAACAAAACCTGCTGTACTATCTTTAATGCCTATCCAAGTGATTAGCCTTACATAAACTGAACCACCATACGAAATTAATTTTCTACTAAATGGCCAGTTTTTAATATCACCACCTTTCACATATCTCGAACCTATCGACATATCAGCTCCATCTATTCTACAAGCATCTAATAAACGAATTAAATCATCCGGATTATGACTAAAATCACAATCCATTTCCATGATATAATCATAGTTTTGTTCTAAGGCCCATCTGAAACCAGTGATATAAGCTGTGCCTAATCCTAATTTTCCTGTTCGTTCGATTAGAAATAGTTTATCAATATATTTTTCTTGTATTTTTTTGACAATACTTGCCGTGCCATCTGGAGAACCATCATCGATAATCAACAAATGAAAAGGATAACTTAAAGAGAAAACTTTTTCAATCATTTTCTCAATATTTTCCTTCTCGTTATAGGTGGGAATGATAACTATTGTTTTTTCAGTGGCATTCATACGCAGGCGCTAAATTAGAATAATTTTATGAATTTATTGCTGTATGAATTCTACCTAAAACTAATTAATATATTTTAACTTTATAACTTCATAAGCAAATGGATAAACATATATTAGAACAAATCGTAAGTACTCCAATGCCCTTTGGCAAGTATAAAGGCACTTTAATCTATCAATTACCTATTTCTTATTTAGAATGGTTTATTCGAAAAGATGGTTTTCCTCCAGGCAATCTGGGTAAACAATTAGCCACCATTTATGAAATAAAATTAAATGGTTTAATGTATTTACTTAATCCACTTATAGAAAAAAAATGAAGACAAGAAGTATAGCTGAAATCAAAAAAGAATTACAACATATCGATAAGCAAGAATTGATTGATCATTGTCTTCGCTTAGCCAAATATAAAACAGATAATAAAGGACTTCTATCCTACTTATTATTTAATCAGCAGCAATTGCAAGATGCCTTAGTGGAAATGAAAGAGCAGTTGAGTATTGATTTTAGTGAAGTGCCGCCTTTAGATAAACATTATTCAAAAAAAAGTATTCGTAAAGTGCTGCGTACTACTTTAAAATATGCGAAGTATATTCAACAAACAGAAATTGAAATTGAATTATTGATTCATTTTTGTAAAGAGTATAAAAAAAGAGGATTAAGCTTTTCTCATCAACCCATCATCTTAAATATCTATTTTGCTCAAATCAAAAAAATAGAAAAGTTGATTGCAAGTTTACATGAAGATTTGCAATACGATTACAATAAAGAAGTGGAAGCTTTAATGTTGCTTTAATTAAGCAAGTGCTACGCCTTCTTTAGTGGCTCTATATTTATCTATTTGCTTATGCATCACATAAAACCATAAAGGCGGTATAAAAGCTAATAGAATCATCCCTGGATATCCTGTAGGCATTTGTGGACTGTCGTCAAAATGACGAAGCACTTGATATTTTCGTGAAGCCATATAATGATGATCCGAATGACGAGTTAATTCTAATAACAATATTCTTCCTAAAGTATGATTGGAATTCCAGGAGTGTATAGGCATCACTTTTTCGTAATACGCATCACCTACTTTCTTTCTTTTTAAGCCGTAATGCTCAATATAATTGACTGTTTCGAGCAATAAAAATCCAATAGTAGAAGAACCTAAAAACCAACACATCACCTGCCAGTCAAATACAAAGAAAATGCTAATGACAATAGCAGCTTGAATCACTTGATAAACCAACATTTCATTGTGATAACTCCAAAAAGATTGGCCAGTTTTACGCAATCGTTCTTTTTCTAAATGCCATGCAGAAAGCCAACTATAAACAACGCTTCTAAAATAAAAAGCATACAACGATTCGCCATATCTGCTCGATGCAGGGTCTTCATCTGTAGAAACATTTTTATGATGACCTCGATTATGTTCGATAAAAAAATGCATATACATAGTTGTAGCCAATAAGATTTTACTCATCAATTGTTCGTGCTTGGTATTTCTATGACCTAATTCATGAGCCGCATTGATGCCTAATGCACCTGATGAAATTCCAAAGGAAATAAGCATTCCTATTTTTTCCCACCATACAAAAGAAACATCACTTACTCGATATAAAAAATAACCCATTAAAAAAACTTGTATAGGCACTAATAACCAAATAATATAATCGTATATCTTATCATTTTTTGCTATCTCTTCTTCTACTTTACTCATATTCTCTGTAGTTCCTTTCATGAAAAACTCGAAAGCAGGAATCATCATAAAAACATATACTGGTGCTAAAAACGACCATATACCTGCTTTATATAAAGAGATAAATACGATTATTGGAGAAACAAATACGAAAATATATTTTAAATATTTCATGTTTTGATTGTTTACTTTCTACCACTCAAGTTTTTAGGAATTCGACCATTTCGTATAGCTTCAGATCGTAATCTTCTACCTACAATACGTTCATTCATATTGCCAATTTCTAATAAACGATCTACGTTAATTCCAGTTTCAATGCCCATTTCATCCATCATCACCACTAAATCTTCTGTACAAACTAATCCCACTAAATTTGGGTCTTTATAATAATATTCACCAGTACCTGAAACCGGAACGCCATCTACAAAATTGGCTGGCTGTCCACCTATACCCCCTAAAGTGGCTTCATAATTATTCATACCCGCTTGTAAGGCCGCTAAAACATTTGCCAAGCCCCAGCCTCGTAAGGTATGAAAATGTACAATATGTTTATCTGGTGTTTGAAATTTATCTAATAGCATGCTGTAATAGGCATATACTCTATCGGGTGAGGCAGAACCATCATGATCGGCATGTTCAATATCTGTAGCTCCAATATCAAACCAACGTTGTGTGAATTCAATAGCTTTTTTCATATCCGTTGGACCTTCAATAGGACAGCCCCAAATAGTACTTACGGTGCCATTTACTTTCATCCCCGCATCTATTGCTTTAGGAATCCATTCTTCACACATTTTCCAATAATCAGCTAGACTTAAACCTGAATTTTTTTGATGATGACTTTCTGAAGTGGATACCATGACGAGAATTCTATCTGGTCCCCAGCCTTCTTTTTTAGCCTGAATAGCTCTTTCTATTGCTTTTTCACGAATAGTAACAGCTGTTAGCTTTACATTTTTTAATTCTTGTTCTATTTTTTTAGATGCGCGAATACCTTTCATCACTTGTTCGGCATCTTTAAATTGCGGCATACCAATAGGATTCCCCATATTAGTTACTTCAATATGCTTAAAACCAGCTAATATAAGCTGTTCAGCTAACCAAATTTTAGCATTTGTTGGTATATATTTTTCTTCATGTTGAAATCCATCCCTGATAGTTATATCCCCAATGGTAACTTTTTTTGGATAATTCATACTGCTATTTGTTTAAAACAAATATACTATTTTCAATTGAATTAATAGTTGATGTTCCTCAAAAGATTTAAGCTCGAACCAATTCTATCTTAGTAATTTCAGGCAAAATACCTATTCTACCTGGATACCCTAAAAATCCAAATCCTCTATTTACATAAATAAACTGATTCCCTTTTTGATATAATCCAGCCCATTGTTTGTATACCCATTGAGATGGACTAAATTTAAAATATTTAGTTTCAATACCCATTTGGAATCCATGTGTATGACCGCTAAACATCACATCAATGTCTTTATAATCTTTACGTACTTCTAAATCCCAATGAGATGGATCATGTGATAATAATAATTTTACATGCGCATTTTCAGCACCTACATAGGCCTCTTTCATTTTTCCATATTTGGGAAAACGTAAATTACCTCCCCAATTTTCAATACCTATAATTGCCAGTGTATCTTCTCCCCTTTTGATAATACGATTTTCGTTCATCAAAATATCCCATCCCATATCTTTGTGTGTCTGCACTAATGCACTGAAATTTTTTGCCTTGGCTGTTACTGATTCCCATTGAACATAATCTCCATAATCATGATTTCCTGTAACACTAAATACTCCCAACGGTGCTTTTAAGGTACTAAACAATTCTTTATAATCGTCTACTTCGGGTGTCATATCATTTACCAAATCTCCTGTAAAAAATATGACATCTGATTTTAGCTCATTGGCTAGCTCAATACCTTTAGCAACGGCTTGTTTATCCGCTAAACTGCCACTATGAATATCACTTAATTGTGTGATAGTAAAACCTTCAAAACTAGCTGGTAAATTTTTGATTGGAATTTTAATATGATGAACCAAATATCTATATGGATTACGTAATACCCCATTTAAGGATGCTAAAAAGGGAATGGCGGCTGCAATGATGGCAGTGGTTTTCAGAAATTTAGAACGAGTGATTAATTCAGCACCTTCTATCAACTCTGGATTTTGACCCATATGTAAAAATCCTTTCATTTTAAAAAATGTCCATCTCCCTGCATTAATCATATCTACAGGTAAATAGAATAATAAAATCACCATTTTGAAAAACAAAAAAGATATAAATAAACCTGCTACTATGCTTCTAAATCCTAATGGAATGGAATGAAAATAGCCTAGTCCACGTGCGATAAACATGATAAATGTAATAGCTGTAATAGACCAATATATAATAAAGAAAACTTTTCTTAAATAAGTATTCCATGATTCTGTAAGGCTTCTAAGAGCATTATTAGCATGAACTTCGGCAAGAATATAGATGAATAAAAATAAAAGATTAAATAAAATAAACTTGGTCATATTAATTAATTATCGATGTAAATTTGCATATTATTTTATACAAATACATATATGCATGCGAAATAGTTCATTTATTACGTTTATTTTATTGATTTTTAGTTTTTATAACTCTATTCAAGCACAATTATTAGATGGCATGCCAAGTAGCTTTTCGCACGCAGATAGTTTACGAGGTGGTATTAGACCTGAGCGTACTTGTTATGATGTTACCTATTATGATTTAAATATTACCCTAGATATTCCAACTAGAAGTATTAGTGGTTCTAATAAGATTTATTTTACTACACGAGCTACTTTCTATAAACTTCAACTAGATTTATTTGAAAATATGATTATTGATAAAATAGTTTATAATAACAATATGCTTTCTTATACCCGTGATGCGAATGCGGTATTTGTTATGATGAACGATACGATTCGAAAAAATACCAAAGGGATGTTAGAAGTTTTTTATCATGGAAATCCAATCATTGCGAAACGTGCTCCATGGGATGGTGGATTTGTTTTTACTAAAGACAAAGATGGTAAAGACTGGATAGCTGTGGCTTGCGAAGGTACTGGTGCTAGTTTATGGTGGCCTTGTAAAGAATTATTAGCTGACGAACCAGATAGTATGGAACTAACCTGTACCTATACTAAAGAGTTATTTTTTGTGGGTAATGGACAAATGATTTCTGATAAAATAAATACTGATAATTCAACTAGAACCACTACCTGGAAAGTTACATACCCCATCAATAATTATAATCTAACCTTGAATATTGGTAATTACAAAAATATTCATGATGTATATCATAGCACTAAATTGAATAGTGATTTAGCAATAGATTATTATGTGATGCCATATAACTATGATAAGGCAATTACTCACTTCAAACAGGTTAAACCTATGTTAAGCATCTATGAAAAATATTTGGGACCTTATCCATTTTGGAATGATGGATACGCATTAGTTGAAACGCCTTATTTAGGAATGGAACATCAAAGTGCAATTGCTTATGGCAATGATTATAAAACAGGTTATGCGGGAAGAGATTATTCGCGTATAGGTCTAGATTTTGATTATATCATCATACATGAAAGTGGACATGAATGGTGGGGCAATAGTGTGAGTTGTAAAGATATTGCCGACTTATGGATACATGAAGGATTTTGCACTTATACGGAAGCACTTTATGTAGAAGGCATGTATGGAAAAAAGAAAGCACAAGAATATATTAATGCCAAGAAACCTGAAATATCGAATAAGGAAGCCATACAAGGTGTTTATGGCGTTAATAATGAAGGAAGTGGTGAAATGTATAGCAAAGGAATGTTATTCTTAAATACCCTTCGTACTGCCATTAATAATGACTCTTTATGGTTTGCTTCTATTTATAAACTATTGAATGATGACTTATATCACAGAAATGTTGATTATAATGAGATAGTACGTGTGATGGAACAGAATACTCGAAAATTTATTAGACCCCTATTTGATCAATATATACAGCATGCGAATATTCCATTACTTATTTATAAAGTGGAAGATAAAAATCGCTTTATGAAAACGATTTATTATAAATGGCAAACGGATGTTCCCAATTTTCAAATGCGATTCTATTTTACCTATAATAACAAAAAAGAGGATGCTATGGCAACTAACGAATGGAGAAGTTTCGATTTCAAGGCCAAAAAAATAAAAAAATTAATTGTCGATCAAGAGCGCATGTATATTAATGTACAGGAGCTAAAGTAAGTTTAATTTTAATGCCTCTTGCTAAAATTATTTATAATTAAAATAAAAAAATTATATTTGATAAATCAAAAAAAAAAAAATATGAAAAAACTAATTATTTGCTTATTCTTTTTAAGCGCTAGCATATCGATTTTTGCACAGGATGATTTCGATAAAGGGTATGATCTTTATAAAAACAAAGACTATAAAGGTGCTATTCTAGCTTATACAAAATATATATCAACAAACACTAAAGATGAAGGTGCTTACTTTAATAGAGGTTTAGCTTATTATGCTTTAGATGATTATAATATGGCACTTATTGATTTTGAAATGGCTGCTAAAGTAAAAGTTGATTATTATAAAGCGTATTATCAAATTGGTCTTTGTAAAGAAGAATTAAAAGAATACAATGAAGCCTTAGTTAATTATACAATCTCAATTGGTTTTAAACCAGATTATCAATTAGCTTATGCAGGTAGAGGTTCTTGCAAATACAATATGAAAGATTATTCTGGTTCTGTAAATGATTACGAAAAAGCTATTCAACTTGATCCACAAGACGAAAGTGCTTATTTAGGCAGAGGATTATCTTATCATTATTTAAAATTATATGCACAAGCAATTGACGACTTTAATAAATCTTTAAGTATAAATCCAAATTATTCTTATGCTTATACTGATAGAGGCTTATCTAATTACGAATTAGGGAATAAAACTAAAGCTTGTGACGATTGGAGAATGGGTGCTTCTTTAGGCTCTACTACTAGTAAAAATAACTTAAGAGATTTTTGTAAATAATAATTAGTTGTATACTACTAATGAATTGATACAAGTCAATTAGTAAACTAAATTATAAAACCGAAGTACTAAAATTACTTCGGTTTTTTTATGTGATTAATTACTACTTTATTATATAATTTTAAATGTTACGTTTGAAATGTATATAAAAAACTGATTAATACATAGTAAGCATTAATCTGTAGATAATGTCGTTGAACCTATCATTATTGTTTTGAAATAGTTGTAATTTAATACTAGTTAACATACTTACAACCCAATAGATTAGACACATACACAATTATTATTCCTGATTTAATTACGCTTATTTTATATATATTTTTTGAATAAAAGATAGTATCCTTTATTACTTATTATTACGACAACTTAATATACCATATCTAAAACAAATAATACTTTATAAATCAAACGCATAAACATAAAAAAAAGTCGTCGCACAAATTGTGCGACGACTCACTATAAACACTTAAAAAAAAGATTTATTATCTAGTCTCTACCATCAATTTTCTAGTCTGCATATAATCACCTGCTTGTACTTTCACAAAGTACACACCTGCACTATATTGATTCAAATTGATTGTATAAGTTCCACTCATCGCCGGATTACTTACTTGATCTGTCATCATTACTTTTCCTTGTGCATCTAATACTTGAATGCTCATTACATCACTTGCTTTCTCTAGCGTATAACTTAATGTCGCTTCTGTATTAGCTGGATTTGGATAGATGCTCAATGCTCCTTCTGTTGCTGTAGCTACTGTTGGTGTAATATCTCTACCAAAGTAGGTATTCGCATCCATTGTTTCTAAGGTAATCGTTTGCTCATTTGGATTAGTAGCGTCAAATGGTAAGTCCATCGCATTGAATGGTAAACCATATACTACTGTTCCATTTGGCATGATATACGCCACGTCTTTATCTTCATCCACTTGCTCTGTTGCATTTGGATTAGCTGTACGTAAGGATGCACAAACCGTATAAGAACTGATAGCACTTGAATCCACTTTAGCTGTTCCACAATATGCAACTACGTAGAACTGATATGTTCTTCCTAATAATAAAGCTGGACTTGTATAGGTTTGTGTAGAAGGTGAAGTATAATAAGCTGGTGACATAAGCACAACACTACTTCCTATTTGACGACGTATTACTCTATAACTTGAATAAGCTAATGAAGTAGCATTAAAGCTAATTGTAGGTGTATTACAAGGTGTAGTTGCTATCACAGATACTATACTTGGTGATGTTCCTACACAACTTGATGAAGTAGTAAATGTTCCTTTTTTACTCCACCATCTTCCTCCATTACCACATACATAAGATGCCCAATATTCGTAATTCGTACCTGGTAATAAACCTGTAATTGTATACGTACTACTTGGACCTGCAATATATGCATAAGTACCACCTACTGTTGGGCCTGCTCCTACTGGTCTCCACTGAATATATGCACCTGAAATACCACCCCAAGGAGAAATCATAGTCGTAGTCCAATCAACAACTGCAGAACCTGATCCTACAGAACTTACAGATGGAACGAAAGGTTCAGCATCGATAATTAAACCAAAGTTACCACTTGCAGTACCTACTCCTGATGTTTGGATATATAAATCTTCACCTGGTGCATATTGATTTGTAGTTGGAGTAGCACTGTTTGGAGTTAATACTACAGTTGAATTATTAGTTGCACCTGTATTTAAGTAATAGTTTGCATTATCATTACATGCAATCTCAGTATAGCCTCCTGAGCAACTTGTTGGCACTACTCTTCTATACACAGAAATACGTGTATTAAAGTTAGTTGTACTTCTATCATCAGTAGAGACATAAACTGAAGGTGTAGCGCAGAATGGAGCTGTAAATTTATACCATAAGGTTTTATTATTCGTTCCTGAAGTACCACAACTACCAATAGGTTCACCTACTTGGAAAGTTGAATAACCATTATTATTATAAACTGTATCAGTATGTGTATTGATATTGGCATAACCAACAGCTGAATAAGGAATAGTAGATGTAACTCCAGCTGTAACATTTACTGGATAGCACATATTATCGTGACGAGGGGCTGCAGGACAACCACCAACACCAGGCGCATAAATAAATAAATTTAAAGTAAGGAATGAATCACAACCATAAAAACTTGTTAAAGTATCTAAGTAAGTTCCCGCATCGGTTAAACTTAACCCATTAAATAAATAAGAAGTTCCTCCACAAATACCATGACTAAATGAACCTGTAGATAGAGCTCTAACAATTAAATTTAATGTAACGAATGAATCACATCCATTAAATCCAACTAAGGTATCTAAATAAGATCCTGCTGAAGATAAGTTAACACCATTAAATAAATAAGAAGTACCTGGACAAATAGTTTGTGAAAATGAACCTGATGAAGTTGGTTTTAGTGATAAATTTAATGTAAGGAATGAATCACATCCATTAGATCCAACTAATGTATCTAAATAAGATCCAGCTGAAGTTAAATTAACTCCATTATATAAATAAGATGTACCAGGACAAATACTTTGAGAGAATGAACCAGATGATGTTGGTTTAATTGATAAATTTAATGTAAGGAATGAATCACATGAATTAGAACCGACTAAAGTATCTAAATAAGTACCTGCTGAAGTCAAGTTTACACCATTAAATAAATATGATGTACCAGGGCAAATACTTTGAGAGAATGAACCAGATGTAGGCAATTTTATAACAACTGATACTATATTAGAAAACGAACTACAAGTACTGGTAATTTCACAATAATAAAAAGTAGTACCTGAACTAGTAGTAGAAGGTGTATAGGTATTAGTTGTAGCTGATGGAATTAAAGTAGCACCTATAGTTGATGAGATTGTATTTGAATACCATTTATAAGTTAAACCTGAACCAGAAGCAACAACAGTTAAATTTGTTGGTGTTGAATTTAAACAAACTGATTGTGTAGCTAATGGTTGAGAAGTGATACTTGGTGGTCCAAGTGGTGCATCTAATATTGAAATTATTTTTGGTGTAGAACCAGTGATTGGATTTACTGTACTAACAGAACCAGTTGACCATATTCCATCTGTATCAGTAGAATAACATTGAATATTATTATTAAAATCTCTTTGTTCAATTCTTTGGATACCGTTTGCATTATTATTTGGAATAATTGCATTCCAACCACCAGTACTAACTGTATAACCAGTAATAACACTTGCAATAGTTGGGTCAATAGCATTTACTGGAGAAATATATACAGGTTTACCAGTACCAGCTGTATTATCATAAATAGCTACAAAATTTCTTGGGATAGCATTAGAAGTATTTTCTTTTAAGAATGTACCATTATTTGCACCAGCTGAAGTTGCATAGGTTAATACTTTTAATGAATCATTCAGAATTCTTAATGCTAATAAAGAACCTGTTGCACTATCACCAATTGCTATAGTTGGATAAACAATATTACCACCAGTAAATCTAGCATTACCAGTATTTACTACACCAAACCAACCAGTAAATGAACCAGTAGCATCTGTAGTAAAAGTACCATAGTTTCCTGCAGATGTTAAACTTGCACCTGTTGAATAAGTATATAATGTACCTGTTGAATTGATAAATAATGGATTACCAGCACCAGGATTTGCACCACCAAAATCTACAGTTCCTCCACCTGCTGTAGAATTTGTACAAGCATTTGTGAAATATCTATAAGTAGTTGAAGGGGATAAATTTGTTAATGTTGCTCTATACATAAATGGTAATCGAGATGAAGTACCGCTTGACATATATTGTGGTACTAAAACACCATTAAAATATTCTTGAGTTAATTTTGGAGCGATAGTAATTACACCACCAGCAGTCAAAGGATCTGTACCAGTTTTTGTTCCACTTGAAAAAGTAATATTTGCAAAAGGTGTAGAAGTAATATTGATAGTGCGTGGACTAACAGCAACAGATGAAAAATCAGCAGTAAGCCAAACATATACGGTTGTACCAACTGTAATAAATTGATTTAAACCTGTAAATGAAATAGTTCCACCAGAAGATACAACTGCTACATTGGCTAATTTTGTTGCTGTAGCAATTGAATTAGTAGTATTGAAATATAATTTTATACTATCTGCAACTAAATCTGTTGTTTGATATGTTCCAGCAGTAGTGAAAGAAATAGCATTTAGATTTGTACTATTTAAAGTAGGAGCAAAACTTACTTGATATAAAACTTTATTTAATGTTCCAGAATTTACGGTACTTGCTGTTGGACCTACAAAAGCAATAGCGATACTAGGAGTTACGTTAGCAAAAGTTTGGTTATTTCCAGCAACAATTGGATCTGTACCAGTTTTGATTCCTGTAGCAAAAGTAATACTACTAAAAGGTGTACTTGTAATATTAATAAATCTACTTGAACTTGCATTATATGATACATCAGCTGTAATTAATATATAAGAGTTTCCTAATGGAATGCTTTGTGTTAGACCAGAGATACTAATTGTACCACCTGAAACAACTATTGGTTGACTAGCCCCTAATTGAGTAGCACCAGTTAAATTATTTGCAGTATTATACCATACTTTAAATCCATTTGTTTGTAAATCACTTGTTAAATAAGTACCACCAGTTGTAAAACTAACTGAATTTAATATGGCAGCAGCAGCTGTAACATTTAAGTTGATACTTCTCAGTATATTGTTAGTAGAACTTTGATTGATAGAACCTGCTGCTGGACTTACATCGCTTAAAGCAATAGAAGGTGGAATAGCAACAAATGTTTGAATATTACTTGCAGAAACTGGATCTGTTCCTGTTTTAGTACCAGATGCAAAGGTAATATTACTAAAAGCAGTACTAGTAAAACGAACTGTATTTAATGGAGTTGCTGTAGAAGATATAGAAGAAGTTACTAGAATATATCTTGTGGTACCAGAAGATATAGAATTAGATAATCCAGATACTGAAAGTGAAGCACCTGAACTAGGTATAGTTGTAATAGTAGAACCTAATTGAGTTGCACCCGAAATAGAAGTTGCTGAACTGCTTAACCAAAATTTAAAGTTGGTAATATCAGAAGTTAAATACGTTCCGGCAGTGGTTAAACTTACACCGTTTAAAGTAGCATTAGCAACTGTTACATCCAATTGTGTAGCCGCAATAATATTATCATTAGAACCTTGATTTAAGTTAGCAGCAATTGGATGCACTGGTGAAATATTAATGGAAGGTGTTGAACCAGTAGATGCTTGAAAACTTACATCATCAATTGCTAAATTATCATCATTCCCAGCATCATTTACATCAGTCCATCTAATATATAATACTGTTCCTGCAGCCCAAGAAATACCAGTAATAGTTGAAGTAATACCAACAGTTCTATTACCAACAGCATTTCCATCAGTAGTAACATCAGCAGTAATATTATTCACAAGCGCTGTAAAATCTAAAGCAGTAACATTCGTATAAGTACCAACCGTTAACGAAGTAGCACCTATAGAATATGAAAAAGTAGCTTTATTTAAAATAGCTGCACTAGAACCACCATCTTTCCATTGTTCTCCGGTATATGTTAGTGTAAATTGAGTTAAAGTAGTTCCAGTATTGTTTGTAAAAAACGCACCATATTGTGATGTTAAACTTCCAGAAGCATACGAACCAAAAGCACGTTCATTTGATGAAGTTGCACCATCTAAATACGTATCACCTGTTCCTGAAGAACCATTATCATTTCTAAAAGTGGTATTAGCATTAGTACCAGCTTCTACAAATACCCAACCAGTAGGCAGAATTGTAGCCGCTTGTGTGGTGTTATTTAATGGTACTGCGCCATATAATCCGTCAAAGTTTTGTGAATAAGTGGAGCCTGCAGTTGTATATGAAACTTGTGCAGAAACTTGCTTGCTTATAACAAAGACCAATAAAATGGAAAGAAGCAAACTGTACTTTTTGACCCTTGTAGAATCAAAAAAACGTAAAATAAAGGAGTAGTGGTTAAGCATTTTTGTTTTATTTAATTTGTGAATAATAGTAACAGCAAAAGAATAGTCTTACTATTATTTAAATTTATTTTGAATGTTATTTAATTATAAAGTTTTTTTTAAATATTTTACAATAAGTTAACATGGGTCTAAAATAGGATTAATACAACTCGAATTTCTTTGCAATTATTTGTCATTTAAATTATTTGCACTTGAAACAGTTATTACTTCTTCTAACTATATTATTTTTATCAACTTACATAAAAGCTCAAACTCCCACAAAGTGTGTTGAAGTAGAGAGTTTTTTTGTTGATGCTTGTGGATCACCGGAACAAGACAATGAAATGATTCGATTTATAATAGGTCCGAGTGATTTAAATGTATCTTCATTTACTGTTACATGGTATAGTAACACTTGGTTAGGTATATGTCAAAATGCAACGTCCGCATTAAAAACTGCTGCTTTTAATAGAACTATTTTAGGATGTGGTTATTTGAAAGAACCTGTTGGTGGCATACTTCCAGCTGGTAAAGAAATATTATTAATTACGAGCACTGCGGTTGATACTTTAGCTAATTCCTTTGCTAATTTGAATGACACTCTAATCGTAATATATCAGTGTCCTGGTGCTACTTCCGGACATTTTAGAAATTACAATTCAACACCATTAGTTCGTTATGCGATTCTTAATTTTTCAGGTATTGGTGGGTGTAGCGATACAGGAACCTATGATCCTAATCAATTAATAAATAGTTTAGGTGGATATGGTGGTGGTTCTGCTATTGAGAATGGTGCAACAGTAAATTTTGCCTGGAATGGCACTCCTACCTATGTTAATAATGGATGTAATGCCCCATTTATTCCTCTATCAGCTAATATCATCAATAATGATACTACCTTGTGTAAAGGACAAACGATTAATTTAGCAGCAACATTAAATGGAACGAATAGAATCAGTTGGATTAGTTCAGCAACTGGTACATTTAATAGAACAGATAGTACATCGGTTGTATTTACACCATCTACAAGCGCTATATATCCTATTGAATTTTATGCATTAGGTTATTTGACTTGTGATACAGCAAGTGATACCGTTACAATTAATGCTTATATTGACAATACTCGTGCACCTAATGACACCGCACATTGTTTGATAGATACAATACCCTTAAATGCTAGTGGAGCTACATCTTATAACTGGACAGCAAGCAGTGGCTACATTTCATGTACCAATTGTAGCAATCCTCGAGTTGCTTCTAATACCTCTACAGCCTATTATTTAAGCATGACCTATGGTGCGTCTTGTATAAAGCTCGATACCGTATTGGTATCAATACTTGCACAAGACAGTATTTCAATGGCACAAAGCGATACGAGTATTTGTATTGGAAATACAATTAACTTATTTGCAACAAGCAATAATGGATATAATTGGACTGGTGGAACGGGATCATTTTCTTGTACCACTTGTGCTAATCCAACTATGACTATTACAGGTTCATCTACTATTGTGGTAACCTCTTCTGGCGTATGTAAAAGTGCTGATTCTATTAGAGTTACCTCTGTTGCTTACGATGCATTTACCTTAAGTAATGATACGACAATTTGTACAGGACAGACAGCTATTATAGGAAGTATACCTTTCATTCCTATTTATTGGAGTAATTCATTAAGTATACCTATGGGTTGTACTATTTGTTCTTCTACCTCTATTAGCCCTACAGACACCGTAAAAGTATTCGCAATTTCTTCAGGTTATTGCCCCGTATATGATACTGTAAATGTATTTGTAGAACAGTATCCTACTATCAACGCTTCACCAGATAGCACTATCTGTAATGGCAGTAGTATTAGTTTAAACGTAAGTGGTGCCTCATCATATACCTGGAGTAGTAATTTAGGTACAACAAGTTTATCTTGTACTTCTTGTACTTCTCCTACAGTAACACCAACTGGCAACACTATTTATTATGTACAATCAACTGGTAGATGTATTGATAGAGATACGGTAAATATTAATATAATTAACTATCCTACATTAACACATAATTCAGATACTAGTATTTGTTTTGGCGATACAATAAGTTTATTTGTATCGGGGGCATCTGGCTACATATGGAATTCACCAAGTGGAACATCTTCATTATCTTGTACTACTTGTTCAAATCCTATTGCAACACCAACTAGTAATATAACTTATACTGTAAGTAATACTGGACAATGTATTAATACAGATACGATAAATGTAACGATAATTACCCCTTCAGGAATTACTGTATCAAATGATACAACTATTTGTTTAGGTGAAGCAGTAAGATTATTTGTAAGTGGTGGTGTATCTTATAATTGGAATTCTGCAACAGGTAGTTCATCTTTATCATGTACAAGCTGTTCAAATCCTTTAGTGAATACTCTGGTTTCTAATACCTATTACGTTAACGTAAGTGGAACCACTTGTTCATTAAATGACACCATAAATATCACGGTCAATCCAAATACTAAAATTAATGCTGGTAATGATACTAGTATATGTAATACGCAAGGAGTTCAATTAAATGCAAGCGGTGCGAGTAGTTATGTATGGTCGAGTAATAGAACACCATTAACACTATCTTGTACAAGCTGCTCAAACCCTATTGCAACTCCTACTTTAAATACACTTTATTATGTAACATCTACTCAAAGATGTATTATTCCTGATACTGTATCTATTGTTGTTTTACCAAGTAATAAAATTTCATTAGGCATTGATCAAACAATTTGTGATGGACAAGAAGCGACCATTAACGCCACAAATGGTTCTTATTATAATTGGAGTACTTTACCTGCAACTACATTTACTTGTCCTAATTGCAATACGTATACAAACAATTACACAAGCAATACCACATATATTGTTTCTGATACATCTGATTGTATTTTCGCTGATACGATCAATATCGTAGTAAATGCAAATCCAATTGTATTAGCAAGTAATGATACAACCATTGATATCGGAGCGACAATCAATATTAGTGCATCTGGGGCTAATACCTATCAATGGATCCCATCCACCTATTTAGATAATAATACCAGTTCTAGTCCTCAAACAACTCCTACACAAAACATAACCTATATTGTAATGGGTACAGATACGAATGGTTGTATTGCATATGATACCATAACAGTAAAGTTAAATGCAAGCAAATGTAAAATGGCTATCCCTTCAGGATTCAGTCCGAATGGTGATGGTTTGAATGATAAATTTAGAGCCATTACCAATTGTAATGTAAAAGAATTCAAATTAGAGATATATAATCGATATGGTGAAATAGTGTTTAGCACTAATTCTATTGAAGATAGTTGGGATGGTTCCTTTAAAGAGCGAGAACAAGGGATTAATACCTTTATTTATTATATAGAAGGAAGATATGAAGACAATGAAAACATAAATTATACCGGAACTATTACCTTAATCAAATAAAAAATTCAAAAATGAAAAACTTAGTATTTTGTACATTAATCTTATTTTGTTTAGCTAGCATTATTACAACGACATCTGGTTGTGATAAAGACAAAAATAACAATACAACTAAAAACGATAGTATCCCAGCAGTAAGTGGTAAGTTATTTATCAATGAAGTATTTAGTAAAAGTATTTCAGGTACTGTAAATGATTGGGTGGAGTTATATAATTCATCTGATAGTACTTTATACATAAGTACCTCATTCACCTTAACTGACTCTATAGATTACGCTGGAAAATTCCCTTTAACAAAAAAATATTATATCAATCCGAAATCATTTTTAGTGATTGAATGTGATGGAACAGATACTTGTACAGATGCCATTCATACCTCATTTAAATTATCATCAACAGGTGAGCATTTTGCTATCTATAATGGGACTCAACAAATAGATGCTGTTACATTTCCTGATATGAGTGTAGGTGATGTTTCTTATGCTCGAACTACCAATGGCGGTCCTAATTGGGCTATTACTAGTACGCCTACTAAAGGGGCATCAAATAATTAATTTTATGTATTATTTTCTAATAATCTTTTGTAGTTACATACTTAATAATCAAAAAATAATTGATTATACTGCACAATCAAAAATAGATATTGAAGAACCTTCAGATATATTTTTTGATATACAAACACATCATTATTTTATAGTATCAGATGAAGGCACATTAAAAGTAAAAGACGAACAAATGAAGACAATTCACACCTTAAAAAAGAAAGGTGCTGATTTTGAAGCTATATGCGTTGTTGACTCATTTATTTATATATCTGAAGAAAGTTCAAAAAGAATTTTACAATATGATATGAATTCATATGAATTGGTAAACACCTATGATATACATAATTTTGGTTCATTAAATGCAGGTATTGAAGGTTTAACTTACAATAAAAAAACAAATACGTTTTTTGCATCTTATGAAAAAGAACCTACAGCTATTATAGAATTTGATATTCATTTTAATCAAATAAGAAAAGTTATATTAAAAGATGTTTCAGATATTTCATCGTTATATTACTACAATAATTACCTATATGTATTAAGCGATGAAGATGCTAGTTTATTAAAGTTTGATCCTACTTCATTGCATGTAGTTGATAAAATTAAATTTAAAATTATTAATGCAGAAGGAGTTTCCTTTGTAGATGATAATACTTTTTTAATAGTAAGTGATGCTTCACAAAAAATTTACACATTTAAATATAGCTTTTAATGAAATATCTATATATACTTACAATTATATGTTTTACTAATTCCCTATTTGCACAATTTGCATTTGTTCATAATGATCATAGTTTTGAAATTTCAGGATTAGCAACCATTACTTTTACCAATCGTGATAATATAAATACGCCGAATAAAAAGTTAAAATATTTTGATCCAAGAAATGCTCAACTAAAATTTGAATATAATTATAAGTTCGTAAAATGTGTGCTACAAGCAGATATAGCTGCTATTGCTCTAGCAAGCACTGATCCTGAGAATATTGGATTAATGAATTTATATATTCAAATTAAACCAATTCGTGATTTCAAAATTAGAGCTGGCTTTTTTAAAGTGAAGTACTCCAGAAGTAATTTAGTTTCTGAATTTGATTCACCTTTTTTTAATAGAGCAGAAATATGTAGAGGGCAAATTTTTGGTTCAAGAGACTTTGGTATTAATGTAAACAAATCACTTATTAGAGGATTATTAAACTTCAATGTTGGAATGTACACCGGAATTGCTGAAACTAGTCTCAAAGGTAAAAATGATTTAAACACCAATTTTGAATATGTAGCACGTGTTGATTTTGCATGGCCACAAAAAGATAAAGAAACTGATTTTGATTTTTACAACTGTCATCTACCTCAATTCACTATTGGTGCTAATGCTAGATATACTAATAAAAATAGTACCATACCAGACACCTATCAATTATTGGTTATTGGAGGAAAAAAAATAACGCAAGGCTATGATGTTGGTTTCTTTTATAAGGGTTTAGGTATTCAAGCTGAATATAATTATATACGTATTTATCCATTACAAACCGAACGATTAATGGGAAGTACAAAACCTTATTTTAATGTAGGTGGATATTATGTCCAATCATCTTATTA
Organism: Bacteroidota bacterium; assembly: GCA_037130135.1. GTDB lineage: Bacteria > Bacteroidota > Bacteroidia > Chitinophagales > CAMDFR01 > CAMDFR01. Next base: position 739,037 of record JBAXTO010000001.1, read on the forward strand.
TAATGATAAAAGTAAAATCTATGCAGCATTAAGATATGACCGTATCAACCAGAATGATAATTTTATTGGATATGGAGATAGAATTACTGCCTCATTAGGTTCTTTCTTTTTGCATAAACATTTACAAGCAAAACTCAATTATACAAGAATTCTATCAACCGAAGAAATAAGTACATATAATCCACCTAGTTGGAAAAATCAATTTAGAATTGGTGTCTATTATACTTTATAAATAGTTATCTTAAAAAATATCTCCTCTTTTTATATCCAAAAAAAAGTCCTCTTGATTATAAGAGGACTTTTTTATTTATATATGTGAAGCATCCTAAAATAAGTTGACACATAAACCAACTTATATGAATAACACAAGT
>JBAXTO010000010.1:0-89093 GCA_037130135.1 Bacteroidota bacterium
AAATGCCTTTTATCTGAAGTTCGACATGCCCTGCGGAACATGTCGAACAGCGAGGCTAGTATCCTCTACTTAAATGTACTAATTTTGCACGAATCATAAATACAAATACATACTATCGATGTCAAATATTATAGAAGAACTGAAGTGGAGAGGCTTATTGCAAGATATCATGCCTGGTACAGAAGAATTGCTGATGAAAGAAAAAATTACGGTGTATGCAGGTTTTGATCCTACTTCAGATTCTTTGACTATTGGAAATATGGTGCCTATTATGTTATTGATGCATTTACAACGTGCTGGACATAAACCATTAGCTTTAGTAGGTGGTGCTACCGGTATGGTGGGCGATCCATCTGGCAAAAGCACCGAAAGAAGTTTGATGAGTATCGAACAAATTGAATTCAATTTAAAAGGTATTCAAAAACAATTAGAAAAATTTTTAGATTTCAAAGCAAGCGAAAACGCTGCTGAAATTGTCAATAATTTCGATTGGTTTAAAACGTTTAGCTTTTTAGATTTTATACGTGATGCCGGTAAACATATCACCGTGAGTTATATGATGAGCAAAGATTCGGTGAAAAGCAGATTAGAAGGAGGGATGTCATTTACGGAGTTCTCGTACCAACTGATTCAAGGTTATGATTTTTATCATTTATACAACATTAAAAATTGTAGACTACAAGTTGGGGGCAGCGATCAGTGGGGTAATATCACTACTGGAACTGAATTGATTCGTAGAAAAGCAGGAGGAGAGGGATATGCATTTACGGCGCCACTGATTACCAAAAGCGATGGTACTAAATTCGGTAAAAGTGAAGGCAATAATGTATGGTTAGATGCTGCTAAAACCAGTCCTTATAAATTCTACCAATTCTGGCTCAACAATAGTGATGAAGATGCGAAAAAGTTTATTAAAATATTTACGTTTTTGACGAAAGAAGAAATTGAAAAACTGACTCAAGAACACGATGCAGCGCCTCATTTACGTATTCTACAAAAAGAATTAGCTACACAATTTACAACGCGTATTCATGGTAAAGAAGCTTTAGATTTAGCTATACAAACCTCTGAGATTTTATTCGGGAAATCTACCAAAGAAGCATTGCTTACCTTGAATAACGAACAGATTGAAGAAGTGTTTGAAGGAGTGCCACAATTTACAATTGCAAAAAGTGAATTGTCGAGTAGCTTATCGATGATAGATTTTCTAAGCGAAAAGACAGGTATATTCGCAAGTAAAGGCGAGGCGAAAAGAAGTTTGCAAGAAAACGCTATCAGCATCAATTTAGAAAAAGTAAAAATGGATAGTTTTGCTTCTGCAGATTTATTAATTAATGATGCTATTATACTAGTAAAGAAAGGAAAAAATAATTATTATTTAGTCAAAGTAAAATAATATTCGATTCAGCTAAATTAATTGCATTTTAAGGAACTCAAATGACTTCGTTTTGGTTATATTTATATATGTTTTCACCTAAAAAAAATTATATGAATAAGCACGATTTAAAACATGAGTTTCCTGAAATGGAAGAAAAAATCCATACATTAAAAGTTTCAGATACACACTTTAGAAAATTGTTTGATGATTATCATGAAGTAAATAATGAGATTCACCGAATTGAGACAGGCGCAGAAGCCACTGTAGATGAGGTATTAAACGGATTGCGTATGAAAAGACTACACTTAAAAGATGAATTGTACGCTATCTTAAGTAAAAATTAATAATTATTTTTTAAAACGTTCGTAGGCACTTTTTTCGAGTTGCTCTCTATGTGATGGATGAGCTAATTGGATAAGTGCCTCTGCACGTTGTTCCATATTTTTGCCGAATAAATTTACTGCACCATATTCGGTTACTACCCAATGCACATGTCCTCTAGATGTTACAACACCAGCTCCCGTTTGAAGAAATGGCACTATACGAGATATTCCTTTTGAGGTGGTTGAAGTGAGTGCAATAATTGGTTTTCCTTTTTCTGATAATGCGGCCCCTCTCATAAAATCCATTTGTCCACCTATACCTGAATATTGATACATCCCAATCGAATCCGCACAAACTTGTCCTGTCAAATCAATCTCAATGGCACTATTGATCGCGGTTACTTTTGGATTTTTACTGATGATTCGTGGATCATTTACAAAGCTGATTTCAAGTGCTTTTATCAAGGGATTATCATGTACATAATCATATAATTTTTTAGTGCCTAGTAAAAATGACGTAACGCAATATCCGGGAATTACTTTTTTTAAACTGTTATTAATCACCCCACTTTCAATCAATGGAATGGCTCCATCTGAAAACATTTCGGTATGTAATCCTAAATTTTTATGTTGACTTAACTTCGGTAAAATGCTATCAGGCAAAGCACCAATTCCTATTTGCAGAGTGGCACCATCCTCTACTAATGCAGCAATATGATTCCCAATTTGATCATGTATTTGATTTTTTTTAGCCAGGTAGCTAATCTCAGGTAAGGCATCTTCTACCCAAACGGCAGCATCTAATTGATCGAAATGGATAAAAGCATCTCCATGCACACGAGGCATATTAGGATTGACTTGTGCAATAATTTTTTTAGCCTGTTTCATGGCTACTACAGCAATATCTACGGATGTTCCTAATGAACAATATCCATGAACATCGGGGGGTGAAACATGAAGTATCGCTACATCTATAGGTAATATATTTTGTGTAAAAAGTTGATGTATTTCGCTTAAAAGTACCGGAATATAATCACCATAAGAGCTATTTACAGCTATTCGAGTACTATCAGACACAAACATGGAATTGATATAAAAATGTCCAGCGAGTGATGGATCATTTAAATCTACACCATATAAACTAATACTAATTAACTCAACCTGTTGTAATCGTTCTTTTTGTTGAATCAGTTTCTCAATTAAAAATACAGGCGTTGCTGCACTGCCATGTAAAAAAACTCGTTGGTTCGATTGTATGAGTTGTAAAGCTTCTTCAGCGCTGGTGTATGTTGGTTGAAACATAAGGAGTTGTTATACGATTGCTAAGTTACAAGTTAAAAAACAGATTGACAATTTTATTCATAAAAAAAGGCCACACAATTGTGTGACCTTAGTTGTATAGTTAGTTTATATTTTAATTACAAGTATTGCAATATGATTCTTTAATTAATGGATTCTCTAAATATTGGAAACTTAATTTAGGAGCACCAAACAATTTACAGAAACGTGTTTTATCAGCTGCTCTTGCTTTATCCATCGCGATACGGAAATCTTTAGTGAAAATATTTTTTTCATCTGCAGCTGCTGCTGTTAAGTATACAAAGTATAATTCTGGATTTACCCCTTCCACTTCTAAATAAGGAGCTAAAATTTTAGTCGTATATTTTAAATCGTTATTAGCAGCGAAGATATACCCCAATTTCAATGCATTTTGCCATGAAGCACCTTCTACATTGAATATTTTTTTGATACGATCCATACTTTCTTGAATCATTGGATTTTTGTTATCTACAGTATCAAAGTAACCCATAATTTTAAATTGATATTCTAAGTTTAAAGCATCATTATATTTTTGAGGAACTTTAGTTGAATATAAATTATCAATACCTTTTTGAGTTTCACGAATTTGTTTTTCGTCTTTTAAATCACCAAATTTCACATCATACATATATTTGTTGAATGCTGCAAAACCGTTATCAGGAGATTTTTTGTATAACTCTTCAAATCTAGCTTTGATAGCTGGAGTCAATTCCCCTCCTGCATTTAAATAATTATCTAAATACAATTGGTTAATGATTAAAGAAGTGAAATTAGGATTTGAAGGTATTTGCATGCTTAAAAATGGAGCCGCATCATACTTTTTATCTAAGATTCTTCTGAAAGCATATTGTTGAATTTTAAGCGCTTTAGCACCATCTTTAGCATCGATTGCTTTTTTCAATTGTGATAATACGAATGGTTGTTCGTTAGCACCAGTTGCATCATAAGTTACATTCATTTTTACACCTGCAAAACGTTGTGCTTTTAAAACAGTATCTAATTTTTTGAATACTTCTGGATCATTTAAGTTTTGTCTTACTTCTTCAAAACTCATGTCTTTGAAATAAGCTAAGTCTTTACTCGCTTTTACTTGTTGTTGCCAGATATCCCAACCATTAGATGTAGTTACATTTTGTGGTTTTACTAAGTTACTATCATTCGAGCCCATTTCTTGAATAGCACGCATGATGCTTTCAGATCTTTTTTGTTGTAAACGAGTATTATTGGTAGTATCACCTTCTAAAGAAGAGTGTGCATCAATAAAGATATCATTGATTTTATATTTAGGCTCATTTAAAGCATCGATCATAGGTTTCACATCTGTCAATTTATAATCAGACTTATTTACTTCAAAAGGTACTTTAAAAGTGATCGTTCCTTTTTCGTTTGTTGGAACCCATCCACCTGGATTTAAAATAGCTGTATCTGGGAAAATTGCTAAAATAGTTAATGATTTTTGACCACCATCTTCTGCATATGAACGTTTAATTGATTTACAAACGCTACCATTTTGTACAACTAGTAAATTGATTTCATAATCTTCAGGTAATTTTTTAATGATAGAACCTTTGATTTTACCAATAATTCCATAATACGATTTAGCTTTATCACCACCTTCTGCTAAGTTCTTTTTAGGTCCGATAATTTTAGCTGATGTATATGGTTTTACTACGGCACCACGTGTAGGTAAAGAAGCATTTAAGATATTTTCGCCTTCACAACGATATTGTTTTCTTAATACGAATTCAATACCTAATGCATCATTATCTCTTTTTAATAGTGATTTTAGTTCTTTTAAGTTGTCATAAGTTAAATACACATATTTCCCTTTGATTTCAATACCATTATATAATTTTTTGAAATTAGTAAATTTCTCACATGCTTTACAATCTCTATCGTTTGCAGCAGCGCCAATAGCTTTATTAGTAAATTTTACAGGTAATGTTTTACGTAACTTTTTTACATCACCACCTGCTACATCAATTCCACCAAGTGTTTGTGATACATATACTTTTTTCTTTTCAACATCTAAAACCACTGAATAACCAGCATAAAAATAACTAGCAACGATAATTTTTTTCTGTGAAGCCTTACCAGTAGTAAGTTTAGTAGCTATTTCTTTAGCTGCGTCTTCATAGGTCATCATATCTTTACCTTTAGCAATATTTACTATTAAGGCATTCCAATCAGCTTTGCTTTTAGAACCTAATTTTTTCATACGAGCTGCAATATCATCATCGATTAATATTTTCATCTCTGTTTTGAAATCAGTAGCCTGAGCCAATGCTGCTTTATCTAATAAACCATTTCTAGATAAATTCTCTAGTTTCATGCTTGTACGATATTTATTAATCTCGTCGTTCACCATGTTTTCGAGAAGCGTATTGTCAAATTCGTTTAGAACAATAGTTTGACCTTGAGCTAAAATTTTGTGTGCATTACTGATTAGAAGTAAAACAGTAAATAGGGTAAATAAATGTTTTTTCATATATTTTGTTGGATTAATCAAAAATTTATAGACATCAAAAGTACAAAATACGTTAAAAGTTATCACTTCTATTTTATTAACAATTTTATTGTATAATCAACATTTTTATTCATTTGCTTACAATTAAATCTAAGAAGAATTTATTTTATAACTTTGCGGCATGCAGGAAAAAATTATAATCTTAGATTTTGGTTCGCAATATACTCAACTTATTGCAAGAAGAGTTCGCGAACAGCATATATATTGTGAAATTCAACCATTTACCAAAGCTATTCAATGGGATGATTCTATTAAAGGAGTGATTTTATCGGGTTCGCCATTCTCAGTGATGCAAGAGGGAGCACCAGATATTGATATTTTAGAGCTATTTGGTAAACGTCCTGTGTTAGCTGTATGTTACGGAGCACAACTCATTGCCAAAAAATGTGGAGGAGCGGTCGAAAAAAGTGCTACTCGAGAATATGGTCGTGCACATTTACAAATTCTTAAAAAAGATGATGCATTATGTAAAGGGGTAAGTAATGATTCACAAGTATGGATGTCGCATGGAGATACCATCACGGCAATTCCAGCTAATTTTGATTTAGTAGCTAAAACAGATTCGATTCCAACAGCTATTTATGCTTCTAAATCAGGAGCATACAATTATCCTGTGTATGCACTACAATTTCACCCCGAAGTATATCATAGTACTGAAGGAGCTACCATGCTTAAAAATTATCTTATAGATATATGTCAATGTAGTGCCAGTTGGACACCAGCTTCTTTTGTAAATGATACGATTAGTAACCTGAAAAAACAATTAGGGAATGATAAAGTTATATTAGGGTTATCAGGAGGGGTTGATTCTTCTGTGGCAGCATTATTATTACAAAAAGCTATTGGCAAAAATCTACATTGTATTTTTGTCAATAATGGTTTACTTCGAAAAAATGAATATAACCAAGTTTTAGAAACTTATGAAGGATTGGGTTTAAATGTGAAAGGTGTTAATGCTACCGATTTATTTTTAAATGAATTGAAAGGGATTAGCGACCCTGAACAAAAACGAAAAATTATTGGTCGTGTTTTTATAGAAGTTTTTGAAGCGGAATCGAAAAAAATAGAAAATGCTAAATGGTTGGCTCAAGGTACTATTTATCCAGATGTGATTGAAAGTGTTAGTGTGCACGGACCATCAGTAACAATTAAATCACATCATAATGTAGGAGGTTTACCAGATAAATTAAATTTGAAAATTGTAGAACCACTTCGTTATTTGTTTAAAGATGAAGTGCGTAAAGCTGGTAAAGAAGTACAATTGCCCGAACATATTTTAAATCGTCATCCATTTCCTGGACCTGGACTAGCGATACGCATTTTAGGCGATATTACTCCTGAAAAAATTCATATGTTACAAGAAGCAGATGCCATTTTTATTCATAACTTAAAAGAAAGTGGCTATTATGACAAAGTATGGCAGAGTGGCGTGATATTACTACCTGTTCAAAGTGTAGGTGTTATGGGCGATGAGCGTACCTACGAAAATGCAGTAGCTCTTCGTTGTGTACAAAGTACAGATGGTATGACAGCCGATTGGAGTGACTTGCCCCATAGTTTATTAGCCAAAGTATCGAATGAAATTATTAATAATGTGCGAGGTATCAATAGAGTAGTATATGATATTAGTAGTAAACCGCCTGCAACTATTGAGTGGGAATAAAAAACTTGGAATCAAATTTGTCAATCTGTTCATTCATTATTTAAAATAACATGAAGTATTTAATTCTTCTTATCTCTCTGCTTTCTTTTAGTCTATGCGATGCGCAACGTCAACGTAATTTATATAGTGGCGAAGAAGTATTACGATTCGATTCGAATACGGATACCTCTAAAGCAAAAATGAAAGAGAGTAATGAATCGATTCAAATTGAAAACAAGGAAAAAGTAAATCGCGAAGTAAAAGCTACCGAAGTGATTCCTACAGATGATGTCGTAAACATTAAAGAGAAAGATACAACTATCATTCGTAAAGAAGTGTATAACGTAGCTTTAATTTTACCTTTTAATGCTGGAGCTGGTTGGGGTGCTATGAGTAAAGGGATTACCATGATTCGAGATAGTAGTGCAAAAACGGCTTCTATTCCTCGTGAAACAAAAATTTCTATCGATTTTTATAATGGTGTTCGTATGGCTATTGCTGATGCTTCGAATGCAAATGTAAAAATTCAGTTTTATGTATATGACGATTTAAAAAATATCGACCAAACCACCAAACTTTTGCAAGACACCAATATGGCTAAAATGGATGTGATTATTGGCCCCGCGCATACACAAAATGCAGTGATGGTAGCCAATTTCTGTAAAGAACATCATATCTATAATTTCTCTCCATTGTCCCCGTCTATCTACATTGCAAACACGAATCCCTATCATTTCAAATTGAATCCATCAACTGAAATGATTTGCAAGGCCATGGTAGATAAATTAGTGGCTGATTATGAATATGGTTCTGTTTTAGTGTTAGGCAGAAATACAGAAGATGATAGACATTATGCATCTATTGTGTATGATTATGTGCAAGAATTAAATAAAAATAGAGAGGCAGATAAAAAACTATTTTGTGATACCTTGATTGTAGGAAATGCATCTTATAGTAAATCACTAAGCTCTCTGTATACAGGTAATCATTCCATTGTTATTTGTCCATCGTTTAATGAAGGCTTTATCTCAGCTAGTTGTGGCAAAGTTTCTAGTACCGATAAAGTAACTTTTTATGGCATGCCTACTTGGTTAGATTATGATGCAGTAAACTACAATACCATGAATGAATCAAAACCATATATTCCAAAAGTAGTATATGCAGATACTAGTGAAGCAGAGGATAATAAAATAGTAAAAAGTTTTAGAGAAAATCATGGATATTCAATTGAAGAGAATACTTTGCTAGGTTATGATATCATGCAGTTTACTATTTATGCATTAGAACAATTTGGCTTAAGTTTAAAAGACCATGCAGCCGATATAGATTATAAAGGATTATTTAGTAATTATAAATTTATACCTGTTAAATATTTCAAGGCAGATAATACATTACCTTATGATATGTATGAAAATAATCAAGTACATTTCTTAGAGTTTAGAGATTTTGATTTGCAAGCACCTGTTATAAAAGATTAAGAAAAATTATCAAGTAGCTGCTAGAATTAGTATTTACTTTGTATTAAAATATTGAGATGAAAAAATATATTGTACTATTTAGTTTGTTATTGATCAGTTTAGTTGTTATTTATTCTTGTAATAAAGCAGCAGCACCTACTGCATTTAGTTTTGTATTAGATGGAAATAAGGTAGAAGTAGATTCGACTTATGCATTATTATATACGTATACAGGGTCATCTGTCAGTCGCCGACAAATACAAATAATTGCTTATAGTCAAGGAAAACAGGTAATGGAAATATTAGCCTTAGCCAAATTAGGAGCACAACCTGCCTTAACAGATTGCTTTATTACTTATTATAATAATGGAGGATATAATTCATCAGATGTATATATAACTGAAACAGGAGGTGTAAATTTTACGAAATGTGATACACTTGAAAACATTATTCAGGGCACATTCAGTGTAGAAAATGCAGTAAATTCAGATAGTCTCATCAAAGTGATTACCAGTGGGGAGATTTATATAGATCATATTAACCGATAATATTAATTACGAATTACGAATTACGAATTACGAATTATTTTTTTAATTTTTAATTCTTAATTAAATTGCCGATAGGCAGGATCAGAACTATAAACTTTAAACTCAGAACTTTAAAACTGACTGCCGTCAGGCAAGCTCAGACCTTTATACTCAAAACTTTGAACCTGACTGCCGTCAGGCAGGCTTTAAACTTTGAACTCACTAAGAACTTATCTCACGTTTCGTAAAAAATCTTTTTCAAAATCCTCGATTCGATAGATCTTAATAAGGATTTTATGAGCAGGATTTACTTCTTCAATATTGGTAATATCTTCATCTAATCCTCTATCCCAACATTTTTCTATAAAGGCTTTATCTGCACTAGTTTTTGATAAATTACCTTGATAGGTATATCCATTTAACACTAATGAATGATCTGGAATTTCTTTGATATTTACCGATTCGAAATTTATAAATCGATTGTTTTGTATGATATATTCATTGGCACATATATTCAATAAACCATCCTTGTAAATTCCTAATGTAGGCCATTTTTTGAGTATTTGATGACTGCTATCATCACGCACAATGACTTGATGCATACCATTACGAATTTTTACTTCTAAAAAACTTTTGGGAGATAAAATGAATTTTTCTTGATCTATTTCAATAGCTAATTTTTTGGAACTAGTATTGTCTATCGTCACATCATGATGTATAAAATAACAAGCTTGTAAACTCAAACTTAATACAATACAACAATAGAAATAAAATCTCATTTAGCTAAGATACTAAATAATTTATAGTGCTGCTATAATATGATTTTCAATTTGCGCTATAATATTTGAATAATCTCTTTTAATAAAGTTTTTACCTGTTACTTTTTCATATAACTCGATATATCTATTACTAATTGAAGCTACTACTTCATCGGTCATTTCTGGGACTTGCTGTCCTTCTTTGCCCATAAAATTATTGGCAATTAACCATTCGCGAACAAATTCTTTACTCAAATGTTTCTGGGCTATTCCTGCTCGTTGATTTTCTTCATAGGTATCTGCATAAAAATATCGAGAGGAATCAGGTGTATGTATTTCATCCATCAATATCACTTGACCCTCATACATACCAAATTCATATTTAGTATCGACTAAAATTAATCCATGATCTTTAGCAATTTGTGTTCCTCGATCAAATAATTGATTCGTGTAAAGCTCCATAGTTTCATATATTTCTTTCGAAACAATTTGTTGAGCTAATATATCTTCTCGACTGATATCTACATCATGACCTTCATCTGCTTTAGTAGCAGGAGTGATGATTGGTGTTGGTAATCGATCATTTTCTTTGAGTCCTTCTGGCAAGGCTACACCGCATAAACTGCGTAAACCACTGCTGTAGGTTCGCCATGCATGTCCAGTCAAATAAGCACGTATCACCATTTCAATACGGATAGGTTCACATTTTTTACCTATGGCAACATTTGGGTCCGGGCTACTTTCTAGCCAATTCGGACATATATCTTTGGTAGCATCTAAAAAGGTAGCAGCTATTTGATTTAATACTTGACCTTTATAAGGAATAGGACGAGGTAATACTACATCAAAGGCCGAGATTCGATCAGAGGCAATCATAATTAATTTATTGTTTATAGTATATACATCACGTACTTTACCCTTATAATAATGATCGTATTTCAGCTGCTGAAAATTGATATTTGTTAATCCGATGCTCATAAAAAATATTTATAATAAAAATGATATAGGTGCTTCTATCGAAGCATAGGGGCTATGTTCATAGGCTTGTTCCCAATGCAATAATGCTTGTAAATGATTAACCATTGTATTAAATACAATGACTTGTTCGGAGATTTGTTTGCTAGCTAATAACTCTTTAAACTGACCTAATCCACGAGTAATTATTTGTTCCTCCTCTCGATAAGAGATTAAAAATCGATTGAATAAATCTACTTGGTATTGTTGAGCAATTTCTCTTATTATAGCTACTGTTTTATCAAGAGAACATCCACCAACCCCGCAGGCGTTTTCATCAGCAATAAAAATAATAAATCGATTATGTAATAAAATGGCTTCGCCTTTTACTTTTGCTCCGTGTGAAGTCCACTGAGCAGCAAATAGAGCTAATTGATTTGATATAGCTGTAGATTCAGCATTTGTAAATACTCTATCACTTGTATATATCCATACTTTGCTATGCAAATCAAAAGAGTTAGATAAAGCTTTTATTTCGTTAGTCATGAATATATGTTTTTATATGTATTTGATTAGCACCACCTGCTTTGATACTATCTAACAATTGATAAAAGGCATCCATATCTGCAGTTCCCATATCAATATTAACTTGAGCAGTATCAGTTGCTGAAATAAAATTAATAGAATGAATGTTTGCAATTTTTTTGGTGTAATTCATAGAATCATTAGGTGTCATCCATCTATATGCCCAATGTTCAATAGGTGCAGTGTTTATTTTATCTTTTCCCATCATACTAATTTCTACTTTACTCCAATCAAAAGGATAGATAGTCATATTGAAATTGGAGCTATAGGTTCCACTTGTAGGAGAATATTCTTCAAGTAAATAGTTGTTATGAAAGTCAAGTAACGACATTAATCCATTCTTTCCTTTTTTCTTGATAAAGGCATCCCAACGTTTAAAAGACATCACATGCATGTATGTATTATCTTCTTTGACACGATTATTAAATAATCCACCAATATAAAGAGTAGAGCTATCTTTTAGTGTTTTTTGTGTTGTTGTGTTTATACACGAGTCGAAATAAACTTGATAACGAGCATGTTCATTTTCAAGCATTTTTTTTAATCCAGCGGTATCTGTATTTACTACTTTATTTTTACAAGAAAATAAGGCTATACTAACAAATGCAATCAATAATAAGGTGCTATTTTTCATGAATCGTATTGGATACTATTATATTATAAAATACTTTCTAAGCCTTGTCCATGCGCAATTAGTTCGGCTAAATCAAATACGCGTACTTCTTTTTGTTTGTCCTTAGCAGTTACTCCATCACTTAACATGGTCATACAAAATGGACAAGCAGCAGCGATAATATCTGGACTTACTTCTAAGGCCTGTTCTGTTCTAATGGCATTGATACGTGCATCACCAGGTTCATCTTCTTTAAACATTTGTGCACCACCAGCGCCACAGCACATACCATTTTTTTTGCTTTTTTTCATCTCCACTAATTCTGCATCTAGTATAGCTAGAACTTCTCTAGGTGCTTCATAGATATCGTTCGCTCGACCTAAATAACAAGAATCATGAAAAGTAATTCGTTTCCCTTTAAAACTTCCACCCCCTTGAATTTTGATTTTACCTGCATCAATCAATTCTTGTAAATAGGTAGCATGATGTACTACTTCATATTGACCACCTAATTCAGGATATTCATTTTTTAATATATTAAAGCAATGCGGACAAGTGGTAACAATTCTTTTGATTTCATAGGCATTTAATATTTCAATATTCGTATGAGCTGCCATTTGGTATGCAAATTCATTACCAGCACGCTTAGCTGGATCGCCAGTGCATCCTTCTTCTTTACCTAATACAGCAAAATTGATATTTAGATGTTGTAAAATTTTAGTGAATGCTCTAGTAATTTTAATGGCACGTGCATCGAAACTTCCAGCACAACCTACCCAAAAAAGAATTTCAGGTTTCTCACCATTTGCAGCCATTTCAGCTACTGTTTTTATCTTTTCCATACCTATTTAATTAGCAAATTAATCAATTAGCAGATTAGCAAATTTTCTGATTAGCAAATTGATTGTTTTTTATTAATTCTTATTTTATTAATTCTTAATTTTTGATTCATTCGTAATTCGTAATTCTTTCACTCTTTGGCGTGACCTAATTGAATTAGTTGTCCTCCCACTTTAATCGATCTTGTTGTGAGAATTGCCAAGGAGCGCTATTGTTTTCAATATTAGTAAACATACCATTCCATTCTTCGGGCGAATTACTTTCTTCTAAAATCAAATGACGACGAAGTTCCATAATGATGTCTAAGGGATTGATGAGAACCGGACATTCTTGAACACATGCATTACAAGTAGTACAAGCTCTTAATTCTTCTACTGTGATATAACTTAATAATGATTTTTGATCGTCTACAAATTGCCCACCATTCGCTTGCATATTTTTACCCACTTCTTCCAAACGATCACGAGTATCCATCATGATTTTACGTGGAGATAATTTTTTACCTGTTTGATTCGCCGGACAAGCACTCGTGCATCTTCCACACTCTGTACACGTATAGGCATCTAATAAATGTTTCTGATTCAAATCGAATACATCCTTTGCTCCAAATTTTACTGGTGCTGCATCTGCTTCAGTAGGCGCTGCAAATGCGGTATCGGGATTCATCATGATTTTTATCTCTTTAGTCACCGCCTCCAAATTGCTTAATTGCCCTTTAGGAGTAAGCTTTGCAAAATAAGTATTGGGGAAGGCTAATAGAATATGCAAATGTTTTGAATGAGGCAAATACAACATAAAACCAAATACCCCGATGATATGTCCCCACCAACCTATTCGTTCCCATACAAGTAATAAGGTATGAGATAAATGACTAAGTGCAGGTGCAATCATACCACTAATGAAGAAGCCGTATCCTTCGCCATGTTCTTGAATATGCATAGCTTGGTCAGCGATGTTCATACTGAAAATGCAAGTGATCAAATAAATTTCAAATAATAAAATTAAGTTCGCATCTTTTGTTGGCCAACCTTTTAGCTCAGGCATGGTAAAGCGTGGGAGTTTTAATAAATTTCTTCTGCTCAAGAATGCGATAGTTGCTATAAATGCCAAAACAGATAATATCTCAATAAAGGATACAGTACCTACATACAGAAAATGGAATATTTTATTGCCACCGAAAGTATGATATAATAATCTATGTGAACCAATAGCACCATCTATAAATATTTCTATTAATTCTATTTGAGTGATAATAAATGCCACATAAATACAAAAGTGTAAAATAGCAGGTAAAATATTTTGAAACATTTTTTGTTGCCCAAAAGCGATCAATAATACATTCTTAATACGTTCATTAGTAGAGCCATCTTTTTTCATGGCTTTACCTAATTGAATATTCGAATAAATTTGTTTCGCTTTTTTGTATGCTAAGTATAGGGTACTTAGAAATAAAATATTAAAGACTAGGATTTGTAGTATTTTCAGCAACATGCACTCTCGGTTTATTATTAAACAATACAAAAATACTTAAAAAATATACAAACAATCAGATTTTGTTTTAATATATTTAAACTTGAAATAAACATCATTAATGAATAAATATCAACTTACATTTATTACAATAATACTATTGACGAATAGTCTATTTGCACAACAATCAAGTGCTGGATTAAGTTTATGGAATCAACAATTAATTAGTCATACATCTGCTGATGCACCATTACAAATCATAGTTAAAGGCGATAAGGCATCCATTCAACAATTATGCAAAAAATATAAAGCTACATTTCTATATAATATTCATGATTTATGTAGAGTGAGTATCTCTAAAAAATTTGTAGAAGCATTTGCACAAGAATCTGCAGTATTGCGCATGGGTGATTTTTCAGTAGGAGGAAAAACAATGTTAGATACTGCACGTATATGGAATAATGTAGATAGTGCTTATCAAGGGATTGCACCACTTACACAAAGCTATACTGGATCAGGTGTATTATTTGGATTAATTGATGATGGTATTTATTTCGATCATCCTGATTTTAAAAACCCCGATAGTACTACCCGTATCAAATTTTTATGGGATCAAAATTATGCCCCTTCTGTTTTAAGTCCACTGCCCTATAACTATGGTAAAGAATGGAATTATATAGATATCAATAATGATTTGTGTACGCATGTGGAGCAAGGTAGCGCTGGTCATGGCACACATGTAACTGGAATTGCTGTAGGGAATGGTAATGCCAATCCTGCATTCAGAGGAAATGCCCCTGCTTGTGATATCGTTGCAGTATCAGTTAAATATGGAACAGATTTCTTAACCAATATGATTGATGCAGTTGATTATATCTACAAAAAAGCAGATGCGATGGGTCGCCCATGTGTTATAAATACTAGTGTAGGCGATTATTATGGCGCACGTGATGGTAAAGATTTAACTTCAGTAGCTATTGATTATCTATTACAAGAAAAATCGGGAAGAATATTAGTGGCTGCAGCTGGAAATGCTGGTAATATAGCCTATCACGGACAATATAATTTTATTGCTGGTGATTCGTTGTATTCGTTTTTTACAACTAAAGCCTATACAACCAAATATTATTTTGATTTTTGGGCCGATACACAATCCTTTAATAATGCTTATTTTACAGTAGAAGCGATAGATACGGTAGGATACTCACGTAGAGGAAATACAGGCTATTTAAATATTAAAAGAGATATGCCTACTTTACCATTTGTACCAAGTGTCATCATCACTCGTAATATTATCGACTCAGTTGGATCTTATAGAGGGCAGGTGAAATATGCTGCTCAATTAGTGGGTACTACTTATCATGTAGAATGTGAAGTAACACCCGATACCTTTACCAAAGTTTGGTCATTGCGTTTTGCAGGACAAGGGAAAGCAGATGTTTGGGCAGCAAAAAGTTTGATAACCACTAGTAATTTTGTGTATGATACAGCATTAATTGCTTTTCCAGGTTATGTTTATCCCGATAATAATCAAACGATAGTGAGTTCATGGCAATGCAGTAATAATGTTATTACGGTTGGGAATTATGTAAATAGAAATGCTTTTTTAAATTTTGATAGTACTTATACCTTTAATACAGAAACAGCCGGACATATTGCACAAAATTCAAGTTGGGGTCCAACACGTGATGGTAGAACGAAGCCAGATATTACTGCACCAGGTAATTTTGTATTGTCGTGTATGAGTATGCGTTGGTTTTCTACTTTAATTCGCACAGGTCAATCCTATAAAATAGCTTATGGAGGTTATTATGTACGAAATTCAGGAACGAGTATGGCCTCACCAATGGTAGCAGGTGCGGTAGCATTATTATTAGAAAAATATCCAAATCTAAAACCACTTCAAGCCAAAGATATATTGTTTAGAACGGCTCGTTTAGATAGCTTTACAACGAACAGCATTCCGAATAATACCTATGGTTATGGTAAGTTGAATACATATCAAAGTTTATTATACCCAGCAGTATTTGGATGTATGGATACTACTGCATTTAATTATAATCCAACTGCCAATATCAGTAATGATTCTTGTGTTCCTAAAGTGTATGGATGTATGGATAGCACGGCTTTAAATTATAATCCTTTAGCGAATACGATTAGTATATCAGATACTTGTGTGTATGCTGTTATTGGGAAAGTGAATGATGAAGTTGCTACTAATAATATTCAAGTATATCCGAATCCTGCATCAGATAAGGTGATTTTTGAATGTGCTTTGAATATGAATGAAAAAGATATTCGAATTATGGATATCAGTGGACGAGTGGTTTGGAAAGAACATATAGCAGAAACACAAAATAATATCGTATGGAATTGTGCAACAATTGCACGAGGAGTTTATTTGTATGAAGTGAAAATAGGAACAAAAAGTATAAAAGGTAAAATCATTTTAAATTAAGAATATGACGATTGCAGTAGATTTTGATGGTGTGATACATGGCTATAGCAGAGGCTGGAATGGAGGTGAAATATATGACGATCCAGTGCCAGGAACCAAAGAAGCTTTAGAAGCCTTACGTGCACAAAAACATAAGATTTATATTTTTACGACACGGACCAATAAAACATTTGGTAGAAAAGAAACAGAGCCCGATCAGAAAAAAATGATTGAAGAATATATGGCGAAGCATGAAATTCCATATGATAAAATTTGGACTTTTGGAAAACCGATGGCCGATATTTTTATAGATGATAGAGCATTAGCATTTAGAGGTGATTGGCCTGATATGGTGAATCAAGTAGCAAATTTCCAAGTGTGGAATAGAGCAGCGGAGTAATTGATATTTACTTCGGCAATAATATCCTAAATGTGGTTCCTTGCCCGGCTTTAGAATCTTTCACAAAGATTTTTCCTTTGTGGTAGTTTTCAATAATTCGTTTACATAAGGATAATCCTAATCCCCAACCTCTTGTTTTGGTAGTATAGCCTGGCTGAAAGATCGTATCAAAATTACCTTTTGGAATGCCTTTACCCGTATCGATGATATCGATATAAATATTGTCGTTGAATACCCCGTAATTAATGGTGATGGAGCCTAATCCTTCCATGGCATCAATCGCATTTTTAATTAAGTTTTCTAATACCCAAATAAATAGTTCTTTATTGATCTTTGCTTCAGAAATTCGATCAATTTTATTGATTTCAAAAATAGTTCGTAAGGAGGTACGTACCCTAAAATACGAAACAGTATCTTCAATTATAAGCTCTAAATTCATTGGTTTCAATTCTGGTTTCGAACCAATTTTACTGAATCTATCGGCTACCAAACTTAATCGTATTACATCTTTTTCTATCTCCTCCGCAATATTCATCTCTTTCAATTCCTCTATGGTAGAGTCTTTCAATAATTCTACCCAAGCATTTAAAGAAGATAATGGGGTGCCCATTTGATGAGCTGTTTCTTTACTCATCCCTACCCAAACTTGATTTTCTTCTGCTCTACGTGCCCCGCTAAAAGCTAAGTAGCCGATCAATAAAAATCCAGCAAAAATGGATAATTGAATGAATGGAAAGAATTTTAATTGATTGTATATCTCAGAGTTTTCATAATATAAGGTTTTGCTTTTCCCTGGACCTAAATCCACGAACAATGACTTCCCACTACTTTTCATATCTTCCAATTTCGCACGCAGTAATTTTGGATTATCTGTAATTTCACTTTTAATATTTCCTGTAGTTTCTATTACTCCATTTTCATTGACCAATATTACAGGTACACTAGCAGAGTTAATGACTACTTCACTTACAAAGGATTCTAATAAATCTTTTAAAATGGATTTTAAATCGGTAAAAATTTTTGAATCGAGATAATAGATAAAATTCACAATTCGAATTCCTGCAATCCGGGTATCAATTAATATAGGAGGATATTTACTAAATAAGTCTTCAACTCTACCCCTAAACATAGTGCTGTCTTGAATATTCAAATTCTCTACGTTTCTACTGCCAATGATATGCATATCTTGATTGACCAACAACATTGGTGTATTTTTATTTCCAGAGGTGATATCACTTAAAAAGGTCAATACTTTATCGTCACTCGTTGTAGTGATCGATAGTAGATTCGTAGCATTGGCCCAATACTTTACGTTATTTCGCTCATTTTCGCTGATACGAATAAATAAATCATTGGTGTATTTTACAATTTTTGCTTTTTTATCAATCGCATCAGCCCATAGTTTTACTTTTTTCTCTTCATCCGTAGCAATTCTATTTGCAAGATAATTGGTATACCACAGGGTAATAATACCAATAAACATGGCCATAATTAAGAGTATTAACTTAATTCTATTTTTATTTTGATAGATATTCAATGCCATTAATAACAAACATACATATTTTTTTTCATTCACTACTCATGATACTCATGTAGATAAAAAAATGAAAACGAATTTAACAATACTACAAATATGGATTCCAGGATATGCAGTAAAAGGGAATAAAGCCTTGTCTAGTTTTGACGAAAAATTAGTAAACTGCTGATTATTAATAAAATATATTCTTTTTCAATTTAAAGGAATTCATGTACATTTGTACTCTCAAAAATCAGATAAAATATAGATATGAATTTACACGAATACCAAGCAAAAGATGTATTAAAAAAATACGGAGTTGCTATTCAAGAAGGAATTATGGTTGAAACTGCAGATGATGCTGTAGAGGCGGCAAAAAAATTAACCGAACAAACAGGAACATCTTGGCATATTATTAAAGCTCAAATCCACGCAGGTGGAAGAGGAAAAGGTGGTGGTGTAAAATTAGCTAAAAATTTAGAGGAGGTAAAACAACGTGCTACTGACATTTTAGGAATGATGTTAATTACACCACAAACTCCACCTCAAGGTAAATTAGTTCGTAAAATAATAGTTGCTCAAGATATGTATTATCCAGGCGAAAGTGAGCCGAAAGAGTATTATGTATCGGTTTTAATGGATAGACAAAGTAAAAAAAATGTGATTATATACTCCACAGAAGGAGGTATGGATATTGAGCATGTAGCGGAAGTTACACCTCATTTAGTACATAAAGAATGGATCGATCCTTTATTAGGATTCCAAGCGTTCCAAGCTAGAAAAATTGCTTTTAATTTAGGTTTGACAGGAAATGCCAATAAAGAATTTATTAAATTTATTACGGGTGTTTACAATGCTTATATTGGTGTTGATGCAACATTGATTGAAATCAATCCTTGTTTAAAAACTAGCGATAATAAAGTTGTTGCAGTGGATGGCAAAATGAGTTTAGATGGTAATGCATTATATCGTCATGCTGATTTAGCAGCACAAGAAGATAAATTAGAACAAGATCCTATCGAAGTGGAAGCACATAGTTTTGATTTAAATTATGTGAAATTAGATGGTAATGTAGGCTGTATGGTAAATGGTGCCGGCTTAGCAATGGCTACGATGGATATCATTAAATTAAGTGGTGGGGAACCTGCTAACTTCTTAGATGTTGGTGGTACAGCTAATGCAGAGAGAGTAGAGAAAGGATTTCGTATCATTTTAAAAGATGAAAAAGTAAAAGCCATTTTAGTAAATATTTTTGGTGGTATCGTTCGTTGCGATAGAGTTGCTCAAGGGATTGTTGATGCATATAAATCTATCGGTGAAATTCCAGTGCCTATCATCGTTCGTTTAGAAGGTACGAATGCAGAAGAAGCTAAAAAAATAATTGAGAATAGCGGATTAAAAGTACATTCAGTAATTCAATTAAAAGAAGCTGCTGAAAAAGTAAAAGAAGTTTTAGCTGCTAGTTAATTCTTCTATACAAGATATAGTATAGCCTTCAAGTTAGTCTTGAAGGCTTTTTTTATGATTGAATAGTAGAAACTATAATAGAATTATTTCCTACCTTTGTAGCCTAATATGAAAATATCTGCCTCCTTATATTCTGATAAAAACAGAAGCATTGAAGATTTAGTGCACGAATTAGATAGCTATCAAATAGATGCTTTTCATATCGACTGTAATGATGATGTTAGTGTGTTTGAAGATATTCATAAAATCAATGCTATTAGTCAAACGATTATTGATTTACATATTATTACTGAAACGCCAGATATTTATATTCCTTATCTACAACAACATCCCATTGAATGGGTTACTTTTCAATATGAAAATTTACCTAAAGGATATGTATTCCCTACGATTGCAGGTTCGGAGATGGGCTTAGCGATTATGAATAATACGCCTATCGAAGTGTTTGATGCGTATGCCAATCAGTGTAGTTTTATTTTATTAATGACGACTACACCCGGCCAAAGTGGAGGAAGTTTTAATACAGATACCTTCAAAAAAATTAGAAATTTCAAAAATAAATATCCTGATAAACGAATACATGTAGATGGTGGAGTAAATGCAGAAGTGTCGTTCATCTTGCGCGATTTGGGCGTGTATTCCAGTGTTTCGGGTTCTTATTTATTAAAGCATGCACATATTGGTGCGGCACTTTATAGTTTGAAAGCAGCCGAAACTAGCTCTTCTTTTTTAATCAAAGATTTTATGATTCCACTAGAAGAATTACCTGTATTAGATATTCGAGCATGTAGTTTCGAATCGATTGTACGCACGATGGATCAATATAAATTAGGATTTACTTTGTTTACGGATAAAGATGAAAGCTTAGCAGGCGTTACCAGTAATGCAGATTTACGTAAAGGGATATTGAAAAATATGCAGGATTTACAAGCGATTAAGGCACGAGACATTATCAATTTACATCCGATCAAAACCAATGAAAATAATAGCATTCATCAAATGCTTCAACAAATCAAACAACTTCCATTTGTCATACTATTCATGCCAGTTGTAGATGAGCAAAATAGATTGAAAGGGGCAGTAACATTTAATAATTTAATAAAAGGCGAATCATGATCATTCATTTAAAAAAAGATATTAGTAAAGATAAAATTGCCCAATTAGCAGTTCAATCACAATCTATCTATTTAGTAGAAAACGGAACTGATGTATTAGTAACACCTTCTTCATTTAAAGAAGTTCCAGCGTATTTAACTGAATATACTGCAGCTAGTTTTTATATGGAAAACGATATGCAATTGTCGAGCAAAAAATATATGAACGGCAAACGTAGTTTACAATTAGGTGATGTAACGATTGGGGGCACTACGAATAATACGGTGATGATTACGGGTCCTTGTTCGGTAGAGAGTGAAGAACAAATTACTGCAGCGGCTGAATTATGTGTGGAGTTAGGCGTGAAAGTATTGCGTGCAGGTTGTTATAAACCACGTACTTCTCCGTATTCTTTTCAGGGAATGGGTTTAGATGGATTGAAATTATTAGCGCGTATGCGCGAAAAATATGGTTTAGCTATTATAACAGAAGTACGTGATGCGACGCATATTGATGATATTATTGAGTATAGCGATATTATTCAAATTGGGGCGAAAGCGATGTATGATCAAGGCATCTTAAGAAAATGTGGTACGATACAAAAACCGGTGTTGATTAAAAGAGGCTTTGGTACTACCTTACAAGAGTTTGTACAAGCCAGTGAATTTGTATTGAGTGGTGGAAATCCGAATGTAGCACTATGCGAAAGAGGGATTCGGACTTTTGAAACTAAAACACGTTTTACATTAGATTTATGTGGGGTGGCTTATTTAAAAGAACATACGAATTTACCTATTATATTAGATCCGAGTCATGCGATGGGCTATGCTTATGGAGTAGCTGATTTAACTAGAGCTTGTACGGCGATGGGCATTGATGGTTTATTAATTGAAACACATCCTAATCCGAAAGAAGCGAAGAGTGATGCCTCACAACAATTAAATTTTGAAGAGTTTAGAAACTTATACAAATCAGTAGAGCCTGTAGCAAAAGCAGTAGGGTTTCATATCGTTTAAAAACCTTTTAAATCAAAGCCACTAGAATCAATTGTTTCTACTTGCTTCTTCATCTTTTTTTGGATTACTTTAAAATGATGTTCAGCACTTGGAATGATTAAAGAAATAGCTTCCCCTGTAGCAGATGCTCTACCAGTGCGACCAATACGGTGTATATAATCTTTGGGAGATCGAGGTAATTCATAATTAATTACCAAAGGTAAATCAGGTATATCTATGCCTCTAGAAATTAAATCAGTGGCCACTAATACGCGAACTTTATCTTGCTTAAATAAGAGTAAAGCATCGGTTCGTGCTAATTGACTTTTTTTACTGTGAATGGCTCGTGCTTCAATACCATTCTTGCATAATTTATCGGTTACATTATCGGCTTCATATACCGACGAACAAAAAATTAATACCTGTGGAATTTGTTTACTTTTTATTATATAACGTAACAAAGGTCCTCTTCGTTCTTCACTCACTAAATAGGCACTTTGCTGAATATTATCTATCGTTTGTTCTTCAATTTCTATTTTAATCACAATAGGTTCATGAAGCAGTACTTGGTTCAGTCCGACTAAATCTTCGCTTAATGTGGCTGAAAATAATATATTCTGACGTTTTGTAGGCAGTAGACTAAATACCTGAGTCATTTCTTTTTTAAATCCTAAATTCAATATTTTATCTGCTTCGTCCAATACCAGAATTTCTACTTGTGATAGATGCAATGCATTCGAATCTACTAATTCTAATAGTCTACCGGGTGTTGCTATTAATACTTGCACATCTTGTAGTTCTTGCATTTGAGTTTGTATAGATACACCCCCATATACAGCTAATGACTTTATATGATAGGGGAGGGCTTTACAAAAAATTTTTGATACTTCTTGAATTTGAATGGCCAATTCACGTGTAGGAACTACAATCAATATTTGTATATGTCTATTCTTTGGTCGTTCAAATTTTTCGAATAGACTTAGTATAGGTACTAAATACGCAACTGTTTTACCCGAACCAGTCGGTGCAATTCCTAATACATCATGTTGTGTGAAAATAGCAGGAATGGCTGCTTCTTGGATAGGGAAAGGCTTTTCATAACCTAAGTAATCAAGAGCGTGTAATAGATGAGTAGATAATTTTAGAGATGTAAATGACATAGTATAATTTCTAATGCTAAAGATAGAACATATTTTTAAGTCTCAGCGGGGGGGCTTCCGCAGGAGATCCCGCTGTCACGTGAAACCGAAAATGAATTTAGTTCCCTTTGGAAATGTCCACTTTAATCATTTGATAATAGAGACTTAAGAAAACTCTAGAGTTGTGAATTTCATTGAATTCTATCTCTATTGCATCGCCTTTATGAAACCATGAGGATCCGGTATATGTCTTAATGTACAGTATTCCTTTTTTAGCATAAGACTCTTTAATATCTGTTTCGTTAATTTTAAGACTTCTGTCCTTCGAATCAATTTTTTCAATAAAGCCAAAACCTAAACGATATCTATATCCGTATTTAGAACCAAATTCATAATAGCCCAATGTTTTAATTTCACTTAATGCTTGTTGATAGATACGCTCTGTCCAAAGTTTTTCGGCTTCTAATCCCCAATAATATTCATATGATGCGGTATATTTTGGAGTGCCCTCTTTTGATTGGTAGGTACCTGAAATAGTATAGATTTTTTCTCCACTTAAATCAAACCATTCATATGAAAAATCGGTACCTTGATATACAAAATTTTTATATCTATCGGTTAATCCTTTTACCATATAGGCTGCATCTTTAAATAATAAAATGGATTCTTTTTTGACTTCATCTTCTGAACGCATCGTAATTTTAGCGAGACCTAACTCACCTAAATAATAATTTACATAATTGAACATAGTTGCTCTAACTGCTGCAAAACCTAATCCTAATAAAGCTATCCAAAATATTCTCCAACCGATTTTATAAATTCCTGCAAAATAAATGATGGCTATAGCGATTGCTAATCCAATCAATCCCCATAATACAATATGAAAAATTTGTTCATTGGTAGTAGGAATTTTTTTACCACTTTTAATAGTGGAATGCCCCATCAAAACTTTGCCTAGTTCTAAGGGTGGCTTTGCTAAAAATACATAATTGCTATCGGGTAATTCTCCAATAAAATTTTTGGAAATAGAATCTAGAAACATGTGTTTTGTTTTTTAGGTGTTTAAAGTCTAAAAATAATTATTTATTAATAGTTTTAATAAATCTCCCCAATAAAAAATTAAATTTTACCATATCACTTGACTTTGCATGTATCATTTGTACTAATAGGTCTAAACGTTTTTTATCTTTTATTTGTAAAGAGGCTGATACTAATGAAAACGTTTCGTATGCCATTAAAAGAAGATTATTTTTAGGAATCGGCATATCACTAATGCGGGCAAATGCTGCCATGCTTTCTTGCACAGCTCTAGCTCTATTACCTTGATAATGGGTTTGTATAAATGAACTGGTGCTTTCTCGAATAGTACTGAATGATAATCCTTTTACATCCCCTAATTGTAAGGCTAAATTACTTTCTGTAAATTGTATTAATGTAGCTTCTGTACTTCTATAGCCTTTGATACTTTGTATTTTCTTAAATTCATTGGCAGCTAATTTTGCTAATTTAGGATCAACTGGTCTAAAACCAAATCGATAATAAAACCAAAAAGCTCCAGTTTTTATTCCATCTGGATTGTCTTGCCCAAATTGATAAGGTTCTATTTCAAAATAATTGATGCCAAACAATTGTCGATATACACGTAATAATTGAATTAAGGTATAACCCGATTCACCACCACGATAAGGTTCAAAGATATTGATCCCGAAATTGGCCGTTTCGCCAATCAACCAACTACCTCCATACGAAACTGGATATCCATTTTTAAATAAAGTATAGCCAACATAAGAACAAGTAGGTAATTGTCGAACTGCTTGCATACCAAATAGCGCCACTGATATACCTCGTTCTAATTCAAAATAATGCAAACTATTTTCATCCATATAGGTAACAGGATCAGTCTCACGCATTGTGAGTAATAAATTTTTGCGAATCACTTCTACAAGTTTGAATTTATCCTCCTTATTTAGTTTTTTAGCGGGTGCTACTGCTTGATTGAGCAATGCTTCATGATCAAATTTTTTGAGTATCTCTGAATGATAAAATAGGTTTTTTACAGCTACAGCATTCCAGCTTCTTGAACACCTAGCGTCTTTAAAGTAGACTTCAGTAATTGGTTTTAAGGATTCCCATATAAAATCTTTTACTTTTAACTGAGCATCAAAATAGCTTAAACTATTCAATAAAAAATGGAGTCGATCTTTTGATTTTATATTTAATGAATCCAATAATTCTTCATTTAAAAGTCCAGCAGAAGTGATTTCTTGTTCAATGCTAGGTAAACAAATTTTTAATATATCATTTAAACTCGTTCCCTCTTTTTCAAATTCATATAAAGAAATTGTACATTCAGTATGTGTAATCATCCAAGTACAATAATCGGTAGTAAATCGACTATACATGCGTGTATAAGGTAATCCTGAATTTTCAAAAGCGACTTGATTGGCTATAGCTTTATTTTTGAAATGTTTGCTCAATAATTCAAGTGCATTACAAGCGAATGTATAAATCTCTTTATTAGCAGGATATGCAAGTATATACAAAAGCATATCATGGTAAGCAATAATATACTTCGAATTGGATAAATCAATTTGTTTGGATGCTGCTAATACTTCTTTTTTTTGAGTATTACTCGTTTCATCAAATGTATAGATGATACTACTTAATAGTTTTACAATAGAGGATAATGAGTGCTTCATAACCATAGTATTAATCTATTTTAAAGATACTCATTCTTAGTTGAAAATTATCGTATCAGTGTAATATTTCCTGTATAAGTTCGAATATCATTACTCATTCTTGAAAGTCCTTTTACTATATATACATAGGTGCCAATTTCTTGAGGACGAAGTTTGTATATCCCATTCCAATTACCTGAGTTTTGAGCATTAGTATAAAATCAAAAAAAAACAAATTGCTAAAAATAAACTCATGATTCTATTATTTTACCAAATACAAATAATTTTAATAGCCAAATAATTCTTCTAGTGTTAAACTTCTTACTTGACCAATTTTTATTAAATCATTAGGATTGATTTTGTTTTTATCTCCTAAAATGCTATAGGTAAAAGCTTTGTTACTGTAATTATTTGCGTGAAATTCTTTTAAATCACCCAAGGTAAAATTGTCAATATTAGAAAAAGTTTTACTTCTAATATCATAATCAATTCCTAATTTTTCAGCTTTTAAATAAGCAAATAAAATAGCAGACTTAGTTGTTCTACTAGTACTGATGCTATTTTTCAATGATAATTTAGCAGTTTCAAATAATTTATCTGATAATGGTAGTGTTGTATGTAATTCATCCATTGCATGAACCGCATCATTAAATTTGTCTGATTGAGTACCAACAAAAGATAATATAGCAAAAGGATCACTTGCTTTTTTAGGGATTCTATAGCTACTAAATGTAGAATAAGCTAATGCTTTACTTTCTCTAATAGTTTGGAATACGATTGCACTCATACCATTACCAAAATATTCATTAAACATATTTATTAATGGAACCATTACAGGTTCAAAAGCGCCAGCATTTCTTGTCCAAAGAATTTGTGCTTGTTTCATTTCTGGGAAGTGTACAAAATTCACATTATTTGCTGTGACATCAATATGCGGATAAACAGTAGCTGGAGGTACTTCTTTTAAAGTGGCACCAACTGCATGTTTTTCTATAAGTAAACTTTGAATTTCTTCCACTGATTTTGGTCCATAATACAAAATACGATGTTTATAGTTACTTAAATTATGAATGATATCTGTCAGTTCACTTGCTTTCAATGCATTTAATGCATCATTATTTAATACATCATTATAAGGATTTTTCAAACCATAGGTAGCATAATTCAACATTGCTTCATAGGTGATTTTGTTTTTGTCTAATTTATTATTCTGACGTTCTTTTATAATATCGGCAATCATACCTTTTAAAACTTCTTCATCTGGTTTAGCATATTTTAATAAGTTTTCAAATAGATCCAATGCTGGAATCATATTTTCTTGTAAACCACTTAACGATACGTAGATTTGTTCATCACTTGCATTCACATCAAAATTACAAGCCATATTATAAAACTTAGTGCTTATTTGTTCTGCACTCATTTTGTCAGTACCTAAGTATTGCAGCATGTTAACTGCTAAAGGAATTTTTTTATCATTGTTTTTGCCCATATCAAACACATAATATAGTTCAAACAATTCATTGTTTTTATTTGGTACAGTTAATAATGGAATATTTTTTACAGTACCTCTTTTAATATCTTCTTCAAAATTTATAAATACAGGTTGAATGTCGGTTACATTCATACTAATAACAGATTTTAAAAATGAAGATTGATCTTCTCTATTCACTTCAATAGGTGTAATAGGTGGCTTCTCTACTTTTTGTACATTTTTATTTTCTCCAATTTTTTTATAAATACATACGTAATTATCATTCATGTATTTATTAGCAAATTCCATGATATCTTTTTTGGTTAAGGTATTCATATAATCTGTGGTAGCCAAAACATCTGCCCAATTTGTATTTGCAGTAAAAGAATTTAGTAAGGTATATGCTCTTCCTGCATTACTTTCATTCGTTTCAATCAATTGTTTTCTATAGTTTGCCACAACAGCTTTAATCATGGATTCATCAAATTTGCCTGTTTTTAAATTATTAATTTCTTCAAGTAATAATTTTTTTACTTCATCTAAAGATTGACCTTCTTTTGCTTTACCTTCAATAAACAATACACTATAATCTTTCAATGCCCATGAACCAGCACTACAACCTAATACTTTTTGTTTTAATACTAAATTATTATCCATTAAACCTGCAGATCCATTTGATAAAATACTACTCATCAAATCTAATAATTGAGCATCTTTAGTAGCCGCACCCGGAAAACGATAAGCCATTTGAATGTATTCTGCATCTGGTCCATAAACAGTAGTCTCTCTTGGTTTTGTAATAGCTTCTTCCGGACTAAATGTATAAGGTACAACTGGCTTGGATTGCATATAAGAAAACTTCGAATCGATTTTAGCAATTATTTCATCTGGATTGATATCGCCAGCAATAATAATAGCCATATTGTTTGGTACGTAATTTTTATTGTAATATTCTTTAATAGCTACTAAAGATGGATTTTTTAAATGATTAATAGTACCAATAGTTGTTTGTAAACCGTAATTATGTTTTTTAAATAATTCAGCAAATAGCGTTTCAAAAACTTTAGTATCATCATCATCCATTCCAATATTTTTTTCTTCATATACCGCCTCTAATTCGGTATGAAATAAACGTAAAATAGGATTTCTAAATCTTTCTGATTCGATAGTTAACCATTTGTCGATTTGATTACTAGGAATATCATTTACATAAACCGTTTGTTCAAAAGAAGTAAAGGCATTGGTTCCTTTTGCTCCAATATTACTCATCATTTTATCATATTCATTCGCAATAGCATAAGTAGATGCATATCCACTAACCGAGTCGATGATGTGATAAATAGTTTTTCTACCAGCTTCATCTTTAGTTGAATTGTATTTTTCATATAATTTTTCGATGATTTCTAATTGTGGTTTTTCTTTATCCCAATCTTTAGAGCCATACTTGTCAGTCCCTTTAAATAACATATGCTCTAAGTAGTGTGCTAATCCTGTATGATCGGCAGGGTCGTTTTTACTACCCGCTTTGGTAGCGATAAGCGTTTGTAAACGAGGTTCGTCTTTGTTTACAGATAGAATCACTGTTAAACCATTTTTTAACGTATAATACCTTGCTTGCATAGGATCATTAGCTACATATTTATAGGTATAACCATTGGCGCTAGCTTCTTTCCATTCGTATTTATTTTGTGCAATTGCTATAAAGCATATAAAACTTAGAATACTAATACTTAGAATTTTCTTAAACATTTTGTCTTAAATTTTAGTTTGATGAATTTCTTTTATAATGATTTCGTTTTTGTCTATATACAAAAACTGTAATGTAATAAATTGGTTGTTGGTACTAAGGGTAATAGTATTGTCGTCATTCCATTTCCATTGACCTTTCATGGAGTTTAAAGGATTGTTTTCTACTATAAATTTTTTGTTTCGTTCAAATAGATTATCATTTGATAATTTTAATGAATAATCGAAACTATAATCGTTTGTTTTCCTTTCGAGTAATGCTGTTTGTTGATCGCTTCCAATAATGGTGGCATACCACATCCCGACCAATATATGATTTAAACTATCTTTATTATATTGATTGATAGAATGGACATTCGAATCACGAACTAAACTATCCATCTTATACCACTTTATATTACTCAAATAACTATTGTTTAAATAGTTTTTCCACATACCGTCTTTTTTTCCATTGAAGTAATTGCCAATTAATTTATTTTGGTCCATATCATGATACTCCCAGGCGCCTATTTTTACTAATGAATAATAACAAGTAATATGTTTTTCTATTTCTTTTAAAGTGATAGGTGATAAAATCATTTGTGAATCTTTTTTACAATACAATACATTTTGAATCAGTTTCCCTTTTGCAATAATATTCCCCTGTTGGTCATACTCTTCATAGATATAAAAATCATCTTTTTTGATAAAAGTGGCGTGTAAAATATTACTATGATTATAAAATGTATGAAATCCAATTTCTTTCCCTCCAAAATTGATAGGTTTTTGTATAGAGATATCATTGTTTATATAAATACTTGAGTCATTAAATAGTAAAACACTTTTATATTGAGACTTGATGAGTCCTTGTGAAAAACAAATAAAGCTAAAACTTAGAAGCGCAACTAGACTTATTATTTTTTTCATGCCTCTACTTCAGATTGATGATATTGAATAAGACCTTCTATTGGTTTTTGAATAATATTGCCTAGTTGTGCATTGTTTTTGATTGAAACGCTAGCTAAATTTTCTTTGAAATAGAAAGCGATAGAGCCTATAAAATGCACTGGATAGTCGGCATAATTATGAAATCGACAAATATGTTTTTTGTAAAACTCATTAAAGCCACTGTTGATTAGGTTTTGTACATATTCATTCGAGGCAAAATGAGAAAGTAATTTTGAAAAGGAAGCTAAATAGACATTTGCATTTGGCTCTCTATATACATTATTCATTATAATATCACGAGTCACAGCCATGTCTTGTTCAATATATTGACGCATATCCGCAGGAATCATTTTGATTAAATAATCACCACAAATTCGTTTGCCGAAATAAGCTCCACTAGCTTCATCGCTTAAGATAAAGCCATTCCCACCAATTTGGTCAATAATTTTTGTGCCATCAAACAAACAAGAATTAGAACCTGTGCCAATAATATTCACGATTGAAGTTTCATCAGCACGTGCCACAGAGTAGGCTGCTCCATCTAAATCGTGACGTACTTCAATTAGTTGTGCATTAGTAAAAAAGGCTTGTAGGGCTGTTTTAACTCTACTGATACGTTCGGCGCTAGAGCAGCTGGTACCATAGAAGAATATTTTTGTGACAGCAGATTGATGAGTTACTAAATCGGAATTCGATTGTAAGATCGCTTTGATTTTATCTATATCGTGAAACAGGGGGTTGATTCCAATAGTTTCAGTATATGTTTTGTTGTTTTTATCTAGTAGAACCCAATCCGCTTTTGTTGAACCACTTTCACAAATTACCAGCATGCAGTATATATTTTTTCGAACTATAAAACTATGAATATTTTCGCAAAAAGTATAGTATCTTTGTAGAACGTTTAGCCCACGTGGTGAAATTGGTAGACACGCCATCTTGAGGGGGTGGAGCCGGCAACGGTGTGCAGGTTCGAATCTTGTCGTGGGCACTTTTTATTCTTTTGGATATATTTACCAACCAATGTTTGGTGTTGTCATGCCAAGGCTTGATTTAATCAACTACAGGGTAAATATCTATGATCTACTGAGAATATTAATCCTACTATATCGACACGAGTGAAACACTCGCGCCAACTAGTTTTCGTTGGTGAAAAATGCAATACCAACTAAAGGGTTAAAAGAAAAGTATATAATTAGTATATAGTGGTAGGTGAAAAATGCAACACCAACCACAGGGTAAAGTTTCAAATAAGAGTGGTTGGTGGGAAATACAACACCAACCACGGGGTAAATATATTAATCCTACTATATCGACACGAGTGAAACACTCGCGCCAACTAGTTTTCGTTATTAAAATTGTTTGAAATAAATGCAATACTTACAAGGATATGGACATAACCCATCCGCCTTGTCCTTTAGTCCCGAACGTTCGGGAGAATCCCATCCAATGGTTGGTGTTGTATTTTCCACCAACCATAAGTACTATATATCAGCAAAATGAGTTATAAAATCAAATGTGTTATCTTCCTCCAAATAATAGGAAGCTGAACTCCAAACATAATCTTCAGGATTTTCAACTAGATCCCATTTTGATTGAAGTGGATTATTATGAATATAATCAATTTTTTGTTCTAAAATTATAGTATTATCTACTTTAATCCATTTTGGTCTTCTTTCCCATATATGATGAATTCTATCATTTT
Organism: Bacteroidota bacterium; assembly: GCA_037130135.1. Classification (GTDB taxonomy): domain Bacteria; phylum Bacteroidota; class Bacteroidia; order Chitinophagales; family CAMDFR01; genus CAMDFR01. Next base: position 31,968 of record JBAXTO010000010.1, read on the forward strand.
GTGATGAAATAAAAGGATCTAATTCATGATCATTCTTTTCGTATCGAATTAGTGTAATTAGTTTTTGAGCTGTATGTTTTAGAAAATCTCTCTGGAAAGTCATTTGATTCTCTTTTTCATTTAATGATAATATCAAATGAATATGATTCGGCATAATTACAAAAGCATGTAGTACTATTCGATTTTGTTCACAGCAATATTTTAGACTATTTATTATAACCATTTTTCTTTTGTCATTGGTAAAAATATTTATCCAACTGTTTATGGTTGCTGTAAAGAAAAAGGTGTTTGAAAGTTGACCAATCATTTGATAAAATTAAAAATAATGTTTCAAATATATGAAAGTGGTTGGTGAAAAATACAACACCAACCACGGGGTAAAATACATAAAAGTGGTTGGTGGAAAATACAACACCAACCACGGGGTAAAAGAAAAAGGTATTTGAAAGTTGACCAATCATTTGATAAAAGTAAAAAAAATGTTTCAAATATATGAGTGTGGTTGGTGGAAAATACAACACCAACCACGGGGTTTAGGTTATAAATAAATAAGAGTGGTTGGTGGAAAATACAACACCAACCACGGGGTTAATTTAGAATTAACGAACAAATCAACTATTTCATTTGCTCTAGTATTTTAGTAAACGAAGTATTCGTTTGTAAGCTTGCAAAAGCTGGCTCATTTTTCATTTTGGCTTTATCGCTATACCCTTTATCAACGGCTTCTTGCAAGGATTTTAAAGCCTTGTCAGCTTGATTGATTTTCGCAAAATAAATGGCACTTAAATAAGCAACATCTGGATTAGTAGGATCTACTATGTTATAGAAATTCAATAATAAGGGTGTATTCGCTATCATATTGCCATTGAGTAAACGATTAGTATAACTATAGCCTAGTAAGCTTAAGAAACCCAATAAACGTTCATCCATAGCCAATTGATTGCTCGTTTTATGAGCGGTGTCGCGTAACTGATTTACTTCTTTTATCCAATAAAGACTATCATACGCAACTTTAAATTGATCTAGATATGCTTGCTTTTTATCTTTTTCTTTTTGCAAATTCATCTGATTCAAAAACACAATTTTAGTATACTCAGGATTTCTACACAGTAGCGTATAATTTTTCTTATACTCTTCTATTGCCCCCGTACTATCTAACAAAAAAATGATTTTTTTATAATCCATCGCTTTGTCATATAAATTCGTATAGGTCTTTTTTGAGTATTGTTCTAAAAATATTCGTTCCATAGGACCTATTTTACAAGTATAACATTGCATCGAATAGATAAACATACAAGCACTCGAAAAGGTGTTCGCATCAGGCCATTCATGCTTCCCCGGATATTCCATCGTAAAATATTTGCCTGAATAATTTACTTTTTTTAATTGATTATCTAAATCCATTAAATCGCTATAATTCATATCGCCTTTCCCGGCAATACAAAAAATATTCGGATAATTTTCTTTAGGTATAGGTCGAATAGGCGTACCAGTAATAATAATGTTTTTAAATAGATTCGTAAAGTGTGCCATATGATAAGCGATATAAGATCCTCCAGAAAATCCACAAATAGTAATATTCTCTTCGTCTATCAAATAGTTCGATTGCATTTGTAAAACGATTCGTTCAATATGCTTTTCACATTCGAGGATATCAACTCCATTTTGCGAAAAATTACTCCCCACTAAAATATATTCAAAGCTATCCGCTAAACCTTTATACATTTCTAAGGGAATGGATCCATGTCCATATGGATCACAAAATACAATCATCGGATAATGGGTTTCTCCCGCATAGGCTTTCGGTATATAATAATCAAAACTATCGGTATGTACTATAGTGTTTGAGCTTGCATGTATGCTTATGGGAACCGCCATACAAATAAGCAAGAAGCAGAAATAGGCGTAAAATGTTGCTTTCATGTTGATATATAGGATGTAAAAATAAGTATATTTTTATACCTTTACTTTAATTATTAAGCGATAATATGGAGTCGACATTACCTAAGAGTAAAGTAGAAAAAGAAGTTTTAGTCAAAGCATTTTCACTCATGGCAACTGCCAAAGCAATGACCGAACTTTATGAAGCCAATAGAGAAATCACTCAAAAATATGTACATGCCACAAGCCGAGGACATGAATCTATTCAACTTGCTTGTGCATTGCAATTGATAGCTAATGATTATGTGTTCCCTTATTATAGAGATGATAGTATGATGTTAGGCATGGGTTTTCAACCATACGAACTCATGCTTCAATTGATGGCTAAAAAAAGCGATCCGTTTTCTGGTGGACGAACTTATTATTGTCACCCGAGCAGCAACAGAGCCGACTTACCTAAAATACCTCATCAAAGCAGTGCTACAGGGATGCAAGTCATTCCGGCTACAGGTACCGCACAGGGGATCAAATATCTAGAAGAACAAAATATTAAGCGTTATAAAAGTGGCGAAGAACCAGTAGTAATCTGTTCTTTAGGCGATGGTGCCATCACTGAAGGGGAAGTGGCAGAAGCTTTTCAAATGGCGGTATTGCATCAATACCCGATTATTTATTTGGTACAAGATAACGAATGGGATATCAGTGCCAGCGCTAAAGAAATCAGAGCGATGGATGCACCTGAGTATGCCAAAGGCTTTAAAGGATTGAATGTGGTGAGTATCGACGGAACTGATTTTGAAACTTGTTATGAGACACTTAAAACGGTTTTACAAAAAGTTCGTTTTTTCAGAAAGCCCTATTTGATTCATGCAAAAGTGCCTTTATTAAATCATCATACTTCGGGTGTGCGTAAAGAGTGGTATAGAGATGATTTAGAAGCACAAGCCAAAAAAGATCCGTATCCTAAATTAAGAAAACAGTTACAGGAATATTTAAATGAATCGGAGATAGTTCAGCTCGAAGAACAAGCTCATGCAAAAGTGTTGGAGGAGTTTCAAAAAGCTTGTCAAGAGCCCGATCCAGACAAAGAAGAATTAACACAACATATATTTGCTCCTACACCTATTACTGATGAGAAAGGGGTACGTGAGCCAGCAGGCAAAGACAAAGTAGTGATGGTAGATGCCGCTTTACATGCGGTAGATGAAATCTTAAAAGCACATCCGGAAGCTTTGTTATACGGACAAGATGTAGGAGGGGAGTTAGGAGGTGTATTTAGAGAAGCAGCCTTATTAGCCAAAAAATATGGCGATAAACGAGTTTTTAATACTCCCATTCAAGAAGCGTATATCGTTGGAAGTACTGTAGGGATGAGCGCTGTAGGTTGTAAGCCGATAGTAGAAGTACAGTTTGCCGATTATATTTGGCCCGGATTAAATCAATTGTTTACTGAGTTAAGTCGCTCGTGTTATTTAACCAATGGCAAATGGCCGGTGCAATCATTATTACGTGTTCCCATTGGTGCTTATGGCAGCGGCGGACCTTATCATAGTAGTAGTGTAGAGTCGGTATTATTACAAATCAAAGGGATTAAAGTTGTGTATCCATCGAATGCAGCAGATATGAAAGGCTTATTAAAAGCAGCTTTCTATGATCCAAATCCGGTGGTGATACTCGAACATAAAGGTTTATATTGGAGTAAAGTAAAAGGCACGGATGCGGCTAAAACCATTGAACCCGATGAGGACTATATTATTCCATTAGGCAAAGCTGCTATTGCACAAGCCGCTTCCTCAGATGCGATGGACGAAGGCACAAGCATTTGTATTATTACCTATGGGATGGGCGTACATTGGGCCTTAAATGCGAGCAAAAAATATGAAGGTCAAGTGGAGATTGTAGATTTACGAACCTTGAATCCATTGGATTTAGAGACGGTATATGCCAGTGTAAAACGACATGGAAAATGTATCGTGTTGACGGAAGAAACGATTTCGAATTCATTTGCCGAATCTTTATCGGGAAGAATTGCAGCGACTTGTTTCCAATATTTAGATGCACCTGTCAAAGTAATTGGGGCGGTAAATACACCAGCTATACCGCTAAATAGTACCTTAGAATTTGCCATGCTTCCGAATATATCAATAGTGGAGGATGCGATAGGAGAGATGTTGAGTTATTAATTTTTTAATTAAAATTCATTCACGTCTTGGTGTGATGTAATTAAAAATTCGTAATTCCTCATTCGTCATCCTTCCACACTTAAGCGTTCAATTAATTCGTATCCCGAAGCTTCGGGACGTAATTCTTCCACACTTAAGCGTTCAATTAATTCGTAATTCGTAATTTGAAATTCGTAATTAATTAAAAGGATAAGCTCATCTGTTTATTCCAATCACTATTCTCCAGTGCTAAAAGTTTTTTCTTGGTTGCTAATCCTCCTGCATAACCCACTAATGAACCGTCGGTTCCTATTACTCGATGACAAGGAATGAGTATGGCTAAGGCATTGGCACCATTGGCAGTAGCCACGGCACGGATGGCTTTTTCATTACCCAATTGTTGCGATAAAGCTAAATAAGAAATACTTTTCCCATAAGGAATGTCGCTTAAGGCCTGCCAGACTTTTTTTTGAAAATCGGTTCCTATCAATAAAATCGGTAAATCAAATTGGCTGCGTTTCTGTTCGAAATATTCATTTAATTGTTGAATAGTGTTTTCAATTACAGGCGAAGTTGCTTCTATATAAGTACTGTCTAATTCACGAGCAATACGCTGTTTAATCGCCTCTGCACTTTTACGATATCGCCAATCGCAAAGCACTAATTGTGCTCCGTAGGAAGCAATAATCATTTCTCCCCAAGCAAACGAATGATAGATATAGGAAATTTGCATAGCTTTATTTATCACTAAAATTAAGCTGTTCTAAGCATAATGTATAATTTAATAGTAATGCTCAAAACAAAATTGATTTTATTATTAATAAAAAAAAGCAGTCACTCCTAGGTCGCGACTGCTTTTTATACTAAAAAAAAATTGAGCATTAATATATTTTTTTAAAAATACTAGCTGCTTTTTTTTCTTCTTTTTTCTTTTCAAAAAATTCTCTTTTCTCTTTTTTAGCAGCTTTTTTCTCTCGTTTAATCTGCTCTCTTATCACCCCATTTTTTGGTTTCGGGTTGATAAATTTTTCAAATGCGTCTAATCCCATGATTCTATTTTTAATTCAATTATAATATTAATTCAGGTGCGATATCAAATTTTACTTTGGTACCACCATTGCTATTGTCTTCAATATGGATGTCGCCACCTAATTGATTCACAATTTTTCTACTCATAGATAAGCCCACTCCCCAACCATCATAAGTATTATTCATATGTTCTTTACGGAAAAGCTCAAATACTTTTTCTTTATTTTCATCTGCAATACCGATTCCATTATCCATGATAGATATTTCAGGACGGTTATCGTGTTGCGAATAGTCGATTTTTATTAATGGTGTATTCTTATTAAACTTAATAGCATTATCTAATAAGTTATAGAACAATAAACTCATCATTTCTTTATTGGCTCTCACTCGGGGGAGTCTGTTATAACTCAATATCACATTTTTATCTTTGCGTTTTTGCATGATATCTTCTTTCACTTCGCGTACCAATTCATTTAAATCGATATCATTCACAACTTTCAAGTTGCTATCTAATTGAATGTATTTGAGTAGATGATCTATATGGCTTGCTATAATATTGGCATTACGTTTAATATAATGCAGATATTCTCTTTCTTTTTCATTGGTAGAAGAAGTGCTCAAACTCTTATCTAATAAGCCTACAAACGAAGTGATACCACGTATCGGTTCTTTTAAATCGTGCGAAAGCAATACCACCATTCGGCTACTTTCTTCATTGGTTAACTCCAGTTTATTTTTTAATGCCTCAATTTCATTCTCATAACGCTCCTTTGTTGAAATCAATTTCTCATCTAACTTAATCTGATGAATGATTTCAATTTTTTTAAGTTTATCTTGATTTTTATGAGATACTAATTCGGCTTCAAATTGTTTGATGCTTTGTTGACAAGCACTTACTTCCATCATCTGGTCGTTTTTCTTGTAACATGTTTCCAAGCTGCGATAAACCTCTATCAAATCATTGGTAATTCCTGCCATTTTATGATTCGAAATGGAATTACGTAAGTATTCGGCAGCATCTTTATAATTATCGAATTTCAAATAGCCATTCCCTAAAACACCAAATAAATAGGCTTTGATTTTTGGACTAGCCTCTGCAATATTTACCTTATCTAAAGTCAAATCAACATAGCGTTTCCAATCTTCAAAATTATTTTGATCGGCATAATTAGCCGCAATTTTCAATTGGCAACGAATCAAATCCTCTGCATTATTAGCAAAGCGATAAAATTTAATCGCTTCTTCTAAGGATCTATTTTCGCTGATTCGATCATTATTTTTATGATGATAACGTGCTTCTAGCTCAGAACATTTAGCTAATCCCTGATAATCATCTTCATCTCTATAGATGCGGATACATTCTCTATAATATTCGCTTTTATAGATACTCGATCCCATCTCCACAAATTTCCCAGCTAAATAAAGATTTAGGCTGGTATAAATGGTATTATTGCCTTTATGAACGACAGAATCTTTATCTAACTCTTTTACTAAATTACATAAAAGATGCATCGATTTTTCAACCTCATCACCCCAATCAAAAACAAGTGCTTTGATAATCTCATCCAGTACTTTATATTCTCGTAGTGTAGCAAAAGAAATCTGTTCCTTTAATTCTAAGTATTTGGGAATCTGATTAATATAATCAGACTTCTGAATGATTTCATTAATTAACAATAGATACGAGTCCTCCTTGGAGAGCTGTAAATGGGCTGTATTCCCTTCTATTGGATTAAAATTAAAATTTAACATACTTATTCAACAAATATACAAAAAAAAATCTATTGATTTACCCCTTATTTTACTTTTACCGACCACTTAAACTGGAAGCGGGCAACTTCCTGTTGTTTTTGGTCATAACCCACTGATTCTAAATTCATTTCGACGCCTTCCTTAGAGCGTTTGGCTAATTCAATTGCTTCATAAATACGTACCCCATCTACGCAAATAAAGTTGATTGTTCCCACAGCTTTTTTAGTAAACTGAGCTTGGCAACCGGTCACTAGCATACTTATTTGTTGCGATTTATCTTGAATGTACATCATCACTAATAAGCCAGTACTCATTTCAGCAGCCATGCTTAATACTGCAAAATAGATAGATTTAAAAGGATTTTGATTCATCCATTTAAATTTCACTTGAACTTGTGCTTCTTTTGAGGTGAGTACTGAGGCATGTAATCCTGCCATCCAAGCCATAGGTAGCTTTAAGAGCATAAAAAAAGAAAATAACCAGCGACTTAAAATACGTTTTTGATATAATTGTTGTTCTGCACTTAGTATAATTTCACTCATATATAAAATTAAGAAATCTTTTTAATAGTTTCAATAAATTCAGGCATAGCCTTATCCAATGCCGTATTTACATCCATACTTGCAGTACTTCGGTCATTGACAATGATTCGAAGTTGATAGAAGGATTGTTTGGCATATAAACAAGCAAAACTGAATCCTATACCACCCAAAGTATGAATGTGAGATTGATATACGTTTTTAATTTCATTTTGTTTCATGAGGTCATCCGCATACAAAATAGATAAAGAAGCACTAGCCACTTTTTTAAATTCTAGGAATACATTGAAATAGGCATTCGTCTTATTCACTAAACCACCTAATTGATGTGGATAGGCTGCAATATCAAGAAAAGAAGAGCTATATAAATCGGCTAATGCACCATTTTGATGTATACCACTTTCAAGCGGTTTGTCATTAATAACATTACAAATAGAAGCAAAAGGTATTTTGTCGTCATTGCTAATGGCAATTCCTAATTGAAGTGCTAAATGATAGCGTTTATTTGAAAGAATTCTACCTAAATGAAAAGCAGATTCAAAGCCCGTTTGACCTACTATCACGACATCTATTAAAATGCCCTCTTTTTCATAACTGTAGAGCGAATAAGGCGTTTCAAAAAACAAGGATTCAAGTTCAGAGCTATTTTTTTTACCTGTACTAAGCCATTCTAAAAAATGCTTAGCTTCGGCATAAGAAGAAAAGATAATTAGCAGCTTCATAATGTTTGTGTATTTTTGCATAAAAATAAAAGGTATTTTCTTAAAATGGTTTATTTAACACGAAAAGAGCATTTTAATGCAGCACATCAACTGTATAATCCAAGTTGGAGTGAAGAAAAAAATATAGAGGTATTTGGAAAATGTGCCAACAAAAATTTTCATGGTCACAATTATAATTTATTTGTGACCGTAAAAGGGAAACCTAATCCGGATACAGGTTTTATTATGAATGTAAAAACCTTAAGCAACTTAATTCAAACAGAAGTTTGTGAATTGTTAGATCATAAAAATTTGAATATGGATGTTCCTGAATTAAAAGGTACATTTGCTTCCACTGAAAATTTAGCCATTTTTATTTGGAATAAATTGAACCCTTTGATTACAGAGTGTAGTTTACATTGTATCGAACTTTGGGAAACGGAAAATATTTATACTAAATATTACGGTGAAACCGATTAAATAAAAGCATATGTCAAATATACAAGACGACGAAGATTTTAACTATAAGCGTAATGATCAATATAATTGGGATAATGTGGAGAACATGGCCTCTCATTATAAAAATATTATTGAATTAATAGGAGAAGATCCAAATCGTGAAGGCTTATTAAAAACGCCTCAACGAATAGCTAAAGCAATGCATTTTTTGACGCAAGGATATGATATTAATCCGAATGAGATTATTAAATCAGCTTTATTCGAACAAGAAACACAAGATATGATTATCGTAAAAGATATTGAATTATATTCTATGTGTGAGCATCATATGTTGCCTTTTTTTGGAAGAGCTCATATTGCCTATATCCCAAATGGTAAAATTACAGGATTAAGTAAATTTGCACGTGTAGTTGATGCTTTCTCCCGAAGATTGCAAGTGCAAGAGCGACTCACTCGTCAAATATTAGACTGTATTCAAGAGAGTTTAAATCCACTGGGAGTTGCTGTGGTTATAGAAGCCAAACATTTATGCATGATGATGCGTGGTGTAGAGAAACAAAATAGCGTTACTACTACTTCAGCATTTACTGGAGAGTTTGCTAAACAATCTACACGTAATGAATTTATCAATTTACTAACAGGTAAATTATCGTAATTTCATTTTTTAAAACATTCAAAAACACAATAAAATTTATCTTATGAAAGCATATGTATTTCCAGGTCAGGGTTCACAATTTTCAGGAATGGGAAAAGAATTATATGATAGCAATGCACAAGCCAAAAACTTATTTACTAAAGCCAATGAAATTATGGGATTTGATATCAGTCAAATTATGTTTGCAGGAACGGATGAAGATTTAAAAAGAACTGATGTGACTCAACCAGCGGTGTTTATACACTCTATGGCCGTTTATCATAGCGCATCAGATATTAAACCAGACATGGTTGCAGGTCATTCATTAGGGGAGTTTTCTGCCTTAGTGGCTGCCGGAGTTTTACCTTTCGAAGAAGCTTTACGTTTAGTGAAATTGCGTGCAGATGCTATGAAACGTGCTTGTGATTTACAAGCGAGTACTATGGCAGCAGTAATTGGTATGGAAGATAAAATAGTAGAAGATATTTGTGCCTCTATTACAGATGATATTGTAGTTGCGGCAAATTATAATTCCCCTGGACAATTAGTGATTTCAGGCACCGTTACGGGTATTGATAAAGCGATTGAAAAACTAACTGCTGCGGGATGTAGAAGAGCCTTAAAATTGCCTGTTGGTGGGGCTTTTCATTCTCCATGTATGGAACCAGCTCGTCAAGAATTAGCAGATGCTATTAACAGTATTACGTTTCAAGACGCTCGTTGTCCGGTATTTCAAAATGTACCCGCAACAGCTGTTACCAGTGCTAGTGATATAAAAAATAATTTAATTGCACAATTAACTGCTCCCGTTAGATGGACACAAAGTGTTGAAAATATGATTGCTTCAGGTGCTACTTCATTTATTGAAGTAGGTCCAGGTAAAGTATTACAAGGCTTAGTGAAAAAAATTAATAAAGAAATTGAAACTAGTTCTTTATAAGCTTTATATGCCCTCATGAAAGAACTTCGCTCGCTCTATAAATATGTATTAAAATATAAATACCAATTAATCTTTGGTGTGATTTGTATATTCTTCACCAATTATTTTTTAATTTATATTCCCAATGATGTAAAAAAAACGACGGATATCGTTATTGATTTTGTAAAATCAAATAAAGAGAATCATATTATTACCCCTTATTCTTTTTGGGAAAATCCATTATCTAAAACTTTATTGTATCAAGTAGCATTAATCTTTTTTCATGCACTATTACAAGGAGCCTTTTTATTTGTGACGCGTCAAATGATCATTGTCAATTCACGTAAAATCGAATATGATTTAAAAAATACCATGTATCAGCATTATCAAATATTAGATGCTAATTTCTACAAACAAAATAATACAGGTGATTTAATGAGTAGGATCACCGAAGACTTGGGTAGAGTAAGAGAGTTATTAGGTCCAGCATTGATGTATTTTATTAATACTAGTATGTTATTACCAATGGTCATTTATAATATGATTCAAGCCAATCATACACTGACCTATTGTGTATTAATTCCATTTCCAATCTTAGTCATTTCTATTTACTATGTAAATAAATTAGTGGATCAAAAAAGCGAGAAAATTCAAGAAAAATTATCTGATCTTACCTCCTTTGCACAAGAGACCTATAGCGGTATTAGAGTAGTGAAGTCATACGTGAGAGAAGACAATATTGCTATGTATTTTGAAAAAGAATGTGTCGATTATAAATCTAGAAGTTTAGCACTTACAAAAATTGATTCCTTATGGTTTCCAATCATCATTTTATTAATTGGTATTAGTAATGTATTGGTATTATTAGTGGGAGGGAAGTTGGTGATTAATGGAGAAGTAAAATTTGGTACTTTACTAGAGTTTATGATGTATGTAAATATTATCACCTTTCCTGTTTCAAATCTAGGTTGGGTTACAGGCATGATACAACGAGGCATCACCAGTATGCGCCGTATTAATGTATTTTTGCAAACACCAACTTCTATTGTGTCAGGTCCAGAATCGGTAGATTTAGCGACGCAAGATATCGTATGGAAAAATGTTAATTTCACTTATACTGAGACGGGTATACAAGCATTAAAGAATATTTCGTTTCATATTCCAGCGGGGCAAAAATGGGCTATCATAGGTAAAACAGGTAGTGGAAAATCTACCATTGCAGAATTATTATTTCGTATGTATGATGTTGATTCGGGCGAGATTCAAATTGGTTCAACCAACCTCAAAAAGATTGACTTAGAAACGTATAGAAATCAAATTGGATATGCGCCACAAGAAGTGTTTTTATTTAGTGATACGATTGCACATAATGTATCTTTTGGCACTGAATCCTCTAGTCAAAAAACCATCGAAGCAGCTTGTAAAATGTCGTGCATAGATACTGAAATTAAAAAATTAGCACAAGGCTATGATACAACTGTAGGAGAGCGAGGCGTGACCTTATCAGGGGGACAAAAACAACGGATTTCTATTGCACGTGCATTTGTAAACCAACCTAAATTGATTGTATTAGATGATTGTTTATCGGCAGTAGACGCCCAAACAGAACATCAAATATTGACTAATATGGAGCAAGTTTTAAGCGGAAAAACATCTATTATTATTACCCATAGAGTATTTGCATTACAAGATTTTGATCAAATTTTAGTGATGCATCAGGGAAGTATTGTGGAGCAAAGTACACATGAACAATTATTGCAACAACAGGGTTACTACACTCAAATGTATCAAGAGCAAATGGAGCAACATGCCTAATGTATGGAGTTATTGTAAAGCTTAAATAATCACTTTGTATATTCAAAAATAAATAACTATATGGCATATTCTTTGTTAAGGAATGCGTAAATTTACCAATCTAAAAATATAATAAACATGACATTTATAGACATATTTATACGTACTGGAAGTGCAGGATTAATTTTAACTATTCTACTCTATTTTTTTAATAAACCAAAAGGACTAATAGAAATATTAGTTGAATTTATTAAAAATTGGATAGGAGCTTTGTTTATTTTTTCAGGCTTTGTAAAAGCAATTGATCCAATAGGAACAGGTATTAAGATAGGTGAATATTTTGAAGTGTTACATATGAAATTTTTAGAACCCTTCAGTTTAGAGTTCTCCATTTTCATGATCGTATTAGAGATTGTATTAGGAGTGGCTTTAATTATTGGATGGCAACGTTTCTTTACTACAGCCATTTCATATCTAATGATGATTTTCTTTACGTTTTTAACAGGATTTACATATGTAACAGCTTATTGTCCGTCTACAACATTTTTTGTTTTATGTGGTATTGTATTAGCAATCATAACAGTTACCGCATTTTTTCAAGATAAAAAATTACGCATCTATGGAATTGCAGCTACTATCATAGCTGCAATTATGGTTTTTGCATATTGCAAATTCAGCGGGCATTGTTTATTGTGTGCCTATGATGAAGCCAATATGAAAGTGACTAGTTGTGGATGCTTTGGAGATTTCATTAAATTAAAACCACTACAATCATTCAAAAAAGATTTGATATTAATTGTAATGATGATTTTCTTATTGTTTAATTATAAAAAAATAAAATCACCATTTACAAACGGTAAATTGAAATGGGTGGCAGTGGGTATTATCGCTATAGTTGCCATAGCTACTTGGTTGTTCTGTTTAAATAACTACAAATGGAATGAGCCTTTTGCAGATTTCAGACCTTATAAAATTGGGACGAATATCATCGAAGATAGAAAAACTAAAAAAGCTCCAGTGATCGATTATGTATTTAACTACAAAAATAAAACAACAGGTAAAATTCGTGCTATTGGTATGAAACAATTGGCAACAGCAGGTTTAACAGAAGCTGATTCATTTGTGAGTAGAGAAGAGAAAATTATTGATCCAGGTATTCCAGCTAAAATTCTTGATTTTGCCATCTATGATAAACCAGGTGGAACAGAAGTTACAGAAGATATTTTAGGCGATCCAGCTTATACCTTCTTGATTGTATCCTACGATATCAAAAAAGCAAATAAAGAAGCGTATACTAAAAAAATTAATCCGCTTGTAATTGAAGCTAATAAAAATGGCTGTAATACTATTGTATTATCTTCGAATGCTACTGATCAAGATATGAAAGCCATGCATACCGAAGCCTATCTTTATTGGGCGGATGATGTATTCTTAAAAACGATTGGTAGAGGAAATCCAGTTATTTTATTAATCAAAGACGGAGTGATTTTAAACAAATGGCATTGGAATCATCTTCCAACTTTTGATGCGATTAAAAAAGCGCATATCAAATCATAATGAGGTATAGAGCGATTAGGAATTGTATAGTCATGCTGCTTTGTTGGATGCTATTTATTCCTAGTCTTCATGCACAATTTTGCGGTAATAGACTTGATTATATTCCAGATACAGCTCGTATCGATGATTTTCCTATTCGTTATGTACGAATCAATTTACATATCATTGCAGATGCACAGGGGGCTAATAATTTTGAGGATAGCTTAAGTATTCAATTTCTTACTACACTGATTGATATTGCCAATTATAAGCTACGAGTGAAAACTCCTATGAATTTGCCTTTGCATAATACAGTGCCAAATATTCCGTGTAGGTATCAATATCAATTAGCACCTTCTGTAAATGATGCATCAGCTCCTGGTATTTATTTGCATGCTGAATCGAATCCTGTGTATCAATATTTTAATAGCGCACATACATCCGCAAACAATGTATACAGCACGTATTGGTACGATACCTATGGAATACATAAAGGCGAAGAACTTAATATATTCTTTTTATCACATCATCCAGATAGCTTGAATAGTAGAACATATAGCGCTAAAGACCAAGGAGTTGGTCCGGCTAAATATGTATTGATGGCCAATGCTTATCAATTGTATCAACAAAATCTACGTAAAGGAATGTCAAAGAATGATGCATTAATCAATACAGCTAGTTTAACCGCTAATTTATTGAATCACGAAATAGGACATTCATTAGGCTTGATGCATACGTGGAATGGTGGCGATGGATGTGATGATACACCCATGAATGCAGGTTGCTGGTATAGTACTGATCCTGCTAATCCTTGTAGTAATAATATGATGGATTATAATGCCGCACAATCAGCCATTACCCCTTGTCAATTATCTATCATACATTCGAATTTTGCAGATAAAAAAAGCAGTCAATATCAACTATTAGCGCCTATTTGGTGTGAAAAAAAAGATTCATTGAAAGTGATCATTTATCCCAATGAACATATAGTATGGAATGGTTCAAAAGATTTAGAAGGGGATATTATTATACGAAATAAAGCTAGTCTTGAAATTAAATGTGTGGTGAGTTTGCCTAAGAATGCAAAAATAATAATGTATCCAGATGCTTCGCTTATCCTTAATGGGGGCGTGATTACCAATACCTGTTCAGAGAAGTGGAAAGGAATTCAATATATTAAAAAAAGAAAGTCGAAAGCAAAAGTGACTTATGTAGCTGGAGGTAGAATAGAAAATTATGTTCAATAATTATCTTTTTGAACTTCTGTTTTTTTGCCAATTACTCGTTTCATTACTAGCCGTTTCCGTTTGAGTGGTTGATTCCTCATTAGAAGTATTTAATTTATTCGATAATAATTGAGTTGTAAACCAAGAAGCAATTTTCATTTCGTCTTCATTCGATTCAATTAAATATTCTGGTTTGAAATACGTAGGAACAAAACCAGTGTCAAATTTACCAGATATAAAATTTTCATGTTGAAGCACGAACTTCCCAAATGCTAATGTATTTTTTACCCCAACAATTTTATATTCATCAATAGCACGAATCATTTTATCGATAGCATCTTTACGAGTAGGAGCATGTACAATCATCTTTGCAATCATCGGATCATAGTAAATAGGAATACTCATTCCTTCCTCAAAACCATCATCGATACGGATTCCATTCCCTTCAGGTTTTTTGTATGTGTGAAGCGTCCCAATATCAGGTAAAAAGTTATTCGCAGGATCTTCAGCATAAACACGTAATTCAAGCGCATGTCCATTAATTTTCAAATCATCTTGCGTGAAAGATAATTTTTCTCCTCTAGCTACTTTAATTTGTTCTTTCACTAAATCGATACCTGTAATCATTTCTGTTACGGGATGTTCCACTTGCAAACGAGTATTCATTTCGAGGAAGTAGAAATTTAGATCGGCATCCATAATAAATTCTACGGTACCTGCTCCATAATAATTACATGAGCGAGCAACATTCACAGCACTTTCACCAAGTTTTTTTCTTATTTCAGGACTCACCACAGCACTTGGTGCTTCTTCAATTACTTTTTGGTGGCGACGTTGAATACTACATTCGCGTTCCATTAAGTACACAATATTGCCATGTTTATCGCCTAATATTTGTACTTCGATATGTTTAGGGGAAGTAACGTATTTTTCGATGAAGACGCTGTCATCGCCAAAAGCTGAACGAGCTTCACTTTGAGCCAATTGCATTTGTTCTTCAAATTCTGCTGCATTATTCACGATACGCATTCCTTTACCTCCACCACCAGCACTAGCTTTTACAAGGATTGGGAAACCTATTTCTATGGCTGTGTTTTTTGCTTTTTGAACATCAGTAATGGCTTCTTCAGTACCAGGAACCAATGGTACATTAAATTTTGCTACTGCATTTTTAGCGGCTAATTTACTACCCATCACCACAATACTTTCTGGAGAAGGGCCAATAAATTCTATACCAGCTTCAGTAACTTT
This sequence comes from Bacteroidota bacterium, assembly GCA_037130135.1. Taxonomy (GTDB): domain Bacteria; phylum Bacteroidota; class Bacteroidia; order Chitinophagales; family CAMDFR01; genus CAMDFR01. The sequence continues at coordinate 47,851 of JBAXTO010000010.1, forward strand.
TCTAGCAAACTCATCATTTTCACTCAGAAAACCATATCCAGGATGAATGCCATCCACATGTAGTTTTTTACATACTTCGATGATTTTATCTCCCAATAGATAAGACTCTTTGGAAGGAGCTGGTCCTAAACAAACGGCTTCATCAGCATATCGAACATGCGGAGCATTTCTATCTGCTTCAGAATATACAGCTACCGTTTGAATGCCCATTTCTTTAGCACTTCTCATTACACGTAGAGCAATTTCACCTCTATTTGCTATTAATATTTTTTTCATATAATCAAAATTACAAAAATTAATACAATTTACTTTTCATCAAACCCCATTTACAAAAACGATGTATCAGAGATACTCGTAAAACACCCAATCCATATTTGGTACTTCTACTAAAATTGATAGAAGATGCTTCTTCAAAGTATTTAGTAGGGCAGGTGACTTCGGCAATACCAAAACCTGCATAAATGATTTGAGAAAGCATTTCATTATCAAATACAAAATCATCGTCATTTGCATTGAATTTAATTCCTTCTAATAGTTTTTTACTAAAAGCTCTATAGCCAGTATGGTATTCGCTAAGTTTATGATTCACTAATACATTTTGGGTGAAGGTTAAAAAGCGATTCGCAATATATTTATAAAGTGGCATACCACCTTCTAAAGCTCCTCTACCAAGGATTCTAGAACCTAATACACAATCATACAAATCCTCTCCAATAATATTCACCATACTTGGAATAAGTTTAGGAGTGTATTGATAATCGGGATGAAGCATGATAACAATATCAGCACCTAATTCTAATGCTTTATTATAGAGGGATTTTTGATTGCCACCATATCCTGTATTTTTGGTATGAGAAATAATATGTTTGATACCAATTCGTTTCCCTACTTCGATGGTATTATCTTTACTAGCATCATCACATAAAATCACTTCATCTACCATATCCATCGGTATTTCACTATAGGTTTTTTCTAATGTTAATGCAGCATTATAGGCTGGTAATACAACTACTATTTTTTTATTTTTATACATCTGATTAGTGTTGGTTAATATAATCGTTTAGTTGGGTGATGCTGCTACTATAACTAAACGCATCATTGACACTAAAATAATTATTTTTATCTATACACTTTGCGTAACCATATTTTGCAATTTCCAATTTATCATTTTCATAATCTAATTGGTTCATTAATAATTTAACCTGATTTGCAGTAAAACATCTGGTATTCATCAAGGTTTTTATTTGCGACACTTTGGTACTACTAAATGAAATATTTTGAATCGTGGCTTGCATGCTATTAAAGTCATCTGTAGTCACTTTGCAAAAAGCAAAACTATCTACAGGTACTGAAACTGGAGGAGGAGTGGTACTTCCAGAAATAGTATTACAATAATTGATATAATCATTTTTATAAGGTTCAATCGTTAATAATTGAGCGGCATAATTAAAATTCCCTCGATCATAGATTCTCGCAATAAATGTTTTTAAAATATCTAAACGATAAGATTCATTTTCGATAAGAGCGGTGATACGCATGAGTTGTTCGATGCTCATACACTTTCCGGTCATAAGCGATTTAGAGGTGGTGTATTTAGCAATGTCAGCACTTTGAGCTTGAATAGTCAGAATGATATTTTGTAAAATGACATCGCTCATTGGATAATCACAACCTTTGCTTCCCGTATAAAATCTTGCTTCAGGATAGGTATAAGAAGGGCTTGTTCCAGGAGGGGGAAGTAATATTGGCGTAGAAATACTTCCAGTGCCATCGTGAATAAAATCATGTAAACGAAACATGCTAGAGTATAAATTAAAAACATCATATAGCACATACTCATTAGTTTGGTCAATAATTCGGGGATGAAGTTGTTGACAGAAAATTAACTTATCATTATCATTATCTAATAACATGGCTAATTCTTTTGCCTGTGAAGCATAAAAACAATTACTATTGCTACGCGTGCTTAGGATACTCAACTTAGAGGCGGGATTAATGGCCCTACTCACTTCAAATTTAATAGCATTGAATGAACTAGTAGCGATAGCCACTGAACATTGCGCTTGCATACTATATGCTGATAGAAGGACAAATAATGGAATTAGTATAATACTTCTCATTGCTTTTAAATTATGTTGCAAATATAAGTTGTTGGCAGTAGATTTTACGTACTATTTAATGGTGCTAGCCAAATTTGTGAACTAGCAAGTAGTAGACTGAAACGAGATATGTCTTATTGGTTTTGAAGAATATAATCAACTGTTTTTAGTACTGCATTTTGAATCATTTCTTGTTGTTTGAACACTTCACGCGTTTCTTTATTTATCCAGGATAAAGTATAGGTAATAGCGGTCTTATTTTCAGAAATAGATTCTGCTAAATTATCTACATAGCCCTCATAAATGGGATGGTCCAGTATTAAAAATTTCACCCAATACGGAGAAAATGTAATTTTTTCTTTCAGTCGAATGCTATCACCTTGAGGTGTTTTAAGATCCATTTCTCTAATCACATAATCTTTATGTGTTTCCACTATTTTTACATTACTTACACCGGGTATAAAATGTTGTGGCTGTTCGATTTTTAATAGAAAATGTTCCCATACTTTTTCAATTGGTACATTCACTATGGCGTTATAACTAATCATAATTTACAATTTTGTATGTAAATTTAATCATTATAAAGTACACTATAAGAAAATCTGCATTTATTAAATAAAGTACATTTTATTTAGTTCCAAATATCAAATAATCCCCAATACATAAACAAAACGATATATACTAGATAGAGCAGATTATTAATTGTATAAACTATTTTGATGCTTTTAGGGAGTAATTGATGACTAAAGATTTTCATGTTCATAAAACATAATGGAAAACTTACTGCCACCAATACAAAAGGGATATAGCCTGAATAATCTAATATAGAACTAGTATAATGTTTGTAAGGGGCATCGAAGTAAAATATATACATATTTCTAATTAGTACGAAACTATATGCAGCGAGTAATAAGTTAATAATCCCTTGCCAAACGAACCATATCGTATATGTCGATTTATTTTTAGTCCGAAAAAAATAGATCATATAAAAACAAGAACAGAAAATAAAAAAGATGGAGCTAATTACTACAACTATTCCTAGTGGTGGGTAGTTCTGTGGTATTTTATAAGCTACTAACTTTTTATATTCCTTATTGTTTGGAAATAACGTTGGAATAGAATAAAGATGATCCCCTTTACTACATTCATTTTTTAAATGGAATTGTACCTGTTGTGTATAATCATGATAAAAGTAGATTGTTACAGTACCTTGTTCTATATTCCAAATAGAACTTACTAAGGTTCCATCGCCAATTTTTTTTCTGCATACATGCATCGTATCAAGGAGTGCTTTTGTAAAAAGTAGGCTAGTATCCGTTGTGTGATGTTGTAGAAATAAAGTGCCATTTTGATAACGCTGTTGGTGATTAGCCATTTCGGGACTGGTAACCGAAGGACAAAAATTAGCTAATACATAATTCGCATTCGTACCTATTGTCATGGTATAGGGTTATACAATCAAATAGTTGCCAGATGAATCGATATAGATAAAAACATCTTCTATGAAGTAGCTATGATCATAGGGTTCGATGAAAGCTTTTACTTCTTCAAGCGTTTTACATTGATGTAAAATTTCTTTTAGAAACCAAGCTGCTTTTAAAATAGGCTTTTTATTTTTCATGTCTACAATGCCTGATGTAGGCGAAGCAGTAGCTAATCGAGAGAAAACTAAACCTGCTTCATTCATGCCCGATTGAGGAGAGATCCCTTGATCTCCTTCAATTCTACCTCCACTATAACAAGATGCATATTTTTGCTCTTTAGAAGCCACTTCAAACCAAATACAAGGATTTGTATAATAGGCGTCGAAATTAGTACCTACCGTAGTATTATGGTCTTTGGTAATTTTATACATACTACAAGCAACTACCTGATACGAATAACTAAGCAATATGAATATAATAAAATATAGAAGTGCTTTGGGTTTAATTGACATATAGTTTTTTAGTCTTAACGATTTGTAGCATTGTAAAATTATAAATGAATAGCAGCTGAATATAATTCGTTGAATTATGGTTCAATTGATTTGATATAATAAATAGTCCAACTAGTTTTAGTATCATCCACAAATCCATCTATAGGCATGGTATGATAGGGTTCATTTTCCTTGTTTTTTTTAAATCCAATTTCTAATGTTTTTGGATGCAACATAGCCTCATTCAAAATAGAATCTTTATATTCATGTCCTGCTAAAATGGTCATAGCAATTGTCGATTCTTTTAACTTCCCACGGATTACTTTTTCGATATGGCAGTTAAATACAGAAGCATAAGCAATAGCAGTGTAGGGTTGATTGATTTTTACTTGAACAATAAGTGTTGTATCGTTATTGTAAACTTGATTCTTCGTATACGTAATGGGTTGTTTTGAATAGAGCAAATGATAAGACGAAAATCCAATAAATGCAGTAAGTAAAATGCTGATTAAGGCAATGTAAATAATTGATGTTTTCATGAAAATATGGCTTTAACACGAATTTACCTCTTTTCTTTATTAAACAAGATTATTTTTCCAATTTACTAATGAGGTTTTTAATAAATAAAAAATGCCGAACACCTAATTGCCTTGTAGCAATGGTGTTCGGCATATATAGTTAAATTAGGATATGACTATGCTTGTTTTACTAATTGAATTTCAGAGATTAGTTTTACGTCTTCTCCTACTAATACTCCACCTGCTTCGATGGGAGCGTTCCATGTTAAACCAAAATCTTTTCTATTGATTTTTCCTTCGATAGAGAAAGCTGTTTTGGTGTTTCCCCAAGGATCTTTCATCATACCGCTATATTCTACATCTAAAGCAATTGGTTTAGTAGTTTCTTTGATGGTTAAGTCGCCATGAAGTTTATAGCTATTGTCTTTTACATGTTCTAATTTACCAGATGTAAAAGTCATTTTAGCAAATTTATCTGCATCAAAAAAATCAGCACTTTTCAAGTGATTATCTCTATCGCTATTATTGGTGTCGATTGAATGAATATCAGTAGAGAACTCGATTTTTGAAGTAGCGAAGTCATCATCTTCATTTTCTACTTGTACTTGAATGTCTTTAAATTTACCAGATACATTTGTAAACATCATGTGTTTTACTTTGAATCCAACTTCTGAGTGTGTAGGGTCAAGTGCCCAAATTGATTTTGCCATTTTATTTATTTTTTTTAGTTTGAAAAATATATGTTGTTTTTAAAATTTCATAGGAACTTCCATCAAGAGTATTTCTGCATCTGCACTATTTGCTTCGATTGTAAAGTCATTCAGTTCACTTATCCCCAATCCATCACGAGCGTTTAGTACTTGGTTGTATATCGTAAACGTGCCATTTAAAATAAATGCGTACACGCCATTATTTATATCTTTTAATGAATACTGAAGTGATTTGCCTTCATCTAATTTACTGATATGAAACCAAGCGTTTTGATGTATCCAGACCCCTTCGTCACTTTCATTTGGCGAAAGAATTTGTTGTAATTTATTATGTCGATCAGCTTCATTTAAAGTGATTTGATCATAACGAGGAGTCACATTTCGTTTATTAGGAATCACCCATATTTGCAAAAATTTTACTTCTTTATCTTTGTTTTTATTGTACTCGCTATGTGAGATGCCGGTACCCGCACTCATCACTTGTATATCACCTTTTTTAATAACAGTAGTATTGCCCATACTATCTTGATGTTCTAAATCGCCTTCTAAGGGAATGCTGATGATTTCCATATTGTCGTGTGGATGTTTGCCAAATCCCATGCCTGCTGCCACTGTATCATCATTTAATACACGTAATACCCCAAAGTTCATACGATCAGGATTATAATAACTGGAGAAGCTAAATGTATGAAAAGAATGAAGCCAACCATGATCGGCTAAGCCTCTGCTTGTTGCTGGATGGAATTGTAAATTTGCCATAGTAAATAATTTTTGATTCATTTAATAAAACAAAGGTACTATCAGACGGAAACCAATTCCATTGACCTAGTTCAAGAAATGAATTTTGAGTAGAAAAATTATTTTTTTGCTTTTCTTGTGCGCAGTCGACTTAAAAATTCAGCTGAAATGCCTAAGTAAGACGCAATCAGATGTTGTGAAATACGCTGTGGTAGGGCAGGATATTTTTGTAGAAATTGCTCATATCGTTCTTCGGCACTGAGAGCTATATTCCCAAACAAGCGTTCTTGGTAGGAGTGAAGGTGTCGTTGAACCATTAATCGAAACATTTTCTCTAGAGCAGGAAATGTTTGTAATAATTTTTCTTTATTGCTAGGAGTGAGTAAGAGTAATTCAGTATCTTCAATCGTTTCGATAAACATTTTAGAAGGCGTTTGTTCTTGAAAGCTATAGATATCGCTGACCCACCAATTTTCAGTAGAAAAAGTAAGTATGACTTCCTGACCTTCTTTATCGATAAAATAGGTTTTGATACAACCTTTTATTATAAAGGATTCTTCTTTACAAATTTCACCATCGCGTAAGAGTATTGTTTTTTTTGGATAGTTTTTCTTTTCAAATAGAGAATCTATTTTTTCAAGATCCGTATCTGAGATATTGATACAATTTCGTATATATTTTTCAAGTGCAGGAGTCATCATTCAAATATAATTCAAAAATAAGTGAAATGAGTCAATTCTTAAATGCTGAATGCTGAGTGTTAAATGTTGAATGCTTTATTATAAAATTGTTTAATATTTACTTTTAATAAGTATTTCTAATAAATAACCCCGGGGTCTCCTGCGTTAGACAATGCGGATACTCAATAGGATATTAATTTTTTACAAGTTTGAAATTTTGATTTCCTGTTTTTAATATATACATACCTTTTGGATAATTAGTTAAATCAATTGTAGATTGATATTGAATCGTATTTTCATAGATTTTATGACCCATATAATCTATTACTTCAATAGGATGTATTTCATGATCATTGAATTCAATTGCGATAGTATTAGTGAATGGATTTGGGTAATAGTTAAAAGTAAAATCATTGGAGGCTTCTTCAATTCCTGAAACCGTTTCTCCACATAGCCAATGGCTGTATTCCAGACCTGAAGTGGTTTGCCAATCTTGAAAGGCAGTAAACGTTTCATTGATAGTAGCCCATTGCAATTGAGTAGAAGGAATTGTATTTAATGAATCGATTACTTTTGCAATTTTTTGAAAAAACATAGGACCATATTCTCGTTGATTAGTCATAATTCGGGTTACATAAAATTTATTAGAAGGCCAACTACCATTATGGATACTATCCACTTGATTTTGTATTAAATCTATGATTGCTTGTTCATCTGTCATCGAATCTAATAATGGTGCGCAGCCAACTCCCATACACCATAAATTATTGCTAGGGTCTGTATCATGGGTATAAAAATCAGTTGTTGAAAGGGGTTTGAAAATACCAAAATCATTTAAGTCATTACAATGAGCTGTTAAACTACCTGCACCTGATAATATTTTACAACGCCAAGTATTTCTATATACATTTCCAATGACTGGACTTCTAAAACGAAACCAATCAATACTTGATGCAGTGGCAGGGGGACAAACAGCCCAGATAAAACCCCCTACTGTAAAAGTAGGATTTGCACCACATGAATCTAATAAATACCATTGGTCGGCAATATTTCTACCATCTTTATTTTTTGATCTAGGATCAATTTCGATATTATCATTGTATGGTGCTTTAGATAATAGTTCGAAAATATCGTTGGGACTTGTACCAGCTGTGTCATAATTTAATGCGCCTAATACAAAACCATCTGAGGTTTGTAAATTCCATTTTGCATTTTTACTATCTACTATGGAAGCCATCTGTAGGGCATTGGCCTTTGCTTTAAAATAGTTAATGCCAGGTACTGCATCTAAATTATCAGTTGGTTCATTATGAGATACAATTTGTATATATAATTTAGGAGATTGAGCTATAGTCAATTGTATTGAAAGTGCTAGACTTAATAGGATGTATACAGATTTCATATAAATTAAATTTTATTTGAATAATTAATGTAAATGCAATTATTATCACATTAAAAAATAATATCATTAAAAATATAAATTATCAATTAAGTAAGCAAATTATTTATACACATAAGGTTCTTCATTTTTGATCATCATGCGAATATTTTCCAAAACTCTTTTCATATAGATTCGCCAAAATGTTTTAGTAAATAGCCAATTAAGTGGGTATAGCAATAGATTATTTGAATACATGGTATAAGTATAATCGATTAAAATTTTGTTCGGTTCGAGTTCGGTACATTGCCACTCGCCAACAAACTTAGTAAAACTGAGCATCCATGCTTGAAACTGATTTACCTCAATTTTCCAATACTTATTTTCTATTCTTTCCAGTACATTATCATTCGAGGCCCAACCCCCTTTCTGTGTAAGTGATTTAGCTACATGTACTTTTTTACTCGAACCTATTTGTCCCCAATCAGCATCCTCAGTAGTGTGCGTCACTTTGGGCATGATTAAAAAACCGGTATGTACTTTTGAAAGGTCACTTAACATGGGTGTTTTAAAAGCTTGTTCTAACGAACAGTGATAAATAGATTGTATATGTACACAGGTTTTCATATCGGAAGTTTCGTTTGAAATAGAATACAAAAGTATTTGATTTTGTATTATGGATAGCATCTCTTTTTATCAAAAAAGGTATCCCCGCTGTTCGACATGTTCCGCAGGGCATGTCGAACTTCAGATAAAAGGCATTTCTAATGCCTACTAGATTCAATTTAAAATTAAAAATATTTCTTCTAGTATAATGATCAAAGATATTATTTCGATTGAACATTACTAATGAACGTCGTTAAAAAGCCGGGGGTCTCCTACGGAAGACCCAGTAGGGAATTGAAAGCTACATATAGACGAACTCATCTAAGCAGGTTCCCATAATTCTATTTTGTTCCCTTCTGCATCCATTATATGAACAAATTTGCCATAATCATAAGAGGCTATTTCATCTAATACAGTTACGCCATTTTCTTTCAGTTTGGCCACTAATCCTTCGATATTTTGAACTCTATAATTAATCATGAATTCTTTTTTAGAAGGAGCAAAATACTCACTTCCTTTTTTAAAGGGAGTCCATTGTAGCGTATTTATTTCATCCGGTTTATTAATGTTACGAGATTCGAAACTGCATCCATAATCATTGGCTTCAATGCCTAAATTTTTACGGTACCATTCTCTAGATTCTTTAGGATTTTCTGAAAAAAAGAAAATACCACCTACGCCAGTTACTTTAGGAGTAGTGTCTGTTGCATTAGATGCAGCTGATTCATTTTTAGTTGTTTCCATATGTTTACTTTTGCTTGAATTTACTTTATAATAAATAAAATTAGTAATTAATAGTAAGATTATAAATAGTTTATTCATTTTTAGTTTGTTTTTAGTATTAGAATAAGATTGCTATGTAGGGTATTTATTTAGATTCAATAAGTTGTTTGTTGAAATTAGTGATGATAATAGCCACCATTATATTAGGTACCCAACAAAGCCATGAAACAATTCGATAGGCTGTTTTAAAATCGTTACACATAAATCTTAGTATAGGTAACCATAAACGTAAAGTCACAGCAGCAAAACAAGCAGCATAACTAAAGATCATCATTCTTTTATGCTTTTCAATTTCTTTATTTTTGATATAAACAAATGCTAGCATAGTACTCATCAACCAAATGATAGCTAAACACATAAATCCGAGTACACTGATCATTCCACCAGTAGCAAAGAAAGCGATATAAAAACCCGCCACAGCACTAAGTATAACAGCAATAATATAGATGGAACCTACTTTTCGATGTAGCTTGATATATTTTAATCTCCAATTTGTATTGAATTGTGTCCAGCCAATAAGTAATGCCAATCCACCTAAAATAATATGCATATAAAATGCTATATTCCAAGTTAAATTGGAGAGTAGGAGTATAGGTTTGGTGCTTAATAAGCCAAATTGACGATCGATTATAAAATATATGCTGGGATATAATCCAATAATAATAGCAAAGACTGCTATGAGTATGTATATTATTTTACGTTTCATTGCATATTAAATAGTTGAATTGAAACCATAGTTCTTATGAAGGAATAAAGTTGTATAATAGAGTACTTAAAAATAAAGAAAAATTAGAGATTCAGTTCTTTTTTTGTTGTGTATCGCCCAATTAATATCACTAGTATGAAAATGAATACTAGTAAAATACTTGCATTACTATTACCTAAATTTAACCCTTCCGATTTTGTCATATAATCACCTAGAGTTGCACCGATAGGATGAGTTAGAATGATAGCAAACCAATACAAAATTTCTCTTGATATTTTAGTACTATATACTAATATAACTACAATAAAAAGTAGTATAGCTAAAACTAAACTTGCTCCATCAAAACCTAATGGAGTATTATGTGCCAGTAAATCACCTAAAGCAGTACCTAATGTACTGGAAGTTAAAATGGCGATCCAATATAAAAATTCAGTACTTTTATTGAATCCATTTTCAATGGAATTTGTTTTTGAAAAATAGTTCCAAATACTGAATATACTTATAAGTGCAAATACTAAAATTATGGTTCCAAATGTATAACCTTGATTTTCGGAGAAGCCTAATTGAAGATGAAAAAAACTACGACTGGTATAATCTGAAATTGTTGTACCTGCAGTACTTGCTAGAGTAATAACAGTCCAGTATAAAATTGGTTTTTGACTTTTTGAATAAATGGAAAGTAGCACAGCCACTATAAAGAGCATGAATAATACAATGGTACCTCCTGCATAACCTAATCCAAATGTTTGGGATATTAAATCTCCAGCGGTTTCACCAAGTGTATTGGCGCTTATAATTAAAGTCCAATAAAAAAGATTTATTTTAGGTAAATGTTTCATATTTAATAATTATAGCATGATAAATAAGATAATTGAATATTCATATTAATTTAGATTTATAAATAGTTCAATTTTGTTTAGTAACGAAGTTACCATTATTCATCTTATTAAGAATTGCTATTTTGTAAATAAGAACGAAATGATAGCGATTTAATATTATTTGTGATTTATTCCTAATTAAACAGACTTTTCAATTATAATATCATATTTATCTAGAAGTCCTATAATGCCATCGATTGCAAATTTTGCTTTTTTGATACGATTGATTTCTGGGTCTATAGAATAATTATAGGAGCTGCTGAAATCCGCTTTTTCAAGATTAGTGCGATTAAATATGGCTTGTGAGAGATTACAATTATTAAATTGAGCAGCAGTTAAATCACATTCAGAAAAATCAGTTTCTTCTAGTTGTGAATTCTTAAAAATAGTTTTTTTAATTTTAGTTTTATAGAATGATGCATGTTTTAAATTACATGTATCAAATGAAAATGCAAGTCCAAAATCATGACAAGTATCAAATTGAATTCCTAAAAGTTTGCAATCTTTAAAATCAACATCTCTCAATGCAGTATGATTGAATTTTGTTAAGCTTAAATTACATGCGATAAAAGAACAATCTATAAATTTAAAATCCGAAAAATCAGCATCTCCAAAATTACAACTGTTAAAGGTGCAATTTTCATATTCACCTTTTATTAATTCATTTATTTTATTAAATGTTTTGTCCTGTATAAATAAGTCTTGCATATAACTACGAGTTACCAGATTTTGGTAGTTTTAAATGACTATAAATTATTTTTTTAAATGAAATGCAATACCAATTTGTGCATTTGAAATACTTGTCCAATTCTTATTACTTAGGCTTTTTGTTTGATTAATAACTGCTTCTGTATTTGGAGCATAAATATAAGGAGCATATGCAATGGAAACAAAAGGTGATAAGTAGAAATTATTTTTTATTTTTAAGTAATAGCCAATTTTTAAGGATGCTTCAGCACCAATATTAAAAGCTTTTGAATGGGTATCATCATAAATAAAAGCAGCTTGATTGACGTTTCTGTATAATGCACTTGAATTTGCAGCAATAATTGCTTCTATATATAAGCCTTTCATTTTCTCTATATTTTCGTAATGCATCATATACCCCAGCCGAATAAAATGCAATAGGAGTAGATTGGTTGAATTTAAATTGGATGCTAAACTGGTAAAGTTTGTATAGGAGAGATTAATCCCATGTTTAAAATGCTTAGGAGATTTAAAAATATATGAAAGTGATACATTTGCTCCATGCATGAATAATGGCTGTTTGTTTGAGATAGTAGGTCTACTAAAATTATAGGTTTGAATAGCTTTATCCCATTGTTTGGCATACATATATTGGTATGAAATATCTGCCTTAAATTCTTGTGCATCTATTTTAGTGATACAAAAAAATAAGATTAAAATACTAACTATATTTTTCATTATTTCTGATCATTAAGGATGTTTATTACTTCTCTATAACCTGTTTCTGCTGCTCCAAAAACTGTTTGATGATGGCCATTAATATTCATTGCTTCACCCGCAAAATAGATTTTTTTATCGATTGATTCTGCGGCTATTTTACGAGCATCACCCATACCAACAGTACTAAAAGAATAAGCGCCTCGTATAAATGGTTTAGTAGTCCAGTTTTGTACATAAGAGGATATAAAAGTGGCAGTAGCTTCACCATCATACATGGCATCTAATTCTTCAAGTAAGGCATTTGTTATTGCAGTATCGCTTCCTAAAGAAGTTAAATAGGCTGCTTGATCGCCCATGATAAATGCCAGTAATACATTGGAATTGCCTGTTTTTCCTATTTTTTCATCAGCATACGCAGCACAAATAGAACCACCAATAATGTTTTCATCATAAAAATTAGTACTAAATTTCAAGAATACTTTCATACCAGCATCCATTCCTATTTTTGAAAAGGCAGCTGTTTTGGAAGTAGGTAATGCAGGAGTAAATGTAATATCTGAAGATTTTAGAATAGTGATAGGTACTGATATGATAACTTTGTCAGCTTGATAAGTATTATTATTATTATCTTTTATACTAATCATATCCTGAGAGTAATCAATCGAACTGACAATCGTATTTAAACTTATTTTATCACTAATAGTAGCTGCAATATGTTTATCAAAAAAGTCGAAATAGGTTTCTTCAAATTTAAAATCTTCATCACCAGAAATCCAATTTTCTTCTTCAGTAATTTTCCAGTAGGCTGAAATATGAGAAGCTGCAGCTCCTGAATCACCGGCAATATTTTCAACTATATTAGCATATTCGGTTCCAAAACCTTCTTGAATTGCAAAATCCTTAAAAGAGACATCTGGTAAATTATCTTCTCTAGTAAATAATGCATTGATATCTTTAGGTAATGAATTTACTAATTGATTATTAAACCAAAATATTTCATCGCTATCATCTAAAGTTATTTTTGTATTGGTTTGATGTATTAAATCGCCGATAATATTATTCTGCCCATGAAGCCATTGAGCACCTGAGTCGAGCGGGAAATCTGCAAATCCATCTATTTTCCCTAATCTACCTCCATAGGTATCACTTGCTTCTAAAATTTGAAAATCAATCCCTTTCGATTTTAAAATATAGCCTGCATATATACCAGCTGCACCAGCACCAATTATGATTACTTTTCCTTTAAAATTTGAATTATTAAATAAGTCTTCTTTTCTACAAGCAGATAAGATAGCTGAGGGGATAAGTATACCTCCAATACTGAGAATACTTGAATGTTTAATAAATTTGAGTCTATTCATTTAATAAAATTTTAATTAGTTTGATTTTTTATTTTTACTTACATCAATATTTATATAGGTGTTGATAATAATACCATTATTATATTGAAAAATATTTTTGCTATTTACTTGTCTGCCTAATTGTATCACTTGATTAAGGTAGCCTGCTTCAATACGGCAAATATTATTAAATCGATAACCTAATAAGAATGCAAATCGATTTTGATCAAATATATTGGCGTTGACATTTTTACCAAAGCCAATCATTATTTCATCATAAAAAGCGATATAGGGAGTTTTATTGGTCATTTCTTTATGAATAAGTGGTACCTGCACTCTGCACATATATCTAATGCGGTTAAGTAATGGGTACTGATCTTCTTTTTGAAGATTCGACTTACTGTATTTTCCCACAAAACGTTGCTCCAACATAAAGCGATGTGAAATTTCGAAAATGTTTTCTTTATGAGAGATTTGTACCATTTCATAAATGCGATGTTCTGTAAAACTTTTACCTTGTCCATTAATTGGATATTCGCCATAGGGATAGGTTTCAATCCAGGCATAACCAATTCTGCAAAGTACTTTAGGATTAATAGAATAATTGATTCCGACTCTTAAAAGGCTTTGTTGCCAGGCGCTGATAAAATGAGTTCTGCGCCATTGATATTCGGCATGAATTCCAAATTTAGAAGAAAGTTTAACAGTAGTAAATGTATTGTACCAACCAATTTGATTAGCATTTTTCAATCGATTATTTTGAGCTTTAGTATTGAGACTAGTAAAAAGAATAATATAGGTTGTAAGTGCAATCGATAATAATTTCATAAAAGAAGTTAAATGAATAATAAAATTAAAGCATATAAATATATATATATATAATTTTTGAGCTTATTATTAAATTAATTCTAAAATCTGACTATTAAATAAAAAATTGATATTACTATATCTATCTGAAGTGATAAGCGGAAGCAAAAAATAAAGGAATACTTAATATATATTTTGCTAAAAGGAATATTTTATAATAAATGAATTAGGAAATTATATTTTCTTATTTTCAGTTTGATGTTTTACAATTATATCTTTTGCTGTAGACCATTGTATTTCGGGATAACGTACATTATCTAATTTTTTAATTTCTGAGCGTTCATCAATCATATTGTGCATGTATTGCATCCCTTGCCAGGCAGGGTAAAGTTCATTTTCACTAGGGGATATAAATTTAATAATCTTAATCATTGTCCCTAGAAGCGCCTTTCCTCCTGGTCTGAATAATTTAAATTTTTCTTTAGTTACTTCACTAACCATTTCTCGAACTTGTTGTGGGCTTATCTGATCTCCTGCAATACTCAAATAACGAGGCGTTGAGGATTCGAGCGCTACTCTTGCTGTATAAGCAGCAGTATTATCCATGGTGGTAAAATTCCATATATGATTTTTATCACCCCAATATAAAATTAATTTTTGTTTGAAAAGAATCATAGGCATTTCATTCGTTAATAGTTCGGTAAACGCACCATTAAATATGGAAGTAGTAGCAATCGGTTTGCTATCTAGGTATTGATGAAACTCACGACGTAAATCTAAATTCCTATTTTCACCGGGTGAAAAAGGAGTAAAATCTAGTGAATAATCGGAGGGTATAAATCTTGGGACACCAACCTCTATAGCGGCATCTAATAATACTTTTTGAGCGTCGATAATTATTTCTCGTAAACCAGCCAATGATGAAACAACACAAGATACATCCTTACATGCTTCTTTTAATTCTTCTATATTCCAATTCTTTATATGATAAATTGTAGCTCCAATATGTTCAAGTTCTTTTACTTTTTCTTGATTGCTTTTTGTACGAACAACTACTCTTACATCTGCATTGTTTTTAAGTAAAAAGTTTACAATTCGAAACCCTAAATTGCCAGTTGCACCAGCTACTAATATTATTTTTTTCATGTTTAATTTAATTCACATTTAAAATTATAGTGCATACTTTTTAGTATTCTGTATCTATAAAATGTTGTTTAATAATGGATATATAATATATTAATCATTAATAACAGGAATTAATCCATATTTGTTTAGAACCAACTTTACTTTTTCTATATCTGGCGCTCCGCCTGCATTTATAATGTCTGCGAGTTCTCTGAAATATTCGGGACCAATGAGTGCTGGTGTAATCACAGATAATACTTTGGCTGTTGTTGTATGTTTATTTATAAACCCATGTGCAATGCCTTTGGGTATAAAACAGGAGTCACCAGCTGCAATTTCGATATTCTTACCATCAATTGTAAAAGTCATAATCCCTTCAACCCCATATGCTATTTCATCAAAATGTTCGTGATAATGGGGCATTGGAACTTTTGCATTGGGTGGAACTGAAAACTCAAACATCACCAATTGACCATTCGTATCAATAGATTCAAAATGAAATACAATTTCAATTTGACCCATGTGAATGATTTCTTTGTTTTTTTTACATTTTATATGTTTTATAGAATATTAGAAGCGTAACAAATAGGTTTTATAAAAAATAAAGCTAGCTATTTTGATTCAAATATGCTAGCTGTTAATATACGTTTAGATGTTTACTTTCTCTGCCTATCTCAAAGTCATTATTTCAATTTTCATATAGGGATAGTAAGGAAGCGTGGATAGTCTTTTATCTACATCAGCTTTATCAGTAGCCTGTAGTACCAAATAAATCCCTGCAATGTCGGCTTTAATATAAAAAGCTAGAAGGCTTCCATTTTCTTCCCATTCTTTAATCATTTCTTGCTATTTAGGTAATAATTTTAATCTTGTTTCATCATCTAATCCTTGTAAAAGGATATCAACCATAAATTTATTCATATATATATAATTTTTTTGCGTACTCTTTTCGATTTTCTGCTTTCCCCGTAATTTATTATGTTTCTCTTCTACTCTTTCTATTATTAGATTTATCTATGATAGTGAATGAACATATACTTATTCAAAAGTAGTACTATATTCGTGATATAGACCAACTATCTTATATACTAGTAAAACTAGGTTTTTTTGTCAAAGCACTGAAAATTTAAATATAGTGGTATCAAAATTTATAACTATAACCAAATCGAATTACTTGTGTTTCATAATAGTCGATGGCTGTATAATTAAAATCATTCCCTTGAATTTGTCTTTTTACAACCATGGTGTTTGCGAGGTCTGTTGCATTTAGAAAGAGTTCACCTTTACTTTTTTGAATACTTTTCTTAACTCCCAAGTCTAACGAAAAACGTTGACCAATTTTACCTTGTGGAATGATATCTGGAGCTAAGTAGATAAACGATGCTTGTATATCAAAGTATAGTGGTAAATGAAAAATGGTATTTAGTTTTACATTACCTGATATAATTTCTTGCTTCATTGCAGAGAATGTATTGGTTATAGGATATTTATTTTCAACTGTAAAAGCTTCGATTCTGTTGTGATATCCATTCAAATTGATATTAAATGAAAACCATTTTACTACCTCTTCAGAAAGCACCATCTCTATTCCTGTATTGTAGCTGCGTTTAGCATTTTGGAAAATAGAATAAATCAATGTACTATTCGGAATACTACTAGCTATTCTTGTAATCGTTCCGTCAGCTAATTTGTGATATGCAGCTACGTAGAAATATCCTTTTTTCCAATTGGTTTTGTAGCCTATTTCAAATGTATTAGTGAATTGCGGGCGAAGAGTAGGATTCCCTACTTTGATAATTTCAGCATCATCATATTTTGGAAAAATACGAATGTCTACTTCGTTTGGTCTATCTACTCTACGATTATAAAAAAACGTAAGTCTATTGTTTTCATTTATCTTATATGCAAATCGAATATTCGGAAACGGTTGTGTGTAGTTGTATCCATTGGTTTTGTAAACAGGATGATTGGAGCCAACCACATAATTTATATTTACGTATTCTACACGCAAACCAATTTCTACCTCAAATTTTTTGCTTTCAAAAATATAGTTTGCATAAAGTGCGGGAATTATTTCTTTGTAAGTAGCAGCACCTCCTGCAGTGCTATCTAATGGCGAATTCAGACCTGGAATAAATAACATGTTAGTAGGTATTTCACGCCAACGAAATTTCATCCCACCTTCCACTCGTCCGTATTTTAGAGGTCGAACATAGTCCAAATTCATATCGGCAACATGCTCATCCGATATGAGTTTAAACGCATCTTTGCCTGTGTAGGTTGGAAGTATATTGTCAAAAAAATACTTTTCATCTTCCCGATGAAACGTATAGTTAAATCCTGCATTCAGTACATGGCCTAATTGTTTAAACTTATGTTGATAGGCAGCCGATGCCATTACAGTAGTTTTTAATTCATCTTCTAAAAATTGCCAAAGTCGAAATCTGGTTGAAAGGTCGGCATTAAAAAATGGTTGGTCTCCACGATCTATAATTTTTTCTAAGCCATATAAACCTGAAATCATTATCATATTATACTCATTAATATTGTAATCAATACCCAATTTTGCAGTTGCAAAATGCGTATTTCGATTTCGTTTGGTTTGTTGATTAATGATAGTTCCGTTGTCATAAGTACGTGTTATAAATTCGTTTTTGTTCAGCGTTTCAGTATAGAGATAATCGTCCTGAAAGAATAGATTCACTTTCTTTTTACGATAGTTCAATGACAAGGTAGGATTTATTTTTGGAGTAAATTGATATTGCGGACGGATACTTGGTAAATTTTCTTTACGCACCCATAATGAACCTATACCACCTGTCAAACCAAACTTTCCGTTAAAACCATCTTTTTTATTTTTTTTATAAATAATATTTATAATGCCTGCATTTCCATTGGCATCAAACTTTGCAGATGGATTGTTGATGATTTCAATTTTTTCAATTGCAGAAGCAGGAATATTATCTAATCCAGATTGATTTCCCATGCCTGTTAATGCTGTTTGTTTTCCATCAATCAGTACTGTTATCTTGTCGCTACCTCTAAATTGTACTTTGCCATCTTGAACAGTAACGCCAGGTAAGTTTTGCATCGTTTGTAGAACAGAGCCACCACTTTGGCTGATATTATCGGCAACTGAAAATGTTTTCTTATCTATTTTTACACTTACATCTTCTTGTTTAGTTGTAACAGTTATTTCGTTTAATGTTGTAGTGTTTTCCTCTAATTCAATTGGGGGCACTTCCAAATATTCTGTTAGTGTTCCAACAAATAGAGTTTTCGATTTGCTTGTATAACCAATGTACGAAACTTCTAAAAAATAATTATTTGGTTTGATATTAGAAAGAGTAAATCTCCCTTCCTCGTCACTAACGGTGCCTGTTATAAATAGACTATCTTTTTCCGTTTTTAAAATTATATTCACATAAGGTAAAACCGATTTGGTATTTTTGTCTTTGATTGTTCCTGAAATGCTCACGCTTTTGCTCTGAGCAATACAGCTTGCATAGGCACACACAAGTGCCAATGCAATGGAAATATTTTTTTTCATTGTTACTTAATTTATGATTTACTAATTGGATTTGTTGCTAAAAAGCAATTAAGAAAAACTTAAGTAACTATTGGAGGACGGAATATTTTAGAGATATGATCTGATGCAAAAAAAACATCATTATGAATGGGATGTTGTTTTACTTCAATCTGATAAATTTGAGTCATTGAAAAGGCAAACTGGTAAATAACAAAAATATTTGTATGTTCACAGGTAATATTTTGAAATGGTTCGTGTGGTTTATCACCTTGTTCTTCAGGTTCATGTTCTACGTTCTCTATAAATTGACCGATAGGAGAGACATGTTCTGTCAGAAATTCAAAAATAGTTAAGTCATTATCCTCTGTTGTCTTACAATCACGATACATTTCAGGTAAATCTTTAAGCATTGCAAAATTACCCATCGGGAAATACAAGGTCCCAAATGTGTAAAATGCTAGAATAAATATATTAAATGCTCTTTTCAAAACCATTTTTTCTGACTGCAAATGTATAGAATTTATATTAAACGCGATAAGGGGAATTATGTTTGTATGGAAATTCAATTCTATTCATAACTACCAGCAATATCTTCATTTGCTCTGCGTATATCATCGATACATAATTGATCGGCTGGATTTGGATGTCTGATATATTCATGAATATTCAGAGTGTCTAGATAGCTGTTTTGACCAATTAATTTATTAAATGTGATAAGAGATAAAACAAAGAAAATAAAAGTAAATACTTTCATATTATAATTATTATTATTTTATAGAGGGAGAGCTAGTTTTATTTAAAATGGTTGCAATAAAGATATTAGGTATCCAAAAAATCCATGCAAATAATCGATAGGCTATGTTGAAATCATTAAATATTAATTACAATAAAGGTACCCATAATCGTACTGTTATAGCAGCAAAATAGGACGCATAACTATAGCTTATCATTCGCTGTTTTTTTGCTATTTCTGTATTTTTGATAGAGATCAAAGCATATCAAGTAACACTGAACCAAGTTGTAGCCATGTTGCCAAACCCATACACAGCATAGAATATATATAACAGATATATAAATATAATTCTTAAAATTGCTATAAATGACTAATTTTTTCGATTAAATGTTTCCAAATTATCACCATTCCATATGTATCTCTTTCGCAGTATTTAAGTAAGTTTTCGTTTGTTGCACCAGAATCTCCTTCAAACGTATTGTTTATCATAGATAAAAATGTTTCACTTGCATCACTTCCATTGCCAATTACTAAATCATCATAACTAAAATCAGCTGATAATGCCGGAAGAACGGATTTTATTGATGCAGAATTGCCAAAAGATGGTATATAATACCATGCCTGTTTAAAAGGAATTAAAAGGTCAATAAATCTAGTACATAAATCATCAATAAAGCATTGATATGCTGGGAAGATGGGTGCTAAACTTTTTAAAACATTTATTTCAAAACTTGCATTATAGGCTACTATGCTTCCATACTGACCAATATCTTTCTTTAATTGTATAAGTAATTCTAATCTTGGGTCTATAGGCGAATTATCTTGAAAATGAATAGGATCAGCTAGAAATTCTTTATGTTCTATATCACCATCAATATTATTTACTATATGCAGTGAATATTGAAAGGGTATTTGCTGATATGGATGCGCTCCATCAAGAACAGGAATAACAGGAAAGATAGTTTCAAAATCCAAAAAATAGATAGGAAATTGAATATCATTTAAAAAATTAGATATAGACTCTTTATCAAAATAGCTTTGATTTGTTTTAATGCCTTCAACTTGTAATCTTTGCCGATGAGTCAAAATTTCAGTAGAAGGAATATCTTTTAAAGTTAGTATCCCATTACTATATAATTCCCAATCTTTACCTCTTGGACTATATAATTCAAAAACTGACTGTTTTGGAATATGCTGCCAACAATGATGTTTATAATCACATAGAAAAGGATTCTTACAATGTTTCCCAATTTCTAAAAAGGGTTCTTTTTTTGCGTCTAAGATGTCGAATAATCTATTTAATTGTTCCGACACCCATGCTTGTTTTGTAATGACTAAATCACTAATATCTGTTAGCGTAAAAATTTCATTTACATCAATAGGACCATTTTTTATATAATCACTGTTGATATGCATTATAAAAAAACGATCTGGAGGAAATCCACTTTTATTCATTACCCAATATTGTATAGATGCATCGTTAATGTGGTAATCTTTTACATCAGTACTACTTTTTACTTCTATAGCCCATCTTTCATTCTCCGTATGATGTAAAATATCTAATGCTGCAAAAACTCTGCTATGTGAAAATGTAGCTTCATAAATAGTATTTAATCCTTCCTTTAACCAACGTTTTGTAAAATGAATTGCTTTTGACCAATCATTATTCATTTCAATTGTAGCATCCTTTCCGTGTGGAAATGCCTTTTGCGCTAGTTTGCCAACATTGTTTCCATTTGAGAAAAGTCTCTGACTCTCTTTGTTTTCAGAGGGTTTAAGATCTTTTCTATAAACATCAAAGTAGAGTTTTTTTTCACACTGAATACCAGATACAAAATGAGATTTAGAGATTGTTGGCATAAAAAATTATGCTGTCTTATTTAATTCGTGTAAAACAATATTTGCATACTTTATTATGTTTTTACCAGCTATATTTTTATGTAGTTGATTTTCTAGTATTAAAGACTTAGCACCATTTGCAGCTCCAGATATATGAGGTATACTGATTATCTTAATAGGTAATTTAGTATCTGTTTTTTTGCCCCATTCATTTATTTGAAGACCACCCGTTTCACTACAATCCTCCCATTTAGCTATTTTTTTATTTTCTATCATTAATAATGCGTTACTTGCGTTATTGCCCAAAGTTATAATGCATTTTGGGTTTACAATTTTAATTTCCTCAGCTAGAATGTTTGCATGAGCTTTAAGTTTTCTAAAATTATTTAAAGCATTACTTTTTTTGAAAATTTGTTTACCATTTTCATTAGATTTATTGATATCAATATAAAAGAATAATTTATAAATATCAGTTACATAAATATTATAATATTTTAATAATTCATTGAAAAAGATATAATTCTCGTCATTGTTATTCTCAATTAGACTAAATGGTGCCCAAAATCCAATTTTATGTTTAGGATCAAATCCTTTTTTTCTGTTTGTATAAACAGGGTGATTTTTTAGATTTTTATCATTGGGTTCAGGAGGTAAAGAATCCATTGCACAAATCATAATGGTATCAGCATTCTTATTGTCTTTACATTCTATAAATATAGGTAAATCTGATGCAAACGATAATGCTGTATGTGTTTCATTTACTTTGTTTACAATCTCTAAAAAACTGGGATTAAGATTTGACAAATCAGCGAAACTCAGATTCCCTTTGCGTCGCAATAATTCATCTGTATTATCTGTTTTAGAAAACTCTACGAGTTCTTTATAAATGGTTTCAAAAAATTCATGGTCAGAATTAATCAAATTGCTTTCTAATAATTTAATTATTTTGTGATGTTGACTATGTAATTTTATTTCCATTGATAGTATGATCTAAGATTAAAATGTTTTAACATATGACAATGAACAAATATAGTCAGATCTGAATTCTAAGATAATATCTCCATAATTTTCAGTATTAATTTCTGCTTGCTTATTTGGAAAAAACTTTTTCAAAGCTTGAATATCAGTTTCAGTTAGACTTTCCACTTTCCATAAAAAAGATAGATCATAATCGTTGATTCTCGTTACTCGTAAAGAATAATTATCTGCGTTTTCCATTAAATAAGGATCTTGCGTTTTGATGTGATTACTGCAATACTCTAGTAAATCTTTCTCCATTATAATGTTGTGATAGTCATCAACAATTATTTCGTTTTCAGAAAGTTGAAAACTTAAATTTTTAAAATCCTTATTAAACTGGTATTCTATTTTTCCACCATTTTCTTGAACCACGTCAAAAGAAAATTGAATTGTATCTGATTGATTATTGATCAAAGATTCATGTTTCCCATGCCATCTGCCTTTCATTGGGCCAGTTTCCAAACCTGATTTGTATTTTCCAGTAAAACTTCCATTGCCATCAAAAGTCCATTCAAATAAGCCCTGATCATTTTTGTTTTTCCAAATACCTTCAACTTTGTTATCGGTGAGTTTACCGCTACAAACACCATCATTCTGATAGGTTGCTATAATATTAACACCGTTTTGAGCAATAGTGAGTTCCCCATGTTGGGTTTTGTATGTGCCTATAATATTCATATAATTCATTAGTAAGTAGATTTGATTCTTTTATCCGTTTAAAAAGAAATCAATATTTATATCTCTCGATTCGTATTCCAATTCAATTCCTTTATCTCTTTGCCAATTTTCATCTGGTAGGATTATTTCATTATCGTAGAACATGTAATTCGCAATTGTTGTCAAAGAATTTCCTCTGAAATCTGCATAGTTAGCATGTGCTAAGAAGAGCACTTTAGCAAAATCGAATTTTTCAACCTCTAGGTAATAAGAATATTCAATTATATCATCGTGCATTATAGTCACACTGGAGTCTCTACTACTAATTTCTTCAAATGATTGAGGTGAAAACCAGGTTTCACAAAACATAACTCCTTGTTTATTAATTCCAATCCCGACATCATCAGGTAATCCGAAATCACCAGAATTCCTTTCTATAAAGGCTTTAAGAGTATCGAATATTTTATTTTCATCATCATTTTCTGGAGAATCCTCCATGTGATATCCTTTTACAGATTGGGCAAAATCGCCAAAGCTTTGATTATTAATTAATTCATTGTCATTTACTATTACCTGAATATTACAATCATCTTCAAAGAAACTGATAGATCCGGATCCTCCTGGCCAATATTCAGCAGTATCAAATAGTGATTCATATAGTCCGAAGTGATCTAAATCATATTCCAGTATTTCTGAGTATAATGCATAAAAATTGGGACATTTATCTTCCAAATCGGACATTGGAATAAGATTGGTAAAGTTTTCTCTTTCAGCTTCTTTATCTTCAAGAGTAGTATTTAATAATAGTTTTAAAAAATCTTGTTCATTTTCAATTGATTCATCTGCAATTGATAATACATCCTGCAACTCACTTTGAAAAGATTCCTTTACCCTACCAAAAAAGTATTTTGCTATTCTACCACTTAAAATAATTTCAACCCTATCCTTAATTTTTTTTTCTGATTCCTCTTTATTTATAGATGAATCAATTATTTTTCCATTCCATTTGCCCCTCATAGGACCTTTCTCTAAACCGCTTTTATATTTTCCTATAAAATTTCCCTGGGTATCAAATGTCCATTCAAAAATTCCCTGATCTTTTTTATTTTTCCAAATCCCTTCTACTTTGTTATCGGTGAGTTTACCGCTACATACACCATTATCTTGATAAGTGGCGGTGATATTCTCGCCATGCTGCGCAATGGTCAATTCGCCGTGCTGTGTATTATATAGGCCTGCTATATTCATTGTTAGAGTTTTTTGATTTCGAAATATGATGATGAAATCGCACTACTAGATATATCAATCCCAAATTCAGATTTGATAGTTTTTGCTACATTGCTCATTTGTGGTGCTGATGAACTTTGTTCAGTATGCTGAAAACTTACACCCTTTGGTATTTTACCTCCTGCAATAGGTTGTTTAGTGGTTAATTTAAATCCGTATGCCATCTTAATTGTATTATTTTCCTACTCGTTTGGCTTTTCGGATACGCCCCGTTATAAATGGTTTCTGGACTCCATATTATCGTTACAAAAATGATTTTTTAATGTATTAAATAAAAGTTCAACTTAGTTCATGTTTGCAGAAAAAGTCTTATGGTTATAATCTAGCAATTATTATAGATACGATTATTAGTGTAATACCAAAAAATTCTAATCGATTTAGTTTTTCTTTATAAACAAAAACATCAAATAAAACTGAAACAATCATTTGAAAACACCCAGTAAAAATTAGAATTAGTATGGATATTTTACTTAATGCCAAATTAAAGAATAAAGTGCCATTTATAAGTAGAAAAGCCAACATTAAATAGTGTTTTATATTTTTAGGATTCGTAATATCTGAGAAATCAATAGTAGATTTCATGATAAAAGACCAAACTAATGCCGTAATTGTTACTGCACTCTCCAATAAAAATGCAAGGGCAATGGGTCCAACCCATCTGATAGGATATTTAAATAATGCATAGGTAACACCCCAAAAAAAAGAGGCTAATATTGCATATGAAGCACCTTTATTCCATTCTATGCGAAAGTTATTTATGTTTTTTGTTTGTAGTAATAAAATACCTATTAAGGATAAAATGAATGTAAAATAATATTGAGTTTTAAAGCTTTCGTGCAATATCCAAACAGCAGTTAAAATACTAAAAATATTAATACTTGTTAAAGGAATTGAAATGCTGATTTTAGAATAATTAATTGAAAGAAGAAAAAAAACTAATCCTAAGGAACAAATAAAACAAAGTAATATAGTGATCAGATATTGAGATAAGCTAGCATTATACGTATTTATTTTTATATTATCAAAATGTATATATATACTGCATAGCCATACTAATCCAAATACTAGAGAGGCTATTAATCCTCTAAAAAATATTAATTGTGTATACTTTATATGTTTATGAGGTATTTTCCAATATGCATTACTAATGCCAAAACTTGTTGCAGAAATTAATGCGAAAATAAAATAGATAAGCATAACATAGTATTTTTAAGGTCGATGCTTTATTAAACCATTGGGTTCGAAATAATTAAGGCTATATTTTAAATGCTTCGAATAAATAATGTCAGGAAATTTATCAAATGCTGTTGAAAATATTTTCTTTAATTCCCAATGGTATTTTTCTGGTAAACTACTATGCAGAAAAGCCTCAGCTATTGTATGATATATAATAGACGTATCATAAAATGATAAATTCGATTTTCTTTTTCTACATAAGTTTAATAAATATTGTATATACTCTATTTGAATATTTTGATTGGTCTTTGATAAAATTAAATACCACAATTTATATGCTTTATATCTAATATAAGGAAAAATATGTAAGTCGTTTTGGTATAAGTCTAATGAATCAAAATCTTGATATATTCTTTTTCCAACTTTTTTAGCTTTCAACAACTCATTATTTAAATAATAATGTCTAAATAAAACAGCATTCCCAAAGATAAATGCTTGCATTTGTTCAATACTTGCATTTATGTCTGTATTTTTTATATATTTTAAATACGCTAATTCGTAATGCTGGATTCGAAATTTTGGGTCATAGCCTTTTTCAAGTAAATATTCTCTATAAAAACTATTTCTGGCAAACTCATTGAAAAAAGGTACTTGTTTGTTTGATGCTATAAGGCTATCATATAAATTCAAACAAACGTTTTCTTTTATATATATTGGGGTTTCCTCTAATGAATCAAAGTAATCTATTAGTGGTTTGTATGTTTCATTTTGAATACAGTAAAATATTAAATTTTTATTGATTTTTTCTGTCGTATTTATACCCTGTTGATATAATGTTTCTCTAGTAGCATTAATACTATCTAAAAAATCATGACTGTTTTTATAGCCTGCAAATATGGATAAGATATCCGTTGTGTATCTGTATGGTTTATGTTTACCGTTATAAAAAAATAGACGATAGATTGTTGTATCAGAGATATATCCAATTCCTTTTTTACTAATAATTTCTGAAAGTTTTAGGCAATCAGGTCTGTTTGAAATTTGATATCCAATTTTCTCAGAGACCTTACGTTTTAAACAATCTAGGGCATATTCGTCAAAATTTGAGTGCATATTAGCCATTATAAAATTCTATTTTGCTCGAATTGGTAAATGTTTTTTAATAAGCTATTTATCTCTATTATAATTAGCTTAATGTGATATTACAAAAGTATCAATTTGTAAATAATTTTTTTAGAAAATACATAAGATTAATACAGAATGAAATAAATAACTATCTGGGAAATTGATTGAACTTTATAATTGTAAATTCGTGACCAAAATCTATATACCTTGCTGATTTAATCTTTTTGTCTGTATTTAAAATTGTTTTATCAAACTCAAATATTCAATACTTTTTTTTAGTTTGAAGAATGGAAGTGTCGTCATTAATTCTTTAACTTTCTCTTCATCAACGTCTTTAAAAATAAGAATAGCCCCATTTCGACTTTGTCTTAAAAACAGGTTCTCTAATATCCCTTCCTCTTTCCATTTTGCAACAACTTCTTGTTCGTGTTTTAATATTTCTTGAAAATTACTTGGGATATTATCCATATCTAGTGTTAAAATTACTTGTACTCTATCCATATTTTTTTATTTATTATTATCAAAAATAATCTATTAATTTTTCAAAGGTATATATAATGAACTTGTAGATATTGTAAAATTTAATAAATGAACTACTTTAGACTACTCATTTGTATAAAATGATGTAATTAGGTTGATTTTTTTTCCTGAAATCTATATTTATATAGGAATTGACGATAATAGCAATATCGTAATGAAAAAACATTTAAAGCAAAATAAATAAGAAACAAATACTAAACAGATAGCTAGAATAAAATATATAATTTGATAAATGTTATTTTAAATAAATAAAACAAATATAAATCATAAAAGTACTGTTATTATTGGTTATTCATTAAGTACTTGATTCAACAAATTAATAACAAACGTGGTTGATTATTTTTTTCGATAGGTGCTCTATGAATACATGGAATGATATTGCTAGAGGCACAATCAACAGCTATGCGCCAAAGATTACCCAACCCAGTAGAGATTATAGGTGCATTTGGTATCGCTTCATAATGTAAGTCATAATAGTTTTCGCTTAAGAAATCTTCAAAATCTTCTTCACTCCCTTGAAAAATATTTATTAATTGTGCACGAATTTCAGGGATCTGAATTTTTAGTAGGGCATCAGTATTAGAAATAATTTCTGTAGCATCACCAAAATAAGTGCATAAGAATGTATCTGTTGGAATAGGAGAACGATCTACGTGAAATGAATAGACATCAGTAGGAAAGAAATCCTCCTCTACATCTCGATTGTAATATTGAATTAGATTGAGCGTAGGAGAGGCTCCGTGAGCTTTTAGAGCCTGATAATCATGGATAATGGTAGCTCGTGCTAATTCACCTTGTTTACTGAGTACCAAACGATCTAGCATCAATTCATCAACCACTGTAATATTATCAGTTGCTTCTATTTGTTCTACTATTTCAGCAAAATCGCCTGATAGCTTGCGTGTCCAACATACAGCGTTCATTTCACCTCGCATAGGGTATGAAATCAGTTTATCGAAACTGTTAACAGATTTAATTTGTTTATTAAATGAAGTCCACATAGCATATAAAGATATAATAAAATTGAAAAAAGCATAGATGCTTTTAATGCTTGCAATAAGATATAAGTAATGTTGCTAATTTATTATAAAAATCGAATAAAATTGATGATTATGATATAAATTAAGTTATACTACTCTTGTTCAAATATTATACTTTTTGTTTATATATAACAAATAGTAAGTAGAGTATAGACGTTAGTATAGCAGGGAATGCAGCATATATAGCCGTATGATAGTTTCCAAGTGATACTAATAATAAATAGGGGACTAATAGAATTAATACAATAAACATAAATAGTATTTTTGTTGTAAAATATTCGTTCTCACCAAATGTATACGTATTGATTTTAAGAATATAAACATTGGCTATTGTTAAGGGTGTACTTAATAAGATGCTATAAAATGGTAGCCATACTAACAGATTGAAAATTGTTTTTAATAGTTTTGTTGTTGAAAAATAGTTCATTAAATTGTGAATCTCTGTCCATAGCAATGAGTTGGTTCCATCACTGCCTATAATATAATAAGGCAATACACCAATTGGAGAAATGATGAAAATATAAAATAGTAAGGATTGTAAAAAGTAATCGCTTAAGTATGGTTTATATTTATTTATAACTTGCATTATTTAGAATCAAATTGAACCATCCACTCAATAACATATTTATCTATGTGCAAAACAAAATAATTTGCTTATATTTTATATACTTATCTATTTACAAATATAACTAAACTTTACTAGACCTTTTATTAGTAAATTTAACATCCATTTTAAATTATTATTTTATTAAATTTTATTACTTTACATGAATCTACTAATTATAAGTCATTTTTGCTTTAGTATGTTAGTTATAGTATTGCCTATTTTATTTGACACTGCAATGAGTTGGATTTAATTAGATCAATCGATATTATCATCAGAACCATCACTAGTATTAGTAATTTTAAGTCTTTATTACCTGTAAACGAATTGATATGTATAATGAATTTTGAAATATCCCAGAATTGATATTTGTTGTAACTGCATAATAAAATACAGGTAATAATTATGCATAGATATCTAGCTGCTGCTTTTATTAGGTTATTATTCTTTATTAATAGATTTTATCTTATCTGTAATTTTTTTAGGTAGATAGAGATGCAGCAAAGAAAATGCTATTAAAAACCAACCTATATATACCAATATAGAATTTGGAATATGCTTAATGGTATTTATTTCATCCATTTGAACTGTAACAGTTTCTTGAAAGCTAGGTAGAAATGAAACTGTAAAAAATACCAACCCCGATAAAGCACCAATTATTGAAATGTAAAAATGTGTCGTCCACCACTGATTTATATTTTTATTACATCGAATTGGAAGTCCAATTAAAGTGCAAATTATTATAGTTATGACTGAAAGTGCAATACCGATTATTGGCTGAAATAGTATCAGTCCAAAAAGCCCTTCAATGCCAAAGTCAGTATCAAGAAAAGCGTAAATCATATAGATGCTAATAAGAGCAAAAAAAGTCAGTGTAACTTGAAGTACATTAATTAAAATGTTAAATACTTTATTCATTATTGCTTTTCATTAAATAGTAATGAGAGCTTTTATCTTGTTTAATGATTATTCACATAATATATTACCTGTAACTCTATAACTAGTGCCACCTCCATCAACTACTGACATCAATTCTTTAACTATTACATTAATTGTGATTCCTTGCTCTGATCTGTTAACAGTACCACTAACAGCGATATATATTTTTGAGCTAGTAATGTCTTGAAATTGCACTGCAAGACAATCTGTACATCCATTTGTGTAAAAATTTGAATTCACTGAATAACTTCCATTACTTCCTAGATTGTTCAATACGAGTATTGCAGATTCATCATCGCTAACTAAAGTAGCAGTCCCTTCCATACAATCTCCGTCTGCTACCATGTTACTTCCATTGAATGATAATGTTCCCCTCTCTACCTGATGTGTTTCAATTGCTACAGGTAGTGGTTTACTCAGTTTAGACTCCACTAATTTTACTTGTGAAGGATATGCGGAATTGGTGATCATAAGTATGCGATTCTTAAGTATTTCCGCTTTATCATTTTCATTTTTTTGAATAAGATCATTGTGCTCTTTTATTATTCTTTCTATTTGAGGGTCTAACTCATTGTCTGGTTTTTGAGGAATTGTGTTTGTTGGTTGAAAGCTTCCTAACTTTTGACTATTATTGCTAGAAGTCGCTGATCCTGCAATAGAACCAC
Organism: Bacteroidota bacterium; assembly: GCA_037130135.1. Lineage (GTDB taxonomy): Bacteria > Bacteroidota > Bacteroidia > Chitinophagales > CAMDFR01 > CAMDFR01. The sequence goes on from JBAXTO010000010.1 coordinate 78,695, forward strand.
AAGTGATTAAAGCTTGAAAATATTTAGGATCATTTACTAAGTCGTCTTTGTCTTTTGGCAAGCACCAAAAAAAATCAGTTTCTGCCGAATAAAACTGCTTTTTCTCACCTGGTTTTAATACTATATAAATACTACTGGGTATATAAGGGGTTACTAGAGGAATCATGGAGTTAGCATCAAATTTTCTTCCCATAATATCCACCGGACAAACAGCTTTAAAAGCCCAGTCATAAATTGCCACATCTTGAGAACTTACATTCTGTATTGTAAAAAACAAGACAAACTTCTTTTTAAAATAGAATTTAGGTTCTTCGCCTGATAAAGTGGCTTCGTCCACTCTAATAAGGGCATTGGCAATAGGAACATTAATGGCAGAAACTTGAAGCCCAACAGGGTTAGTTACACCATTCCCATCTGTCGTGCCATTCCAATAACGAAGAATAATTAGATTTTCTCTCTGACTGAAGCAACTTAAACTAATAAAATAAAAACACAAAAGCATCCATAAACGAATCATAAGCTAATTTTAATTTCGTTAAATGTATCTCTTTTTAAATAATAACAAGGATTTAATTGTTACAGACTTTAATTTTATCATATAAGCTGTTGTTCTCATTGTAGTATATTTTTTTAGCACTATCGCTTTTAGTTAATGATATCTACCAAGCATAAATTTTTTCGGCTTGGCGTTTGGTTGGGTTTCGCAGAACAATACTTTATGTTATCTCTTAAAATTGAACCGAAGTGAAAAGCTTCATAATACTATTATTCCGAATAATCAGAACGTCAATTTCTAGTAGCTGCTGTTAAAGGTTGCTTTAGTTCTCATTTATTTTACGAACTAATATTTATTTGAACAATTCTAAAACTTCTCTTGTAAAGTTAGGTTATTTGATTGCATATCAAATAAATCTGGTTCGTAGAATTTTATGCCTAATACAAATCCTTGGGTAAGCACCTCTATAGTAATCAAATTCCAAACTTCCTCTGGTGAAAGATGGCAGTTGGGTAAGAATGATTTACCTGTTGCATTTTTTGATAATTTGAGAATCGGATTGTTTAAGTCAATATAAAAACGTTCAAATCCTGATTTGTTGGAAGTAAGTTTGCTTGGTACATAACTGAAATAATTTAGGTTTTCATACCAAGTCTTGCCGTGATAAAGTCTTTTTTTAGTTGAAGGCTTTGGGCCTAAGTATTCTGAATTCAATTGTTCTAATGTTTGCTCTTTATATGTGTTTGTATAATTCTGTGCTGAATTGGAACAAATATCAACGGCAGTTTCGAAAGATTTTACAACAAAAATAGTGTCAATATAAAATTTGCCTAAAGAAGGATATGTAGAGCCGAATAAAATTAAGGAATCTTCTGATAAGTTATAAAGTGCTCCTGTTTGCTTACAAGTAGCGTATTTGAAATATTCACCATAGATGTATGGATCAGTATTTTGTGTTCCATTTTTAGGTTTCGAATGAAATGGCTTGTGAATACCATTTGGAAATCTCCTATAATCATTATTTTTTAATGGTTCATAAAATGAATTCCCTTCCCATTCTCCCCAAAAATACAAATCTGATTTTTTTGGCTCTGTGTCTCCGATTTTACTGATGTATAGGCCATCATTATAAATGAATTTTCTGAAATGATTGCCACAATTCCATTCTCTATATATTTTCTCATTCCATAAAGAATAACCTTCACCTAACTTAAATGGCTTTTGATTACCAGGATGATTTAGTTGAACTTTAAGCTTTGCCATTTTTATATAACTCGAGGGTATTTTTAATATTAATCTTTTCTTCTTTAGTCATATTGAGGAATGGCTTTCTTCCTTGTGTTTGGAAAATAACATCTGTGATTTTGTTATTCACCTTGAATTGATTGTATAAAACAGGGTATTTTTCTTTTTGAATAATCACCTCCCAACTCTCATGTGTTTTCGGAAATAAAATTTTGTTTTGAAATCCAGCAGAAGCAGAAATTAAAATAATATCTGGCTCTAATATGGTTATTAAGTCGTGCCAAATTCTCTGACCTATTGGTTCAAAATAAAGTTTTTCTGCATTAGTAAGCCCAGTCCATGTTGGATCAGTTGCGTAGGGTATAGCAATATCCGTATGCATTGCATTATTCTTAGCTATGTCATAATGTGAAGCATCAAAACTTTGTAAGATTGCATTGAAGGATGCTTTAAACCAAGCACCATAAGGATTTCTTTCTTTTTTGAAGTAATTGTTGTATGCTAAAATTAATGATTCTATAGACCCAATATAATCGGGAAAACGATATTGAGTTGAATAAGAAATTTTCTTTTTAGGATTTCCAAATTCATTGTTTGACGGATTAAGAGATACAGTAAGAATTCGTTTTTCAGATTTTAGATACTTATTCAAATCACCAAACCATAAAATTGGAATTTGTTTTATTATTACACTAGAACTTTGTTCGTTTTTGTACTTATTATATATAGATTCAACTAAATCAAATATTTTTAAATTCATAAAGATTAGATTAATTAAAGAAGGTAAGCTAGAAATAACTTACCTTCTTTACACTTATATTTTTTTTGATTCCCAAAGCCCGGGGGAGCAGCTATAGTTAAAATTGGTGCCTAACTTTTCTTCTACTGCTTTTTTTACTTCACTTTCATGAGGAGTTGCAAAAGAATTTGCATTTACTTCAACTTCAAACCCAACTGGTACAAATTGCTTCGTTCCCTTGTTTCCAGATTCTTTTTTGAATGTTACTTTGAATTTAGTCATAATAATGATAATAATAAATTTGATTACTCTTTCGATTTTCATCAATCTCGCTTACTCATATGGATTTTCAGTAACTCCCGTTTTTTAATTGGTTTCTGCTCCAATAATTTTCTAAATTAATAGTGAACAAAAATAAATTTAATTCTATAAAATTCCCAATTTAAGTTTGATATTTTATTTGATCAGCCTCTATTGAATTGCTTAATTGTTTTTTATACTTGCCCATTGCAATTTGTATGCAGGCGTAAAAAGTTCTATGCATTAAAACGGCATGGCAATGGCTTATGTACTTTTTTCTATGCAGATTTCTGATCTCTTAGCTCATTTAGAATCGAAATCATTTCAGCAGAATACCAATCTTTATATTCTAACATAAAGTTTTTCAATTCGATACTTATTTCAAGCTGGCCTAAAATAAAATTTTTCCACTTGAGCCAAACATGAATAGGAATGTTTTCTCTTTGAAGCGTTACATTATCACAGTAATTTGCAATCATTTCACAACACATTAAAACGGATACTTTATGATCAGAATCTTTATCTAATTTTTTGTTATTATAAAAATAATCATATAAATAAGGATTATCATGAATAAGTTTTAAGATTTCGTAAGATAAGCCACATAAACTAGTATAAGTTTCTCCCCTTGTTGCAAGAGCTTGTTGAGTTATTTGTCGTATAACAAAATAGAAACCTATAATATTTACTATAATAGAAAGTACTGAAAGTATTGTTTGTATGTCCATATTTTTAACTTTTGATTTTTAAGGTTTGATGGTTCTCAATGTTGTTTTTACTTCGAATGTAACTAAATATACTTAAATGGTCTTACATACGCTCCAGTTTCATAATCCGCCATTGTAAACCAAATTTGATCTTTTCCATTTGTAAAATTAGCAGTACGTAAACCAAAATTATTCACACTTAATATACATCCTATTGCATAATTAAAATCCCTTTCACTAACTTCTTCTTTTCTGCGAAGAGGGTAGAAGTCTGTTAATATTTCAGGTTTCGGATCAAACCACAAATTAGCTGGCAATATATTTTTTTGAGACCATAATCGATAAACATCAAAATCTTCTTTTGAAATGGTAATTTCATCTTTGTTAGCTACAGCTCTAAAAAATGAGTCGTCGTCAATTTTAAACTGAGAGATAGCCTGATTTATTTGATTGAATTCATGCCATCCAAGACTTTCCCCATTCTCTTTTTTCTTAAAATTCCACCCACTTGGTTTAAGCCAAAGGGAGCATAGAATCTCAAAGTTGTGAAAGCCATTTTTATAACTATTTCCTATTCTTTGTCCACTGCCAATAATATTCAATCCACAACTATTTTTACCTTTCTTTTTCCAATATTCTTTACTTATTAATTTTTTTGCACCACTACTCATTCCAAAACTTTCAGTTCGAAAATTCATATCTGTACTGAATTTTAAGCAATTTTTTTCTACTGGTTCATACTCTTGAGCATTTAGTCCAAGAATGGAGAAATCAATTCGATCTGGAATTTTATAACCTTCAGGCGCCAAACCTCTAGGATCCATTATTGCTGCAAGGTTATATATTTTGCCTAAATTTTTGTTGTCCTCGTAATAACACCAAGCTGGGATTCCTCTTTCACAGGCGTCTTTCCATTCCATAAATTCCTGAGCTTGACTTATCGCGTCCCCATTCTTAAAACTGCTCACATTCAAATTATCTGCAAACCATTCTTGATCTGCTCCTAATATTCCTCCCTTTATTTTAATGGTTCGGTAACTATTATTCTCAATGTCATTAATAGACGTGTAATTGAAGTTTTCTTTTTTTTGTTTTATTTCTGAACTCATTTTATCTAAATAATTATAATTTAATATTCGTTTTTGAAATACTTGATTCGTTAGTAAAGTTATATAATTATGTTTAATTAATATAAATTAATCAATAGTCTTGCTTTAACTTTTTACATAATTTTTTGCGATTAGCGATGTTGGCTTGTGTTATCTCGGCCCCAATTACAGGGATTGGGACGGCAATATTGCTTTCACGCTGTTAGCGGTTCGTGCTATTACGTCCACGAAGGTTTGTCGGTCAATGTTTCTAGTCAGTTTATTCATAGCTCTATCCTGGCAAGTCAATTGTTACAGCTCCTTTTGTTACATGAGCAAAGTATTTTGGTTGTCCGTGTTGGTCGTTGATAAATATTTGCGACATTGGAATGAGCATCAATATAAGTGGAATTGCAAATTTGTTGTAGCGAATAATCAAAAATGCAAGAGCAATTCCGCCACCAACTAACCACCATTTGTTATTCCCTTCCTTTGACCACTCGGAAACATTTTTGAAAATGCTGTCCATCGCCTTTTGAGTTTGTTCGTGTCTGTGAACTTCAAATTCAATTGGTGCAATTAGTCCGTTATAGAAACCAATAAACATTTTGTCAGAAAGTTTGCCGTTACAAAGCACTAAGCTACGAGGCATTAAAACACTCAAGTCGCCAACTGAAACAGGGGTATCAGAAACAAGTTGGTCTTGTTCGGATGTGTTACATTGAAAAATGTAATTAAACATCTCGTTAATTGGGTTGTCCGAGTGAGTTGGATGAGTATGAAAACGAATTGGCAAAGAATTTTCGGTCTGTACAGAGTAAGTATCTTTGAGTGCTTGATTTAATTCTTTACTGTCAGGCAGATAACTGTTCTGCGGTGCGTCCGAAACATTTGTAAGAAAAATTGCTCTATCAATTGTCAGATGAGTAACACCATTTATTCGTTTGGGTATTGCTACTAAAACACCGCCTTTTTCTTGGTCTGCTTGATAACTGTCCCGAAGTTGATTAGTTGCGTTGTCTGTAAGATGAACCTTACAAGGCGTTTGAAGATGTAAATATTGTTTTTCATTCTTCGTCCCTTCAATTAGAACTCCGTCCGCCTTTAGTTTCAATATCCATTCTGTCGCTGTCATTTTCCTGATTTTTCTGTTGTTTTTTGCACTATCGTTTTCATGTTTGCACTGTCATCTTAGCATTAACGCTAACGGTTTGCGTGTAGGCGATGTTGCCTTGTGTTGCGCCTGCGGCAAGGCAATATTGCTTACACGCTGTTAGCGGTATGTACTTTCAGTCATCTATTTTAAATTTTTCAATGTTGAATTCTAAGGTGTGATTGCTATCAAGGTTTTCATAATCTTTTAATTCCAATTTCAGCGTTCTATAAAACTTCAGATCAGTATTAATTCCTATTTTGATTGTTTCGTTTTTTATTAATTTGTTCAGTTGAAAAATCGGTTGTACTTGGTATGGGTCGACCAGCAAATGTATTGGGAATTGCTTTATTCTATCATCAATAAATCGTCCTTCGGGGTCAACGAAAACTACATGTCTCAACTCAGCGGTTAGTTTAACCTTTAAAATGAAATTAGTCCATTCGTTTTCAAAATTCTTCTGGGATGTTATGAAAACACTATGAATTAACAAATAGCTGTCGTTAGACTTCAATTTGAATTCTATTTCCGGATTTTCTTTATTTAGTTTAATTTGTTCCAATCTGATATCGTGTTTTTATTGTATTACCGCTAACGTTTTCGCAATTTATTTCAGTTTGGAGTTTGAAACATTGTCTACCGAAACGTTTGTTTAAAGATACAATGTTGCTAGGCATTTGCAAAGAAAAAATTAAAAAATATTCTACCGATTTTGCAAATGCTTTGATGTCCGCCCAAATTGAATAAAGTGTGTGTTATGGGCTGGCATATTTCCAAATGTGGTTTTAATTATTAACTAAAATCTTTTGTCGTGGTATAGAAAAACGACTAACACAATATGAGTAAAGTTCAAAATTTTTGGGTTGTAACAAAACCAACAAAACGTTTCACGCTGATTGACATTCTGTTTAGTGCAGATATGAAACGAATGGAATTACAATTTAAAGGAGGCTTGTCTGGAAGCGAAATTATCGGTACATTTACAACGAAAAATGAGGCTGAAAAAGTGGCTAAAATGGCGTTATTAAAAGCAGGGGCAATTACAAAACTTTAATCCAAAAAAGTAGTGCAATGTATTTATTGCACTACTTTTAAAATCAAATCATCAAATGGGAAAACATTTAAAAATACTTACTGCTGAATATTTAAACGAGTATTCAACTAAACTTAATATTGATTGGTTCGATGTGTTTAATCAATTTAGAACAAAAAACTTTTATTCTAAAGATGATTTTGAATACTACGTACAATCTTCTGCAACATATTCATCAAATATTGAAGGAAATAGTATAGACATTGATACATACTTAAAAAATAAAAAATTTAAAGTAAAGTCTAAGCCAAAAGAAATGACTGAAATTGACGATTTGATTCTTGCATATAATTTTGCAATGAAGAATAAATTAAGTCAAACAACATTTTTAGAAGTTCACAAGATTTTAAGTAATACTGTTTTGACGCTAAAAAGTCAAAAAGGCAAGTTGAGAAATCAACAAGTCGGTATTTTTAGCAGTGGCAAACTTGAATATATGGCTGTTGAACCTAAGTTTGTCAAGGAAGAATTTACAAAGTTATTTTTTGATGTAAAAGAACTAATAAGTAGAGATTTGTCGCATAAGGAAATATTTTATTATGCTTCTATGATACATTTAATATTTGAAAAAATACATCCTTTTATGGATGGAAATGGTCGTGCTGGTCGTTTATTAGAAAAATGGTTTTTATCAGAAAAGTTGGGGGAAAATGCTTGGTCAATTCAAAGTGAACGTTATTATGCAAAACATAGGTCAGAATACTATCAAAAAATTCATATTGGATTTAATTATTACGCATTAAAAATGGAAAAGTGTGTGCCATTTCTTTTGATGTTGCCAATGTCATTACGGTCTGCTTAATGCTTGCCCATAACGTTTGAGGGCTTTGCGTTCGGCGGGAGAGGAGAAGTAAAAACATTCTACTCACACCAAACGATATTTAAAAATAATATTTTTTTATTTAAGCAGTATACCCGCTGACGCAAGCCCTGTGTTAGGCGCTGTGGAATATCATACGTTTTATTTGCCATTCATGCATTTCGATCAACAGTTCGCAATGCAGCTGAAAACAAGCTTTACAGTATGTATTCACGAGTCTTTCAAATATTTTATACTATTAAAAAATCAAAACAAAAAACGTATGTTTTCTATGTTAGTCGCTTACAATTGTTTGCAATTAATTACTCACAAAGTCGTGAACCGAAGTGAATAAGCACAATTTGATAAACATTAACCTTACAAAATAAAAATATGCTGCATTGTCCTACAAAAACCAAATAACGAAACATAGACAGTATGCTGAAACATTGCGCCTAACGGTTTGCGGCTTGGCGTAGTGGCGGATTTGAAGCACAAATGTTCATACGAAGCACGCACTTCAAATATAGCAAAAATGTTTCTACGAAGCACTTCGCCCGCCATTACGCCAAACCGCTGTTAGCGGCTGGCATTATGGTTTTGTCCACGTTTTAAAGTCCTATTAGTAAAAGTATTTTGCGCGGTTTAATTTATTTCTTAAGCGATGTCTCCACAGATTTGGCTGTGTCAAGAACAGTTTTTTCAAAAGGAATTGGTTTCCAATTAAACGTTTTCATTGTGTCACTTACGTCAGCTTCAATAGTATTACCTACAAATGGCAACATCCCTTTCATTTCGTCATTAAAATTGGCAATAAATTTTAGTAAAAAGGTTGGAGCCAATTTGGTGCTTACTTTATCATATCCATTTGATTTTAAAATTTTACCGATTCCCTGTATAGCTTGAGGTTTTTCCGTTGTTACAATGAACCGTTTACCGTTTGCTTTTTCGTTTTCCAAGGCCGCAACATGTATAGTTGCTACATCTCTCACATCGGACATTACTGAATAAGCTCGTGGTAACATTGGAACTTGTCCAGTAATCAATTTTTTGAAGAAATCCATTGCTTCGGTAGCTAAATTTCCTGTCAAAGTTGGTCCATAAATAGGTCCGGGATTAATCACTACCAATTCTAATTTATTTTCACCTGTCTGATTGTTAATAAATTCCCAAGCACTTTTTTCTGCAAGTGTTTTACTTTTAAAATAAGCAGTCACATTTTTCGCATTTAGATTAGTCCAACTGTCTTGATTTAGTTTAATCAAACCTGTTTGTCCTCCATGCATAGCAACTGTAGAGGATGTAAGAACTAATCTTTTAACTCCTGCTTTTTTTGCAGCTTTCAATGCTCTTAATGTGCCATCAACTGCTGGTTTTATTAATTCATTTTCGTCTTTTGGAACTTTAACAACAAATGGTGATGCAACATGTAACACATAATCGCAGCCTTCCATTGCCTTATCCCAGCCCGAATCGTTCATAAGGTCAAGTTCGCAAAACTCTAAATTACCTTTTGGGTCAATTTCTTTTTTTATGCCGTTAATCACTTCATCCGTTTTAGATAAACTCCTAACCGAACCTCTAACTGCATAGCCTTTTTTTAATAATTCAACAGCACAATGTTGTCCTACAAATCCTGATATTCCTGTTACTAATACTTTATTCATTTTTTGAAAATTAATTGATTTAAAATAACAACCCAAACCCTTTTTTACCGAGTTTGGATTGTCAAATTTGGTTTAAGCCTACATTCCTGGGATAATTACTACTCTACCTGCTTCGGATTGCAATTCGTTAATACGAAGGTTTTTATAGGGTTGATACTCTTCCGAGTTGTACCATCCTTCGGCAGATTCCATACTTGGGAATTGAAGTACTGCTGCCCAATTTCCGTCCCATTCTCCTTCTTTTACATTTGGTGCTGGTGTTCCTGCTATCATTTGCCCTCCGTGTTTCATTAAAATAGGAATTGCAAATTGTGCATAGCGTTGATTAAGCTCTTCAAGGCTATCAACTTTCATTTGAACCATAATGTAGGCTGGTTTTGTAACCTGTGCACTTTCAGTGCTTTTTTCTTGATTGTCCATTTTTTTAAATTTAAATTATTACTTTTGTATCGCAAGCAAAATTAGCGAATTACTTTTAATATGCAAGTAAAAATGAAAATAAATTGCAAAATGCAAGTAAAATTAACAATTAATTAAAATGGATTATAAATTTAGATGTAAATGTCCTATAACTTCTGCCATTGATATTTTGGGTGATAAATGGATTTTGGTTATCATCAAACACATGCTGATAGAAGATAGTATGACATTTAAAGATTTTATTGAAAGTGATGAAGCCATTGCTACCAATATTCTTTCTTCTAAACTTAAATGTTTGGAAGAATTAGGAATTATTATAAAAAAACAACTTCCTGATAATAAAAAAACTAATCTGTATCTATTGACTGAAAAGGGTTTGGCTTTAACTCCTATTATTGTTGAATTGTCGATTTGGAGTGATGAAAATGTAAGAGAACTCAATAAAATAATGAGAGATAGTCCTGAAATAGCGATAATGAAAAGCGATAAAAATTCTTTTGTCAAAATGATTATTGAGAATTATAAAGCAAAAACTGAAAAATTTTATTAAGATTTTATTTTCTCTCTGTCAAGTTTGGTGTGTCCTTTATGCTTGCCGCTAACGGTTTCGGGCTTGGCGAAGGTGGCGATTTTTACAACAAATGTTGATGCGGAGAACCAAACTTTGATTAACCACAAATGTGTCTGCGGAG
>JBAXTO010000011.1:0-84213 GCA_037130135.1 Bacteroidota bacterium
CTAATGCCTTCTGATTCAAATTTAAAAATAAAAAACATTTCTTCTTGTATAATAATTAAAGATATTATTTAATATAAAAGTGTATAAATGTAAGTCAGAGACTTACTAACGCTGCATCGTAGTCAGGACACTACGACGATATAAGGGTGTACCATCCATATATATTAGCTATTCGATAATTCCATGTATCTTTGATTAAGATGTATATAAAATTTTATTCATTAATATCATATAGTTAATCTTACTATGAGTCGTGTAAAAATCACCAAAAATTCTGGTATTCAAGTTCCTTTTTCACCTCAGAAATTAAAAAACTCGCTATTGCGTTCGGGTGGAAGTAATCAGCAAATCAATCAAATCATACATGTAATTGAAGGGCAATTGTATGAAGGGATGAGCACTAAAAAAATATATCAATTAGCATTTGAATTATTAAAAAAACAATCGAAACCTTTTGCTGCACGATATAAATTAAAAACAGCGATTATGGAGTTGGGACCTTCGGGATTTCCATTTGAAAACTATTTTTCGAAAATACTTGCTCACCTAGGTTATAAAGTAGCCACGGGACAGTTTGTAAATGGACAATGCGTGAAGCATGAAGTGGATGTGATAGCTGAAAAAGACAAGTATTATTATATGATTGAATGTAAATATCATAATCTATTAGGAACAGCCTGTGATGTAAAAATACCCCTCTATATTCATTCGCGATTTAAAGATGTGGAAGCTACTTGGAAACAAACTCCCGGTATTAAAAATTTACAACATCAAGGTTGGTTAGTAACCAATACTAAATTTACAGAAGATGCCATTCAATATGGGACTTGTGTAGGCTTAAAATTAACGGGTTGGAATTATCCATTGACTGATAATTTAAATCAAATCATCGATAGAACGGGCTTATATCCCATCACTTGCATGACCAGTTTAACAAAATATGAAAAGCAACAACTTTTGACCAAAAAAATTGTTCTATGCAAGGAGATTATAAGTAATAGTGCTTTGTTAAAAAATATTAATATCTCAGCTACTCGATTTGTAAAGATTCAAGAAGAAGCTACACACTTATCAAGTGGGTTTACAGGTACATAATAGAATATAAGCTATAAACTATATTCATTAAAGCAACTATATATTATAAAAAACGTCTAGTAGAATAGTAAAACAGACAAAGGGATTGATACTAAAAATCGTTTAATGTAATTAAAATTGTAAATTTGAGGTCCTAACTATTTTGAATAAAATCTTCACATATATAGTTATTAGTCTACTGATCTTGACTAGTAGTGTCAGTTATGCATCACACATAGTGGGGGGCGTTATTAATTATCGATGGATAAGCGGTACTACCTATGAAGTGACTATGAAAATTTATCGAGATTGTTCGAGTAGTTCTGACTTTGATGGTACACCTGGCAATACTAGAAATCCTACAGCTCCTTTAGGTATTTTCCGTGAATCGACCAATAGCTTGGTTAGTACGGTAGGGATGGTAAATCCAGTGATTACACGTATTTATCCGATTATCACCAATCCTTGTATGGATACTACCAGTATATGTCTTGAAGAAGGGGTTTATACTACTACTATCACCTTACCTAACAGTACTGATGCCTATTATTTAAGTTATGTACGATGTTGTAGAAATGGATCTATCACAAATATTCCTACACCAGGCAGTACTGGAGCCACTTATACGGTGCGTATTCCACCCACTGGCACTTATCGCAATAGCAATCCCGTTTATAATTCATTCCCCCCTATATTTATTTGTCAAAATGCCCCTTTGGTATTTAATCACTCTGCAACAGACATTGATGGCGATTCATTATATTATGAATTATGTAACCCATATAGAGGTGGTTCAAGTATGACGCCAAGTCCTAGCCCAGTGCCAGCAGGACCTTATACTCCATTGACTTATGTATCGCCTTATAGTGCTACAGACCCAATGGGTTCTACTCCTCCCCCAGCTGTGGCCTTAACTGTTGATCCATATACAGGTGTATTAACGGGTGTTCCTCCTACTTTAGGTCAATTTGTAGTAGGTGTTTGTGTAAGTGAATATCGAGGCGGAGTGCTACTTTCAACAACTTTACGTGATTGTCAGTTTAATGTAATCAATTGTCCCATTCCTATTGCCAATATACCTAGTACAGGCATTGACCCTGGAACAGGAGTAGGTACTTATCTAATCAATTGTGATAGTTTTACCTGTTATTTCCGTAATACTAGTGCTGGAGCCATTCGTTATCATTGGGATTTTGGAGTACCAGGTATCACTACTGATACTGCTAATATTACGAATCCAAGATATACTTTTACAGATACAGGAATTTTTAGAGTAACTCTAATAGGTTATAATGCTGATGGTTGTTTAGATTCAACTGCTGCTTATGTGAGAGTTTACCCTGGTTTTACACCAAACTTTGTTTTTGACAATGAATGTTTAGATACTGCTGTTCAATTTTATGATTCGAGTCGTACGCAATATGGAACCATAAATTATTGGAAATGGACTTTTGGAGTAAGCCCAGTCATTCCATCTTATACTCAAAATACATCTCATTTATACACTGCTGCTGGTACGTATGTAGTAAGCTTACAAATAAAATCAGATAAAGGTTGCGACCGAACTATTTCAAAAAATGTAGTGATTGACCCATTACCTGTTGCCAATTTTACCTATGATAGTACATGTATCAATAGTGCGGTAGCCTTTCGAAGTACGAGTAGTATTTCAACTGGCAGAATAGTAACCTATAGGTGGACTTTCGGTGATTTATCAGCACCTTCTAATGCAGTGAATCCAACCCATACTTATACTGCAACAGGTACTTATTCGGTTACTTTAAATATCATTAGCGATAGTGGTTGTACAAGCAGTATTACTAAAAACATTACTGTTTTTCCACGACCAACGATAGTGACTAGTCCTGATACTAGTATTTGTCCGGGTAGTAGAACACAAATAGCTGCAAGCGGAGGCTTACGTTATTATTGGTCGCCAGGTACTGCATTAACTAGTACAACAGTGAGAAATCCTTTTGCCAATCCAACAGTTAATACTGTCTATAGAGTTTTAGTAGCTGATAGTAATAAATGTAATAATGTAGATAGTGTTAGTGTGAGATTATATGCCAATGCTCCAAACTTTACATTTACCAATGAGTGTAGAGATACAGCAGTGCAATTTACTGATTTAAGCACTACCACTGCAGGAAGTGTCAATAGTTGGAATTGGAATTTTGGTGATTTAAGTACTTCTGGATTACAAAATCCATTACACTTATATGCTACACAAGGCTTATATACAGTTAAATTAGTCTTTACTACGAATAGAGGATGTAGAGATTCTACTACTAGACAAGTGCGTATTTATCCTATTCCAAATCCAGGATTTATCTATGATAGTGCTTGTATAGGCTATCCGATGTACTTCAGAGATACTACTCGATATTTTTTACAAAGCGATTCCATTCGTTCACGTAATTGGACTTTTAGTAATGGTGTGAGTACGAATAGCGTATCGAGTACATCAACAGTATTTACAACTGCTGGAGCACACAATGCTACGTTAACAGTAGTGAGTGATAGTGGCTGTTTACAACGTATGACACGTAATTTTATAGTAAATCCTTTACCCACTATTAACTTACCAAATGACACCACGATTTGTCCGTATTTACCACTTCTAATCAATGCCAGTGGGGGATTAAATTATTATTGGACCAGCGATTCCACCTTAAGTGATACGAGCATTAGCAATCCGATTGTACAACCCATCTATACGCCTACCACCTATTATTTACGGGTAAATGATGTGAATAGATGTCAGAATAATGACTCTATTAAAATTAGTTTACATACTCTTTATCCTGTTGATGCAGGAAAAGACACCAATGTTTGTTTAGCACCGGGCAGTTTTTATGATAGCACACAAATAGTAGCTAGTGGTGGAGCAATCTATAATTGGACTCCATTATATAATATTTCTAATGCATCTATAAACAACCCATTTGTATCTCCCGATGTAAATACTGTTTATTATTGTGCCATCACTGATACGCATAATTGTACGCAGATAGATAGCGTGAAAGTGGTAGTATTAGATCCTACATTAAATATTTTAACGGCTACAGATACATTCTTATGTTTGAATGATACGATTCAAATACGAGTAGCTGATCAAGGTGTAGCAGGATATACTTGGAGTCCGAATATTTGGATGAGTAGTAATGTGGTTCAATCGCCTCGTTTTTATACCAGAGATACAACTACGTATATAGTTCAAGTAGTGAATTATTGTTATACCAAACGAGATACGATAACGATATTCCCATATCCATTGCCTTTTGCCAATTTTATCTTTGATACTACTTGTATATTCTCGCCAGTCAATTTTACTAATTTATCTACGGGCAATATACGCTCTTGGTATTGGTCGTTTGGAGATAGTACTTTTTCGAGTGCACAGAATCCCATTCATACATATACGAATGATACCAATTATCGTGTAGTATTGATTGATACTACGAATTTAGGTTGTTTTGATTCGGCGGTGAAAGTAGTGACGGTGCATCCATTGCCAGTGATTAGTGGCACACCAGACACGAATATTTGCCCGAATAAATACACTTCTTTATTAGTAACTGGCGGAACACATTATTTCTGGAGTCCAGTAGGCAATTTAGATGATGCGTATATCAGCAATCCTACAACGACTATTATGAGCGATCAAACCTATATGGTGACGGTGCAAGATGATAATTCATGTAATAGTTTTGATACGGTTAAGGTGCATTATTATTTTTTACAACCTGATTTTTATTTAACGGATAAATGTATAGATACAGCGGTTCAATTTGCCGATAGTTCGAAAACCGATGCAGGCTTTATCAATAGTTGGTTGTGGACTATGGGCGATGGACATACAGATAATGTTAGAAATCCTATATACAGATATCCTGTGAGTGGCGATTTTGATATAACATTATACATTACTACCTCTGCAGGTTGCGATACAGCTATCACTCAATCATTAACTATTTTCCCTCTACCTTTTTTAAATATCCCAAGGTTAGATTCGATATGTATTGGAGAAACGTATCAAATAAATGCTGATAGTAGCTTAATTTATGCTTGGGACCCTGTAAGTACTATTGCACCTACTAACGTACATAATCCGATATTAGATCCATTGGTGAATACGATGTATCATGTAACATTACAAGATAGCAATCAGTGTGTAAATAGAGATTCATTTACTTTATTAGTGCATCTGTTACCAAATGCACAAATAGCAGCTGCACCAGCTGTTTTATGTAGAGGAAATACCATAACTTTAAATGGTTCTGGAGGTGGTGTATATCAATGGCTTCCATCCACAGCATTGAGTGATAGTACGATAGCCAATCCAAGTTTAATCTTAAGTGATTCTACTTTCTATATTCTTAAAGTAACAAATGTACAAGGATGTATCAATTATGATACGGTACATTTAAATGTACAACAACCCGTAGTTGCTTTTGCAGCGCCAGATACCGCCATATGTGGAGGCAGTCCAGTACAATTATTAGCAAGTGGAGGTTTGTATTATTCTTGGTCGCCAGACGCCTTTATAGCAGGTAGTCATTTACAGCAGAATCCTTTTATCATGCCTGATTCAAGTATTCAGTATATAGTAAGCGTATCAAATGATTGTTTTTCAGATACAGCACTTGCACCAATTGTAGTCTATCCGTTTACGAGAGTAGATGCAGGACCGAATCAAACCATATACAGAAGTACTAGCGCTACCTTGAATGGAGCTGGAAATGGTAATTTTACTTGGTATCCGGGCACTACCTTAAGCAGTCCGTTTACCGCTACTACAATTGCTAGTCCATTAGAGACCACTACCTATATTTTAATGTTGACCAATGCATTTGGTTGCATTAGTTATGATACGGTACAAGTGGAGGTTATTGCCAATACTTTACTTTTATTGCCAACGGCCTTTTCTCCTAATGGAGATGGGGTAAATGATGTGTTTAGAATCACTAAATGGCTGAATATTAAAAAATTAGAATTTTTCAATATATATAATAGATGGGGAGAGTTGGTATTTAGTACCGATGATATCAATGCCGGCTGGGATGGTACCTATAAAAATTATCCACAGAATACGAGTAGCTTCACATGGGCTATAAAAGCCGAAGATTATGATGGTAACTTGATTCTAAAGAAAGGGATTGTTACTTTAGTACGATAAACGTGTACATTTTATTTAAGCCAAAAAATTATATATTTTGTAATTTTGCATTCCTTTTTGAGGATAAATACTATTTATTAACTAAAATAAAAAACAAATGACAATTCAAGGTAAAAAGGGTGCAAATGCATCGATTGAATCATTAGGTATTAACAATACAGGTACCCAATTTTGGAACCTTTCTCCTGAAGAATTAACACAACATGCATTAGATAAAAAACAAGGTGTATTGAATGATACAGGTGCCTTAGCTATCAATACAGGTGAATTTACTGGAAGATCTCCTAAAGATAAATTTATTGTGAAGGATGCAAATACAGAAAACTCTGTAAATTGGAATAATTTCAATATCCCTTTTGAACCTGCAAAATTTGATGCATTATACGATAAAATCACTAAATACTTTGAAGGAAAAGATGTGTATGTAAGAGATGCTTATGCATGTGCAGATTCATCATTTAAATTGAATTTAAGAGTAGTAACTGAATTGCCTGCAAGCAATATGTTTGCATACAATATGTTTTTACGTCCTACAGCTACTGAAATAGACAACTTCACACCAGAATGGACGATTATATGTGCGCCAGGTTTTATGGCAAATGCTGCAGAAGATGGCACTCGTCAACATAATTTTGCGATTTTAAATTTCACTAAAAAATGTGCTATCATCGGTGGTACTGGATATACAGGTGAAATTAAAAAAGGAATTTTCACAGTATTGAATTATGTTTTACCACATGAGAAAAATGTATTAAGTATGCATTGCTCTGCCAATATTGGTAAAGAAGGTGATACTGCTTTATTCTTTGGTTTATCAGGAACAGGTAAAACGACATTAAGTGCTGATCCAAACAGAGGATTAATTGGCGATGATGAGCATGGATGGACAGATACTGGAACATTTAACTTTGAAGGAGGATGTTATGCAAAATGTATCGACTTAACAGAAGAAAAAGAACCAGATATATATAGAGCAATTAAGCCAGGGGCGATTTTAGAGAATGTGGAGTTTATTACTGGAACGAATAAAGTAGATTATAGCAGTTCAAAAATCACGGAGAACACGCGTGTATCTTATCCGTTAAATTATATAGCAAATGCTGTGGAGCCTTCAGTAGGTGGTATTCCAAAAAATATTTTCTTCTTGACTTATGATGCTTATGGTGTATTGCCTCCAATCTCTAAATTATCTACTGGTCAAGCGATGTACAATTTCTTAAGTGGATTTACTTCAAAAGTAGCGGGAACAGAAGCTGGTGTAACTGAACCAACTTTAACATTCTCTACTTGTTTTGGTGCTCCGTTTTTACCATTACACCCAACTAAATATGCTACTTTGTTAGGTAAAAAATTAGAAGAAAGTGGTGCAAAAGTTTGGATGATCAATACCGGTATGAGTGGTGGTTCTTATGGTAAAGGAGGAAGCCGTATGAAATTGCCTGCAACTAGAGCAATGATTACTGCTGCATTAAATGGCGATTTAGATAAAGTGGAATTTACTACGCATCCAATCTTTGGTATGCAAATCCCAACTAGTTGTCCGGGAGTAGATGCAGCTATTTTAGATCC
Source organism: Bacteroidota bacterium (assembly GCA_037130135.1). Lineage (GTDB taxonomy): Bacteria > Bacteroidota > Bacteroidia > Chitinophagales > CAMDFR01 > CAMDFR01. Next base: position 7,826 of record JBAXTO010000011.1, read on the forward strand.
TAAAAATACATGGGCAGATAAAGAAGCATACGATGCAAAAGCAAATCAATTAGCAGGTGAGTTTATCAAAAACTTTGAAAAATATGCAGATGTTGCTAGTGATGAAATCAAAGCTGCAGCACCTAAAGTGATGGTATCTTAATTGAAATATTAGTTATACTATATAGAAAAAATCCTACTTTCGAGTAGGATTTTTTTTATCTAATAAGCACAATGCAACACATAAAAAAAGCCTGTCATAATTTCTATGACAGGCTTTTGTTTCTTTAGTAAATGTTCTAAATCTACTATGGGAAAATACCCATAGAGTAGTAAGAATTACCAATTTTATTGATTGCTACGGCAAAAGCTGCTTCTCTCATGCTTTCACATTTCTTAGTATTTTTCCAGAAAGTACGAATTTCTTTATAGGCTTCAATCATCGTTTGTTCAAGACCACTATTTACGATATCGATTTCATCGCCACCATGTATTACTCTAGCTTTTTCTTTATCAGAAAGTTTTTTACCCGTCATTTCTTCGATAAGAGTCACTAATGCTTCTTGATTTTTTTCTTCGAAACGTTTGTTCATTCTACCAAATCTTACATGGCTTAAGTTTTTCAACCACTCGAAATAAGAAACCGTTACCCCACCTGCATTGATATAGATATCTGGAATAATCCATGCACCTTTTTTCAATAAGATTTTTTCTGCACCTGGTGTAGTTGGTCCGTTAGCCGCCTCAGCGATTAATTTTGCTTTAATACGAGGAGCATTATCTTCGGTGATTTGATTTTCTAATGCTGCTGGAATTAAGATATCACAATCTAATTCTAATGCATCTAAGTTTTTCTTTAAGTTTTTAGCACCAGGATAATTTAAGATAGAACCAGTAGCTTTTCTATGTTTGAATACTGCTTCAGCATCTAATCCTTTAGGATCAAAAATAGCTCCTTCTTGTTCGGCAATAGCGATTACTAATGCACCATATTCTTTAATGATATTGGCAGCATGGTATCCCACATTCCCTAAACCTTGAACTACTACTCTTTTACCTTTTAAGCCCGTAGTTAATCCTAATTTTTTCATATCATCTGCATAGCTACAGATTTCGTTCAATGCATATACTACACCACGACCTGTTGCTTCTGTTCTACCTCTGATACCATTCTGACTAACTGGTTTACCTGTGATACAACCGTATCCATCAATTTCACCTGGTTTGAAAGTCATGTATGTATCTAAAATCCAAGCCATTTCTCTTTCACCTGTTCCGTAATCTGGTGCAGGTACATCGATACCAGGACCGATAAAGTTTTTCTTAATCAACTCTGAAGTATATCTTCTTGTAATATTTTCTAATACTTGTTCTGATGTGTTTCTTGGAGAAATTTTAATACCTCCTTTAGCACCACCGAAAGGTACATCTACGATTGCACATTTATAAGTCATTAAAGCGGCCAAAGCCATTACTTCGTTTTGGTCTACTGCCAAGCTATATCTGATACCCCCTTTAGTAGGCATTCTATGATGTGAATGTTGCACTCTATATGCTTCAATTACTTGGTATTCGTCTCCTATTTTTACTGGGAAACGCATTTGGTAAACGCTATTACAAGCTTTAATTTGATCTAATAAACCTCTATGAAAAGAAAGGTGACGAGATGCTTTTTCAAAATTGTCTTCAACTGCTTTGAAAAAATCAAAATGTTCAGTTTTATCGTTCTTTTTAGCCGCCATTTGTTTGTTTTGGTTTGTGAATAATAATTTTTATATAATAATAATTTAATCTTTTTTGTTCAGTTTGTCTTCTACCTTTTTAATTTTTCGCTCTACATAAATCAAATAGCTAATCATTCCAATAAAAATGACAAGCACTACAGCTGTTACTACAGCATACTTTTGACTACTAAATACTAACTGTTGTATAGAACTTGAAGCAAAACAAGGCATGCTCAGAAATAGAAATACTATTAAAGGATATATAGACTGTACTATTTTACGATTCAATTTCTATTAATTTTTGGTGTGCAAATTTATATCTAATTTTCAATGAAACAAGCCAAAATCCTAAAATAGACCATCCCATCACTGCTGGATAGAAAAACATACGCAGTCTATTATCTAAATCAGCATTGCTAAAGGCAGGATTTCCGCCATTTCCAGGGTGCAAAGAATCAGTCAATCGTGGATAAATAAATACAAACGCTAAGTAGATAAAAAAGGCAAAAATATTATATACAGCACTTACTTTAGCCTTACGAATAGGATCGGATATGCTTTTACGTAAAATGGCATATGCTATATAGATGAGCATGGCTATAGCTGCACCATTTAATTTAGGGTCGTTTGGCCAAGGAGCGCCCCATGTAAAAGTAGCCCAACACATCCCTGTAATAATTCCTAAAGTACCAAATAATAAGCCTCCTTCAGCAGCAGAAGCTGCATATATATCAAATTTATTCTCATTCTTACCTAAGTATAAAATTGAACTGATAAAGGAGAAAAACAATAAGAAGACCATTCCAAACCACATAGGTACGTGAAAAAACAAATTGCGAATAGACTCTTGTAATATCTCTCTATTCGGAAATCCAAATTTTTTAGCTTTTAATACGGTTGGAGCTGTTGCACTTTGCACGCTTTTCATATCTAATGCTTCAATATTTGTATTCTGTACTTGAATGGCATTTCGTTCTGTAAGTGTACCATGCTCTTCGTCTAAAACAATAATATCAAATGAAGTATTAGTTAGTGAAATACTATCTATTTCATAAGGAATAGTAAATATTGCAGCTACTTGATTCGCATCGATTACAAATGCAGTATCGGCTTGTAATATATGTTTTTTACTTTTTATATAAGCTTGAATATGATTATCCTCTTTAGAAAAAGTAGCGTTATAAGTCTGTATTTTCAATTCCACTTGTTCGCCTATAGCCACTGTATCGGGCGTTGTATTGATAATTCCAGGATTGAGCGGTAGATAAAGTCCTCCAATAATTATGATTGTAAGAAAGATAAGTCCTACTATTTTCCACCACCATTGCTTAAAAATCGAATGCATCAAATATATGATTTATTAATCGCGCCAAAGATAAGGAAATAAGATGATTGAGAGCATAAAAAGCATAAAATCAAATAAAATGATTATCCCCAATGTTTTGAAGAAATTTTCACTGGTTTGTGCAAAAAATGCTTCTCTAGATAATTTCATCAAATAGATTAAAATAATGACTATTAAGGGCAAGCCTAATATAGCTGTAAGTCCTATATTACCTGCCTTTGAGGCTATGGACGAAACCAAGGTAAATAAGAATGAAAAACTTAAGGCGCCTAATAATATCACTATAAAATAAACCCCAATATTCTGTACAGGACTTCCTAACACTAATGCAAAAAGCAAGGCACTTACAATCGCAATAGAAAGCATTAAAAGCGCATTATAAATCATTTTTGAGAGAATAATGGCGAGCGGTGAAACAAGCGAATAATAATACAAATACTTGCTACTATTTTCTTGAATGAATGATTTGGCTATGGTATTAATCGCGGCGAATAATAACATAATCCAAAACAATACATTCCAATATTTGACTTCGATATTTTTATTGGCTCCTTGTGAGGCTAACGATAAATATAATACTACGATAATTGCAACAACATATAATATGACGCTTGCAATGCCATACATGTTTTTTAATTCTAATCGGGCTTCTTTTTTAATAAGCGACCAAGTATGTACTAGTATTTTCACCTTGCAAAACTAGCTAAATTATGCTTCATAAGCATAGTAAATCCTTAATCAATTGTAATTGAATTACTGCTACTGATTTGATGATAGGTATCTACGCTTGAAGTATGTATTCGTTGCATGGTATTAAAATCAGTACGATACAAACCAAAACGATAAGTGCATCCTAAATTCCATTCGAAATTATCGAAGGTGCTCCACCAAAAATGGCCTTTGATATCAACGCCTTCAGTAATTGCTTGATGAATAAAAGTCAAATAGTCTTTCATCGCTTTTTGTCGAAATTGATCATCTGCTGTACATACCCCACTTTCGGTAATAATAAATGGGATTTTATATTTTTTTGAATAGCGCTTGATGATATCATACATCCCTTTAGGGTAATATTCCCACATATCGTCGTGAGGACGATTCTGTTGATGAAATATTTCTTTATGTTCTATATAATTTATTGGATATGGGATAAACGGCATCTTCGCATAATAACTCATACCAAAAAAATCGAGTCGTTTGAATTGCGCTAAACAATGTTCCATAAACCACCAATCAAATAATTTAGCAAGTGGTTTGCCTAGTATATGTTCGCTAGCAAAACAAACTGTGTTATGTGATATACCTATAGGTGCATTTGATTTAGCTTTAATAATATCATATGATTTTTCATGTGCGATTCCAATATTTCGAATCACTTTAAAGGCTTCTATTATATTTTTTTTAAAAGGTGGAAATTCTCCCATGATCCAACCATTAGATACAAATACATTGGGTTCATTAAAGGTATTCCAGGTATCGGCATAGCTTCCAAAAACAGTTACAAATTTTTGGACATAATCTAAAAACATATCTATATGCGCTTCGCTGTTCCACTTTCCTTTTTCTACAAACCATAATGGATCAGTAAAGTGATGCAGTACCAACATGATATGGCAGCCTTTTTTTTTGAGGATCTCTAAAAACTGAATATATTCAGCTACTGTTTGTTCATCAAAGGCTGCATAGGGAGCTCGTTGTAATTTACTCCATTGCATACTCATTCGATAACCATTACTACAATTGAGAATTAATTGAGCATCTTCCTCCAAATGTTTTTCATGATCAGTAGTACGGTCAAAGACATATCCATCCTTTGCTATGACTCCTTTCCAGTCATGTTCAAATGCTGTTTCAATTTGATAGGATGCTGTTGAAGTACCCCATGTAAAATTTGCTGGAAATTTAAGTACTTGTGTCATAAGAAATGATTATCGAGTGAGAAAGCTAGTGAAAGTAACTTTTTGATGTTTACGCTTGTCGTCGTCTTCCCCTGAGTTAAGTATAACACCACTTCCATTTAATTTATCGGGATTCACTCCATTATCGATTAGAAATTTACAAAGTTTAATTGCTCTAAACATATCTAATCTTTTCCAGGTATTTTTTCGTTTAAACGAACTCACTAAATTAAATTTTGGATATTTAATAACGAATGAATCTATCTCTGTACTATTCACTTTCAGAAATTCTGATTTATCTGCGTAGCCATTAATTTGGAGAAATGATAAAGGATTTATAAGCATCCATTGCAATACTTTATTTACTTTTTCAATTTCACTTTCTTGTTTTATATCCGCTAAATTATAATCATATTGCACTTCTACATTTTTCACATAGGACTCATCTACTTCTAATAAATCTTGTTCTCCCTGATGACTCTTGATTACAGACACTACAAAAGGTCTGTTTTTAATATACATTCTATAAAAATCTATTAAATCGTTAATATTAATTCCTTTTACTTTTTTATCATATATAAAGAAATCTTCTATACGATTGATCGACCAATTTTCAACAATATTTTGTTCTAAAGTAATCATCGATTTATTTTCTATAGAATACTTACGCAATTTCATTTTCAATAAATCGATCAAATTAGTTGAGGTCAATAGTTTAGTAAAGTCAATATTTTGAAGAATTTTTATAAATTGATAAAACTGTTGTTTTTCATTAGCTGAGGAATTATATGACATATTATATGTTGTAGCATTTTTATATAACTTAGTCTTTACTTCAAAATTTCGAATACCTATACTATCAAATAATTGATTTTTATAATGATTTAATAATTCTTCAATTATAATGGCTTTCACATAGCCATTTTTATCTTGATAATTACTCGCCAATTGATAGGAAATACGAACTAAGTGATCTGATGTAAGGCTAGAATCAATATATACCAATTGAGAAGAGGTATTGAGATTATTATAAATATTTAAAGTACTGATTGGAATATAGGTGCTATTCAATGACTCATCATTTAAGATGTTTTCATTAATAGAAATAAATTTATCTTGAGCATTAAACGAACCTTTCACAACAAACAATGAATAATACGATTTGAAATAACGATCGTAATAGGTTTTTAAATCTTTATAGGTTAATACATGAATGGAATCATTTTCATTTGATTGTGCTTTCTTATATGCATAATCACTCCACATTGCTTGGTTTATTCTTTCTTCAAAAGCTGAATATTTTGAGGGCATCTTCATATTTTCAGTATAGCTATTGTGTGCTACTTTTCTTACTGCATTTAAATTGGTACTATCTAAAAGAATTGGTCTGAAAATATTACTTATGATTCTTTCTATCTCAATTTCTTTGTTTGGAAGTGTGAATGAAAACAAAGTATATTCATCATAAAAACTTAATTTGGTATTGGCATAGCTCGAATCTAGTTGAACTATATTACTTAATATCAAATAGGATAGCAAACGAGTAATTCCAGGATTGTTTCTATTCTCTAAAGCTGGAGAAGTTTTTATATATAGGTTTAATGATACATTTGTTTTACTTGAATCATTTAAAACGACCATAGTCGATTTATTTTTCAACTGACCATAATAGATATTATTACTATCATAGGCCTGCGCTGAGAATAAGAATAAAAACAGTAAATTAAAAAATAAAAAAAACTTCATACACTTTTCAATTTGCAAATTTAATCATTTACCCACACTTTAAAGTGTTCTTTTTCCAGTCGATTATGTTCAAAAAATAAAAAACCTGCTCTATAAAAATCAAGCGACAGGCAAACAGCTGGGTGATTCTTTAAACTTTCCCAAGCGCGCGTCATCTCTTCACTCCAATAAATATCATCAATAACTACTAAGCTTTTACTATGTATTTTGGGCATTAATTGATTAAAATAATGCAGTGTTGCCTCGTAGGTATGATTGGCATCAATCAATACCATATCAATAGATTCAGCCTTTATTACATAACTAGCTAAGGTATCTTGTATATCCCCTTCAATAATTTCAATATTAGCTAAAGAATGTAATTCAAAAAGCTCTTTTGCCTTATCGACACAAGCCTTATTGGCTTCAAAAGTAACTACATTCGTTTGTGGATTACTGGCTAAATACATCGTTCCAATGCCAATACAAGTACCTAATTCTACAATTTGTTTGTAGTTGAATTTTTCAATGACTTTATAGTACCAAGTACCATATCTATGAGGGGTAGAGATATGTTTTACTACATAATTTAGTGGATGTGTTTTAGCGGCTACAGTAGCTCCAAATCCTTCAAATACTATCTTTTCAGTAGATGAGGAGAGGTCATTTCGAAGCTTCTCTATTTTTTCTACTGAATCGATGTGTGATTTAGATTCTAAAACATGTGCTACTAAATCATATAAGAATGGCGAATGAATTTTATAAATAGATTTAGAGTAACGCAAATACTTCAAATATTCCTTTATCCGAAACCACATATTAATGTTCTTTTAAATCTGCTGCACCAAAACTTAAGGGTAATATCTCTTTAATACTAGGCAAAATATAGACTTCTCCTGTTTCTCCTTGAAGTATGATACGTATAGGTGCTTGAAATCTATTTTCATATTCAGAAATACTCTGTCGACATACACCACAGGGCGCTATAGGATTATTGGCACTTTTGCTTTGAGTTTTAACTGTTATAGCCATGGTATGAATCGCTATAGTTGGATATTGCATACTAGCATTTGCTAAAGCTACTCCTTCGGCACATAAACAAACAGGATACGCAGCATTCTCTTGATTTGCACCAAATACGACTTTTTCATTTTGCAAGCGAATGGCACAACCAACCTTAAAATGCGAATAAGGCGAATGGGATAAATCACAAGCTTTACGTGCTTCTATCAGCAATGCTTTATCTAAATTATCTAGCTCTTCAAATGAAGAAACATAGATGGTATTTTTTATTTCGATTGTTTTCATTTATGTAAAGTTATGAAAAAAATTGAATTCCATTCCAGACCTTGTAATTTTGCAACATGCAAAAAACAATTTTAGTATTAGGTGCTGGTAAAAGTGCCATTTATTTATTAGAGTATTTACGAGATCATGCAAAAACTGAAAATTGGAATTTAACCATTGCTGATGTACATACAGCCCATTTACAAAAAGATTTTCCAACAGCTCAACTTGTCGATTTAAACTTGGTAGAGCAACTAGATTTACTACATACACATATCGATAATGCAAGCATTGTCATTTCAATGGTTCCTGCATTTATGCATCCAATAGTTGCAAAAGCGTGTTTGGCTTATTCTAAAAACTTACTCACCCCATCTTATGTTTCTGATGAATTAAAAGCAATGGAAGCAGATGTTATCGCTAAAGGTCTAATTTTCCTAAATGAATTAGGCGTTGACCCAGGTATAGACCATATGAGTGCCATGCAAATTATACATCACTTAAAAGAAAAAGGGGCACGTATTACTTCCTTTGAATCTTATTGTGGAGGCTTGATTGCCCCTGAAAGCGATACAAACCCTTGGCATTATAAATTTACTTGGAATCCCCGAAATGTAATATTAGCTGGTCAAGGCACTGCAAAGTTTCTAGTTGATGGACAGTATAAATATATTCCCTATCATACATTATTTGAACGAACAGATATTTTTCATATAGATGGCTATGGCGATTTTGAAGGCTATGCCAATCGCGATTCTTTAAAGTATATTGAATCATATGATTTACATGAAATCAAAACCATGTATAGAGGTACCTTTAGACGTCCCCCTTATTGTAGTGCCTGGCAAGTATTTGTTCGTTTAGGTATGTGTGATGACTCTTATGTATATGAAAGAAATAATAAACTTACTGCAGCCTCATTTGTTTCTTCATTTATAACAGGAGCTGCTACAATTTCTATTGCTGAAAGGTTTATACAATATCTTGCAGCGGAGAACAAGTCGACATTGTTGCCTATGTTTGAATATCTTGATTTATTTAATAATGAACTGGAAATTCCATTGCATTGTCAAACTCCCGCACAGATACTTCAATTTATATTAGAACCTAAATTAGCATTGGCTGAAACAGATAAAGATATGCTCGTGATGTTGCATCAATTTGAATATGAACTTGACGGTGTATCTAAATCATTAACGTCTTCGTTAGTAGTTTTAGGTGAAGATAAAATACATACCGCTATGGCTAAAACCGTTGGATTACCCATTGCTATTGCCTGTAAATTAATATTAAATGGTACGATTCAAGACAAAGGTGTTTTAATACCTGTGCAGCCAAGTATTTATGAACCTATTATGCAAGAATTAAAATCGTTTGGAATTTCTTTTGTAGAAAAAGAAGCTTAATTTGGTTTTTTAAACCAATCTGGTGGCCATAATTTATCGGAATTATACCAAATTTCTACATGCAATCTTTTATTGCCTTGTTTATCAGCTGATGCAGTACCAATATAATCGCCTTCTTTAATGCTTTGCATGGCATGTACATAAGCCAACTCCACATGTGAATAGACTAAGAAATAATCCCCATGACATACGATTATCGATTGATATTTATTTTCATCTGGAAATATAGCAGTGACATAACCATTAGCTGGTGATTTGAAATTGGCTGAATCTTTTGAGATTACATCTACTCCTCGAAGAGGTTTTCTGTTTTCATCTAAATACAAAGTCTTATAGTCAATCTTAGAGGAAACTAAAGGCAAATCCATCTTCGCTTTTTTTGCATCAAATTCTTGTGTTAATTTTTTGATATAAGCTTCGTCTTTGTTTTGTGCGCAAATAGACTGACTGGAAACGAAAAGTATTGCGAATAGAAGTAAAATTGATTTCATGCTTTTGATTTAATGTTTATATAAACAATTCGATTATAAAGTTACTCATTTATTTTTTGAAAAAACACAAATCCATTTTTTTCATATAATTTTTTAACAGGATATTTAGAACTGAAATAATCTGCCTTATTCAATTTACATATAAAATAATAGGTATGCTTATCTGTAGATTCTATGGCCTTATTGAAGTTTAAGCCTTTATCTGATAACTTTCTTTTCCCATAAAAATAATGCGCGTAACTTTTATAACCAAAAACTTCAATACTAGCATCGCTTGCAGCATGTTGTTCAAAAAATGCGATAGCGCTCTGTTGACTATACTTCTCTATTTTAGGGACGAAAAGCGTGATACATAAACTAATTGCCATCATATTACAGGCTAATAATAAGACGACAGCCAAGGCTTTGTTTTGTTTCACCAAAAAGAAAATGGCTGTTGATATACCTATAAAAGCTAACACAAAGGGGGTATAATCGATAAAGGACCAATATACTTTTGCATCTAAATTATGATAGGCAAACACATCTTTTATTGCAAGTGGCTTAATCCATTCAATATGCATACCAGCAAATGGCACCAAAAATAGAATAGCTAACCAAACCAATCCACTTAAGCCAAATAATACCCACTCCATAAGCATGATTTTAGATTCATTCTCGATATAATAATATAATCGTAATGCAGCTAAGTAAGTTAGTGGCAAATAACACATAGAAGAGTAATGTATAATTTTAGTTTGCACTAATGTAAAAACCACCAAAACAGTCATAAACAAACATAACATCCACCATCTCCATTGTTTTTGATTTTCATTTTCCTGTATATTTTTCTTAAAAGAAGAAAGTAAAAAAGCGGATGCTGGAAAACAACCAAATAAAATCACTACTACATGATAGAATAAAAATCCACCATGTCCGGCATCTTTGGTTTGCATCAAACGTATTTGGTAGACAATAAATTCTTTTATAAACCAGGTTCCTCGATGATAGGTTTCAAAACCAAACCACAAGCTACTCACTAATGCAATTACAACTATCCAAATGATTAACTCATAAACAGTAATAATACGTTTGTATTTTTTTATAACAAAAAACACAAGCGCTGTAATAATAGTAAGTAACAAAGCAACTGGTCCTTTAGTTAGAATGGCTAACCCTAAAAATAATCCAGATAGGAATATGCTTTTCAATTTATAGGCATTTCTTCCTTTTCGATCATACATTTCTAAATCATAGGATAAATTGGAAAGAAAATAAATCCCTAAAAAAATAAATAAGTTAAAAAATGGGTCTATAATTCCTGATTTAAAATACATATGCGGCAACATGGACCCTGCATAGAGTAGCACCCAAATGATGGCCATCTTTTGATTGATAAATCGCTTTCCAATTTTATAAATGATAAGTAAAGTGAGTATTCCACAAATTGCATTGGGTAATCGAGCCGCCATTTCATTGATACCAAATAGATGCATGGATAATGCTTGCATCCAAATAAATAAAGGTGGTTTTTCCCAAAAGGGTTCAAAATTGATTGTGACTTGCGTATAATTTTTTGTCAGCAACATTTCACGAGCCGCTTCTGCAAAATTGATTTCATCCCAATCAAATAATGGGACATTCCCTAAAAATGGAATAAACAATATAACTCCAATCGCAATGACTATAAAGCTTAAAGGAATTTTTGCACTGTATTTTTTAATCCATTCCATCATAAAGATTCAAAATATTTTTTTAATGAAAAGGATAATATCGGGTGATTGCTTTGCATCCACTTCTCTTTTAAAAAGAACATCATAAGGCAAGTAATCATGGTTCCTAATAGAGCACCCACGTATATATCTATATAAAAATGTTGACATAAATATACTCGTGAGAAGGCACATAATAAAGCTAATACAAAAAAGACTACTTGCATCCAATTCTTTTTTACAAGCATTGATAAGTAACACATGCCTGCAAAAATAAAAGTGGTATGTCCTGAAGGGAAACTAAAGTTTTGGAGTAATGGTAAATTATTTACTCCTTTAATTTGAATATGGTCTTGTAAATAAATAACCGGTCGTACATATCCAAAAACTTGATGCTTTAAAATAAAAACTACTATAGAAACAACTAGTATGATTAATAAATATGTGATTGCATAGACATTGCGATAGTAGAATAAAACAACTAAAATAAATATCGTTACCGATGCTTCTGCTAACTTAGTTGCATTTAAAAACAACACGTTTAAATATGTATTTCTATAACAATAAAAAAACAGATTCATATCCACTCGCTTATAGCCCAGTATAAAATAGCTAGATCCAATTAATAAAAAACAGAGACTCAGCAACAAGAATGTTGTAGCGCCTAATTGTTGGATATGTTTATATATATTCACGCTATTTAGATATCAGTCTTTTAAATAAAAGAATATACATTTCTTTATTGAAAATGCCCGAATCATTATTGGATTTAATCGTTAGAAATAATGCCAATGGGGTGAGTATTAGTATAGACATCCACGTAGGTGTAAATACTTGCCAAACGGCGTTTTCAGCCAATCGTTCGCCAATAATATTAATCGCATAATAAACGATAAATATAATGATGGAGAAAAATATAGGCCAACCTAATCCTCCTCTTCGGATGATTGCACCAAAAGGGGCTCCAATAAAGAAAAACAACAGACATACAAAAGAGAGTTTTATTTTACGATGATACTCTACTTTAAACTCATTTAAATCTTGTCGATTATATTTCAATTCATTGGTAGTAACACTCACTTGGCTTTTTATAGTTCTGGCTTTAGCAGTGGCTAATTCTACGATATTTGATTTCTCCGTTACCTTTAACCCTTTTAATAAATTCAACCCAATTTGATTGGCGGGAATAATACTTTTTCTAGGTTTTGAAACCGTATCATAATAATGGATACTAAAGTAATATAATGGTTCAACATTCGTACGCATCACATCCTTTCTGCTCTGTGCCGTTTTACGTATCGTATCTATTCGTTCTTGCAATTCCGATATCGTACACATACGACTTACATCTTTAAAAAATGACTCATTGGTTGATTGTAAAGCAAACTGACTTAAATCAAAATGTTTTTCCCATTGATCGAATGAGGTAACAAATAATTGATTTTTGGTATTCTCGCCAGTACTTAATACTTCTTTATACTGACTCCCATTCTCGAGTTTAAAAATAAGGATGTTTCCATTTTTTGTCTGCAACAACTCTCCCTTCTTAGCTGTAATAACTGAGGTATTTCCTTCATTCCGTAAATGGTCATAAATGATTAAATCGCGTAATGTTTTTCCATCTGGATCTTTACTTCCTACTTTAATGCTTATTCCCTGGATATCATCGTTGAAAATACCTGGTTGAATATTCAACGTAGGTTTTTGTTTGCGGATATCATATAATAAAATACCCGATTTTTTATTCGCAATAGGGATAATATTATTGGATAAAAAGAAAGCACCTATTGCTATAAATATATTTAAAACAAGTAGTGGTCTAATAAAACGAAAAAAGGATATCCCTGAAGATTTTACTGCAATAAGTTCGTAATTTTCACCAAAGCTTCCTAAGGTCATAATACTTGAAAGGAGTATAGCCAAAGGCAATGACATAGGCAATAAGGAAACTGAAGTATAGAGGAGTAATTTTATAATGATCCAACTATCTAAACCCTTCCCAACTAAATCATCGATATACTTCCATAAAAACTGCATAATGAGCACAAATTGTGCAATGCCCAATGTAAGAATAAATGGACCTATATAACTCTTTAGTAGTAGTATATTGAGTTTTTTCACAGCTTGTAAAAATACAGAGAATGAATGAATACTAGTAGAAATAAATGTTGGGATTATATTTTCACTTGGATTCCCGCAGTGAGTATGGCTTGTAGGGTAGCGAAACGTTGAGAAGCACTTCCATTTTGTTTGCCTTGTACCAAGGAATTGATATAATAAGCATAAGTACCTCTACTAGTGAGTTCCACAAATGCATATTTAAGAATGGTGGCACGTAAACCAGCCTCTACCCCAACTACTACTCCAGCAATATGAAATTTATTATTAATTCGGTTACCAAACAAACGCACATCTGTTCGAGGTATGACTATCCCAGCGCCATATTTAGTGACTATACTCAAACTAAACCATTCTTTTTTTGATTTACATAAATTGAATTTTTTCAAATAATTGACTAGTAAAAAATTCGCTCCGTCGGTATGTTCAAAATGTAAAAATTTATTAGGGTCGATTAATGTATCTTTATTGATAGGCACTCCATAAATTTGGCCTACCAAACGCAAGGTTTGATAATCACTCATTACATACTTCGTATGGTCAAAACTAATTTCAATTCCATCATTCATTTCATCATTAAAATAAATACCAAATCTGACATTATATTGAGGGATTGTTAAATTCTTAATGTCTTTAATCCCTTCATAATTGGGTCGATCATGTGCTTTCGCTTTATAGATGGTAAAGTCGTAATAGTCGACTAATCCCGTTTTAGGATTTACTTGTCCATTCAAATTTTGAAAATGTATATTACTACGTGTATGCCAGCATTTATTATAGCCCCACGAGAGATAATACGTAAAAGAATGTTTTTTACTCTTGATGCTCGTAGTATTTTGAGCCATTGCTGGACTCATACCAATGATAAATAGGACAAATAGAATACGATATTTCATTCTACAAAGATGCAACAAGTTTATGTAGAATGCTATGTTTACTTATATAAATTAACTATTATGTAGTATTGATTTTGAGTAAACACATGCTATCATCGAAATCATTTTTTTACAGAAATATTCAAAGAACATCTTAAAATAATGACATCTGTTTATTTTTTTTCTGATAAAATAAATCGAGATTAAACTTGGGCATACTTCTACCATTCATATGTTTATGCATGGCTATTTCATATTGTTTACGTATCATTTCAGCCATCGGCCCCTCCCCTCGCATCCTCTTGCCATAGCGATAATCCGACAATTGACCTCCATGCAAATACTTTATTTTTTTCAATACATTTTCTGCTTTGTCGGGAAAATTTTTTCGAATCCAATCTTCAAATATCGTTGCTACTTCATGATTCAGTCGCAATACAATATAACTCACTTTGGAGGCTCCTAATGCTGCAACCGTTTTGATAATTTTTGGTAACTCATGATCATTTAAGGCAGGTATCATAGGAGCAGCATTGATATTCACAGGTATGTTTTGTGCCACTAAAGCTTCAAGGGTTCGTAATACATTTCGAACCGATGCCGTGCGTGGTTCCATAATACGTTTTAAGTCTTCATTCAAGGTAGTTAAACTCAAGGTAACATGCACCAACTGATCTTTCGCTAAGGCACTGATTAAATCCATATCCCGCTCAATCATACTATTTTTGGTAATGATAGCCACGGGATGTGAAAACTCTAAACATACTTCTAGTATTTTTCGGGTCAGTTGTAATTGACGCTCAACAGGCTGATAACAATCGGTATTGCCCGATAACAATATCGGAACGGGCTCCCAATCTTTTTTCATAAAGGATTGTCGTAATAATGCATGTGCATTTTTTTTAACCATAATCTTTTGTTCAAAATCTAAACCAGGACTAAAATCCCAATACTCATGTGAATTGCGCGCATAAAAATAAACACAACCATGTTCACAGCCTTGATATGGATTCATGCTATAACCAAAACCTATATCCGGACTACTTATTTTATTTAAAATCGTTTTAGGATGAAGCTCTAGAAATTTTGTTTTATAATTCAATTTGGCGTATGCCTCACGTTCTTCTTCTGTAGGTAAATCATCATAATACTTCTCGGTATTACTTTTTAAAAATCGATTCGGCGTATTGATTTGCGCTCCTCTCCCTTTGATATAATCGTCTTTTGCTTCCATTTGTTAGGTATTTTGAAAAATAAATATAGTACTAATATTTTTAGTATTTGCTAATATTTTTAGCTTTTTATTTTATAGTGTATTAAGAGTGATTACTACGTATCTTTAAAAAAAATATCAAATGGAAAAATGGGTATTGTATGCTATCTTGTCAATGTTGTTTGCAGGTTGCACTTCTGTCTTAGCTAAATTTGGGTTGAAAGAAATGGATGCAAATAGCGCATTAGTCATCCGAACTGCTATAGTGATGGGCTTTGTAATAGTCAATTATTTTCTATTTAAAGAAAACACAAGCACTGCCTTAATCACTTCTAAGCATATCACTTTTTTAGTATTAAGTGGTATCACCACGGGCTTCTCTTGGGTGTTTTATTATAAAGCATTAAAAATAGGCAAAGTCACATACGTCAGCACGATAGATAAAGGTAGTGTGGTGGTAGCGATACTATTGTCTTATCTATTCTTAAAAGAACCTTTAACACCTAAATTAGTAGTAGGTGGCGGACTGGTTTTAGCGGGCTTATTGGTGATGGTGTTGTGGGAGTAAACATATTTAATGTTGAATGTTGAATTTACATTGTTGTTTACCAAACCCTGACTATGATGTAATGTGGAAATAAATTATATTTAGAACATGAAAAAACAACAACTATTAATTATCGGTGGTCCACATTTTATTGGTAGAAATCTATTAGAATCCCTAGAAAATAATGCTGATTTAGATATCACCCTTTTCAATCGAGGGAAAACCAATGCCGACTTATTTCCGCAATACAAAAGAATTATCGGAGATCGATATAGTGAGGATATCCAACAAATCGCTGGACATGATTGGGACTATATTATAGATCTTGCCTGCTATACACCAGCCTCACTCGAAAAGATTATTCCTTTAGTGCCTGCTTCGCTAAAAAAATATATTTTTATTTCAACCGTATCCGTATACGAACCTGTCGAACAAAGTAGTTATACGGAAGATGCTCCTTTGCTTTCGTGTAGCCCCGAACAAGCTATCGATCCAAATATCATGAGTACTTATGGACAGAAAAAAGCGGCTTGTGAAAGACTCCTCATACAATCCTCTATTCCTTATGTCATTCTTCGTCCGGGCTTAATATACGGACCTTACGATAGCACCGATCGTTTTTATTATTGGATGTATCAATGTCAGAAACGTGACAGCCTTCTCATTCCCGAAGCGGGCGATAAAGTAGTTTCATTCACCTATGTAAAAGATTTAGCCAAAGCTATTCTGTCTTTAATCGATGAAAAAAAATCTTTTGAAAACATATACAATTGCATCACTTGTAGTTTGTCGATTATGGATATTGTGCAACTGACTAATCAATCATTACATAAAGAATGTACATTACATCATGCCCCATTATCCTTTTTAGAAAAAGAAAATATTCAATATTGGAGCGACTTACCACTCTGGTTAGATCAAGATTCAACTTGGTCGGATATGAAATTTAAACGTGATTTTAAAGTCGTGTTTACGCCCTTACAACAAAGTATAGATGAAACAGCTACCCATTATGCAATTATAGATTGGCCTCCAATAAAATTATCCGGATTAAAAGAGGATGCCTATACATTGTTACTAGAAAAACTTTTGAAGCAACAATAATCGATTTATAATTTCAATCCGTTTTTATTGCCTTTTACAATCACTTCCCAAGCATTGGCAATAAAGCCAAAACCGTATCCCGACATTTGAGTAATACAAGTAAAGAAGCTATAGACTCCTACTTTGATACTTTTATTTTGTATAGTAGCATGCAGCATTAATACTAAAAAATAAATCGTATAAATAACTAGTGGTATTTGACAGATAACAGTGAACGTATTATACATAGAGGCATACATCTCTTCTGTCATTGCATTTGATAAAGAAGTGAGATATAATATTCTAAACAAAAAAGATAATAGAAATAATAAAATACTTTTGATAAATCCTATGATAAAAAGAGAAGGAAACAAATGCGTCAGCTTTAATTCTTCTTTATGTCGGCTCCAAATATTAATTCGCGCCGCTCCAAATCGAAATACTTGATGGTAAAATTGTTTTAGAGTACTTCTTCGTTTATGATATACAAAAGCTTCGGGAATCAAATCTACTTTGAATCCAGCTTTGATAATACGAATACTCAATTCAATATCTTCCCCACATTTGAAGGTACTATAACCTCCTACTGTTTCAAAGGCTTTTCTACTAATGCCCATATTAAAACCACGAGGATGAAATTGCCCTACATGTTTTTTTTGTCCTCTAATACCACCCGTAGTAAGGATGGAAGTCATGGTATACGAAATCGCTTTTTGTAAAGTAGTAAACGAACTATGCGCCGCATCCGGACCGCCAAATTCATCTAAATAATTGCTGTTTAATGAAGCTTCTACTTGTTTTAGATAATCTGAAGGAAAGATACAATCGCTATCTAAAAAAATAAAATAATCGCCTTTAGCAATCGTTGCCCCTAAATTACGAGCTTCACTTACGCCTAAATATTCTTCATAAAGAAAATGAAGATCTAAACTGGATTTATATTTTTCTATATATTTTTCTAAACTCTCTCCTGGTGTACCATCAGCTAGTATTACTTCAAAGTGTTTATAGCTTTGTTTAGTCAAACTCTCCAAACATTCTACTACTTCATCTGCACGTTTAAAAGTAGGAATGATGATAGAATAAAACATATAGATTTATTTATAAGAAATAATGATTTTGTTTAGTAGACTAATTAATTTTCATCCTTTTTAATATCAAATGGAACACGTTTTCCATCTATGTATTTAGTTACGAAAGCATCTTTAATACCTAATTTTTTGATGTCTTGGCGACAAGCATCAGCTGAAGCAGCATCTGTAAAATAGGAGATTACATATTGATGTGTTTCATTATCAAAAAAAGCCATTAAAAATTTATCGGCACCAAAATATTTAGTGATATCAAATAATTTGTAATTACCTAATTGAACCCCATAACATAAACCTGCTGGTAATTTTGCTGTAGATTTTGATGCATCATTAATAGCCGCCGCTAATCGTGTTTTTAAGGCCGCAACGGTATCATTACATTCAGCCATATCAAAATTATATTTTGATTTCCATCTCCCTAATTCTAATTCTAATTCTTCCATTTTCACATCTCTATCTTTGATAGCTTGGTTGTATTTGGCAACCATACTTTTATAGGTTTCAGGCGCTTTCTTAAAACTTTTTAATTTAGCTTTGATTTCTTTTTTTTCTTCTTTTGATAGCTCGGTTGATTGAGCTTGCATAGAATTTGTATAAAATAGTGTAATTAATACATAAAATAATAATACGTTAGTGTTTTTCATTCCATTTTAAGTTTTAGATTTGTAAAGATAATAATTTTTAGAGCTTGAACGAACAATTTAAAAGATGCAAATACTAGAAAACGAATATTTACGGGTACAAATCAAGGATAAAGGCGCTGAATTATGCAGTATATATGATAAAAGCGACCAAACAGAGCATATATGGCAAGCTGACCCTACATTTTGGCCATGGCATGCACCTATGTTATTTCCTATTATTGGAGTAAGTGAAAATGATGAATTGCGTATAGATGGTAAAAAATACCCCATGGCAAAACATGGATTTGCACGACATTCAATATTTACTATCAAAGAAGCTACTGTTACGAACTGTGTTTTTTCATTAGCATTTTCGGAGGAAACTTTGGCCATTTATCCTTATAAATTCGAATTACAAGTATGCTATGAATTAGTAAATACTAAACTATGCATAAGTTATAAAATTAGTAATTTGGACAATCAAATGATCTATTTCAATATAGGTGGACATCCTGCTATCGCCATAGCTTATAAGGATAATGAATCTATTGAGGATTATGCAATTGTTTTTGAGCAAGCAGAAACCTTATCCCGACACCATATCAACAAAGCTGATGGGATGTTTAATGGGGAGAGCTCAATTGTTTTAAAAGATGAAGCGATTATCCCAATCACTCAAAACATGTTTGAAAAAGATGCCTATATTTTTAAAAACCTTAAAAGTAGAAGTTTACTAATCAGCTCTAAAAATCATAGTAAAACCGTAAAGGTATCTTTTCCTGATTTCAATTATTTAGGTATTTGGGCTATTCCAGGCGCTAAATATGTATGTATTGAACCCTGGTTAGGATGCGCTGATACTAAAGGACAACTTATTGATTTTCAACATAAAGAAGGTATTATCAGCTTAGCCAGCGCTGCTATTTTCAATTGTAGTTATAGTATTCAAATAAATTGATGTATTTTTGTATAAAATTATGAAAGATGTCTTTTATTAAAAATACAGATACCTTAGTAGAAGAAAAAACACTTACCTATGAAGAAATTCTTGAGGTAAACAGACTTATCGTGCATAATGATGAAATAAATACATTTGATTGGGTGATCGAAACATTAATAGATGTTTGCAATCATACTTGGGAACAAGCTGAACAATGCTCTCTTATTATCCATCACAAAGGAAAAGCCCAAGTAAAACATGGTAGATTAGAAGATTTAAAACCTCTTAGAGAAGCTATTTGCGATAGAGGTATTGATGCTACTATAGAATAAAATGCCAGTATTCCTTTTAGAAGAAGAACTTCTAGAATTTCCTCCTGTACATTTAGCTGAATCTGATGGTTTATTAGCTGTTGGTGGTGATTTAAGTATAAACCGACTACTTCTCGCTTATCATCATGGAATTTTTCCGTGGTATTCAGCTGACGAACCTATTCTATGGTACTGTCCTAAAAATCGATTTGTCATTTACCCTTCTACATTTCATGCCAGCAAATCGCTCCAAAAGATCTATAATAAAGGAACTTATACTTATACAATCAGTCAACATTTTGATGCTGTAATCCAATTTTGTAGTCAAATAAATCGTAAAGATCAAGAGGGAACTTGGATCACAGATGATATGATAACTGCCTATTGTACGCTTTTTAATGAAGGTTATGCACTATCTGTAGAGGTTTGGAATGAAAATAATCAACTAGTAGGTGGACTATACGGCGTTAAATTAAATCGTTTTTTTGCAGGAGAAAGTATGTTCTCAATAGAAAGTAATACTTCTAAATTAGCCATGTATCATCTCATACAGCAAGATATGATCGATTTGATCGACTGCCAATTCCATACGGACCATCTAGAAAGTTTAGGTGGAACATATATTCCATTGAAGACCTACTTATCTACTTTAAACAAATTAGTTAAATAATTTTTTTATCTATTTTTAGTATACTTATATATATATTTGGGTAAATTAAAAAATTAAGTATGAAAAAATTCATTTTTGTTTGCTGTGTCATTTTATTTTCTGTAAAAGTATTTGCTGGCGCTGATGCCATTTTAGGTATATGGTTTAATGAAGAGAAAGATGGAAAAATTGAAATCTATAAAGCGGATGGAAAATACTATGGTAAAATAATATGGTTAAAAACGCCTTTAGATGCAAATGGAAAAGAAAAAACAGATATTCATAATGAGGATGTTTCTAAACGATCGAATAAAGTTTTAGGACTAATGATTTTACGTGGATTTAAATATGATGCAGACGACAATAACTATGCAGATGGAAATATCTACGACCCTAAAAATGGTAAAGATTATTCATGTAAAATGAAATTGGTTGATAATAATAACTTAGACGTTCGTGGGTATATTGGAATTTCTCTTTTAGGCCGCACCACTAAATGGACTCGCACCACTAAATAATAGAAATTATCTATTAGTATAAATCATCTAGATTCATTCGTAAGTATTTTCCAATGGAGAAATACGTACTAATAAGTGTAAAAACAATTCCTATAAGTAAAATTGCTCCACCTATAGCCAAAAGTATATTTATGTTTTTTAATAAATGTAATTCAGGATAGTAATATTCTAAACTGGCATATATAAGGGCTATACCAATAATAGCAATACATCCACTTACAACACCATTCAATATGGCTCTAAGCATATAAGGTTTGCGAATAAAACTTCGAGTAGCTCCAATTAATTGCATACTACGTATCGTCATCCGTTTCGAATAAAATGCTAATCGAACAGTACTATCAATAATGAAAACGGAAGCAATTAAAAGTAATGCCACTAAAATAACCATCACCCACGATATTTTATCGATGATACGATCTAGTAGTTTCGCATCGCTTCGTTTATAATCAACAGCCGCTATTCCTTCTATCATTTTGATTTGATCAATCTCTTTATCGATTTCAAGAGGAGTAGTTTCTGCAATTAAAAATGCATTAATTATATTGGGTAATGGATTCTTATCAAGTAATGCGGTAGGATCAGTATGCGTATTGCTTTTAAGTAATTCTAAGCCTTTGTCCTTACTAATAAATTCTAATGAACGAATGATTTTATGTTGACTTAATTGCGAATTGATTGCTTCATAACTAGTTTCATTCTTCAATTCAATACGTAAATATTGCATTGATTTTACATGCTGACTCCATACGTAGGAATGGTAGATAATATTAACAAATAGCCCTAATACAAATAATAACAATGATACTACTACTATTTGTGATAAATAATTGGTTTTCCCTTTACGTGTTTTTTGATTGGTATTTGTACTCATGCAAAATTTACTGCTTTGAGTAGTAAAATTATCCTATTCTTAGAGCTTATTATTTTCAAGTAATAAACATATAAATGTGAGTTGATAAAAAAATAGTAGTTTTGGAGTAAAATACAAGCTATGCAGGTTTTTAAGTTTGGTGGTGCTGCATTAAAAGATGCCAGTAATATTCAAAATGTAGGTCATATAATTCAATCACATCAAGCATCCATTCGCTTTATTGTTATTTCTGCTTTAGGCAAAACAACGAATGCGTTAGAAGTGATTATCAATAAATATGTAAATCAAGACAACAGCTATATTGAAGCGATTGATTCACTCATACTAGAACATATCCATATTATTGAAGGTCTATTCATAGCAGAAAATCATCAATTAATTTTACCTAAAATACTGTATTATCAAAAAGAGATTCATACTTTTTTTAATTTAAATAAAGAAGATAATTATACATTTATTTATGATCAAGTGGTTCCTTATGGTGAACTTTTATCGTCTAGCATTGTGAGTGCTTATCTCGATTCTATAGGCATTTCAAACAAATGGATCGATGCTAGAGATATGATAGCTACAGATAGCAATTATACGGAAGCAAAAGTAGATTTTACTAAATCTGAACCTCTCATTCATAATTTTATGGATGCATCAACTATCAATATCACTCAAGGTTTTATTGCACGCAATGAAAATGGCTATTCTACTACCTTAGGTAGAGAAGGAAGTGATTATACTGCAGCTGTCATTTCGTATTGTATAAATGCATCCAAAATGGTAATTTGGAAGGATGTTCCAGCAGTACTAAATGCCGACCCTCGATTGTTTAAGGATACGATTGCAATACCCGAATTAAGCTATCGCGAAGCTATTGAAATGACTTTTTATGGAGCTCAAGTGATTCATCCAAAAACAATCAAACCTTTACAGAATAAAAATATTCCTTTACTCGTCAAATCGTTTATAGATAAAAATGCGATTGGTACTACCATTGGAGGCTCTAAAATAAATGATCATATTGCGTATCCTCCTATTATCGTATATAAAACAGATCAAGTTCTTTTATCCATTTCTGTAAAAGATTTTTCTTTTATTGCAGAAGAAAATCTAAGTCATATATTTCGAATATTTAGTTCTAATGGTCTTCGTATTCACATGACACATAGTGGAGCCATCAGTTTTAGTGCCTGCATTGAAAATAAACCCGAAAAAATCAAATCCTTACTCAAAGAGTTAGCTCTTGATTTTGATGTAAAATATAATGAATCGCTCGAATTATTAACCATTCGTCATTATACAACAGAGAAAATTGAAGCACTTACACGTAATAAAAATATTTTGTTGACACATAAAACTCGAACTACTATTCAAATATTAATGAGAAGTGAATAATGTTCTTTATACCAAAAAAAGGGATAAGTAATTATACTTATCCCTTTTTTTATATTGTTAAATTTACTAACTATGGAGTAATCTTGATTTCAAATGTTGAACTAGTAAGTTTTAAACATACAGGAGTATTTCCACCTGATTTATTTAATACTTTTACAGTCATTGTCATATCTTTAGTTGCCATGTCTTTTACATTAACACCATTCAATTGCATATTAACTTCAGTTGCACCTAATCCAATTGGATCTGAGTATGCTATTTGTTGACCTAAACCTGTTGCATCTTTTTCTTTAAGATATAATTCAATAGAAGATATTTGATCTAAATTATAACCTGAAGTAGATACTTGAACTTTCACACCAGATTTTAACATAATACTAGATATGTTATCTAATTGATCAGCTGTTACTAATGCTGCTACATCTGCGTGATCTATAGGAAATTCCTTAGAAACATAATCATAAGCCGTAGTACCAGTTAAACAAACTTCCTTATCAGGCGTAACATACGATACATAAATTGGATCCTTAGTACAAGAAAACAAAAAAATGCTTGCTATAATTATAGCATAAGAGGTAAAAATAAGTTTTTTCATATTTATTAAATTTTGTTTATGCAAGTTACTAAATAAATAAGAATATATCTATTTTTTTTAGTTTATTAATTCTAATTAGACGTTATAACTTCTATCTATACAGACAAGTAGGTATTCTATCAACTAATAATACTATCTATGGCCAATACATAACTATCTAATCCAAAACCAGCAATTATACCTTTACAAACCCCAGTAATTAAGGATGTATGCCTAAATTCTTCTCTACTCATTGGGTTAGATATATGGACTTCAATTACAGGCGTTTTAATAGAAGCAATAGCATCTCTAATAGCTACAGATGTATGGGTGTATCCACCCGCATTTAGAATAATTCCTTTATACTTTTTTGTATCTGCTTCTTGTAGTTTATTGATCAGATCCCCTTCAACATTACTCTGATAATAATGAATGTCGCAATCAAAATAGGCATCTTTGATCTCTTCTAAAAATTCATCAAATGTAGTATTGCCATATACTTCAGGTTCACGAGTTCCTACTAAATTTAAATTAGGTCCATTAATGATTAATACTTTCATGTGTTGTTTATTCGATTTATACTAGGAGATGATTAATATTATTAAGCAATAAGAAGTTGTGCTAATTTATCCGCTTGTGCGCGCAGTTCATTTACGGCAGTACTTTCCCATAATTCACCTTTTAGATTAGTACCAATGGTAAAAAGATGATGATGTTTATTGTTATTGGTATCTATAATTTGAAAAGTATCTGTATCTGTTACAATTCCTAAATACAAGGAATCTTGTTTTAAAATTCCTTTCATCAAAGCATTCTTTAAAAAACTTTTCTCTACTAATGATAAATTAGATTCAGGTCCAGTACAGTTGATTACTCGTGATACTTCAAATGTTTTTACTTCTTTTTCTTTTTTATCATAATACTCTACTACAATATGCTTAGGGCTTACTTCAGTAAAGTTTAATATTTTACCCGATTTGATTAAAAGTTTATTATCGATACGTAATTGTTGGATTTTATCATGTGAATGCATGGGAAATCTATGACGTGCTACACCCCATAAATGACGAAGACGACTCATAAATTTAGTACGTTCCGTATCATTTAATTTTTTCCAAATAGATTGGGTATAAGGTCGTATTGAATCGATTACAGGTTCTGCTGTAACACCATATTCTCGTACTAATTTCACATGTTTATTGACCAATTTTACAAAATCATACAAAGACATGTTTTCGGTAAACTCTTCAACCAGTTTAGTATATTTTAATCCATTATGTCGATGTGGTAAAATATTAAATCCATTAGGGGAGATAGAATATATTTTATTCTTAAAACCATGCTCTAATAAACCAAAAACAGTATCGACCATAGTTAATCCATTACCAATTACTAAAACCGGTAATTCACTATCTAAATGCAATACCGAATCTATCAACCATGGATTTTGAAAATAATTAGAGCTCTTGTAAAAATCCATATTCGGTATAGCAGGATTACGAGGTACTTGATTACCTGATGTAATAACACATTGATCAACTGTAATTTTTTCAGCCGTATTCAATTCAATTGTAATTTTCTCTTCTGAAACATCAATATCATCCACTACACTTTCAATTATTTGCAACTCAATATTTTTTTCTGAAGCAATCATTTTTGCTTTTTCCCAAGTATCTACTAAATATTGACCATATACATATCTAGGTAAAAATGAATTGGCAATTAAGGTACGATCGTAGCTTTTAAATTCTTCTTGTAACATAACCCAATCTAAAAAATCATGTGCTTTATCAGGAAAAGCACTCATCTTCTCAGTGATCACATTTAATATATGTTTTTTTGAATAAGGGCTATAGGCAAATCCTTTATTAAAATTATCTCTATCATTTATGATTGAAATTTTTATAGGATTAGTTGCTTTATAAATCAATTGAACTGCAGTCATCGTTCCTGAAAAACCTCCTCCTATAATGCCAATATGTTTCATCATTTATATATTTTCATCAAAATTACAATTATTTTAAAAGATGCCTATAAAAAAAGAGGTTTTTATCTTTTTAAAAGACAAAAACCTCCACTTATTTATTAAACTGATATTATATATTATAAATATTTATTTAATTTTTCTACAAATGCGCCTTTAGGTGCATTACCAGTTACTTTATCTACTACTTCTCCATTTTTAATAAATAATACCGTAGGGATATTTCTAATACCAAATTTTACACTGGTTTCTGGATTTGCATCTACATCTAATTTACCTACCACTACTTTTCCTTCATATTCTTTAGACAATGCCTCAATTGTTGGAGCTAATGCTACACATGGTCCACACCACGTAGCCCAAAAATCTATCATTACCAATTTGTCTGATTTTAAGACATCGCTTTCAAAATTTGCATCTGTAATTGTATGTGCCATATTCGTTTTTTTTTAAGTTAATTATATCTTCAAAACTATAAATATTCTGAAAAAGTTCATTTAAAAATTATTCACTATCTTCTTCCATCCCCTCAAAACTTACTTCCACATCTACTTCATCCTCTTGTATTGTAC
Organism: Bacteroidota bacterium; assembly: GCA_037130135.1. Classification (GTDB taxonomy): domain Bacteria; phylum Bacteroidota; class Bacteroidia; order Chitinophagales; family CAMDFR01; genus CAMDFR01. The sequence goes on from JBAXTO010000011.1 coordinate 34,730, forward strand.
CTGCAAGTATCTCTTCTAACTTATCATCAATCAAGGCATTAACGTCATTTTTAAGGAATGATACACTAAGCCCAGGAATCAATTCTAATTCACTAATAAATTCATTAGAAATATTCACTTTTGCTCCTCTACAATTGGTGCTTACTAACATTCGTTCCATTTTATCTAATAAATTTACTTTGATAAATTTTTCTCCAGGATATTTTTTTATTACCTGAACTACCTCTTGAACAGTTGTCGATTGCAAATGATCTACAACTGCCGTGATGAACACTTCTTTGGTTAATTTATTTCGAATCTCAGAGAGCAACTCTATCTGTGTAATTTCTAATTCAAATTCTCCTTCTTTCCATCTGCTTGTTGCATAACTGCAAGTAATAAATAATAAATTTCCAGGGGTATCGATATAGTTTTTAAATTCAATATATTTCTTTTTAAATAGCATGATTTCACGTGAACCTGAAAAATCTTCTATAACAAACCTTCCATATGGAGCACCTGTTTTATCAAACTTAGAAGTAGATGATGTAACAATTCCTGCAATTTTTAAACTTCTATTTTTTTTGATTTCAATTTCAGAAATACTACAATTACTATAGCTAGAAATATCCCGTTGATAATCATCTAATGGATGACCGCTGATATAAATACCTGTAACTTCTTTTTCTTTATTCAATTTCTCAATCAAATGCCAAGGTTCGCATTTAGGGATAGCTGGCTCTGTAATAACCGCATCAGCCCCTCCTCCAAACAAAGAATTTTGCATACTATTCGCACTTTGTTGTGCTTGATTTCCAAACTTGACTACTTTTTCTAAAAAAGATTCACCATTGCTTTCGCTGAAATATTGTGCCCGATGCGTATTCTCAAAACAATCGAACCCTCCACCAAAGGCTAATCCTTCAAATGCTCTTTTATTAACGGTTCGTAAATTCAATCGACGAGCCATATCGAAAATGCTTTTATAAATACCATTGGTTTCGCGTTCGCGTATAATTTCTTCTACTGCCAATTGCCCCATCCCTTTTAAAGCAGTCATCGCAAAACGTATCGCTCCATTCTTATTCACGACAAATGTATCTGCGCTTTCATTTACATCAGGACCCAACACATCAATTTTCATACGTTTACATTCTTGTAAAAAGAATTTCACACTATCAATATTGCCCATATTATGTGTAAGTACTGAAGCCATAAATTCAGCTGGGAAATGGGCTTTTAAATAAGCTGTATGAAAGGCTAAATATGCATAACAAGTAGAATGTGATTTATTAAATGCATACGAAGCAAATGCTTCCCAATCGGTCCATATCTTTTCTAATATTTTTTCATCATGCCCATTTGCCTTTGCTCCTGTCAAAAACTTCTCCTTCATCTTATCCAACACATCCTTTTGCTTTTTACCCATCGCTTTACGAATGGTATCTGCATCGCCTTTCGTAAAATTGGCTAGCTTTTGTGAAAGCAACATCACCTGCTCTTGATACACTGTAATACCATACGTGCTTTTTAAATTGTCTTCCATTTCCGGCAAATCATAATTGATTTTTTCACGGCCATGCTTCCTATTTACAAAGTTTGGAATATACTTTATTGGTCCTGGTCTATACAAGGCATTCATCGCAATTAAATCTTCAAAAATATCGGGCTGTAAATCCCGTAAATATTTTTGCATCCCCGGACTCTCATATTGGAAAATCCCAACAGTTTCCCCTTTCTGGAATAATTCAAATGTTTTTGGATCATCTAATGGTATATCATCAGCTATAATGTCGATATCATGCCCTCGCTTCACCAATCGTATCGCATCTTTGATAATCGTTAATGTTTTCAAGCCCAAGAAATCCATTTTCAATAAGCCTGATTTTTCTACCACACTATTATCAAATTGAGTCACCAGTAAATCACTATCTTTCGCTGTAGTTACTGGTACAAACTTAGTAATATCATCTGGTGTAATAATGACTCCACAAGCATGTATCCCCGTATTTCTTACCGAACCTTCTAACTTCTTAGCAATTTGAATCATATTGCCAATCTCATCATTATTTTCAGCTAACTTTCTAAAATCTTTAGCTGCAATAAGCTGCTCTGCATTTAATTCGCCCTTTAATTTATCCTCTATCCCTTCTGCTTTTAAAATCTTATTTAAAGTAGCTCCTAAATGATTAGGAAATGCTTTTGTAACTTTAGTTACGTCTGCTAATGGAATATTCAACACTCTCCCAACATCTTTAATGGATGATTTGGCAGCCATACTACCATATGTAATGATTTGTGCAACTCGTTCTTTCGAATATTTATCAATTACATATTTAATCACTTTCTCTCTTCCTACATCATCAAAATCGATATCAATATCGGGCATACTTACCCTTTCAGGATTTAAGAAACGCTCAAAAAGCAAATCGTATTTAATAGGGTCTACATTAGTAATACCTAAAGCATACGCAACAACACTTCCGGCTGCACTTCCTCTTCCAGGACCAACCCATACATCCATTAGACGCGCTGCAGTAGTAAAATCTTGTACAATTAAAAAATAGCCAGGATAACCCGAATCAATAATCGTTTTTAATTCGAAATTAATTCGCTCTTCTACTTCAGCTGTGATAACTCCATATTTTTTTTTGGCTCCTTCATAGGTCAAAAAAGTTAAATAATCTCCTTGATTAGTAAACCCTTCAGGTAAGGTAAAATTAGGTAATAAAATATCTCTGGTTAATTTCGGTGGACTAATAGCATCCACTATCATATTGGTATTATCTAACGCAAATGGAATATCGGCAAATACCTTTTCCATCTCCGCAGTCGTTTTGAAAAAGAATTGATCATTGGGGAATTTAAAACGACGGTCTTTAGATATTGCATCATCATTTACAAAATCATCAAAGCCTGGGGTACTTTGTTTTTCACCTGTATTAACACATAATAAAATATCATGTGCATTATAATCTTCAATATCGATATAGTGTGCGTCATTAGTTGCTATAACAGGTATACCGAATTCGCCCGAAAATTTAATCAAGACTTGATTGACGTCCTCTTGAGACATACCCGAGCCATCTAGATTTTTAAGATTATGTCTTTGTAGTTCGATAAAATAATTCTCCTTGCCAAAAATATTCATCCACTCTTCAAAGACTTTACGTGCTTCTGCTTCGCCTTTCTTTATAATAGTTTGTGGCACTATTGCCCCTATACAACAAGTAGTAGCAATTAAACCTTTACTATATTGTTTAATTAATTCTTTATCTACTCGAGGATATTTTCCATATAATCCATCTATAAAACCTAAGGAACAAAGTTTAGATAGGTTTTCATATCCTTCTTGATTTTTAGCTAATAGTAATTGATGATAACGAATATCTTTATCTCCTTTGGTAAATGATTTTTTAAATCGATCTTCTACCACATAAAATTCACATCCTACTATTGGTTTTACTCCTTGTTTTTCGGCTTCTGCAACAAAATGAAATGCCCCAAACATATTTCCATGATCCGTTAAGGCAACTGCAGGCATTCCGTCTGCTTTTGCTTTAGCAATCATCCCCTTGATACTAGAGGCACCATCCAATAAGGAAAATTGAGAATGACAATGTAAATGTGAAAATTGCATGACCCTGTTTTATTCTATTGTACAAAGAGAATAAATTTTGATCTAAATCAACTCGATAGTTGTTAAAAATATTTCAACAATTGTATAAACTTGCTCTTAATAGCGAATCATAGGTATTGAAAAATTAATGAGGGAGTTTATCTTTAAAGTATCCATAACACCAGGTGCCAAACAATGCGAACAAAATACTAACGATTACAGCCATAAATCCCGCTCCCACTTGTGCAAATAATGGACCTGGGCAAGCACCAGATAATGACCATCCACAACCAAATAAAATACTTCCATATATTTGTCCTTTATGAAAGGTCTTAGTTTTAATTTCTATAGGATTCCCTTGTATCGTCTTGATTTTAAATTTTTTGATTAAAAATACCGAAATAGTAGCTACTGTAAGTGCTGTACCTATTACACCAAACATATGAAATGATCGAAAAGTAAACATTTCATAAATCCTAAACCAACTAATAATTTCAGCTTTAACAAATACAATCCCAAATAAAATACCTACTAATAAATATTTTATATTTTCCTTTATAGATATACTACTAGTGATATGATTCGTATCTTCCATAAATTCATCCGATAGTTTCGTAATCTCATTCATAAATTATAATTGTAAAATAAAGGGTAATATAAATCTGGTAAATAAAATGCCTGTTAACATAAAACTAATGGTGGCTACTAATGAGGTCCATTGAAGATTGGAAAGTCCCATAATAGCATGACCACTCGTGCAGCCTCCCGCATAACGAGTACCAAAACCAACTAAAAAGCCTCCTACAGCAATACAAATAAAACCTCTGATACTAAATAAAGCTTTAAAACTGAATAAATCTGCTGGCAATAAACTATACATATCACTTATATGATACTTTTTCATATCCGCAATAGTAGTGGCAGTTAGTTTTATTGGTTTCGGATTTCCAATAATGGTAGTGGCAATAATAGCTCCTAGTATAATTCCTACTATAAAAAATATATTCCAAATTTCTTTTTTCCAATTATAGCTGAAGTAACTAACTTTTGTAGGTAAACAAGCTGCACATAAATGTCGCAAACTAGAGGATAATCCAAATGATTTATTATCAAATAATAATAATACTGGAACAATAATTCCTATTAGAAAACCTGCTACATACCAAGGCCAGGCTGTTTGAAGGAAAGTAATCATACTTACATTAAAGATTAGGTTGTGGAGTCATACGTAAATAAGGTTTAATTTCTTTAAATCCCTTAGGGAATTTGGCTGCTATATCTGCAGTTTTTATAGAAGGAGCTACTACTACATCTTCTCCGTTTTTCCAATTGGCTGGAGTAGCAACACTATAATTTGCTGTCAGTTGTAATGAGTCGATCACTCTTAATAACTCAACAAAGTTTCTTCCTGTGGATGCAGGATAGGTAATAATTAATTTTACTTTTTTATCTGGGCCAATAATTACTACTGAACGTACCGTGAATTTATCAGAAGCATTCGGATGTACAAAATCATAAAGAGTCGAAACTTTAAATTCAGGATCTGCTATAATAGGAAAATTAACAGTGGTTGATTGTGTCTCATTGATATCTTTTATCCAATCATGATGCATCTCAATTTCATCTACACTCAATGCAATAACTTTTACATCTCTTTTATCAAAATCTGCTTTCATTTTTGCTACCGTTCCTAATTCTGTAGTACAAACTGGAGTAAAATCTGCTGGATGAGAAAATAAAATTATCCATTTGTCTGCAGACCAATTATAAAAATCTATAATTCCCTCAGTAGTATTTGCTGTAAAATTTGGCGCTGTATCCCCTAGTTTAATTGACATGATATTTATTTTTTAGTGAAATAATACGCAAATATATACATATTCTATCAAATTAGTAGTATTTAAATTTTAATCAAAAAAAAGCATTACTTAAAAAAGTAATGCTCACAAAAAAATATGAAAAAATTAGTCTTAGTTTTTAGTAATGCTTACTTTTTTAGTAATAGACTCGTTACTGTTTTTAATTTTAATGATATAATCACCTGAATAAAGTTTTTGTGTATCAAAATAAGCAATGGTACTACCTTGGTTAATGGTTGTTGTTGCTACTTCTTTTCCTAATACATCATATAAATAAACTTGTATAGATTCTTTTAATAAATCATTGATTTGAATTGAAATTAAATCACTACTTGGATTAGGGAACACACTTACATTTATTTTATCTAAATAATTGTTTTGGATACTTGTTGATGGAGTATAAGTACTTGTTGATTCAGTGATACTAGTTACTTTAGATGCATTTTTTACTCCATAAAATGTAGGTCCAACTACATATGGGTATGCCGAATTCCAATTAGCATCTACAGTAGCAAAATAACAGTAAATACCTGAAGGATATTCTGGTGTTACACAAAATCGACCATTATGGTCATCTAAATAATCTGGAGTTGAAACAGAAGTAGGATTATATTGATAATCTTCTCTAAAATATCCAAGTGGGTATGTCGTATTTACAGGAGGTCCATCCTCTACGAAAGCTCCAGTAGGTGAGGTAGTTCGAGTGGTGATAGATCGTAATGAATAGCTAGATTTCATGCGCACTATACCTCCAGAACCATCTGCATTTTTGTAGCCATAAGCACCATATATTGGATAACCATCATAAGAAAAGCCGATCAATGGTGAATGACGAGTACTATCGATGACATAAAGTCCATCTGCATTATATAAATTACATACTGTAGATATAACTACTTTATCTAAATTAAACGCGCTCGGGTTTTGATGATGATGATAGTTGCCCATAGCTGGGTGACCTTTAGCACAATCAAACCCTCCTCTTTCTGCAACAATAGCATCTCTATTCCAAGCTTTTGTTGCCATTGGTCCACCAGCACATGGCGGGTTGCCTGGTCCACCGCAAAGTGCATTGCTTGCAGAATCCCAAGCTACACCATCTCTATAATCAAATAAGGCTACACCATTAATAAAAATACCAATATTACCTCCTGTTGTTGCAGTTAATGTACCTGTGTTGGGTGCTGGATTTAAAGAGATTTTAAATATTGCATTTTGATTGCTTGCCAAAGATGGATTCCCATCTAAAAATGGACCAGTGATATAAGAAGGTACACCTGTAGTAGTTACATATACCCAATTGGTTGAATATTGAACATTTTGTACATTGGCTAAAACAGTTTCATCATTTACTGTTGAACTACCTGCTATATAATGACGACCCATTATAATATTGTTTTGTAACCAATTTAAGATAGCCGGATTTGTTTGTGCAAATCCAATATATAGACTTAAACAAAAAATACTGGATAGAATAATTTTTTTCATAGTTAATATTTATTTTAAATTAAGACGATTTACAAATCTAAATCCTTCGCCGTTATTTATTGTTTTATTATTTTAATTGTTTTTGAATCATTCCACTTTAGATAATATACCCCTTTACTAATAGAAGAAAAATCTTGTTTTTCTATAGCTGAACCCTCATATATAATATGTCCTAATTGATCATACAGGACCATGTATGTATTTAAAAACCCTTCACTGAATAAAATAGAACTACTAAATGGATTAGGATAAATGGAAAAATGATTTTCATGTAAAAATAGTTGTGGAACACTTACATCTGAAGTACAAAAAGTACCAGTACCAACTAAATTACTCAATTCATTACATAGGTAGTAATAATTGGTAATGTCTGTAGTACTTAAACTACTTGCTAGTAAATTGCTAGATTCATTTGGATCTAAGGTTAAATTATAAAATTCTTCTTTGCCATAATCAAAACGTATTAATTTATAGTCTTTATTTCTAATTCCTTTACCATCAGAAGAATCTGTAGTTAATTTAAATATTTCAGTAAATGCCCAAGGACGAATACTAGTAGATGTATTTTTAATAATTGGTAAAATACTTTTGCTATCTACAGGTTTTGAAACTAGAATATGTGATTGCCAGTTAGTATCTCCAAATAATTCTATGATTGTTGCAAATAAATCTGTTGTATTAATTAGTGCATCACTTGTTCTACCCGGTGCTACCACTGATGGTCCTGATATGATAAATGGGACATGCACCCCATATTGATAAACGGTTCCTTTAGCTTTAGTTAAATCCGTAATTTGGGCAGTTCGTTGTGTATTACCATTATCCCCAATAAAAATAAGATCGGTACTATCTAATCGATTCATAACACGCAAGCTATCAAACAGTCGACCTACTTCATGGTCTAATGCTTGTAACATGGCTTTGAAATATTCTTTAGGTTGTGCATTAATATTTCCTGCTGTTCCACTTAATGTAGTATAACTATGTAAACCTGCTGGTGGTAAATGAAGCGGTTCATGCGGAGCATTAAACGCTAACCACAAAAAAGTAGGATTTATTCCTTGTGCTTTTTTCCATGTGATAGCATTATTTACATTTTCAGTGGTTGCATAAGTAGTAATAGTACTTGATATACCATTCGTATATTTAGTCCAATTGGTATAACTTGGTAATTGACCAATAAATGGTCCTTCATAATGATTATAACCTAGAAGTAAAGGATATTGTAATTTTAAAGGTGGTGCTGGATTACAAAGATGCCATTTACCAATATCCGCTTTTTTGATGTTTGAATTATAAATAGCCAGTAATTTAGGAATGGTCATTTCTGATGTATCAATTTCTCCCGAACCTCCAATACCACCAACAATCCCTCCTACTCCCGTTCGAAAACTATATCTACCCGTAAGTATACCACAACGTGTGGCTGAACAAACAGGGTTCGACATCGCATTAGTAAATAAAATGCCTTTATCTAATAGTTTTCTAATATTTGGTAATCCTACTGTATCTTGATGATCGGCATAAAAGCCAAAATAATCGGTACCAATATCATCCGCAATGATGAGTAATACATCTCGTTGTGCAAATAAACCAATATGAAGTAATAGTGCTATTGTTATAAAGAATAATTTTCGCACTATTTTTTGATGAATTTTTTAGTAGTAACAGATTTAGTATTTGTATCAGTAATCGTAATAAAGTATGTACCTGCCGATAAACTTGATATATCGATACCATCAGCTAAATCTGGTGATGGTAACATCATAATCGTTTTACCTATCAAATTATTGATACATACATAATATACTTTATTATGTTCGTCATTTAAATCGATATATAATTTATTAGTTGCAGGATTAGGATATAAGTTAATTTTAATATTTGTATTGGAATGATCTAGTATACTATTTGAAACGGATGCATTCTTCACCACAAATTGTCCCATCATGCCTTCATCTTCATGTAATGAAATATGGCAATGATACATAAATGGATGGATAGAATCCGCATAGTCATCAAATTTGGCAATAAATCTTACTACTGTTGCCGTTCCGCCCGGACCAGGTGTTTTACCTGGGATAAAAACGACGTCTTTCCAACCTGCTTGTGTGGCATCTGGTGCCGCGCCATTTACACTTAATATATTAAATTCAACATCATGAATATGAAATGGGTGACCAAAAACAGATGTACTTGATATTTCCCAAATCTCTGTATTATTTAATGGAACTTCATAATCATTTACATTAAAATTAAATAACTTATGATTTAATATAAATAAATTAGGTCCAAATGCACCACCACTAACAGCACTATCCGATATAGTTAGATTTCTTGTAATCACTGCATCTGCAGCATTTAATAAAACATTAGTAGTAAGTGAACTTGGTATAGTAGTAATAGGTGATGTAGTACTAGCACCGATATTTAAATGCAATATATTAAAATCTTTTTTACCTAAAGCATTCGCAAATGGTCCTGTAGTAAAATTTTCACCCCCTGCAATAAAATTTGATAGCGTCGAATTGAATGCTTTTAAGTCAACTGTTGTTCCATTCTGACCAGTGCAATTCACTAAAATCTCTATACGTTCACCTGCATGTAATAAATAACGTGTTACAGCTACTGGAGCATTTAATAATCCTCCATCTGAGGTGATCACATAAAATGTTCTACCATCACTAAATCCAAGATTATAAGATCTTTCAATGGCTCCATTTAAAATTCTAAATCTAATTACTTGAGCTGGCACTGTATACTGTGCACGTAAGGTGAAATTAGTAAGCATACTATCTCCATAAGGAACCACGCTAAATTGATTTAATGCTGCAAAAGAACGATCTGTTAATGCTAATGGAATATCATCTACACCATAGGTTCTTGGCAAGGATAAAGCAGATTCAATACTATCACGAACTATTATAAATCCACCAATACCTTTTGTAATTTGGCTCATCGTCATTTCATGTAAATGTGGATGATACCATAATGTAGTTGCATTATTAGTAACTTTCCAGAAAGGTTGCCAAGTAGTTCCTGGAGGAATAATTTGATGTGGACCTCCATCCATTACTGCTGGTAAATGCATTCCATGCCAATGAATAGTTGTTGAATCATTTAAGGTATTTTTTACATTCATATGTACAATATCCCCTTTGTTGAGAATTAAGGTTGGTCCCCAAAATTTACCATTAACGGCTCCTGTTTGAGTTGCATTACCTGTGCTAACTATTTGTGCAAACGTATCTTTAATATTTAAATTAAAAGTAGTACCTGATAAGGTGTCTGGTATAAATAATGTATTATACTGTGCCTGTGTGATGCTACAAAAAATAAATACAAAACAAGAGCTAATAAGTAATTTGATATAATTCATATGAATAATTTTTATATTTAAACGATATTAATAAATCAATCCTTCGATTGTAGCATGGATGAGTTATCTTTTCTGATATATCCATAGTTTTTATTAAACAAAAAATGCCGATCTGAAAGAGTTAGTAAAAAAGCTATCATATCTACTTTCTCATTTGAATTTAAAATAATTGGCTTATTTAATGGTGCTGATAAATTAGGATAATAGTCTATCCCACTTGTATAATGAGTAAGTACTTCCCCTAATTTTTTAAATCTACCATCATGCATATAGGGATATGAATATTCGATATTTCGCAAAGTAGGTACTTTAAATTTATGTAAATCAGTTGAATCATTGGTAATTCGCATTCTACCTTTATCTGTTAGTAAAGAATCTTCTCGTAATCCATTATTTTCAAACAATCCATTAGTAAATAATGGCTCGGTATGACAGGAAGCGCAATACTGTTTAAATAATAAATACCCATTCGCTTCTTGTGCTGTAAATACTGCTTGATTTCGCATGACACTATCATATTTTGCATCAGCACTAATAAATGTCAATTCAAATGAAGATAAGGCTTTTAATATTCTTTCGCCCGTAAGTATACTATCTTGATAAGCATTAAAACATAAGGCTTTATAGTAAATATCCTGTTGTATAGTTGTCACTACTGCATCGATAGAACTTCCCATTTCAGCTGGATGGGCAATAGGAGCTAATGCTTGCATATCCAGATGATTCACTGCGCCATCCCACATAAAAGATTTGTTCCAAGCTAAATTGATTAGAGTGGGTGAATTTCGTGTACCTATTTTATCATTTATCCCGTGACTTAATGCATGATCAATATGCGTGAATGCAGTATACTGCAAATGACAACTCGCACACGAAATCGTATTGTTTTGAGATAAAATTGGATCGTAAAACAATACTCTACCTAAATTAATTTTAGCTATACTAGGTTCGTTTTTTGTAAAATCATATACAGGTTTAGGCCAATTAGAAGGTATCAGAGATTTTATTTGATAGGGAATAAATGCCATGAGAATAGCAACAATAAAAAAAATACTAACTATTACTTTAATGCGCATTTTATTTTAAACTAAAAGAATGTTTAATTAATTTACTCATGTCAACTGCACTTACTGAAGGTGACATTATATTATTTTGTGAGGCAAAATTTATATGATTACATAATTCGTCTAGTTTCATTTCAATTGTATTATGAGTATTTAAATGCCCACTTAAATCTACATGTTGTATAGAACTATTAGGAGCAATATATCCACCAATATGATATTCAAAAAAATGATTATTCAAGGGACATAAATTGGTATTACCTTCTAATTTAAAATTGATATAACCACTTTGCCATGACCAATACATTCCTTTAGTGGGATCCAAATCACCACCCATAGCACCCGACACATTTGTTATACTATCAATTCCAATATCAAATGAAATACTAGAATTTTTTTTAATAAAAGTATTTGCAATGAATATGGTTGGATTTGTATTGTTAGTATAGTCAATCAAATGGTAACTATTAGATTCTTTAAAGATTAATTTATGATGACGATATATGGCTATATTCGATATGTAAAATTTCAAATTAGTTATTTGTATACTATCATTCTCATTATGCTTATAATAATGATTCAGTTGTAATTTCTCTTGATTAAATGTAGGGAGAAAACTAATATCAGTTGGATTATTAGACCAAGCTATTATACAGTTCACAAGCAATAAAATATTAATAATTAGTTGACGCATAAATATTCTTCATTAAACTGAAATTAATAAGCACCTATAAATATAAAAATTATTTTTTTGTAAAATGTATTTGGCATCCAATTGATTTCGTTTCTTTAATTTGAACCACTTTACCCACTAATAATGAATCGATAGCACTCTTTACAAAAGAAACTTTTACTAATTCTTCATTTGTTGCATTATCATCAATCGCCCCATTATATTTAATCACCCATTTACCCTTTTCATTCCAGATTACATAGGCATGTGGTGTTTTTTGTGCATTATACTGTTTGGCTACCTGTTGATCTTTATCATATAAATAAGGGAATTCATAATGTTCAACAAACGCTTTTTCTTTCATTTTTTCATAACTATCCTCTTCATATGTATCAGCATCAGTTGAGCTAATGGCAATAAGTGGAACACCTTTATCTTTATAATATGTATTTATTGCATTTAATCGTGATGTATATAAACGTGCATAAGGGCAATGATTACAGGTAAAAATGATAACATAACCTTTTATAGCTGGATCTTCTTTTAAAGATACATATTTACCATCCACATTCAATAATTTAAAGTTTAACTTATCTTTAATTTTATTATTCTTGACACTAGTTAAAGAAAATAAAACAAGTAATGACAAAGAGAAGAACATCAATAATGAATTAATCTTTTTCATTTTTTCAATATTTTAGATAATGACTTGAATGTAACTGTTTCTGCAATGAATTTTCTAAATTTTTTATGCTGATTGATAAATAAAGTGGCAGGGATAGCACCCGACCAATTTTTATCTACTTTAGAAATCCACTCATTGGTATTTGCATCATTTAAAACATAAATATTACTTGTGATATTAAGTTTACTAATTATTGCCTGTAGATTAGTTGTAGCAGTATTTATAGGATCGAGTGAGACTAAAATTAGTTTAAAACGTGCATCTTTAGTTGAATCATTAAATGCAATGATTTCTGGTAATTCATTCATACAAGGAATACACCAAGTTGCAAAAAAATGAATCATATAGGTGGTATCCGTTTTATGATAGATAGTATGTTCTAAAGAATCGTTGGTAACAAACTGAATTTGTTGAGCAGTGAGTGAATAATAAGTTAAATTAAGTAATACTAGTAGTATACAATATTTCATTCTTAATCTCTTGGATGTGGAGGCTTTCTTTTATTTGGACTAAATAAATTAGCTAATTCATTACTTAATTTTTCGAAATCTGCAAGTTGATCTTTTTTGCAAATCTTTTTAATATTTTCAAAATGGGCATAATTAATATACTCTATATCTTTTTGTTTAACAGCAATTTCATTAATAATAGAATCTTTTACAACATCTGAAATAGTAGTATTAAGTTGTGTATACAAATTCTTTTTTAGTTTTAATAAATCCTCTTGATTTTGAAACATGCTTTTTTGATGTTCTTGGATGATTACATCATAAGCTTTGATTTGATCATCATCAAAATGAAGTTTTTCTATAATAATATTTCTTGGTCCCATTTGACCATCTCTATGAAAACCTGGCTTTTTCCATAAAAAAAATGTAACTAGTGCTATATTAACTGCTAGTAAACCAATAGATAATATACTTAATACTTTTACTTTATTCATAACTATACAAATGATTGTTAGGTAATAAGTTCATTTGATTAGCCAAATTGTATTCAGCCTTAGTTTCTTTTGATTTATTAATAATCACCAATACATTTATTAATACAATTAAACTAAAAGTAAATCCTAATGCCCAAATAAATTTAATAGGCATTTGCATAGTAGCTACTTGATTAATTTTTTGTTGTATTCGAGTATATAAATATGGAGATGGTTCAGTAATCTCAATATTTTCAAGTGGTTTAAGAAAATTTTCTATGTTTTGATTTTTCATGATTATATCAAATTAAACGAATCTATTTCTAAATACCTTCGTTTTTGTTTAAATTTATTTGTAAATTATTTTTAGCTCTTTGTAAAAGCGATTCTACTGCTTTTACGGTAAGATTCATTATTTCAGCAATTTCTTTTTGGTTTTTACCTTCTATTTTAGAGAGTATAATCACTGTTTTTTGATTATCTGATAATTGATTGATGTATTTAAATATGCGATCTGTAGCTTCTTTCTGTTCTATTATTATTCCAGGGTGATTACTATTTATAGAATCATATTTTATCGTAATTTCATCCTTGTGAAATAATGATGTAATAAAGGCAAATCTTTTTTTAGCTTTTTTAGCTTTAATATAATCAAGTGATTTATTGATAGTTATACGATGTATCCAAGTCGAATACTTGGCATTTTCCTGAAATGAATCTAATGATTTGTGTATAGATACAAAAACATCTTGTGTAATCTCTTCAGCATCTTCAATATTCTGTACATAATGCAATGCAGTATTAAAAACCTGTTTATTATATGTATTATATAGCTCTATAAATGTCAATGCTTACTAATAATGTTAGGTTATGAGAAAATAACTGATTCTAAAAAGATCTATATGTAAGTACATTTAGTTGTTTTTTTTATTTATCAAGTGCGTATAAATCATAAAAAGCGCCATATTCGTAGAATAAATAATATTATCAGATCTATTATCTGTAAATTGATAACGTTTAGTGAATTTAGAGTCTTTATCCCCTACACTTATAAAAACTGTACCGACAGGTTTATCTTCCGTACCTCCACTCGGGCCTGCTATGCCTGATACAGCAATACCATACGTACTTTTGGTTTTATATAATAATCCATCGAGCATTTCTTCAACACATTCAGCACTTACAGCTCCAAATTGTTCTAATGTACTTGTTTTTACTCCTAATTCTTGTGTTTTTAATTCATACGAGTAGGTAACGACCGATCCTAAATAATAGCTTGAACAGCCTGCAATACTAGAAAGTGTACTGGCAATATATCCTCCAGTACAACTTTCAGCGGTAGAAATCGTTTCTTTATTTTTTATTAATAGATGGCCTATCACTTCTTCTATTTTTTGTTCATCAAAACCATACACGTGTTGCTGTATTCTAGATACAATTGACTTTGTAAGCTGCTCTACTAATTGTGTAGTAGCATGTAACTCCATTTTGGTTGTATAAGCACTTAATCGTAAACGTACTAAACCAAGATTAGGTAAATAAGCTAACTTTATAGAAGCTGGTAATGAACTTTCAATATCTGCAATTTTCTCCGCAATGATAGATTCCCCCATTCCTATAGTCATGATATTCTTATGTAAAATCTCGGGCAAATCAAATCTATTTAAGATTTTTGGTAAAATCTCTAATTGCATCATACTCTTCATTTCATGAGGCACACCCGGCATAGAAACAACAATTTTGTGATCTTTTTCAAACCACATCCCAAATGCAGTTCCTCTAGTATTTTCTATTGCTATGGAATTTTTAGGTAAATAGGCTTGACCTTTATTAGCTTCATTGATAGTTCTTCCACGTTTTTTGAAATAGGCTTCTAACTTTTCCAAATACTCAGGAATCAATACCAATTCAGTTTGAAAATACTTACATAAAGTATATTTAGTTATATCATCTTTCGTTGGACCCAAACCTCCTGTAATAAATACAATGTCACTTTCATGAATGGCTTTATCAAGAATTTCAAGAATTTGTTGCTCATTATCAGAAACAGATAATATTTGTACAACCTTTATTCCTATTTGGTTAAGAGTTTGGCCTAACCAAGCTGAATTTGTATCAACTATCTGACCTATTAATATCTCATCTCCTATCGTAATAATACTCGCTAACATAATTTTATTTATTATTTTTGGCAAACTATTTGGTAAATACCGAATACAATTACAATATTAACTACAATAAAGTTTACAATTTATATAAAGATTAAATTAAACAATTATGAAAAAGCAATTCGGAATACTTATAATCTTAGGATTCATCATTTTACAAGTTTCAGCACAATCAAATGGTGGGAAAAATGCAGGTACAGGAACGACAACCACTACCACTACAACTACAACAACAACAACAACTAATACAAGTAACGGAACCAAAATACTGACTGATGTATTAAATGGAGCTGCTGGTGCAGTTACAGGTGCTACAACTGGAACACCCACAAATCTTCAAATGGAAAATGGAATGCGAGATGCCTTAACTCAATGTTTAAAAAATGGAGCTGGTATTGTTTCTCTTAAAGATGGTTTCTTTAGAAATCTGGCTATTAAAATTTTGTTTCCTCAAGAAGCTAGACAAGTTGAAGCTGCACTAAGAAATTTGGGATTAGGAAGTATTTGCGATCAAGCTATTTTAAAATTCAATAGAGCTGCTGAAGATGCGAGTAAAAAAGCAACACCCATTTTTACAGATGCTTTGAAAAAAATTACTATTACAGATGTTGTAAATATTTTATTAGGTCCAAATAATGCAGCAACAAACTTTTTTAAAAACAATACTCAAACACAATTAGTGAGTTCGTTTTCACCCGTAGTAAATACTAGTTTAAGCAGTGTAGGTGCCACTCAAGCTTGGAGTATTGTAACTACAAAATATAATAAATTACCATTAGTTAAACCAGTAAATACAAACTTAGGACAATATGTAACAGGTAAAGCAATTGATGGATTATTTTATGTAATCGCTCAAGAAGAAGTAAAAGTTCGTCAAAATATTAGCAATAGAACTACTCCAATAATGCGTGATATTTTTGCTTGGGTAGATCAACAAAAAACGGGTGGTAAATAATTTATAATAGTTAATTATTGAAAGCTATCTATTTTTAGATAGCTTTTTTTATGTTAGGTAAAATATAGTTGCAACCTTATTAAGTGTATAAGCATCAATTAAATATAATAAGCTATCTATAATGTGACTTAATTATGATACTTCAGATACAATAATTCGCCATATAGTAAGTTAATACAAGTACAAAAAACAAATAAAATATTAAATATGTAAGCCTACTTCTACTTTTCTTTCATAAATTTGCAAGAAAGCCATTGTTAAACACACTAAAAAAATATTTTATGGCCATATTAGAAGAAATAAGACCTTCAAAAGCAGGCAAATACATTTCATTAGAAGATAAATACGGTGCACATAACTATCATCCACTTCCTATTGTATTAAAAAAAGGTAGAGGAGTATATGTATGGGATGTTGACGATAAATGTTATTTTGACTTTTTAAGCGCCTATAGTGCTGTAAATCAAGGTCATTGCCACCCGAAAATCATACAAGCATTAGTTGACCAAGCACAAAATTTAACATTAACTTCAAGAGCTTTTTATAATTCAAGCTTAGGACCATACGAAAAATTCATTTGTGAATTTTTTGGTTATGATAAGGTTTTACCTGTAAATAGTGGAGTTGAAGCTGTAGAAACAGCATTAAAACTAGCTCGTAAATGGGGTTATCAAGTAAAAGGGATTGCTGAAAATAAAGCTAAAATTATATTTGTGGAGCATAATTTCCATGGAAGAACATTAGGTGTAATTTCAGCCTCAACAGACGATGATTCAAAAAAAGAATTTGGTCCGTTTATACCGAACATGGTAATTATTCCTTATAATGATACAAATGCATTAGCTGCTGCGGTTCAAGATCCTAACGTATGTGCATTTATAGTAGAACCCATTCAAGGTGAAGCAGGCGTTTTTGTTCCGGATGAAGGTTACTTACAAAAAGCTTTCAGTTTATGTAAGGATGCACAAGTATTATTTATTGCTGATGAAGTACAAACGGGTATTGCCCGAACGGGTAAAATGTTAGCCTGCGATCATGAAAAAGTTAGACCAGATATTGTTATATTAGGTAAAGCATTAAGTGGTGGTGTTCTTCCTGTAAGCGCAGTATTAGCCGACAATGAAGTTATGATGTGTATTAAACCAGGTGAACATGGATCTACATTTGGAGGAAATCCATTAGCTTGTGCTGTTGCAACTGTGGCTTTACAAGTAATTAAAGAAGAAAACTTAGAATATAATGCACAATATTTAGGTGCTTATTTTAGACAAGAATTAGAGAAAATCAACTCTACTTTAATCAAGCAAATAAGAGGAAAAGGTTTATTGAATGCTATTGTATTAGATACGAAAGATCCTAATAAAGGTTGGGATATATGTATGAAACTAGCAGAAAGAGGTTTATTAGCTAAACCAACTCACTCGTATATTATTCGCTTAGCGCCGCCATTAGTGATTACAAAAGAACAAATTGATGAGTGTGTTCAAATTATTAAACTAGTATTCGAGAAAGATTTTTAGTAAATCTAAATAAATGATAAAAAGCCAATGCAATGCATTGGCTTTTTTGTTGAAAGAAATTTTAGAGAATACCAAAAACTGCTTTTACCTTTGCAGAAATAGAATAAAAATCATGTCTGATAAATATCTACAAAGAGGTGTATCTGCAGCAAAAGAAGAAGTACATGCCGCTATAAAAAATCTTGACAAAGGCTTATTCCCCCAAGCATTTTGTAAAATACATCCTGATTATTTAGCAGGCGATAAAGATTTTGTAAATGTGATGAGTAGTGATGGAAGTGGAACCAAATCTATAATTGCTTATTTATATTGGAAAGAAACTGGAGATGCATCTGTATGGAGAGGAATTGCACAAGATGTAATCGTTATGAATTTAGATGATTTATTATGTGTGGGTGCAACAGGCCCTTTTGTTTACAATTCTATTATTAATAGAAACAAACATAAAATACCCGGCGAGATTATTAAAGAAATAATAGAAGGGACTGCTAGTTTTTTTGATATGCTAAAAACCTACGATATTCATTGTCACTTTTTAGGTGGAGAAACAGCTGACTTAGGGGATATAACTCAAACACTTACTACGGATGGCACGATGACCACCCGAATGCCAAAGAAGCAAATTATTAATAATGGTAATATTCAAGCAGGTCAGGTAATTGTAGGTTTGGCTGGATTTGGTCAAGCCAGTTATGAAACTGAATATAATAGCGGTATAGGTAGTAATGGGTTAACATCTGCTCGACATGATTTATTGGCTAAGAATTATGCTACTAATTATCCCGAAAGTTTTGATAGTAATACCATTCAGGATGTTTTATATTGCGGTAAACATCAATTAACAGATGAAGTGGGCTTACCCTTAAACATTGGAAAGATGTTGCTCTCTCCTACTAGAACTTTTAGTCCAGTAATTAAAAAAATTATCGATGTTTTAGGTATGAATATAAAAGGCTTAGTTCATTGTACTGGAGGAGGACAAACGAAAGTTTTACATTATATAAATAATGTAGATATAGTAAAAAATAATCTTTTGGAAATACCTACGTTTTTCAACTTAATACAACAAGAATCAGGAACAGATTGGCAAGAGATGTTTAAAGTATATAATTGCGGAACAAAATTCGAAGTATATACCGATGAAAAAAGCGCAGAACAAGTTATTGCCATTGCAAAATCATTTCATATAGAGGCTCAAATTATTGGTTATACAACTGCTCAGCAAACTTCAAAACCAAGAGTAATCATACAACATGACTCTAATGAATATAGCTACTAATTAAATAGTATTGATATTCGCAATAAAGGAATATAAAAGTTCTTTATCGAATAATAATTTTTCTTTATTATCTGATTTATAATTATTGATTGAAGCCTATTTAAATAGATATAACAACTTTTTATATACCGCTTTATCTACCTCTTTATTATTCGAATAGTTTTGAATATATCTATGAAAATTATTCAATGTAAAATCACAAACATTATATTGTTTTTGATGCAATTCGAATAAAATCTTAATGGCATAATAAGTCATTTTAAACTCTATTGTTGAATCGAAGGTATCATCATGACATTGCTTCTCTATGATAGTTTAAGCATCACTAATATGATTATTGAGAGCTAACATAACACTAGCTTGGAGATGTGATTTATTTAAGTTATTGATATTAAAATCAGTTTGTTTGAATTCTTTATTCTCTAATTCATTAGTATAATCTACAAGCATTGTATAATCTTCAAAATAATAGATATACTGTATTTTTTGGCGAAGTATAAACTTCTTTAACTCTATTTTATAATCTATATTTTTTTGAATAATTGGATATTTCAAATAAGCTTCACTCAGAGCTATGTAATTTAAAGAATAATTTACGATTAAGCCATGAAATGAAAAAGGGATTTATCTATGATAAATCCCTTTTGTTATAGTGTATTAATGAATTATAAAACAATTTTCAGTACATCTTCCATTCGGTCTACGTAATGAAATTTAAGCGATTTGATATATTCTTCTTTAATTTCTTCTACATCTTTTTTATTCATAGAACTCATTACTATTTCTTTCATACCAGAGCGTTTTGCAGCTAATATTTTTTCTTTAATACCACCTACGGGTAATACTTTTCCTCTCAAGGTAATTTCGCCTGTCATAGCTAAATGAGACTTGATAGGCTTATCGAGTAATAAGGATGTTAATGCCGAAAGAATAGTAATACCAGCAGATGGACCATCTTTAGGAACGGCACCTTCAGGTACATGCAGATGAATATCAAATTCTTCAAAAGATTTAGGATCGATTTTCAATTTAGCTGCATTCGATTTAATGAAAGTAAGTGCAGTTGATGCAGATTCTTTCATTACATCTCCAAGTTTCCCTGTAAGAACTAAAGCCCCTTTACCTTTATATTTAGTGGTTTCGATATATAAAATATCACCTCCTACTGAAGTATAAGCTAAACCAACAGCAACACCACTTGGTGTACTTTCATTGTATAAATTTCTATCATATTTAGCAGCACCAAGTACTTCATATAAATCTTCTCCTTTTACATCTTCTTCATATTTTTCTTCCATCACAATATGTTTAGCAGCATAACGCATCACACTTGCTAAAACTCGGTCAAGCTCACGAACACCGCTCTCACGAGTGTATTCATCAATAATTTGATTCAACGTTTTTTTACCAACTTTAATATCCTTTAATTTTAAGCCATGTGCTTTACGTTGTTTTGGAACTAAATAATTTTGAGCAATTTCTAATTTTTCTTCCGTTGAATAACCATCTATTTGGATAATTTCCATACGATCACGAAGCGCTGGATGAATGCCTGAAAGTGAATTGGCTGTGGCAATAAACATGATTTTTGATAAATCATATTCTAATTCTAAATAATTATCATAGAAATTAGCATTTTGTTCGGGATCTAAGACTTCTAATAATGCAGAAGCAGGATCTCCTCTAAAGTCATTACCAATTTTATCAATTTCATCTAAAATAAAAACAGGATTAGATGATTTGGCTTTTTTAAGCGACTGAATAATTCTGCCAGGCATAGCACCAATATAGGTTTTTCGATGACCCCGAATTTCACTTTCATCATGTAATCCGCCAAGAGCCATACGAACATATTTCCTATCTATTGAGTCGGCTATAGATTTACCGAGTGAAGTTTTTCCAACTCCCGGGGGACCAACCAAACAAAGGATTGGAGATTTAAAATCCCCTTTTAATTTTAGTACGGCTAAGTATTCTAAAATTCTATCTTTCACTTTATCTAAACCAAAATGATCTTTATCTAATACTTCTTTTGTTTTCTTTAAATCAAATTTATCTAATGTAAATTCACCCCAAGGCAATTCCATTAATAAATCTAAATAATTTAAGATAACACCATATTCGGCAGCTGCTGGATTAGTACGTTCTAACTTGGCCAACTCTTTATCAAATGCTTCTTTTGCTGGTGGCGTAAACTTAACAGATTCAGATTTCTCTTTCAATCGTTTCACTTCTTTATTTACACTATCACCTCCAAGTTCTTCTTGAATGATACGCATTTGTTGACTAAGGAAATAATCACGTTGTTGTTTATCAATATCGCCTTTTACTTTCGATTGAATTTGATTTTTCAATTCGAGTAATTGCATTTCTTCATTCAATAATGTAAAACAAGAACTAGCTCTTTCATATAAATTGTTTATCTCTAGTACCGATTGTTTTTTAGCTAAATCTATATTCATATTTGATACCACAAAATGAATAAGAAAAGTAGGGTTATTGATATTATGAAGGATGGTAGCCGCTTCAGTAGGAATATTAGGGGATTGCTTAATAATTTGTTTCGACAAATCTTTAATACTACTTATCAAAGCAAAAAACGATTTTTCATCTTTCGCTTTATCATCTTCTAATGGCGTAACTTTTGCCATAAAAAATGGATCCTCTTGCGTAATTTCACCTAATGCAAATCGTCTATTTCCTTGTATAATAACTGTAGTAGAACCATCCGGCATTTTAAGCCTTTTTAAAATTTTAGCTATCGTTCCTATTTTATGTAATCTGCTAGAATTTGCTTCCTCTTCATTTGGGTCGGTTTGACTAACAATTCCAATAATTTTATTTGTTTTGTAGGCTTCATTCACTGCAGAAATAGATTTATCTCTACCAACAGTGATAGGTAATACCACACCTGGAAAAAGAACTGTATTTCTTAATGGAACAATTGGAATAGAATCAGCTATCTCGCCGTCTTTAAGCATTTCGACTTCATCATCACTTAATACAGGTAAAAACTCTAATTCATCATCACTTTGTTGCATTTGCATAATTTTATTCGTAAACATAGCTATAGTTCATTTAGTAATGGTTTCTTGTACTCAATTATTATTCCAAGCCAAAAATACTGACAGAATGCAATAATACTGACATATATACACTTTTTCACCAAGTAT
Source organism: Bacteroidota bacterium (assembly GCA_037130135.1). Lineage (GTDB taxonomy): Bacteria > Bacteroidota > Bacteroidia > Chitinophagales > CAMDFR01 > CAMDFR01. Next base: position 57,493 of record JBAXTO010000011.1, read on the forward strand.
TATATAATTAGTTATGACATAAAAAAAGGTATAGCTTTTACAAACTATACCTTCCTTAAAAAACTCAAAAAAACTTTATTTATTTACAATAATCTCTGCACCTAGTGCTTGAGCTCCAGTTCCACCTATGAAACCTTTAGCGTATACTGTATAGATTTTACCTGCTTCTAAAGTAATAGTAGGTAATGTTAATGCTACTGTAGTTGTTCCAGCTACACGAACATCTAAATTATATGAACCTGCATCAAGAGGTGTAAAAGCAGTATATTCTTTGAATGATTTATTGCCAAATACCACTGCGCCAGAGCTAGCTACTGCAACATCTACTGCAGGTGCATTAGGTGATAAGTGAACAAAACGAACATGTGCTTTACCAGATGCTGGTGCAGTTAAGTCGTCTGTTAATACAATTGCAGATATTTTAGATAAAGAATCTACTGCGAAAATTGAATAATTTTTATCTTTTTCGAATGTTAAATCTGCATTGATTACTGTAGTTGAAGTACCACTTGCATTCACTTTAATATTTCTAGTGCCTGATTCTACAGCTAAATATCCAGTATTGTTTGGAAAATTTAATGCTGCTGTATTTACTACTTTAGTATCAACTAATAAATCAACACCTGGTGCATTTGGAGATGCATGTGTTACTAATATGTTTGCATAGGTTTTATCTTCTTCTTTTTTGCAAGAAGGTAAAATCATAATTGCGCTAACTAATAAAGTAGCTAAAAGAATAATTCTGTTTTTCATATATATTTTTTTTGATTAATGAATACACTTGGAACAATGAATATTTGATTTTGTTTAATATTTTAACATATTTTTTAAACAAAAAAGCAAAAAAATACCAATGTATTGTAATACTATAATTCATACTTAAACAAAAGTTCAATTTGAAATTAAGAGCAAAAAAAATCAATAAAAAAATAATCAAATGAATTTGACCATCTGAAACATTAATTTGCTTAAATTAAAGCTATATTTAAACTCGTATTAGAACCTAAAAAAGAATAGCTTTGTTAATATATAAATATATAAGTAAATATGACCTTAGGTCTCAATTTTAAGCTATTACGTAGATATCGTGAAATAGTATCTATACTTATTAAATATGGATTTCAAGATTTATTAGCGGATGCTGGCCTATCTTTAAAAGCAAGATTTATTGAAACATTTTTACCTGGTGAAATGGTAAAAGATATTCAAAAATATAGCAAATGGGAACGGATCAGAATGGCTACGGAAGAATTGGGTACCACTTATATCAAATTAGCTCAAATCTTAAGTAATAGACCAGATGTAATACCCATAGAATTAGTCAAGGAATTTGAGAAATTGCAAAACAATGTCCCAGCATTTGAAGGCTTAATAGCAAGAGAAATTATAGAAAAAGAAATTCAAAAATCTATTGATGATATTTTTGATGATTTTGATAATATTCCCTTTGCAAGTGCGTCTATCGCTCAAGTGCATAAAGCTCGTTTAAAAAATGGGGACAGAGTAGTATTGAAAGTTAGACGACCTGATATTTTAGCAAAGATTGAATTAGATATTTTAATCATGAAATTTTTTGCGGGGCAAATGGAGACCAGAGGTTATATGGCTAATTTAGATCCTGTTGGAATCGTACGTGCATTTGAAAATGCTATTCACAAAGAGATTGACTTAACCCATGAAGGGTATAATTTGCAACGATTTGCCATCAACTTTGAAAAGAGTGAAATTGTGTATGTACCCAAGTATTATCCAAAGTACACCACGAAAAAACTTTTAACGATGGAATTTATCGATGGCATACATCCATATGATGACAAAGGATTAGAACGCATTGGGGTGAGTCCTCATCAATTAGTGGTGAATGGTATGTACTCATTATTTCAACAGATTTTTGAGCATGGATTTTTTCATGCCGACCCACATCCAGGAAATATGTTTGCTATGCCCGGAAACAAAGTATGTTTTATAGATTTTGGAATGATGGGTACCGTATTAAAAAGCGATGTTGAATTTTTTGCTGATATTGTTTATGGTGTTACTGCTAAGGATTCGAAACGCTTGATATGGGGATTAAAAAACATTGCGGTAAGTCAACAATTTGATGGTGTAAAATCATTTGAATATGATGTAGAAGAAATCATTCAAGATTATCATGCATTACCTATGGAAAAAGTAAATATGACTGAACTTTTTCAAAGATTAATGCAACTGGTAAATAAGTATACGATTAAAATGCCTCCTGATTATTTCTTACTTTCTAAATGTTTAGTTACTATTGAAGGAGTAGGTCATCGTCTCGATCCACAGTTAAATATCATAAAAGAACTAACTCCGCATATCAATAAAACTTTGGCTAATGAATTTAGTCCTGCGAACATTTTAAAAAAAATGTTGAGTTCAACTCGTGATACAATATCCTTATTAGAAAGTTTACCAAATGATTTACGTGAAATTATTGGTAAAGTAAAAAAAGGGGAATTAAAAGTGTCTATTGAACATGAAGGATTGGGCGAACTCACACGCAAAATTGAATTAGCCAGTAATCGAATTACCAGTGGATTTATTGTAGGTTGTATTTTAATTGCATCAGCAGCCCTGATTGCTGTTAAATTTCCTCCATTATACAAACACGTATCCATTATTGGTGCAATTGGTTTTATATTAGCAAACTTGATGGGATTAAAAATACTTTATAGCATATTTAAAACGCCTAAGAAATAAATAGCAAAAAAATTAATAATCGACTTTAAATAAAAAAGACCTTGAAATATTCAAGGTCTTTTTTATTTAATAATTATTGTTTATGCTTCTACTTCTTGATCCATATAGGCTTCGATAGGTGCACAAGTACAGATTAAATTACGATCTCCATGTGAATTATTTACACGAGCTACACTTGGCCAGAATTTATTTTGTTTTATATAATCTAATGGAAAGGCAGCTTTTTCTCTAGAATAACTATAATTCCATGATTCATTTATACATTCAGCCAAGGTATGTGGTGCATTTTTTAATGTATTGTTATTTTTATCTACACCATTTTCAATCTCACGAATTTCTTCTCTAATAGCTAACATCGCATCACAGAAACGATCTAATTCTAATAAATCTTCGCTCTCTGTTGGTTCAATCATTAAGGTTCCAGCTACTGGGAATGAAACAGTAGGGGCATGAAAACCATAATCCATTAAACGTTTTGCTACGTCTTCTACTTCCACATTTAAGGTATGTTTAAATGGTCTGAAATCTAAAATTAATTCATGAGCACATCTACCAAATTCTTTACCTACATATAAAACATCATAGGCTTTTTCTAAACGTGCTTTGATATAATTGGCATTTAAAATGGCATATCTTGTTGCATCTTTCACGCCAGTTGCACCAAGCATTTTGATATAGGCATAAGAGATCAAAAGAATAGAAGCGCTTCCATAAGGTGCCGCACTAATTGCATGTATAGCTTGTTCACCACCCGTTTTCACCATTGGATTAGAAGGTAAAAAAGGAGCTAAATGTTTACGTACACAAATGGGTCCCATACCCGGACCACCTCCTCCGTGAGGGATCGCAAAAGTTTTGTGTAAGTTCAAGTGGCAAACATCAGCACCAATTATGCCTGGACTTGTCAAACCAACCTGTGCATTCATATTAGCACCGTCCATATATACTTGCCCTCCATTATCATGTATAATTTGACAAATTTCTTTGATACTACTTTCAAATACTCCATGAGTGGAAGGATAAGTAACCATCAATGAACTTAAACTATCTTTATATTGAATGGCTTTTGCTCTTAAATCTTCTACATCAATATTACCATGATCATCGCAATTCACAATCACAATTTTTGCTCCTACCATAGCTGCACTTGCAGGATTTGTTCCATGAGCAGAAGATGGAATTAAACATACATTTCTATGTGAATCCCCTCTAGAAATATGATATGAACGTATCACGTGTAAACCAGCATATTCGCCTTGAGCACCACTATTAGGTTGTAATGAAGTAGCATCAAAACCAGTACATTCATTTAAATATAGTTCTAATTCTTGAATCATATGCAAATAACCTGCAGCTTGATCAGCTGGTGCAAAAGGATGTATATGAGCAAATGAAGCCCAACTAATCGGCTCTAATTCAGTTGTAGCATTCAACTTCATAGTACAAGAGCCAAGTGGAATCATAGATTTTGTTAAAGATAAATCTTTATCTTCTAATGATTTTATATAGCGTAACATTCTGCTTTCACTATGAAATGAATTAAACACATCATGTTGTAGATAAGAAGTAGTTCTCACTAATGATGCAGGAACCGTAGGTGTTTGGATAGTGGATACTTCATTAATAGTAACCTCAACATTACAAATAACTTTAATAATTTGTGCGATATCACTTGTTTGAACAGTTTCATCCAGTGTTATACCTATAATATTAGTACCATAGTTAAAATTCATTTCAGCTGCAAGTGCTTTTTTACGAATATTTTCTATATCTGTAGATTCAATTGTAACGGTATCGAAATAAGAACTATTCTGTATTTTCACCCCATTCTTTTTCAATTCGGCAACTAATACATTAGTCAATCCATTGATACGTTGACCTATTTTGCGAATACCATTTTCTCCATGATAAACTGCATACATACTAGCCATAATGGCTAATAAAGCTTGTGCTGTACAAATATTAGAAGTTGCTTTTTCTCTACGAATATGTTGCTCTCTAGTTTGCAACGCCATACGTAAAGCTCTATTATTGTTTCTATCAATAGAAACCCCGATAATTCTACCAGGTAAGATTCTTTTAAAATCATCTTTAGTAGCAAAGAAAGCTGCGTGTGGACCACCATATCCCATAGGTACACCAAATCGTTGTGAATTACCTACCACACAATCAGCATCCCATTCGCCTGGAGGAGTTAATAACGTTAAGCTCATCAAATCGGCACATACACAAACATACGCATTCACCGCATGTGTAGCTTTTACAATCGCACTATAATCATATACTTCGCCATTTTTAGCTGGATATTGCAATACTACACAAAAATAGGAATTGTCTATTTGAACCGTTTCATGATTCCCAACTACTACTTCAATATCTATTGGAGTAGCTCTGGTTTTGATAACATCAATAGTTTGTGGCAAGCATAATTCAGATACAAATATTTTATTGAACTCATTTCCTCTTTTATTTTTTGTGTGATAAAACATGGTCATGGCTTCAGCTGCAGCTGTAGCTTCATCTAATAATGAGGCATTGGCAATTGGCATGGATGTTAAATCACAAATCATCGTTTGGAAATTCAATAATGCTTCTAATCGACCTTGAGCTATTTCAGCTTGATAAGGGGTATATTGAGTATACCAACCTGGATTTTCTAAAATATTTCTACGGATAACACTTGGTGTAATGGTGTTGGTATATCCCAATCCGATATATGTTTTGAATACTTTATTTTTATCTGCTGTCTGCCTCAATTCATTTAAATATTGAAATTCACTCAATGCACTTGGTAAATTCATTTCTCCTGATCTTCTAATAGAAGCTGGAACTGTTTCATCTATAAGTTGCTCCAATGATGATACTCCAATTGTTTGAAGCATTTTTGCTTTTTCATTTTCATTTGGACCGATATGACGGGTAGAAAATGAATCGGTAGAATTTAAATTAATTGATGACATATATATATTTTTTTTGGTCTGCAAAATTATTAATAAATAGTGCTTTTTTTATGAAAAACAGCATTTGTTCATTAATTGTTTGTTACTTTTAATAGATTAGACATTGGCATATCTATCATATTTAAAATGGGATGTAGTATATCCCCTTTATTTAAAAATTCATCTTACAAGTAAACCATTCTTTATCTATGATAGCCCCTAATGATTCATAAAAAACTATAGCATTTTCATTCCAATCGAGTACTTGCCAACGCATTTGTTTGACACCTTTTTCTTTGGCAATTTCAAAAAGTGCAAGCATCATTTTTCTCCCAATACCTTTTCCTCTATATGCTTCACGAATAACAATATCGTCTAAAAATAAAATTCTACCTTTCCAACTGCTATAAGCAATATAATACAAGCAGATTCCAACAACCTCTTTCAATTCTGTTTCAGCTACAATAGTAGAAAAATTATCCCTTTCACCAAACGCATCTTGAGTAAGTATTTCAGGACTTGTAATCACTTCATTAGGTGCTTTTTCAAACAACGCTAATTCCATAACTAATTGATGAACAGCTTGCATATCTTCAGCATTCCCTTGTCTTATATTAACTTCCATATGTTATTATCCTTCATTTTTTGGTGGTATAATAGTACTACTTTTATGTGATAAATCTATCCATAATGATACGTAAATTTACTTTTCTTCTAGCAATTTGTTTGCATTTCTCTCTATATGCTCAAAATCTTTTTCCCGTTACTACGATTCATGTTTTTCATCAAAGCAAAGACATTATTAATCCTTGGGCAGGAGGAATGAATAATCCTGAACTTTCACCAATCGATTTAAATCGTGATTCAATCAAAGATTTATTTATTTTCGATAAAGATGGTTACAAAGCTAGTAGTTTTTTAAACATGGGTAGACCAGATACTCCTATGTTTTTTTACGCACCTATCTATCAAAAGAACTTTCCAGAAATGACTAAATTGGCCTTAATTAGAGATTATAATCAAGATGGAGTAGATGATATTTATACGAGTGCTACTGCAGGATTAAAATTATTAAAAGGTAGTTATTTAGGAGGCACACAATTCAGTTATCAGGTCATAGACTCACCACTTGTATTTAGCACATCAGGGTTTGAAGTGAATTTATATAATGCCAATGATGATATTCCAGCTATACGAGATATCGATAATGATGGTGATATAGATATATTAGTAAATTCTATTTTTGGACAAACCTATGAGTTTTACAAAAATATGAGTGTTGAATTATATGGTCATCCAGATACCTCCACTTATATTTTGGATAATACTTGTTGGGGGCATTTTATTGAAGATGCTTTTAGAAATAATTTATTGATAGGTGCTTGTAAAACAGATCAGGCCAGTTCAGCGACTAGAGATACTATTGGTTCATATCGTCATTCAGGTTGCACTATCGAATTGTTTGATCAAGATAATGATTCAGACCTTGATTTATTATTAGGAGATCCAAACTATAAAGCCATCGTATATGGCGAAAATGGTGGTAGTTCTACAGCCGCAAATATTATTAGTGAAGACACCTTGTTTCCTTCTTACAATAGTAAAATCGATGTGACCATATTCCCTGCTACTTTTTATATAGATGTTGATAATGATAACCGACAAGATATTATTGCTGCACCAAATATCACTCAAACATCATTAGATGTAGGTAATGTATGGTATTATAAATGCACTGGTGCAGACACCAACAAACAATTTATACTTCAAACTGATTCTTTTTTAGTAGGCGATATGATTGATGTAGGTAAAAGTGCAAAACCTTTATTCTTCGATTATAACAGTGATACATTGATTGATATCTTAATTTCGAATTTAGGTTACTTCAATAAAAGTACTGGATTGAATGAAAGTAAATTAACATTATATAAAAACATTGGTACTGTTGATACACCTAAATATGAATTGATTACTAGAGATTACCAAGGACTAAATGCATTAGGTTTAAATGATATGAAACATACCTTAGGGGATTTAGATGCGGATGGTGATATGGATATGATTCTAGGTGATGCAGATGGAAAAATACATGTATTTACGAATACACCAAGTGCAGGAATTGCTAATTTTACAGGTGTAGCGCCATTAATTAATTATCAATCGATAGATGTAGGTATTAATGCTAATCCATGTTTACATGATATGGATAACGATGGTGACTTAGATTTACTAGTAGGAAGAGTAGATGGCAAATTAAACTATTACTGGAATTTTGGAAGTCCTAGTATATATAAATTTCATAAAGATTCGGTAAATACAAATTTTGGATTCATTGATGTTTTAAATACTACTACAAGTCCTGATGGGAATGCGAGTCCTTATGTAAAAGATTCGATGGTATATGTTGGTTCTCAAAGTGGTGCAATCTTTACCTACAAAATTAATATGGATAGTTTACGCAGAGGCGCTTTAAATTTAATTAGCAATAAATTTGCTGATATACGTGATGGCTATAATGCCAATATTTGCATCACTGATTTAAATAATGATGGTTTACTAGAGTATCTTACAGGAAATAGTAGAGGAGGTTTAACGTTATACTCACAAGCCAATTGGGATACGATAATCGCACCGCGTTATTTACTTTCAGTAAAAGAGCTAGAAGAAGCTAACTTAGATATTACAATTTATCCTAATCCGGCTAATGAACAAATCACTATTTCATATCCCAATTTTGAATTATATCCTAGTCAACTATTTATTTATAATATCAAAGGACAAGTATTATACAGTAAACCTATAAATGATTCTAAAACTATTATTAATGTTAGAGATTTAGATGCTGGAATGTATTTTATTCGTTTAGCTAATGAGAAAAAATCTGTCACTAAAAAAATAATTATTCATAAATAAATAATTATTTGAAAAAATAATAGACGCTGTAAATAGCAATCATAAAAACACTTTGAGCAATAATAATTCCGTCTAGCTCAATTGTAAAGACAGATTCTTTAGAATTTATTGTAATACTTCTAATTAAAAAAATAGCTGCTAAGCCTCCTGCTAGACTTGCTGTAAAAACTGCAAGATTAAAGCTTCTGAAAAAGTTTTGATATTTGATATCACAAGGGATATAAATATAAAACATAAAACTTAGTATTAAATAAACAATAAGTAATCCTATTGAAAACCACTTGGTTTTATCAACTCCTAGTATATGACTAATAGTTTTTACTTGTACTTCTTTATCATATTCTATATCGCGAATATCAAAAGGAATAGTAAGAGCCCAAATAAAAATAAAATTAATTACAAATAATAATACGTGTTGAGGTCGCACAATAACAGGATACATATCGGCATAAACAAGCACACAGCTTACTGTCATCAGTGACCATACCAGTGCTACTAAAATTGTTTTTAGATAAGGAATTTGTCGTAAAGAACGCCATTCATTTTTATATTTATAAATGGGAATTGCATACAAGGCACTGAGTAAACCCGCAAATAAAATAATGATCATCTGCACCATAAATAATTTATAGAAACAATACCCGGCAATAAGTACACATAGTATAGCCCAAATAGTTAATATGGTTTTATGAGCTCTTACATAATCAATCATTTCAGAGCTGGCATTGGGATGTTTTTCACGCAATCCAATTAATCGGATAAATGTATAGGCAGCAATAGTGGCAAAAAAAACAAATAGTAATAAATATTTAGAACCAAAAATACTTAATTGGGTAATTTCCATATTAGGCAACCAACGAAGCGATAATAAATTACTTAAACAAAGCAATGAGGCCGCTAAGCCAATCCAAATATTAGAAAAGCTTAAATGCTTCAATATACTTTTCATACAAGTAGTTTATAAAATGAATTTATAAATATTTAAAATTAAATTTTGGATCTAGTTTCAATAAGGTGTGATAAATCAACAGAATCACATTCTCAACATCTTCCTTATGTACACTTTCAACCGTAGTATGCATATAACGTAATGGCAATGAAATCAATGCTGATGGTGTTCCTCCATTAGCATAAGCAAATGCGTCAGTATCAGTTCCTGTAGCTCTACTAGCTGTATCCATTTGAATTGGAATTTCTTGTTTTTTTGCTTCGTCTTTAATGATATTTAATAACTTATTATGAACAGCTGGTCCAACTGTCAATACTGGACCATTTCCACATTTAGTATCTCCTTCAATTAATTTATTAATCATAGGTGTAGTAGTGTCATGCGTAACATCCGTAACTATGGCCACATGTGGTTTAATGGTTTGAGCAATCATCTCAGCTCCTCTCAATCCTACTTCTTCTTGAACAGCATTCACAATATATAGAGCAAAAGGTAATTTCTTTTTATTCTGTTTTAATAATTTAGCAACCATAGCAATCATAAATCCACCCATTCTATTATCTAAGGCACGTCCTACATAATATCTATCATTAATCGTAATGAATTCATCTTGAAATGTAATAACGTCACCTACTTCTATTCCTAAATCCAACACTTCTGTTTTACTAAAACAACCCGTTTCGATACAAATATTTTTTAATTCTGGAGCCTCATCTTTTCCGGCTCTAGTATGAATAGCAGGCCAACCGAAAAATCCTGGTATTAAGCCTTTTTTAGAATGAATAAATACTCTTTTAGATGGAGCAATCATATGATCACTTCCTCCATTACGTTTCACATATATCATTCCATCTTCAGTGATATAACTTACAAACCAAGAAATTTCATCTGCATGTGCTTCAATTACTACTTTAAATGGAGCTTTTGGATTCACTACGCCATATACAGTTCCATAATTATCTACTTCATGTGTATCAATATAAGGTTTAATAAAATCTAACCATAATTGTTGCCCTTTCCATTCAAATCCTGTAGGTGAAAAATTATTTAAATAATTTTTCATAAACTCTTTATCTTCTTTACTTAAAAAACTTTTAAATGTTTTTTTCTTCTCTTCTTTTTTAGTTGTCTTTGCCATTAAATAAATGATGTTTTGCTAAATAAATATTGTATAAAAAAAAACACCAATAGAACGTAAATGTTTATTGGTGTTTTGTAGATTGGTATTATCCACCTATATGTTTCACAAGTGATTTTACTTGTTCTGCCCATAATTCAGATTGACTGGCTTCATCTCCAGCATCTATAAACTCTTTTATGGTAAGTATCGTATCAAAAGATATTTCAGATTTACTAATAGAAAATTCTATAAATTCTTCTTTTGGTGCATTTACCCATTTGTATTTTACACTCTCGTCATCATGATCTTCTACTAAAGTAGCATGTTGTGTATCTCCATTCCAAGTAAATGAATAATCGTTTGAATTTTCTGAACATACATCACAAAACCATAAAGCTAAGCAAGAGGATGATTTTAAAAAGGTATATAAAATAGTTGGTGAAGATCGAATCACAAACTCTAATTTTAAAAGTCTTCTTTTAGGATTTAGCTTTAAATAATTATCAATTTCAGTTTGTGCTTTAATTTTAGCTAATCTTCTAACTTCGGCATAATCGATTTTAGAATGCGCTTTCTTTTGTGCTTGTGCTTTTAATTTTAATTTTTCTTTTAAAGCTTTTTTCTCTTCTCTATTTAATTTAGGCTTTACGACATTCACCACCGTGCCCTTTATATCTCTTGGTAAACTCATTATGGGTTTACTACTTACATCTTCATGATGAATAATTGCCTTAGTTTTACTTGATTCTACTTTTGCCTCTTTTTTGGGAGTTACTTTCTGAATCGTTTTTCTATCAACGATTACTTTGGATTTTTTATCGTTTTTTGTTGGAGCAATTGATTTTTTAGGAGCTGCAACAATCGTTTTTTTTGCAGGTATACGACTCGGCTTAGTTGCTTTTTTAGCAGGGGCTTTTTTCGTAGCAGGTTTAGCTACTTTCTTGGTAGAAACCGATTTAGTTACTTTTTTAGCAATTGGTTTAGAAGTCTTTTTGATAATGTCTTTCTTATTGGATTTTGCGGTAGACTTCTTAGCGGTTTTAGCTAGCGGTTTACTTGGTTTCTGAATACTTTTTTGAATCTTATTTTTTGCAACTACTTTGCTCGTTTTTTTAACTGGAGTTGCTTTCTTAACTATTGATTTCAACTTACTTTTCTTTGCAATAGGTTTAACAACTTTTTTTGCAATAGGTTTAGCTACTTGTTTAGTTGTTACTTTTTTTGCTACCGGCTTAACGGCTTTTTTAGCAATGGGCTTAACAGCTTTTTTCGTTATAGGCTTTTTAACACTCGTTTTTACTGCTTTTTTAGCTACTGGCTTAATCACTTTTTTAGCTGCAACTTTAGGTGCCACTTTCTTCTTAACTACTGGTTTGGATACAGTTTTTTTGGCCACTGCTTTCTTAGCTACTGGCTTGGCTTTCTTACTATTGTCAATCTTCGTTGATTTCTTACTGACAGGTTTTGATGCCTTTTTAGCCACTGGCTTCAAAGGTTTTTTAGCTACTGGCTTCTTTGCGCTAGCTTTTTGTACTTTTTTCTGTGCCAACTTGATAAATGAATTAAGTGAAAATGAATAATCGTGCAATTATAATTATTTTATTATGAAATCAAAATTTTATTTATCCTTTTTTTAAACTAATCTGTTCATTGCTTATTATTTATTTTATTTTTGCAAACTTTTAATGTGATAAGATATGTTTGAAAATTTACAAGATAAGCTCGAGGGTGCCTTTAAAACCCTCAAAGGACAAGGTAAAATTACCGAAATCAATATTGCTTCTACCGTTAAAGAAATTCGTAGAGCACTAGTCGATGCCGATGTAAACTATAAAATTGCCAAAGAATTTACCGATAAGGTAAAAGAAGAAGCACTAGGACAAAATGTGCTTACAGCCGTTTCGCCTAGTCAATTGATGGTTAAAATTGTGAACGATGAATTGATTAAATTAATGGGTGGAACAGCCGTAGACGTCAATCTGAAAGGCAATCCGACTATCATTCTAATCTCTGGTTTACAAGGTTCTGGTAAAACTACCTTCACTCATAAACTAGCACATTTTCTTAAAACAAAGAAAGGCAAAAGCCCATTGATGGTAGCCTGCGATATCTATAGACCTGCCGCTATCGACCAACTAAAAGTACTAGGTGAAGCGATTGGTATTCCGGTATATAGTGAAGCAGATAATAAAAATGCGGTTCAAATCGCTAAGAACGCCCTCGATTTCGCTAAAGTACAAGGTTATAACACTGTTATCATCGATACCGCTGGTCGTTTGGCCATCGATGAAGAGATGATGAAAGAAATTGAAAATGTAAAAAAAGCTGTAAATCCGAATGAAACCTTATTCGTAGTAGATTCGATGACGGGTCAGGATGCTGTGAATACCGCAAAAACCTTTAATGATCGCTTAGATTTTGATGGAGTGGTTTTAACCAAATTAGATGGGGATACGCGTGGTGGTGCGGCTTTAACCATTAAATATACCGTTAATAAGCCCATCAAATTTGTGAGCATGGGCGAAAAAGTAGATACACTCGATGTATTCTACCCAGAAAGAATGTCGCAACGTATCTTAGGAATGGGGGATATCGTATCCTTTGTGGAGAAAGCGCAAGAGCATTTTGATGAGAAAAAAGCGGCCGAACTACAAAAGAAAATCTCTAAAAATCAATTTGATTTTAATGATTTCTTAAATCAATTAGGTCAAATCAAAAAAATGGGAAATGTCAAAGACTTATTGGGAATGATTCCTGGCGTTGGTAAAGCGATAAAAGATATCGATATCGATGATAAATCATTCAATAAAATTGAAGCTATCATTTTATCGATGACTCCTAAAGAAAGAAGTAATCCTGATTTGATGAATGGCTCACGCAGAAAAAGAATTGCCGATGGAAGTGGTAATACAATTCAAGATGTCAATAATTTCTTAAAGCAATTTGAAGACATGAAAAAAATGATGAAAACCATGCAAGGCATGCAAGGCAAAGGAAGAGGATTGAAATTGCCGTTTTAATAAGTCAATAAATATCCATTTATTAAAGAATGATTCATTTGCATCAACAATGTAATTGAATCATTTTTTTGATCCTTATATCAGGAAATCAACATTTATGCTTTGCTTTTCCACCTATAGTTTTTTATAGCGCAAATTCCTTACCTTTGTAATTCAAACTCTAACAATAAAATATTCAATATGGCAGAATTGGTTATGCCCAAGCTAGGCGAAAGTATCATGGAAGCTAAGATACTTAGATGGTTAAAAAAAGAAGGCGACATGGTGGCGCAAGATGAAGCCGTGTTAGAAATTGCCACTGATAAAGTAGATAGCGAAGTGCCTTCTCCTTTTACCGGTAAATTAACTAAAATTCTTTTCCCTGAAGGGGAAACTGTTGAAATAGGTAAAGCGATTGCTATCATCGAAAGTGGAAGTGCTGCTGCAACGGCTACGCCTGCTGCTGCACCTGTTGTAGAACAAACCCCTGCAGCTCCCGTGCAAACGCAAGCAGCTGCTCTAACTACTGCTCCTGCTACAACTGCAAGTGCTGTTTCTAATACAGATGCGAATAGATTCTATTCTCCATTGGTATTGAATATTGCTCGTGAAGAAAAAATTAGTATGGCCGAACTAGAAGCGATACCTGGTACTGGTGGTGGTGGACGAGTAAATAAAAAAGATATTTTAGCGTATGTAGCAAATAGAAGTAATGGAACTGCAACTTCTCCTACTGCTGCACCTACTGTAAGCTCAACGCCTGCGCCTACTGAAGCACCTAAAACTGCAACTACTAATTATGGTGCCAATGTAGAAATCATTGAAATGGATCGTATGCGTAAATTAATTTCTGAGCATATGACCAAATCGAAACAAACATCCGCTCACGTAACTTCATTTGTTGAAGCAGATGTAACGAATTTGGTTTTATGGAGAGAAAAATGGAAAAACAAATTCAAACAAAAAGAAGGTGAAAACTTAACCTTCACTCCTATATTTATTGAAGCCTTAGTGAAAACCATCAAAGATTTTCCGAATATCAATTGCTCTTTAGATGGTGATAAAATTATCCTTAAAAAAGATATCAATGTTGGTATGGCCGCAGCTTTGCCAAGTGGTAACTTAATTGTACCTGTAATTAAAAATGCCGATCAATACAATCTTTTAGGCTTAGCCAAAAAAGTAAATGACTTAGCTAATAGAGCTCGTATCAATAAACTTTCTCCTGATGATATCAGTGGTGGTACTTATACTATTTCGAATGTAGGAACCTTCGGAAATATCATGGGTACTCCTATCATTAATCAACCTCAAGTAGCGATCATGGCTGTAGGTTCTATCAAAAAGAAACCTGTAGTAATCGAAACTGCTGAAGGAGATTATATTGGTATTCGCCATATGATGTACTTATCTCATTCATATGATCATAGAGTGGTAGATGGTGCATTAGGTGGACTTTTCGTTAGGAAATTTGCCGATTATCTAGAACAATTTGATATTAATAGAGAAATTTAATTTAGAAGTAGCAAGTAAAATAGTACGCATATTGAGCATAAAACTCATTAACTATTATTTATATCTTGTGTTTCAATACTTACTACTTGTTACTATTCTTAAATGAAAAAATGTATTTGGATTATTAATCAGTATGCCGGCTCTCCTATTCATGGGATGGTTTTTCGCAACTATTATATGGC
This sequence comes from Bacteroidota bacterium, assembly GCA_037130135.1. GTDB lineage: Bacteria > Bacteroidota > Bacteroidia > Chitinophagales > CAMDFR01 > CAMDFR01. The sequence continues at coordinate 72,831 of JBAXTO010000011.1, forward strand.
TTCCAATTTTGAAAAACTAGATGTAAAAGCCTATGTAATTTCTGGTTCTTTCTCTCATCTATATAATCCATTACCTCCTACTACAGGTCAATTTACATTTGAAAAAATTAATAATGTAGATTATTGTTGGGTTAAAACGCCTACCTATGGCAAATCTGCAAGCCTCGGACGAATTTGGAGTATGATTGTATTTGTATTGAAATTACTTTTTTTACCTACACATAAATTCCAAAAACCAGATGTAATAATCGTTTCCTCTCCTTCCTTATTTCCTGCTATTAATGGTTGGTTATTGAAACGAAAATTCAATTGTCAACTCGTTTTTGAAATACGTGATTTATGGCCCATGTCAGTGACTCAATTAGGAAATATTAGCACGAAGCATCCGCTGATTGTATTATTCAGTTTAGTCGAAAAATTTGCTTACAAAAAAGCAGATTATGTAGTTTCACTATTACCTAATATCGTTGAACATCTTCGCAATTTAGGTATCGATGATAAAAAGTTTAGATGTGTTCCGAACGGTATAGATATGATTGAAGATATTAAAGAAAAAAAAATATCTATTTACAACTTACGTAAAAAGCATGAAGGCAAATTTATTATAGGTTATACGGGTACTATAGGGACAGCAAACGCCATGGAATATATGCTTCAAGCCATGAAAAAAATCGAATCTCATACAGCCATTCATTTAGTTTTAATTGGGGAAGGTGGCGAAAAAGAAAAATATATAGAACAATATAAAGACTCCAAAAACATAAGTTTTTATGATGCTGTTCCTAAGAATGAAATTCAAGCTATTATTAATGAATTTGATGTATGTTATATCGGTTGGCATAATTCACCATTATATCGTTATGGAGTAAGCGCCAATAAAATATTTGAATACATGTTAGCTACAAAAGCAATTTTGCATTCTATAAATGCTTATAATGACCCAGTGCAGGAAGCTAATGCAGGAATCACTGTTGGTGCGGAAGATGTAGAGGCAATTAGTGAGGCTATTTTAAAATTATATCAGATGAGTAATGAACAGCGAATGCAATTAGGGCAAAATGGATATAATTATGTTATCGAAAACCATAGCTATCAAAATTTAGCTAAAAAATATTTGCGTTTTCTGTTCCCAGATTACCAAGGATAATCTTACTTTTGTTGATTATTCCATTTGAATAAATATTCATAAAATATATACCGACTATGATTCCATTTTCTCCTCCTCGAATTGATGATGATATTATTAACGAAGTAGTAGCTGCTTTGAAAAGTGGTTGGATTACTACAGGTCCGCGTACCAAACAGTTTGAAAAGGAAGTGGCTGAATATTGTGGTGTAGAAAAATTTCTTGCTGTGAATAGCTGGACAGCTGGTGCAGAAATGTTATTGCATTGGTTTGGAGTTCAAGAAGGTGATGAAGTGATTGTTCCTGCATATACGTATTGCGCTAGTGCAAATATTGTAGTGCATTGCGGTGCAAAGCCTGTGATGGTTGATGTAAACGACGATTTTACCATCAATATCGAAGCCGTACGTAAAGCTATCACTTCTAAAACGAAAGTGATTCTTCCTGTGGATGTAGGCGGATTGCCTGTAAATTATGATGCTTTAATGCAAATGGTGCAAGAACCTGAAATTCAAAAATTATTCAATGCCCGAACACCTCGTCAAGAAAAACTCAATAGAATCATGGTATTGAATGATGCAGCTCACTCTTTTGGTGCTATTTATAAAGGAAAGCGAATTGGTACTGCCTGCGATTTCACTGTATTCTCTTTTCATGCTGTAAAAAATTTAACAACAGCCGAAGGGGGTGGTATCTGTATCAATATGCCTAAACCATTTGATAATGATGAATTGTATAAAGAATTAAATATTTATTCGCTACATGGTCAAAGCAAAGATGCGCTAGCCAAAATGCAAAAAGGGGCTTGGGAATATGATGTTATTGATGCCGGCTATAAATGTAATATGACGGATATATTAGCTAGTATTGGTCTGATTGAGTTGAGAAGATATGATGCGCAAACTTTAAAAAGAAGAAAAGAAATTTTTGAAGTTTATCAAAATGCGTTTAGTAAATTGGATTGGGCTATCACACCTATTTATAAAGATGCTGATAGAGAATCTTCTTATCACCTATATCTATTGCGTATCAAAGGTTTCAACGTAAGTAAAAGAAATGAAATGATTCAACATATTTTTGATAAAGATGTAAGTGTAAATGTACATTATAAACCACTTCCTTTATTAACCGCCTATTCTAGTAGAGGATATCAAATGAGCGATTATCCAAATGCACAAGCATTATGGGAAAATGAAATTTCTTTACCGGTATTCTACGATATGAGTGATGCACAATTGCAAGAAGTAATTGATGCCGTTATTAAAAGTTATCAGGAAACCATCTAATACATGAAGCGAATTTTTGATTTATTCTTTTCTAGTATAGGTTTAATTTTATTAAGTCCACTTTTACTTATTATTGCTATTGGTATTGTAATCGAAAGCAAAGGAGGTATCTTCTATCGCCAAGAACGTATCGGGAAAGATGAAATTCCTTTTAGCTTATATAAATTTAGAAGTATGAGACCAGATAGTGATAAAAAAGGACTACTCACTGTTGGCTCGCGCGATAATAGAATTACTAAAATGGGTTATTATATTCGTAAATTCAAATTAGATGAATTGCCCCAATTAATCAATGTTGTGCTTGGTGATATGAGCTTAGTAGGACCACGTCCTGAAGTAAAAAAATATACCGATATATATACTACAGCTCAAAAAAAAGTATTAAGTGTAAAACCAGGAATTACCGATTGGGCTTCTCTTGAGTACTTCGAAGAAAGCGATTTGCTTAGTAAAAGTGCTGATCCAGAAAAAACATATATTGAAGAAGTAATGCCAGCAAAATTAAAAATAAATGAAAAATATATTTTGAATCATAATTTAGTAGAAGATATTAAAATTATTCTGCTAACTATTAAGCGCATTTTTATTAAATAATTGCTCCATATTTATTTTCTCCTTTCACTATAGTCATCAAGACTTTTGATTTCAAAATTTGCCCCTCATCACAATTCATTAAATCAGTGTCTAGCATAACAAAATCAGCATTTTTACCCACTTCCAAACTTCCTTTCTCGGCTTCTTCAAATTGTGCATAGGCAGCCCAAATCGTCATACTTTTCAAGGCTGCTTCTCGGCTAATCTTTTGGCTAGGATCAAATCCTCCTTCAGGTAATCCTTCATCACTTTGTCGGGTGATAGAAGCATAAAATCCTCTTAATGGATTGGCTTTCTCAATAGGAAAATCACTGCCATTGACAATATAGCCGCAAGCGTCTAAAAGATCTTTTACTCGATATGATTTTTTCATGCGGGCTGGTCCTATCCTATTGATTGCCCATGTATAATCACTCGTTCCATGTGTACTTTGTATGCTTGGTACAATCTGATATTCTTTAATATCTTGAATATCTTCTTCATCTAGCATCTGCATGTGCTCTATTCTCCAGCGATTCGTCGATTGTTTCGATAAAAACTTTTTATACAATTGTATAATACGCTTATTGGCTGCATCTCCTATAGCATGTGTAATCATTTGTAATTGATGGTCGATACAAAATTGGGCTTCTTCTATCCAATAGGCATCTGTTTCTAACAACATGCCCGTATTATCTGGCGCATCGCTATATGGCTCTATTAATGCTGCTCCTCTCGAACCTAAGGCACCATCCGCAAAATGCTTAGTAGCATTGATATGTAATAGCTGATTCTTATAAACTCCATGTGCAACTAAATATGCTTTATTTTCTTTACTTGGAACCATCATCCCATAAACTTGTATTCGTAGTTGATTCAACTCATTTAATTGTTTATACACCTCAAAATCTTCATAGGTCATAAACGCATCGCCTACACTTGTTAATCCATGCGACAAACATATATCTGTTGCTTTTTGTATATACAATGATTTGGTTGCTGCATCTGGTTTTACAAATTCTAATACATGATATAATGCTTTATCATAGATGATTCCCGTTGCTATACCCTCTTTTAACTCCACTTGTTTTTCTTCTATAAAATGAGCTTGAATAACTTGAGTAAGTTCAATCGCTTTTTGATTTAATAATCCAACATGACTATCAATACGAATTAATAAAACAGGTATATCTGGAAATAGCTGATCTAATATTTTTTTGTTTGGCAATTCTTTATTCGTCCAATCATTTTGATTCCATCCTCTTCCTAATAGCCATAAAGAATTATTCGTTTGTTGAAATGTTGCACATCTTTCCAGTACTTCTTCAAAGGATCTTGTCTCGTATAAGGGTGCTGTAAAATAACTTTTACCTAAATCAATAAAATGACAATGTGGATCTATAAATCCTGGATATATATAGGCGTTCTTACAATCAATGCGCTCCTTAATTTCTATCGTTGGAATCTCTGCTAATGTTCCTACAAAAATAATTTTACCTGATTCAATTATCAATGCATCTGCCAAATCGAAAGATGCATTTACCGTATATATTTTAGCGTTATAATATAGAATTGTCGACATATAGTTTGATTATATTTTACTCATTGCAACCATTAATTGCTCAATTTTTTTCCTTAAGATGGCATTCGTACAGGTATAATTATTAAAGATCATACAAAATGTAAGTTGCTTACCAGAACTCGATTGAACATAACCTGTATAGGATATCCCTCTTTCTACCGTACCACTCTTCGCGATAATTTTACCAGCCGCATTCGTCCCTACACATAAACTTTTTAAAGTACCCGATTCTCCTGCTACCGCTAAGGATTTTTTAAATGTGCTAAAATAATTTTCTTTACTTATCGCATATAATATTTGTGCAAAATGATAAGGACTAATTGCATTATGTCTACTTAATCCACTTCCATCTTTCATATAAAATCCATCTAAATCAACTCCTTTCGATTTCCAATATTGAACGATAAGCTGTAAACCATCAGCTGCTGTTGCAACTCCGTTTATTTCTTTCGAAATAGTCTTCAATAAACTTTCTGCATACAAATTCAAACTCATTTGATTAGTAGCTGTAATGATATCTTTTAAAGGCGGAGAAACATAGGTATATAAACTATTTTTCTCTTCGCTTCTAAGGGCATCCATATGTTGCAGTGTTCTATCTGTAGCCGGAAATCCAGTTACTTCAATTCCACTTGCAGCCAGTTTTTCAGTGAGTAAGGAAGCAAAATAGAAGGGTGGATCAGGCATACTTCCTTTTACTTTAATAGCCGCATTTAATGGAACTGGACCATTTAGCAATCGATTATTATCATAAGCTGCGCCAAATACATACGCATCATCCCCATTATTCACTGTATCAGTACAATAAAATTCATTTATGATATGAAGTGAAGGTATCACCGGACTCACTTCTATTTCAGGTGCTTGATTCTTTTTAGTTGGATTGCATTGTATCACAAATTCATTATCTCTACTATTAAAACCAAATGAACCTGCTCCATAATTATTTCCAATATCCGACCAATTCCAGGTAATAGGTGTTGGGAAACCATTGAAACAAGAAGCATCTACAAGCACACTTCCTTCAATTTTTTGAATTTCAAATTTCTTTAATACGCCAATTATATTTGATATAAATGTTTCTTCACTAATCGATTGCTCCATTTTACTAGAACCAATTGTAGGATCTCCACTTCCTTGTATAAATAAATTCCCTTTTAATGTATGATTTACTATTTGACCTTCATAATATACCTGTGTTTTGTAGGTATAATCTTCACCCAAAAGTGCTAATGCGCTAGAAGTTGTGATGGTTTTTGTAGAGGAGGCAGGCACCAATGATACACTTTTATCTTTATCTACTAGTATATTCCCGTTGCTATTATCTATGATACATATACCCCAACTTGCATGTTGCAATACACTATCTAGCTTAAGTTTCTCAATTACATCATTTGTATTTTGTAATTGTGAAAATGTAACTTTAACGAAAAATAATAAGATTAAAATGAAATATTTATTCATCTATTTAGTTTAATTTCTAAAGACGAAAATTACGATTTACTCAGATAAAAATCAAATTACTTTATTAACTCAATACGATGTGAAACCGTATCTATGGCACTAGGATCTTGAATGATTCGAATAATTTCCATAGCTACATCATCAGGTGAATATAATTTATTCTCCTCCTTTAACGCTACAAATTTATCCATTCTACTGAATTTGTTTTGTGATGTATTTCGGATATCATCTTGCATTTTAGTATCTACTACTCCTGGTGCAATATTATGTATCCTAAATCCTGTATTTACAATTTCTTGTTCTTTATGTATTATATCCGATAACATCTCTAAACCTGCTTTAGAAGCACAATATGCTCCCCATCCATCGTAAGGCGATTTAGATGCGCCACTACCAATATTGATTATGGTTTTAGGCAATTCTATCGTTTTATATTTACGCATAAATTTATTACACAATATCGTAGGTGCAACTAAATTTACTAATAAGGTAGAGGCTAATCGATCATCTGATAAATTACCTAAATAATCAATCTCCCCTAATACCGCAGCATTATTAATTAATGTAATACTTTTAGCATTATTAATATTGGGGAAATCATAATTCAATACATTTACTACCGATGACAAATCGATATGCTTATGACTATAATTGGAACGTTCAAATTCTAAATGACGTGCAAACCCAATAACAAAATTGTTTTTAATATTGGTCAATTGTTTAGTTAATGCATAACCTAAACCACTACTTGTTCCTGTAATAAAATAATAATCTAACACCTATATTTTTTTTGTTTTTTTATATCCTCGCACTTCTATTTCGTAATATATGATCAGCCAATACTAGAGCGGTCATGGCCTCAACGATTGGTACAGCCCTTGGCACCACGCATGGGTCATGTCTTCCTTTCATTTGCATCAATAACGGATTTCCTGCTATATCTATTGTCTCTTGTTCTTTAAAAATAGTTGATGTAGGCTTAAATGCTACATTAAAATAAATATCCATTCCGTTGGATATACCACCTTGAACTCCTCCTGAATAATTGGTCTTTGTTTTTATTTGTTCCCCTTCTTTATAAAATATATCATTATGCTCACTGCCTTTCATTTTTGTACCCGCAAATCCACTACCTATCTCAAATCCTTTAGTAGCATTTATACTCAACATCGCTTTAGCTAAATCCGCTTCTAATCTATCATATACGGGTTCCCCTAATCCTACTGGTACTTGTTTAGCAATACATGTTATCACACCACCTAAGGAATCACCCTCTTTTTTCGCTTCTTCAATCGCGGCAATCATTTGCTCACTTATGGTATGATCTGGACAGCGAACTAAACTAGTATTAACCATCTTTAAATCTAATGTTTCATAGTTTTTTGTACAAGTTATCGTACCTATTTGTGAAACGTAAGCAACTATTTCAATCTTGTAATGCGCTAATAACATCTGAGCTACTGCACCACCAATAACGCGTGCAATGGTCTCTCTAGCACTCGATCTACCTCCGCCTGCAATATCTCTAATCCCATATTTCATATCATAGGTATAATCGGCATGCGATGGTCTGTAGGCTTGTTGCAATGCATCATAATCGTTAGATTTTGCATCAATATTAGGCACAAAAAAAGCGATAGGTGCACCAGTAGTTATTCCATTAGATATCCCAGATTGGATAGTATATGAATCGCTCTCTGCTCTAGAACTAGTAATAGAAGATTGACCAGGTTTACGACTAGCTAATGCATTTTGTATTAAAGATTCATCTAGGATCAATCCAGCAGGACATCCATCAATAACAACTCCTATACCTTTACCGTGAGATTCACCATAAGATGTGATACGAAAAATTTGACCAAAACTATTCCCCGACATTATTGCAAATCTACAAAGTATTCCTCAATACATTCAACTAAAACTATATTTTTGTAAGATAAAATATCATTTATATGCGGACCTTATTCATTCATATCAAACAATTACTTCAAGTACACGAACAATTACCTGCTGTTGTTAAAGGATTAGAAATGAATCAAGTACCTAGTATTAAAAATGCTTTTTTATTGATAGAGGATGATAAAATTCTTCAATATGGTTCTATGAATGATCATTTGCCAAGTGCCGATGAGATTGTAGATGTTAGTGGCAAAATTATATTCCCCACTTGGTGCGACTCCCATACACATATCGTTTTTGCTGCTACTCGCGAAGAAGAATTTTTGATGAAAATTGAAGGAAAAAGCTATGAAGAAATAGCTGCAGCAGGTGGAGGCATATTAAATTCAGCTCGTAAAGTGGAAGCAGCTACTGAAGAAGAATTATTCATGAGCGCATCTAATCGCTTAAATCAGTTGATTCGATTAGGCACTGGGAGTATCGAAATTAAAAGTGGATATGGTTTAAGTACTGATGCCGAATTAAAGATGCTACGCGTCATTAAAAAACTAAAAGAACATTTTCCAATTCCCATTAAAGCTACATTCCTTGGTGCGCATGCATATCCTTCTATATATAAAGAAAATCATGAGGCTTATATTCAATTAATTATCGAGGAAATGTTGCCTCGAATTCAACAAGAACAATTAGCCGATTATATTGATGTATTTTGCGAAGAGGGATTTTTCAGCACAACAGATACCGGTCGAATTCTGACTGCTGCTGCAAGTTACGGATTGGCCCCAAAAATACATGCCAATCAATTAAACGTATCAGGTGGTGTTCAAGTGGGTATTGCACATCAGGCTATATCTGTCGATCATCTCGAATGTATGGATGAAGCAGCTATTCAAGCGCTTAAAGGAAGTCATACAATTGCTACTTTATTACCTTCATGTTCTTTTTATTTAGGCATTCCTTTTGCTCCTGCTCGCACCTTAATGCAAGAGAATATTCCTGTGGCGCTAGCTAGCGATTATAATCCTGGCAGTACTCCTAGTGGCAATATGAATTTTTTATTTTCACTCGCTTGTATCAAATTAAAAATGAAACCAATGGAGGCTTTGAATGCAATGACCATTAATGGTGCTTATGCCATGCAAGTGTCAGATAGCGTGGGCTCTATTACAGTAGGTAAAAAAGCTAATTTTATTATCACTAAAGAAATTCCTTCAATCACCTATTTAGCATACTCCTTTGGAGAAAATTGTATCGACAATGTATATATTAATGGGAATCTAATTGTTTAGATTTTGGCAAATTAAAATAGAAGGTAGAACCTTCGCCCAGTTTTGAAATAACACTGATTGAACCACCAAGATTCTCTACAATTTGTTTACATATAGATAGTCCAATACCTGTACCTTCATACTCACTTTGATTATGCAATCGCTTAAACACTATAAATATTTGATCTTTGTATTTTTCATCAATTCCAATTCCATTATCTGAAACAGAAAAATAATAATAATCTTCGCTCTCTGTATAATCGATGGTTACTTTAGGCACTTCAGATTTATTATATTTAATTCCATTTTGAATTAAATTAGAAAATAAATTAAACATCATCGTTCGATGTGAAAATATCTGAGGAAATTCTTTCTTTAATATAATTTCAGCTTTTTTCTCTTTGAAGAATACAGTATTATTTTTAATTATCTCACTAATAATATCATTCAAATCAATTTTAACATATACCGATTTATCTGCTTCAGATGTAGTATATAACAATACATCGCCTACTACAGTATATAAATAGTTGGCAGATTTGATACATGTCTCTATCAAATCCTTTGAATCCTGATCTAATATATTTTCATTCCTCTTTTTGGTCAATTGCAATAAAGAATTGATATTGCGTAATGGTGATTTTAAATCATGTGAGGTGATATAAGCAAACTGTTTTAATTCTTCATTAGATTTTTCTAACTTTAACATATATTGTTTTAGCATAATCTCAGCCTCTTTCTTTGATGTACTATCTATAGAATAACCAATATACCTCATAGCTGAACCTAGATCTTCATCTTCTATATACATTAATGTCTTATCAGTATATTTTTTTTGTCCTTGAGCAGTATATATAACCTCTTCTAAATGTCCATACACCTGATTACTATTGACTGATCTGTAAAATTCAAAACGTACATCTGCTATACTTTTATTTTTGGCTCGATACTTTACATAGTCATAGTCATCTTTTCCAATCAACCATTCTCTCATATGGTCATCTTTAATTGCTTCTTTATTTATAAATCTATACTTGAATTTTTCGTCCATTACTATAATTTCAACAGGTAATGAATTCAATATTCTACTAAAATATTTTTCTTGATATTCAACTTGTTTGTCTATCAATATATTCTCATAATAATTGAATAGCATTATTAAGGTCATAAAAAACAATAAATAATAGATTATTGAATCATGTATAACCATACCATACTGATGAAAAATTGTAAATTTACTAATTAAATCTGCTCTGAAGTTATAAAAGAAAAAAAGAAAGTATATAATTGAGACAAATATAAATAAGAATAATTTTTCTTTATAATTAAACACTAAAAATACTTGAATTAGAATAGGTATATACATCAGCATCATATTTGATTCTTTACCAAAAATGGCTGAGAAGAAAAATATGCAAGCAATCAAAAATATTAAATTATAACATCTAGAAAGTAAATAAAATTTATAATAGGAGAAAACAATTACTAAAGAATACAGTGAAAAAATTATTATATTTACAATAATTAATAAAGGTGATTTAAAGAAAAAAATAAAAAAATAAATAGTATTAAACAATATGATTGTTGAATAAAACAACCAATTTAAATTATTCATCTTTACATTTCTTTCATGTTCGTTATCCTCAGAATCTAAACCGATATTAGCAACAAAATATAAATTTTTATTGAACTTATCTATCAAACTATTTGAAGGCTTAACAATCATAAATCTGTATTATTTTTCCATATTATTTAATTAAATATGTATTATTTGCTAATATACAATTATATATAATAACATAGTAATATTATTATATAAAATTAAATAATTCCATATAAACATTCATTACACAAAATAGTAAACTAGGTATATTCCAATTCCAAAACACCCGGGCACTCCGCAGTTTACCCTATCTATTCAAAACCAAAATTTTTATAATTTAAAAAACATGCAATTTGTATGCTTTCATAATTGAATTAAAAGGATTTAGAACCTGTAACTTAATTTTATTTTCAAATTGTAAAAAACAAAAAAGCCTCACTTACGTAAGGCTTTTCTAATGTGGGAGCTACAGTCACGCCTCGGCGTGAGAACCTTTGACTTTATTTTTTATTCAATTCGTTTAAATAAAAAAAGCCTCACTTACGTAAGGCTTTTCTAATGTGGGAGCTACAGTCACGCCTC
>JBAXTO010000012.1:0-82529 GCA_037130135.1 Bacteroidota bacterium
AAGAGGTGGTCCAGAAGTATCTATCATCTATATTCATCAAGGCAGTAAGAAAAGTGGTAATAAAGTGATTTACTGTCCTAAATTTTAACTAAAATAATATTTTTCATTACTCTACTACATATCTAATTATATATTTTATTGAAATATATATATGAAAATATATTAAGTAAAACATATAAAATTGGTATGCTAATTTGAAAGTTTTGCTCGTTTTTAATATCTGCTCGTGAGTAAGAATGCTTTTAGAAAAATATTTGATATTCATAGCCATCAAATTTTTAATAGGATCATGAAAGAAAAGTAAATTTAGGAGTAAATATGTTTGATATAGGAGGTAGTTGTCCGACTTTACGATTCTTATGATTAGGAAATATTTGTATAATAAAGTAATAAATCTAATAATAATTCGTAAAAAATTTGTTTTTCGGATATTAAGCACTACCTTTGCACTCCCAAATAAGAAATTATGAGGGGAAAATTTCAGAAACTTATTGAAAAATAAGGGTTTGTCATTGATAGAACTGTTGAGATGAATTTTCACAATAAGCTATCAGACGTGAAAAAAATAGGAATACTAAAAAAAATTCTAGGAAAAAATCATTTTTTTCCACACGCTGTTTGTTTATTCATCATAATGATCTATCTTTGCAATCCCAAATTTTAAAGGAATTAAAAAGCAAAGATGCCTACAATACAACAATTAGTTAGAAAAGGACGTACCGATATTGAGTACAAGTCAAAGTCAAGAGCCTTAGATGCATGCCCTCAAAGAAGAGGAGTATGTACAAGAGTGTATACAACTACACCTAAGAAACCAAATTCTGCATTACGTAAAGTTGCGAAAGTAAGACTTACGAATAGCATTGAAATTATTGCTTATATTCCAGGGGAAGGGCATAATTTACAAGAACACTCAATCGTATTGATTAGAGGGGGAAGGGTAAAAGATTTGCCAGGGGTTAGATATCATATCGTAAGAGGATCTCTAGATACGGCAGGTGTTGATGGAAGAAAACAAAGTCGTTCTAAATATGGTACTAAAAGACCTAAGCCAGGTGCAGTAGCAGATACAGGTAAAAAGAAAAAATAAATAATTTAGATAACAAAAATAGTCAATATAATATTTTATAATGAGAAAGGCTAAACCAAAAAAGAGATACTATCAACCAGATCCAAGATTTAATGATACGAATGTGTCTCAGTTTATCAATAATCTAATGTGGGATGGTAAAAAAAGTACTGCGCAAACAATATTTTATGATGCAGTGGATCAAGTAAGTGAAAAAACAGGGGAGAATGGATTTGAAGTATGGAAAAAAGCATTAGCAAATTTATCTCCATCAGTAGAGGTTAAAAGTAGAAGAATTGGGGGTGCGAATTTCCAAATTCCAACTGAAGTAAAACCTGCTAGAAAAGTGGCTTTAAGTATGCAATGGTTAATAGCTTTTTCTAGAAAAAGAACGGGTAGAAGTATGTCAGAAAAATTAGCCGCTGAAACAATAGCAGCGTCTAAAGGAGAAGGTGCAGCATATAAAAAGAAAGAAGATGTTCATAGAATGGCTGAAGCAAATAAAGCTTTTTCACATTTTAAATTTTAATAAAGAAGCGATAGATAAATAATAAAATGGCTAACGATTTAAGATATCAAAGAAATTTTGGGATTGCAGCTCACATTGATGCAGGTAAAACTACAACAACAGAGCGAATTCTATATTATACAGGGGTAAACCACAAAATAGGTGAGGTGCATGATGGTGCTGCAACTATGGACTGGATGGTTCAAGAACAAGAAAGAGGTATTACAATTACTTCTGCAGCTACTACATGTTTTTGGAATTTCCCTATGGATCAGGGTAAAAAAATTGCTGATACTAAAACATATAAATTTAATATTATTGACACACCAGGTCACGTGGATTTTACTGTAGAGGTAGAACGTTCATTACGTGTATTGGATGGTTTAATGGCATTGTTTTGCGCAGTATCAGGTGTTGAACCTCAATCTGAAACAGTTTGGAGACAAGCAAATAAATATAAAGTTCCAAGAGTAGGATTCGTAAACAAAATGGATAGAGCTGGTGCTGATTTCTTAAATGTTGTAAAACAAGTAAGAGAAATGTTAGGGGCTAATCCAGTGCCTTTACAATTACCAATCGGAGCTGAAGATACTTTCACAGGTGTGGTAGATCTTATTACTAAAAAAGCAATGGTTTGGGATGATGCGTCTAGAGGTATGACGTACAATGAAATTCCAATTCCTGCAGAAATGTTAGCAGATGTTGAAGAATGGAGAGCTAAATTAGTAGAAGCAGTAGCTTCTTATGATGATGGATTAATGGAGAAATTTTTTGAAAATCCAGATTCAATTACAGAAAATGAAATGCATGAAGCAATCAGAAAAGCAACCATAGATATGGCAATCATACCTATGATGTGTGGTTCTTCATTCAAAAATAAAGGGGTGCAAGTTTGTTTAGATGCGATTTGTAGATATTTACCTGGTCCTGCTGATATCGAAGCAGTAGTAGGAACAAATCCTGATACAGGATTAGAAGAAACTAGAAGACCAGATGTAAAGGAACCATTTGCAGCTTTAGCATTTAAAATTGCAACTGATCCATATGTTGGTAGATTAGCTTTCTTTAGAGCATATTCTGGAAAATTAGATGCAGGATCATATGTATTAAATACAAGATCTGGAAATAAAGAGAGAATTTCTCGTTTATTCCAAATGCATGCGAATAAACAAAATTCAGTAGAATGTATTGAAGCAGGTGATATCGGAGCAGCAGTAGGTTTCAAAAGTATTAAAACAGGTGATACCTTATGTGATGAAAAACATCCAATCGTATTAGAATCTATGTCATTCCCTGAGCCAGTAATTGGTTTAGCTATTGAACCTAAAGCACAAAAAGATTTAGATAAATTAGGTATGTCATTATCTAAATTAGCTGAAGAAGATCCTACATTTAAAGTAACATTTGATGAAGCAACTAGCCAAACTATTATTAGTGGTATGGGTGAGTTACACTTAGAAATCATTTGCGATCGTTTGAAAAGAGAATTTGGTGTAGAAGTAAATCAAGGTGCACCACAAGTAAACTATAAAGAAGCAATCACACAAACTGTTGAACATAGAGAAGTCTATAAAAAACAATCTGGTGGTAGAGGTAAATTCGCAGATATTATTTTCTCAATAGGACCAAGAGAAGAAGGAAAAGAAGGTTTAGAATTTGTTAATAGCGTATTCGGAGGTTCAATACCTAGAGAGTTTATTCCTTCAGTAGAGAAAGGATTTAAAGAAGCGATGAAAACTGGGGTTTTAGCAGCTTATGAAGTACCTTCAATGAGAGTTGAATTAAAAGATGGTTCATTCCATGCAGTGGATTCAGATGCATTATCATTCGAATTAGCAGCTAAATTAGGATTCAGAAATTCAGCTAAATTAGCAAAACCAGTATTGATGGAACCAATCATGAAACTAGAAGTGGTTACTCCAGATGATTATACCGGAGATATCATTGGTGATTTGAACAGAAGAAGAGGTATGATTGAAGGAATGGAATCTAAAATGGGAGCACAAGTAGTTAAAGCGAAAGTTCCTTTAGCAGAAATGTTTGGTTATGTAACTACATTAAGAACATTATCTTCTGGTAGAGCTACATCATCAATGGAATTCCATAGTTATTCACCAGCACCAGATGGTATAGCTAGAGAAATTATGGCTAAACAATCAGGTAAAGTAAACGTAGAAATAGAGTAGTAGTATTTATTAAAAAATTATTTGACAGTATCTATATAAAATGGCACAAAGAATAAGAATTAAACTAAAATCATTTGACCACAATTTAGTGGACAAATCAGCAGATAAAATCGTAAAAACGGTTAAATCATCTGGTGCAGTAGTAAATGGACCAATTCCATTACCTACAAGAAAACAAAAATTTACGGTGATTAGATCTCCGCACGTAAACTCTGATTCAAAAGAGCAATTCCAATTATGTACGTACAAAAGACTTTTAGATATCTATAGTTCAACGTCTAAAACAATTGATGCGCTTATGAAATTAGAATTACCTAGTGGAGTAGAAGTAGAAATTAAAGTTTAATAGATATTAAGAAGTTATTTAGTAAAATAAAAAATAATGTAACAACCATTTAAAAATGGTTGGGTATCTAAAAAAAGATAAAATTATAAAACGGATGAAAGCGATAATAGGAAAAAAAGTAGGTATGACTACTCTTTACGATGAGCAAGGAAAACAACTTGCTTGTACAGTTATACAAGCTGGACCATGTGTGGTTACTCAAGTAAAAACGAAAGATACGGATGGCTATAATGCATTACAAGTATCTTTTGATGATAAAAAAGAAAAAAATACTTCTGCAGGTGAAAAAGGTCACTTTGCGAAAGCAAATACTACACCTAAAAGAAAAGTAGTTGAGTTTAGAGATTTTGATATAAATAAAGCTATTGGCGAAACTATCACTGCAGAACTTTTTGTGAAAGGTGATAAAGTGGAAGCTACTGGTACTTCAAAAGGAAAAGGTTTTCAAGGGGTAGTTAGAAGACATGGATTTAGTGGGGTAGGTATGGCTACACACGGTCAACATAACAGATTAAGAGCTCCAGGATCTATCGGTGCATGTTCAACACCATCTAGAGTATTTAAAGGTATTCGTATGGGTGGACAAATGGGAGTTGATACAGTAAAAGTAAAAAACTTGAAAGTGCATGAAGTAATGGCAGATAAAAATCTGATCATTTTAACAGGAGCGGTTCCAGGTTCAATCGGTTCATATGTAGTTATTGAATCAAAATAAATTTGAGTAATATTTTTATAAGAAGATTATACAATGAAAATTAAAGTATTAAACATAGAAGGTAAAGAAACAGGAAGAGAAGTAAACTTATCAGATGATATTTTTGCTATCGATCCAAATAATCATTCAGTTTACCTATCTGTAAAACAATTCCTAGCTAATCAAAGACAAGGAACACACAAATCTAAAGAGAGAAGTGAAATATCTGGTTCAACTAGAAAACTTCATAAACAAAAGGGTACAGGTGGATCTAGAAAAGGTGATATTAATTCTCCTTTATTTAGAGGTGGTGCAAGAGTGTTTGGTCCAAAACCTAGAGATTATTCTTTTAAATTAAATAAAAAAGAGAAAAACTTAGCTAAGAAATCAGCTTTCTCTATTAAAGTTAAAGAAAATAATTTAATCGTATTAGAAGATCCTAATTTCGACGCTCCAAAAACTAAAAATTTTATTGCAGTATTAAATAATCTAGGTATTAAAAAAGATAAAGCAACTTTGATTTTAGGTGAAAATAATTATAATGTTTATTTAGCTTCTAGAAATATTCCTAATGCTAATGTATCATTAGCTGATAAAGTGAATATCTATGATATTATGAATGCTAACAAAATAATTGTAGCAGAAAGTGCCATCAAAGCATTAGAAGCAAACATGTCTAATTAATAGAAAAAAAAGAATAGTTAAAATGAAATATATAACAGACGTATTAGTAAAACCTTTAATTACAGAGAAGACAAATAAGTCAACTGAAAAACTTGGTCAATATTCTTTTGTAGTTGATATGAAAGCAAATAAAGATCAAATTAAAAAAGCTATCGAAGTAATGTATAACGTTAACGTTGCAGAAATTAGTACATTACGTATGCCAGCTAAAGACAAAACTAAATTTACCAATAAAGGTTTGTCAAAAGGAATGAAAAGTGCTTATAAAAAAGCAGTAGTTACTTGTAAGGATAATCAACAAATTGATTTCTACGGAAATATTTAATAGAAGAATTTAAGAAGATATAAAATGCCAGTTAAAAAATTTAAACCAACGACACCGAGCTCAAGATTTACTACGTTAAATTCTTTTGCAGAGATTACTAAATCTACACCGGAAAAGTCACTATTAGCTCCTATGAAATCTACAGGAGGTAGAAATAGTAGAGGTGAAATGACTATGAGATATAGAGGTGGTGGACATAAAAAACACTATCGTATTATCGACTTTAAAAGAAATAAAAATGAAATTCCTGCTAAAGTAGTTTCAGTAGAATATGATCCAAATAGAACCGCTTTTATCGCATTATTAAATTATAATGATGGTGAAAAAAGATATATTATCGCACCACAAGGTATTAAAGTAGGTCAGACGATTGTATCTGGTAAAGGAGTATCACCTGACTTAGGAAATGCGCTTCCAATTGGGGAAATGCCTTTAGGAACTACTATTCATAATATCGAAACACAACCAGGTAAAGGTGCATCTTTTGCTCGTAGTGCTGGAACCTATGCTACTTTATCAGCAAAAGAAGGAAAATATTGTACAATTAAAATGCCTTCTGGTGAAACTAGATTAATTCTTAGTACTTGCACTGCAACTGTAGGTGCTGTATCTAATCCAGATCATAGTTTACAATCATTTGGTAAAGCAGGTAGAAGCAGATGGAAAGGTATTCGTCCAAGAACTAGACCAGTAGCGATGAACCCAGTAGATCACCCGATGGGTGGTGGTGAAGGTAGAGCTTCAGGTGGACATCCACGTTCTAGAAAAGGGTTAAAAGCTAAAGGTATGAAAACCAGAAGACCTAAAAACCCAACAAATAAATTTATTATTAGTAGAAGAAAAACGGTAAATAATCAACAATAATGGCAAGATCAATTAAAAAAGGACCTTATGTAGCTTATCATTTATTGGAGAAAATCCAAAAAATGAATGATGGTGGTAAAAAAACAGTAATTAAAACCTGGTCAAGAGCATCTATGATATTACCAGAAATGGTAGGTCATACAATGGCTGTTCACAATGGTAAAAGTTTTATCCCTGTATACGTTACAGAAAACATGGTAGGACACAAATTAGGCGAGTTTTCTCCAACACGTATTTTCAGAGGTCATTCATCTAAAAAAATTAAGTAAACAATAGTAGTAAAATTTAAAATGGAAGCATTAGCAAAATTAAATAACTGTCCTACATCTACTCGTAAAATGAGATTAGTAGCAGATACCATTAGAGGTTTGGACGCATTTCAAGCACTTAATTACTTGAAATATTCACCAAGACATGCCTCAATCGACTTAGAGAAATTAGTCTATTCTGCTATTAAAAATTGGGAAGCTAAAAATGATCAAAAACCTGAAGATGCAGATTTAATAGTGAAAACTATTTATGTAAATCAAGGTAAAACTATGAAAAGATTCAGACCAGCTCCTTTCGGAAGAGGTTATAGAATCAGAAAAAGATCGAATCATGTAACTGTGGTAATCGATAGCAAACATTCTTCACCAACAAATACTGAAAATTAATCAAATAAATGGGACAAAAAGCAAATCCGATAAGCAATAGATTAGGCATCATCAGAGGATGGGATTCTAATTGGTTTGGTGGTAAAGACGCTGCTGAAAAATTAGTAGAAGATGAAAAAATTCGCCAGTATCTTAAAGTGAGAATTACAAAAGGTGGTATTTCTAAAGTAGTTATTGAAAGAACTATGAAAAGATTAACGCTTACCATTCATACTTCAAGACCAGGTATCATCATCGGTAAAGGTGGAGGAGAGGTTGATAGTATTAAAGAAGAGTTAAAAAAATTAACTAAGAAAGAAGTACAAATTAATATTTCTGAAATTAGAAGACCTGAGTTAGATGCTCAAATAGTTGGTGAAACAATTGCAAAACAATTAGAAGCCAGAGTAAATTACAGAAGAGCAATTAAAATGTCTATCGAATCTGCAGTTAGAGCAGGTGCTGAAGGAATCAAAATTAGAATTAGCGGTAGATTAGGTGGTGCTGAGATGGCTCGTTCTGAAGAATTTAAAAAAGGCAGAACTCCATTACATACATTTAGAGCAGATATCGATTATGCTTGGGTAGAAGCATTAACTATCTATGGTAAATTAGGATTAAAAATCTGGATTTGTAGAGGAGAAGTTTTAGGAAAAAGAGATTTATCACCAAACATAGGTACACCAGCAGATAAAGCAGGTCCTGGTGGAAATGATAGAAGAGATGATAGAGGTGGAGATAGAAGAGGTGGTGGAAATAGAGATAATAGAGGTGGTGGAGATAGAAGAAGAAAATAATTTTTAAAATAATAGAGCTTAAATTATTATAAAATGTTACAACCAAAGCGTACAAAATATAGAAAACAGCAAAAAGGCAGAGTTAAAGGACTAGCAAATAGAGGTAGTACTGTAGCCTTAGGAACTTTCGGTTTAAAAACTTTAGAAAGTGGCTGGTTAACGAACAGACAAATTGAGTCTGCAAGGATAGCACTTACTAGATATATGAAAAGAGAAGGTAAAGTTTGGATCAGAATATTCCCTGATAAACCAACTACACGTAAACCAGCTGAGGTACGTATGGGTAAAGGTAAAGGAGCACCAGATGGATGGGTTGCTGTTGTAAAAGCAGGAAGAATTTTATTCGAATGTGAAGGGGTGCCTTTAGAAACAGCTAAAGAAGCGTTGAGATTGGCAGCACAAAAACTACCTTTCACTACGAAATTTATCACTAGTACTGATTATGTAAATCAATAATAAAATGGCAAAGAAAGAATCATACAACGGTTACACCAAAAGTGATTTAGTAACCAAAATAGGCGAAGAAAAATTGAACTACAAAAAAATGAAGTTCACACACGCAATATCATCCTCTGAAAGTCCAATCAAATTGAGAGGTCAAAGAAGAGAAATTGCTAGAATGCTTACAGAATTAAATAAAAGAAAAGACTAATAAATAATTAGGATGGAAAGGAATTTAAGAAAAACAAGAGTAGGGGTAGTGGTAAGTGATAAAATGGAAAAAACCATCACTGTATCTGCAGAACGTAAAGTGAAGCACCCTAAATATGGTAAATTCATGAAAAACACAAAGAAATTTGCGGCTCATGATGAAAAAAATGACTGTAAAATGGGCGACACCGTGAAAATCATGGAGGTAAAACCATTGAGCAAGAACAAACGTTGGAGATTAGTTGAAATCATAGAAAGAGCAAAATAACATGTTACAAACAGAATCAAGAGCAAACGTAGCTGATAACAGCGGTGCCAAAGAGGTACTAGTTATCAAAGTATTAGGTGGTACTCGTCGTAGATACGCATCTGTAGGAGATAAAATCGTAGTGTCAGTAAAAAAAGCACTACCTGCAGGAGGTATTAAAAAAGGAGCAGTATCTAAAGCAATTGTAGTAAGAACTAAAAAAGCAATCCGTCGTAAAGATGGTTCGTATATTAGATTTGACGAAAATGCAGTAGTATTACTTAATGCACAAGAGGAACCAAGAGGTACACGTATTTTTGGCCCAGTAGCCAGAGAACTTCGTGATAAAGATTATATGAAAATTGTTTCACTAGCACCAGAAGTATTATAATAAAAATGGCAAATAAAAAAACAAACGCTCATCAGGGTAAAATCCATATTAAAAAAGATGACACAGTTATCATCACTTCAGGAGATGATAAAGGTACTAAAGCGAAAGTAATATCAGTATTGAAAGATGATTATAAAGTTTTAGTTCAGGGAGTAAATATGATTTCTCGTCATACTAAACCTAATGCAAAAGAAACGAATGGGGGTATTATTAAAAAAGAAGCTCCAATTCATATCTCCAATGTAATGTTAGTGGATCCTAAATCAGGCAAAGCTACCAGAATTAAAAGAGAGAAAAAAGATGGTAAAACTATTAGAATAGCTATTAAATCAGGTAGCGCAATCTAATATATTATATAAAGAAGCAATAAAAAGTAAGATGACATATATACCAAGATTATTAAAAAAGTACAAAGAAGAAGTAGCTCCAAAGCTAAACACACAGTACAATTATAAATCGGTAATGCAAATTCCTAAAATCACTAAGATTTGTTTAAATCAAGGGGTGAAAGGTGCGGTACAGGATAAAAAAATGGTCGTAACAGCCGTAGAAGAAATGACTATTATCGCTGGACAAAAAGCAGTACCTACTTTATCTAAAAAAGATATCTCTAACTTTAAGTTAAGATCTAATATGCCTATCGGTACTAGAGTTACACTAAGAAGTGAAAGAATGTATGAGTTCTTAGATAGATTAATTTCTGTTTCTCTTCCTAGGGTAAGAGATTTCAAAGGAGTTGAAAATAAAGGATTTGATGGTAGAGGTAATTTCTCTATGGGTATTACAGAACAAATCATTTTCCCAGAAATCGTTTTAGATAAAGTATCTAAAATTAATGGGATGGATATCACCATAGTAACTACTGCTACTACAGATGATGAAGCTTACAATTTATTAAAAGAAATGGGTATTCCATTTAAAAAATAATATTACAAGATGGCAAGAAAATCAATAATAGCTCGTCAAACTAAAAGAGCAAAACTTATAGCAAAATTTGCTGAGAAAAGAAAAGAGTTAAAAGAAGCAGGCGATTATGCAGCTTTAGATAAATTACCAAAAAATGCATCTCCAGTTCGTCATAGAAACAGATGTGCTCTTACAGGAAGAGGAAGAGGATTTATCAGCGCTTTTGGAATCTCACGTATCAAATTTAGAGATTTAGCAAGTATAGGTAAAATACCAGGGGTAACTAAAGCTAGCTGGTAAAAAATAAAATAGCAAATAGAATTAAATTATATAGTTAATAATTATAAGTAGAAAAAATGTTAACAGATCCAATATCAGATTTTTTGACTAGAATCAGAAACGCACAAATGGCAAAGCATAGAATTGTTGAGATTCCTGCGTCAAAATTGAAAAAAAGAATAACAGAAATTTTATATGATCAAGGTTATATCTTGAAATATAAATTTGAAGAAGCAGCTGAAGGTAATCCTCAAGGAGCTATTAAAATAGCACTAAAGTATGACCTTACAACTAAAACTCCTGTTATCAAAAACATCGAAAGAGTTAGTAAGCCAGGTTTAAGAATTTATTCAGGTGCTGAATCTTTAGGCAAAATTAGAAGTGGTCTAGGTATCTCTATCATCTCTACCTCTAAAGGGTTGATGACAGATAAAGAAGCTAAAAGACTTAATATAGGTGGTGAAATCATTTGTAGAGTATTCTAATTCGTTGGTAAAATATTAAATTAAAGAAATAAAACTTAAATAAAGATGTCAAGAGTAGGAAAGATGCCGATAAATTTACCAGACAAAGTGCAGGTAAAAATGGAAGGTAGTCAAGTGACAGTTAAAGGTCCTAAAGGAGAACTTACTAGAAGTATTGATCCGGATATTACTGTTAAAGTTGAAAATGGTGTAATAGAATTAACTAGACCCACTGAACAAAAAAGACATAAAGCAATGCATGGTCTTTATAGAGCATTGATCAATAATATGGTGAAAGGAGTTAGTGAAGGATTCGTTAAAAAAATGGATTTAATTGGGGTAGGTTATAGAGCTTCTAATACAGGTCAATTGTTAGAGATTGTAGTAGGTTACTCTCACCCAATCGTATTCTTATTACCTAAAGAAATTAAAGTAGCTACTGAAAATGAAAAAGGTAAAGCTCCAAGAGTAATCTTAGAATGTTCTGACAACGAGCTTTTAGGAATGGTTGCTGCCAAAATTCGTTCAGTAAGAAAACCTGAAGTTTACAAAGGAAAAGGTATTAGATATGAAGGTGAATTCGTGAGAAAAAAAGCAGGTAAATCAGCCGCTAAAAAATAATAAATAAGAGAATATTAAAAATATATTGAAAAATGGTTTCAAGTAAAAAATTAACAAGAAGAACTAGAATACGTACCAAAATTAGAGGTAGAGTAAAAGGTACTGCAGATAGACCAAGATTATCTGTTTTCAGAAGCAATATGCATGTATTTGCACAATTGATTGATGATATAGCAGGTAAAACTTTAGCTGCAGCTTCTTCAAAAGAAAAATCATTTGTTGCTTCAGGAAACAAATCAGATCAATCAAAAGCTGTTGGTATGAACTTAGCAACTAAAGCTGTCGCTGCTGGTATTAGTAACGTAGTTTTCGATAGAAGTGGCTATTTATACCACGGTAGAGTAAAAGCTATCGCTGAAGGTGCTAGAGAAGGTGGATTAAAATTTTAATAGAAGAAAATTATAAAAATATAACATGTCTAAAGGAAACGTACAAATTTTAAAATCTAGTGAACTAGAACTAAAAGACAAAGTAGTTAATATCAGAAGAGTAACTAAAGTTACTAAAGGGGGTAGAACTTTTAGCTTCTCAGCTACAGTAGTAGTTGGTGATGGTCACGGTATTGTAGGTCACGGATTAGGTAAAGCAAAAGAAGTAACGGATGCCATTCAAAAAGGTATCGATGATGCTAAGAAAAATTTAATTAAAATACCAGTACATGGTGGTACTATACCTCACGATCAATTAGGTAAATTTGGTGCAGGTAAAGTATTAATCAAACCAGCATCTCACGGTACAGGTGTAATTGCAGGTGGTGCCATGCGTGCAGTATTAGAAAGCGCTGGAATTAAAGACGTATTAGCAAAATCTCAAGGTTCTTCTAACGCAGCTAACGTTATTAAAGCTACTATGGATGCTCTTAGTAAATTAAGAGACCCTTATACAGTAGCAATCAACAGACATAAATCATTAAGCAAAGTATTTAACGGTTAATCATATATCATGGCAAAAATTAGAATTACTCAAATCAAGAGTGCAATTGACAGACCAGTTAGACAAAAAGCTACAGTTCAAGCTTTAGGTCTTAGAAATCTTCACCACACTATTGAAGTAGAAGCCACTCCACAAATATTAGGAATGGTTAAAAAAATTGAACATTTATTAAAAGTAGAGCAAGCATAAAATAATATGGAATTACATTCATTAAAACCAGCAGCTGGTTCAGTAAAAAAAGCTAAAAGAATCGGTAGAGGTCAAGGTTCAGGTAGAGGCGGTACTTCAACTAGAGGTCACAAAGGACAAGGTTCTAGATCAGGTAGTACTACTAAACCAGGTTTTGAAGGGGGTCAAATGCCACTTCAAAGAAGATTACCTAAAAGAGGATTTAAAAATCCATTTAGAATCGAATATACTGCCTTGAACTTACAAAAATTACAAGAGCTTTCTGAAAAACTAAATACTACTACAATAGATTTAGAATTATTAAGAAAAAATAATGTAATTTCTAAAACTGAAAGAGTAAAAGTTTTAGCTAAAGGCGAATTAAAATCTAAAATGGATATTAAAGTAAACGCTGTATCAGCTACTGCTAAAGCGGCTATCGAAGCATTAGGAGGAACTGTTACAACAACAGATACAAAATAATTTATGAAAAAATTCATAGAAACACTTAGGAATATTTGGTCCATAGAAGAGTTAAGAAGTAAAATTCTTATCACTCTTTTATTGGTTTTTGTTTATATCATCGGAACGTATATCGTACTTCCAGGTATAGATGCCAACGCTCTTCAAGCAATGAAACAAAAAAGCAATGATGGGCTTTTAGGTTTGATTAATATCTTCTCAGGTGGAGCTTTTGCCAATGCTTCAATTTTTGCATTAGGTATTATGCCTTATATCTCAGCATCAATTGCTGTACAATTATTATCTCTAGCTGTTCCGTATTTTCAACGTTTAAGCAGAGAAGGGGAGAGTGGAAGAAGACAAATTAATCAAATTACTAGATACCTTACCATTGCAGTTACTACCGTTCAAGGGATGGCGTATATTACCAATTTAAAAACACAATCACCTGAAGCAATCACACAAGCAGTGCCGTATGCATTCTTTGTAGTTTCTTCATTGATTTGCTTATCTGCTGGTACATTATTCGTAATGTGGTTAGGTGAAAGAATTACAGATAAAGGGTTAGGTAATGGTATCTCATTAATTATCATGGTAGGTATTATCTCTCGTTTACCTGGTGCTTTTTTGCAAGAGATCGCAGCTCGTTTTACTTCAAATGGTATGATGATTTGGGTATTAGAAATCGCTTTCTTCGTAGTTGTTTTAATGGGAATTATTTTATTAGTACAAGGTACAAGAAGAATTCCCGTACAATATGCAAAAAGAAATATCATGCAAAATGGTAGAATGATGCAAGCGGGTGGTAATAGACAATATTTACCTTTAAAAGTAAATCAAGCGGGTGTTATGCCTATTATTTTTGCTCAGGCATTGATGTTTTTACCTGCTACGTTATTGCAATTATATCCAAATACTACAAATACGTTTATTAAGTCTTTTACAGATCATAATTCATGGATCTATAATACAGTAGTATTTTTATTAATTATGATTTTTACTTATTTCTATACAGCCTTAGTAATTAACCCTACTCAAATGGCTGATGAAATGAAAAAGAATGGTGGATTTATCCCAGGTGTTAGCCCAGGTAAAAAAACAGCAGAATATATCGATAATGTAATTAGTAGAATTACATTACCAGGTTCAATTTTATTAGCTATTGTTGCAATTATGCCAGCTATTGTACATATTTTTGGTGTACAACAAGGATTTGCATACTTCTTTGGTGGTACTTCTATCTTAATCATGGTAGGTACTATTTTAGATACATTACAACAAGTAGAAAGTCACTTGTTGATGAAAAAATACGATGGTCTTACTAAAGGTGGTAGAATCAAAGGAAGACAAGGTTTAGCAAGTGTAGGAGGAGGATATTAAGCTATGATGATCATCAAAACTGATGAAGAAGTAGAATTAATACGAAAGAGTTCAATGCTCGTTTCAGCAACATTAGCTGAAGTAGCAAAAAATATAAAAATAGGGGGCAATGGTCTTAAATTAGACAGACTCGCAGAAGAGTTTATCAGAGATCATGGAGCATTACCCGCTTTTAAAGGTTTGTATGGTTGTCCAAGTACCTTACTAATTTCGGTGAATGAAGCCGTAGTACATGGTTTGCCTACAGCCAAGGAATTTACAGAAGGAGATATTCTTTCTATAGATACCGGTGCAGTTCTAAATGGTTATTATGGTGATTCGGCTTACACATTTTGCTTAGGCGAAATAAATGATAAGGTCAGAAAGCTAGTGGAAGTGACTTATAAAAGTCTTTATTTAGGTATTGAAAAAGCAATACACGGAAATAGAGTGGGAGATATAAGTCATGCTATCCAAAACTACTGCGAAGTAGAAAATAAATTTGCTTGTGTAAGAGAATTAGTTGGACATGGATTAGGTAAAAGTTTACATGAAGATCCACAAGTTCCTAATTATGGAAAGAAAGGAACTGGGCCAAAATTGGAAAAAAACTTAGTTATTGCCATCGAGCCAATGATAAATATGGGGAAAAGAGGAGTATTTACGGCTGCAGACAAATGGACCGTAGTTACCCAGGATAGGCTGCCATCAGTGCATTTCGAGCATACCGTAAGGGTAGGAATGGACCGGGCAGAGATACTAACCAGCTTCGAACCGATAGAAAAAGAAATAAAAATGAACAAAGATGTTGTGCAAATCAATTAAATTTACGAAATTTGCACTCCCAAAAAATAAAGAATGGCAAAACAGGACCTTATAAAACAAGATGGAATTATTACTGAAGCATTGTCAAATGCAATGTTTAGAGTAAGACTTGAAAATGGTCATGAGATAATAGGACATATATCAGGAAAGATGAGAATGAACTATATCAAGATTTTACCGGGCGACAAAGTTTCAGTTGAGATGAGCCCGTATGATTTGAATAAAGGAAGAATAAATTATAGATACAAATAAATAATAAACAGAAATGAAAGTAAGAGCATCTGTAAAAAAAAGAAGTGTAGACTGCCAAATCGTAAAACGAAAAGGTAAAGTTTATGTAATTAACAAAAAGAATCCGAAATTTAAACAAAGACAAGGTTAAAAAAAACAAATAATCATGGCAAGAATTGGAGGTATAGATATCCCTAAAAACAAAGCAGGTTGGGCTTCATTGAAGTATGTATACGGAATTGGTTATACAACGGCAAAAAAAATGTTAGACAGATGTGGCATTCCTTACGAAACAAAAGTAAGTGAGTGGAACGATGAAAACATTGCGGCTCTTAACAAAATTATCGCTGACGAAATAAAAGTAGAAGGTGAGTTACGTTCTGAAGTTCAAATGAACATCAAAAGACTTCAAGATATCGGTTGTTTTAGAGGAATCAGACATAGAAAAGGTTTACCTTTAAGAGGTCAACGTACAAAAACAAATTCTAGAACTCGTAAAGGTAGAAGAAAAACTATCGCGGGTAAAAAGAAAGTAGCTAAAAAATAATAATTAAAGATTATATATAAATAATTAAGAAATGGCAAAAACAAAAACAGTAGCCAAAAAAAGAGTGGTGAAAGTAAGTGCTGAAGGTCAAGCACACGTAAGTTCTACTTTTAATAATATCATTATTTCATTTACAAATGGAAGTGGTCAAGTAATTTCTTGGGGCTCTGCTGGTAAAGCAGGTTTTAGAGGTTCTAAGAAAAATACTCCTTATGCAGCTCAAGTAGCTACACAAGATGCTGCTAAAGTAGCGTATGATTTAGGATTAAGAAAAGTAGAAGTATTTGTAAAAGGTCCAGGAGGCGGAAGAGAGTCTGCAATACGTACTATGGTTGGTGCAGGTATCGAAGTATCTATCATCAAAGATATTACTCCACTACCTCACAACGGATGTAGACCACCTAAGAAAAGAAGAGTATAATCCATACCCTTCACCATATAATTAAGATTAAAAAAATATATTGAATATAAATCATGGCAAGATATAGAGGACCACAAACAAAAATTTCAAGAAAGTTCGGAGAAGCAATCTTCGGATTCGATAAATATTTTGAAAAAAGAAGTTACCCACCAGGGCAACACGGCTTAGCAAGTAAAAGAAAAGTAAAATCAGAGTTTGCTATTCAGTTGAAAGAAAAACAAAAAGCAAAATATACGTACGGTTTATTAGAAAGACAATTTGCTAACTTGTTTGATAAAGCAGCTAGAAAAAGAGGAATTACTGGTGAAAACTTATTAAAACTGTTGGAAGCTAGATTAGATAATACCGTTTTTAGAATGGGTATCGCTAGCAGCAGAAGACAAGCTAGACAGTTTGTAATTCATAAACATATCTTGGTTAACGAACATATCGTTAATATCCCTTCTTACCAATTAAATCCTGGTGATAAAATCTCTGTAAGAGAAAGATCTAAAGATTTAGAAGCAATCAACGCTTCTTTAAGCAATAAAGGAACTAGTTTCCCATGGGTAGAGTTTAGTAAAGATTCTATGACTGGTACATTCATCGCAATGCCAGAAAGAGATCAGATACCTGAAAACATTAACGAACAGTTAATCGTCGAGTTGTATTCTAAATAATATCAATAAACAAACAACAATAAACATAATGAGTATATTAGCATATCATAAACCAGAGAAAATTTTATTACAAAAAGCTACAGAATTTGAAGGTACTTTTGAGTTTAAACCATTAGAGCCTGGTTATGGAGTGACTATCGGTAATGCATTAAGAAGAGTACTTCTTTCTTCGTTAGAAGGTTATGCCATTACGGGTGTTAAAATTTCTGGTGTTGATCACGAATTCACTACTATCCGTGGGGTATTAGAAGATGTAACAGAAATCGTATTGAACTTAAAACAAGTTCGTCTTAAAAAATTAATCGATTTAGATAATCACGTAGAGAAAATTTTTATCTCTCTTAAAGATAAAGAAAACTTTAAAGCAGGCGATATCGAAAAACATACCAATGTTTTTAGAGTAATGAACCCTGATTTAGTAATCTGCAACATGGAAAAAATGGTTGATTTATCTTTAGAACTTACTATCCAAAAAGGTAGAGGATACGTAGGTGCTGAAGAAAACACACCAAAAGATGCACCATTGGGATATATTCCAATCGATGCTATCTATACTCCTATCAGAAACGTGAAATACTCAATCGAAAATACAAGGGTAGAACAAAGAACAGATTATGAAAAATTAATCTTAGATCTTAAAACAGATGGTACCATCCATCCAGAAGATGCTGTAAAAGAAGCGGCTAAAATCTTAATTCAACATTTAATGTTGGTGACTGACGAAAATATCACGTTTGATACTTTTGAAAGTAAAGAAGAAGAAGTAGTGGATGAAACAGTTCTTCACATGCGTAAATTATTACATACTAATTTAGAAGATTTAGATTTATCAGTAAGAGCATACAACTGCTTGAAAGCTGCTAAAATTAATTCATTAGAAGAATTAGTACAATTCAATAAAAATGAACTTTTGAAATTTAGAAATTTCGGTAAAAAATCTTTAGACGAGATTGAAGCTTTATTACACGAAAAAGGTCTTTCTTTTGGTATGGACATTTCTAAATTAAGAATCGAAGAATAGTTAAAAATAATTTGGAATTTCAATTTTTTTATATAAATTTATCATAGAATATAATGAGACACGGAGATAAGGTAAATAACCTAGGTAGAAAAAAAGCACACAGAGAAGCAATGTTATCGAATATGGCTTGTTCTTTGATTTTATCGAAAAGAATTAAAACGACTTTAGCAAAAGCAAAAGCGTTGAGAGTATTTGTAGAACCATTGATTACAAAATCAAAAAATGATACTACACACTCAAGAAGAACTGTATTTAGCCATTTAGGTTCAAATAAACTTTCTAAAGAAGCAATCAAAGAATTATTTGGTTCAGTTTCTAGCAAAGTAGCGAACAGACCTGGTGGATATACAAGAATCATCAAATTAGATAACCGATTAGGTGACAACGCTGAAATTTGTTATATGGAGTTAGTTGATTTTAATGAGGTGTATGTAAAATCTGGGGCTGCTACAACAGATACTAAAAAGAAAAGAAGTAGAAGAAGTAGTGGTGCTGCAGCTGCAACTAAAAAAGCAGTGGAGCCTACTAAAGAAAATACAGAAGATAATGCATCAACAGATGCAGCTGACAATACAGAAGCATAAGCTTCAACAACGTTTTGTTTTCATGGCTTTATTAAGGGGAGTGAGTTTCGATCTCACACCCTTTTTTTTTGCCCTTTATTGAATTTCTATCCTAATTAGCACTATATTCATGATTTAATATTTGAAGTTTAAAATGAGAAAAATTGTTATAGTCATTTTACTATTAAATTATATTCAACTTTTTGCCCAATCAAATAGAGTGTTAAATCCATCTTTCGAGTTATATAATGATTCGACTCCTGTTGGTTTGCAAGCCTTCATGTTAAATAAAGTAACATATTGGAGTGACCCTAATAACCAAAGTAGTGATTTATATTGTCCAAATAGTTTTATGGGGTATACAACTCCTCCTTCATCAAATCAATTTGGTCATTTTCTATATCCCAAAAGTGGTAGATGTTATGCTGGAGGAATTGCATATTCAAGCCCTGTTTCAAGTAGAGAATTTATACAAGGTTCATTAATTGATAGTCTTATTTATAATCATAAATATGCAATTAAATATTTCATATCAATAGCTAATGGGTCTAGATGTTTTACTGACCTGGGATTTTTATTTACAAATAATAAGTTAGATTTACATGCTTCTGATTTAGACTTAGAAAAACCAAATTATTCCCCTCAATATGAAAACGCTAGTAACAATTGGTTAAATTCATTTAATTCTTGGCAAGAGGTTAGAGGTGTATTCAATTCAAATGGTAATGAAATGTATGTCTCTATAGGTAATTTTTGTATAGATACATTATTTAATTCATATCAATGTACTGATTCGTTGATTAGTCCTGAAAATGGAGCATATTATTTTATTGATGATATTGCAATATATGATACTTCAATCATAGATACTATAAGAATTTGCATGAACGATAGTGTTGAAATCAATCATCAATGGTATAAACCTGGCCCAGGTATTATCAATGAAGCATTTGATAGTGGCCTGGTAGTTAGACATTATATAGAAGCCTTATCTACTAGTGCAAGTTATACAGAAATTGATATTCCTTATCATATAGGTGATACTGTTCAAGTAGGATTTTTATGGGTCTGTCATAGTACAGTATCACAAACACCAATATTTGTATGTGATTCATTTGCAGGAATTATTGGATGCTGGAGATTTAGATACCTCTGGCCTACTCCCGACACTTTTGTGGATGCATATTTCCAAAATATATATGGTTGTGATAGTACAGTGAGGTATCATGTTCGAACGAATGTTGGGATTGATAATGTAAGTAGCTTACATACAATTATAATATATCCAAATCCAGCAAAAGATTATATTCAAATAGAGTATGATAAAAACAAAACATTCTATTATACTCTCTTTGATATTACAGGTAAAGAAATCAATACTAAAAAATTGCTCACCCCAAGTATTGATATAAGCCACTTAGAAAAAGGTCTGTATATACTAGAAATAAAAGATGAAGCAGGTAATAGTATTAGAAAAAAAATTGTGAAGGAATAATTTATAATGTTGAATGCTAAATTTTTAATTTGTTTTTTATCCCTATCCACTGCTGTTTGACATGTTCTGCAAGGCATGTCGAACTATATATAAATAGGCATTTATAATGCCAACTACACTCTTTTAAAATCTAAAATTGATTTACTAATTGAATATTATAATTGTGTATTATAACAAATCCACAAGGTCTCTTTCAGAAGACCCGCGGGGACTATATGCTTATGCTATATATAGTGTGTTTACAATTTAGCTTTTACTCTTACGATTGCATTGTCATATACGGTATTTTCTTTCTGACTTTTAGCTAATTGATAATATTGAAGCGCATTACTATATTCGCCTTTGTCTTCATAGATGCGAGCAATATTATAATAAGATCCTGCACGAACGGTATTCGCTGTTGCGCCACTTGCTAAAGAAATAGCTTTTCTATTTGCCCAGATTGCTTCTGCTAACAGATTTTTCTTTTTATAGGCCAAACCCAGATTTCCGTATGCCTGTCCATAATTCGGATATTGCTCAATCGCTAGTTGATATAGTGTAATAGCTCTATCATAGTCTTGGTTGTGATATGCTGCTTCTCCTTCTGCATTATAGGATTTAGCTAACTCTTCATTGGTCACAACACTACCAATAATAGACGCACCTTTTTCAAGTATTTGCATATTAATATCTTTCGGCTCAATATTTATTCCACTTATAGAATTAATATCTTCAAATTCACCATTCGCTTTTATTTTAAATACACTCCAAAGATTCCCAATTTTATTTTGCGGAACATAATACGAGCGTACTAATGAAGAACCAATATAAACAAAAACTTTTGCTTGACTAGTAGATAGTCCCATACTATTTGGTTGGTCTAATTGGCTATAATTATGCACTGCATAAATATATTCTTCACCATTTTTTTTCTCATCAATAGTGATTGTTTCTGGGCCATAACTATCTACATCATCTACATCTAAATTTGCTTTAACACCAATTTTATGTTGCCAATAAATATGATTATCAGTAAAGCCTAAATGCGAATCTAAGTCTTCAGGATTTTTACCCCAAGATAATACAATTCTAATTCCATCTAAATTAGTCATGATAGGACTAATGGCATAAGTTAGTCCGTTACAAGCACACTTAGCAACTAGTGTAGAATAACCTTCTTTTTTGATAATGATTAATGAATTGAGATCATCTTCAAAAGAAGTATTTATGACTACTTGTCCGTTTACATCAGTAGTTCCTACAGCAGTTTGTGCTCCGTTTTTCTGAATGAATACTTCTGCTCCTTCTATTTTTTTGTCTTTGATTACTGCACTTAATACTTGAATCGTATTAGTCGTTGTGAAAGCAAATTGATAACTTAAAGTTAAGATGAATAGTATAATGTAATTTTTCATTTTTGAATATTTGTATTTCAAAGATACTTCATTTCAATTGTATGCATATGTAAGTCTTTGGACATAAAAAATCCGACACCATAATTATAGTATCGGATTATATTATATTATATTATATATAGCGTCTATCACGCCAAGGCTTGACTAGTAGCTAGAAAATTACACCTGCAATAACAATTCAATTGGATCTTCGCCTAATAATAATTTATGTGGATTCTCTAATAAATCTTTTACCATTACTAAGAAAGAAACAGATTCTTTTCCATCGATAATTCGATGATCATAACTCAACGCTAAATACATCATCGGTCGAGCAACAATTTGACCATTGATTACCATGGCACGATCTTCAATTTTATGCATCCCTAAAATAGCACTTTGCGGTGCATTGATAATGGGCGTACTCATCAAGGAACCAAATACTCCACCATTGGTAATCGTAAAAGTACCACCCGTCATATCTTCCATCGTTAACTTTCCATCTCTACCTTTTATTGCTAATTCTTTCACTGTTTTTTCGATACCTGCCATCGTTAAACTTTCTGCATTACGAATCACTGGTACTACTAATCCTTTTGGAGTACTTACAGCAATGGAAATATCTGCATAATCGTGATATACTAAACTTTCGTCTTCAATGTAGGCATTCACCGCTGGAAACTTCATCAAGGCTAAAGCACAAGCTTTGGTGAAAAACGACATAAAGCCTAATCCTATTCCATGTTTCTCTTTAAATTTATCTGCATACTTGGTACGTAATGCCATCATCGCCGAGCAATCCACTTCATTAAACGTAGTCAACATCGCGGTACTATTCTTCGCAAAAACCAATCGCTCCGAAATCGTTTTACGCATACGACTCATTTTCTCTTTGTTCTCACCACGACTGTAGCTATTCATTTCAGCCAATTGTGTTTTGATACCACCAGTCATATGTGCTGTTCCATTAGCGATAGACTCTAATACATCTGCTTTGGTAATTCTGCCTTTCGGACCAGTACCTGCAATTTTCGAGGCGTCTAAGCCGTTTTCTGCAATAATTTTGGCTGAGGCAACACTTGGTGTACCTGTTGCATAATTCTTCTCTGTTGGAGCTGCTGTAGCTGTTTTCGTTTCTGCTTTTGGAGCTTCTACTTTTTTCTCCACTGTTTTTGCAGGTGCAGCACTTGACGTTTCTGCCGGAGCAGCAGCATCAGTATCGATATTAGCGATCAAAGCACCTACTTGAATATCGTCGCCTTCATTAGCTACAAGTGTGATGATACCTGCTTTTTCAGCAAATAATTCTTGACCTGCTTTTTCTGTTTCGATTTCGCAAATCGCTTGATCCATTTTTACATAATCGCCCGATTTTACTAACCATTTCGAAAGCGTTACTTCCGTGATCGATTCTGCTACATTTGGTATTTTAACTTCCATACTTTTATAATGTTGAATTATTAATGTTTAATTTTTAATGTTTAGTTTTTAATGTGGTTAGTTTGTAATAATCTTATTATTATTTCAAATAGTTGTTTGCGATGTCTTGACAATTTTAGTTAGTATTTTTATTAACTCATCATTTTGATTTAATAAATTAGTATAATCATTTGTTACAATTTTTGACTCTTGTAGCAATTCAAGCCAATATTTTGTTTCTCTTGCTTCCTTAGATGCGATAGACATTTTTGCTATAAAGTCTTTTTTTGTTTGTGCAGCACTAGCCTCTCTTACATTAGCTCCAATACTAGTTCCACTTTTTAATAATTGTTTTGATAAAATAAATTCATTGCTTTTATTTAATGTTTTATAAGTCTCGATAATTTGCAATGCAAATTGAAAACTTTTGTCTAATATGATATTTTCTTTTACCATTTAAATAGATATTAATTCATAAAATCATTAAGCATTCATCTTATAACATCAAGCATTAAGCATTCAACATTCAAAATTAACTAAACGCTCTTTTCAAAATATCATACAACTCATCTTTATGTTGTTTTTTAAATCCAGTTGCAGGTGATGCACTTGCTTTTCTACTTACATAAGTCAATGGATATTTTGTACCTAACGAACACATGATGTGCGTTTGTGCCCCCATATTCGCAGGCTCTTCTTGTACCCACACAAATGCAGCACCTTTATATTTTTTCATAATCGCATCGATTTGTCCGTAGGCCAATGGATACAATTGCTCTAAACGAACAATCGCTACATCACTAATATTTTCATCTTTTTGTTTTTTAGCTAAATCTACATACAAACGACCACTACATAAAATAACTTTACGTACTTTTTTGGCTACTACATTTTCATCATCGATGATTTCTTTAAATCCACCTTCAAATAATTTTTCAATAGGATCTTGTACGCCTCTTAATAAAGATTTCGGACTCATCACAATCAATGGCTTTCTGAAATTCCAAGCATGTTGACGACGAATAGCGTGGAAGAAATTGGCTGGTGAGGTAATATTTACTACCACCATATTCAACTCAGCACATAACTGTAAATAACGCTCTAATCTAGCACTTGAGTGCTCTGGTCCCTGACCTTCATAGCCATGAGGAAGCAACATCATCAAGCCGCTCATTCTATTCCATTTGCTTTCTGCACTCGCAATAAATTGATCGATAATCACCTGACACGTATTGGCAAAATCACCAAACTGTCCTTCCCAAATCACTTGTGAATTAGGATTGCTTAAGGAATATCCATAATCAAAACCTAAAACCCCATACTCAGATAAATGCGAATTGTAAATGTAAAATGGAGCTTGTTTATCGCTTAGTTTTGAAAGTCTATTATATTCTTCATTCGTGTTTTCATCAAAGATGCATGCATGACGATGCGAGAAAGTTCCTCGCTTCACATCTTCACCACTCAATCTTAATAAAATACCGTCCATCAATAAAGAACTGTATCCCATCAACTCTGCAGCAGCCCAATCAACCGATTTGTTTTCTTGCATCAATACTCTTCTTTCTTTTAAGTAGCTGTCTACTTTTTTCAAAGGAGTAAATCCATCAGGTACTTTACATAAACCTTCAATAATGGTTTTAGCCATTTTTTTATCGATAGCAGTAGGTGGAGATATTTCAAAATCTTCTTGAGTGGCTGTTTTTAATTTTTGCCATTCTAATTTCAATGGTTGAGGCACGTATGGCAAAGGTTTTTCTTTCACCATATCTAAACGTTTCTGCAATTCATTCCAAAATTCTTCGTCTAGTTTTTTAGCGATATCAGCACCTACTTCACCAGTAGCCGCTAATTGAGCCGAATATAAATTACGTGGATTCTCGTGCTCAGAAATTAATTTATATAAACTAGGCTGTGTGAATTTAGGATCATCACTTTCATTATGTCCGTGTTTTCTATAACAAACTAAATCTACAAAAATATCTTTATTAAATTTTTGACGATATTCAGCAGCCATTTCTGCAGCAAATACTACTGCTTCAATATCATCACCATTGACGTGAATCACGGGTGCATGAATAGTGGCAGCAATAGAAGTACAATAATCAGAAGAACGTGCATCATCAAAATCAGTAGTAAATCCAATTTGATTATTGATTACAAAATGAATCGTACCACCCGTACTATAGCCTTTTAATTTAGCCATTTGCAACACTTCATATACAATACCTTGACCCGCAACTGCAGCATCGCCATGAATCATCAAGGGAATAATTTTATCGAAATTCGATTCGTAAATAGAATCGGCTTGTGCTCTGGTATAGCCCAACATGATAGGGTCTACCGCTTCTAGGTGCGAAGGATTTGGGGTTAAGTTTACATATACTTTTTTGCCCGAATCAGTTACATAGTTTGAAGAGTAACCTAAGTGATATTTCACATCACCATCACCCATAGTCATTTTATCTTTAGGTTCATTGCCTTCAAATTCG
Organism: Bacteroidota bacterium; assembly: GCA_037130135.1. Classification (GTDB taxonomy): domain Bacteria; phylum Bacteroidota; class Bacteroidia; order Chitinophagales; family CAMDFR01; genus CAMDFR01. Next base: position 25,639 of record JBAXTO010000012.1, read on the forward strand.
CTAAAAATTTGTTCGTAGGTTTTACCTAAAATATTGGCCAATACATTTAATCTTCCTCTGTGTGCCATACCAATCACCACTTCTTCTGCTTTATTTTCAGCAGCAGCATTTAATATATAGTGTATCGCTGGAATCGTAGCTTCGCCACCTTCAAGTGAAAAACGTTTTTCACCAATATATTTTTTTCCTAAAAATTGTTCGAATAAAACAGCTTGATTCAGCTTTTTTAAAATTTGTGTTTTCTTCTCGATGCTGAATTGTACTACGTTTGGATTGATTTCAATTTTACTACGTAACCATTTCCATTCTTCAATATCGCGTACATAGTTGAATTCAAAACCCATGGTTTTGCAATATCTTTTTTGAAGAGTATCGATGATGTCTCTTAAAGTTGAAACCCCAGCACCTACTTCTTCTCCTGCGTGAAACTTGCGATCTAAGTCTTTTTCAGTTAATCCAAAATAACTTAAATCTAAGTTAGCATGTCTGTCTTTACGAGGTTTTAACGGGTTTGTATTAGCAATTAAATGCCCTCTGTTTCTATAGGCATAAATTAATTGTAAAACCTTTAATTCATCCAATGAAGCCTTGTCGCTACCGGCCTTGCCATTGAAATTGGTAGAGGCAAATTCAAAGCCTTCGAAGAATTTTTTAAACTCTTCATCTACGTTTTTCGGGTCAATTTGATAGTCTTTGTATAGGTTTTCTATATAATCAGGGTGAGCATTAGAAATATAAGAAAATTTGTCCATAAATAGTATTTGTTGAAATAGGGTGCGAAATTAGGGCAATTTCATTGAAAATAAGGCTTTAAATCAAGATATATTTTTAAGTTTTCAGGATTATTTGCAAACTATTAAAAAAGATTATATCTTTGCAATCCTTTTTAAAAAAATATTGAGATAAAATGGCACATCATAAGTCAGCAAAGAAAAGAATAAGACAATCAGCAACTAGAAGATTGAGAAATAGATATCATGCAAAAACAATGCGTAATGCATTAAGAGCAATTCGTGCAATGAAAGAACAGACAGAAGCTCAAAAAGCTATGCCAGGTATCGTTTCTATGATGGATAAATTAGTAAAAACTAATTTAATTCATAAAAATAAGGCTGGTAATTTAAAATCTAAATTAGCGAAATTCGTTAATAAATTATCTGAAGCGAAAGCAGAAAAAGCTCCAAAAGCGGCTAAAAAGAAAGCAACAACAACTAAGTCTACTGCTAAAAAAGCAAAATAGTCTTTAGTTTATATCCTATAAAAAAATCCTCGATAGTTACTATCGAGGATTTTTTATTTAGATGAATCATCCTATTAATGAATGATTGGACAACGTTCAAATGGTCTGTTTCGATCAAATAAATAACGCATCGTGGCATGTGTTTTTATTACTTTAGAACCCAACCCAATAGCCACATTCATCATTTTCGGATTGAAATCACCAATCCAAGTAAGTTCAATATCTTTCCACCAATTTTTATCATGAACCAAATCATGTAAATTCATCACCATCATGCCTTCTAAGCCTTTGCCTTGAAACTCAGGAATAACGCCATATACAATCCCAACAAACTTTTGATACTTCATCGTTTTTGAATACCATAGATATTTTAATTTGCCTAGCCAATTTAATTTGCCATTGACATGCTGAAAATACTGATTCAATTCAGGGATGCTGATATACATAGCAACAGGACGTCCTTTATAATATGCAAATTGCAATAAATGCTCCACCATGATCGGTTTCATAGCATTCATAATTTTCATTGCCTGTTCTTCTGTCATCTCTTTAAAGCCATCGTGGTTTTTCCAAGCTTGATTTAAAATTTCTCTAAAATCAGAAGCATATTTTTGAAGATTATTTTTCTTCGCATGAGTAAATTCATAATCTTTATTTGACTTGATGATTTTCCATAGTCGTTCATATTTTTCAGGACGAGGCTGTTGAACCACTAATCCGTATGAATATTGATAAAAATATACTTGAAATCCATAGGCTTCAAATAAGGTTTTATAATAGGGTAAATGATAATTCATCATATAGGTAGGTCGCTCCTCATATCCATCTACTAATAAACCCCACCAATTATTTCGCTCCCCAAAGTTAATCGGTCCATCCATCGCTTGCATACCACGTTCGCTTAACCATTGTTTGCAGGTGTCAAATAATAAAAAAGCGGCATTGGTATCATTGATACATTCGAAAAATCCCATTCCTCCTGTAGGTAGGTCTTCTTTTACCGTTCGTGTATTGATAAAGGCTGCTACTCTACCAATCACTTGTGTTTTAGCATCATTCCATAAAATCCATCGATTACATTCACCATGGCTAAAAAATTTATTCAACAAAGGATTAAATACTTTCTCAATGTCAGTATCTATAGGACGTACATAGGTTTTATGGTCTTTGTATATAAAAATGGGCATTTCAATAAATGCTTTTTTATCGGCTTCTGACTTTACTTCTTGAATATGCATAAATGATTTTTATACTTAATTTATTATAGACAGCAAATATAATTCTATCTGTAATTGTAAAGGTTAATTCCTAAAAAAATATCTATTCACATCTATGATAGGCTTATAATATGTTGATAATCTGTTTATTCCACTCTAGTATACAATAAACTAAATTTGGTTGAAATGAGCATATAAATAGTTCTACAGAGTCCTATAATTTCACACTAAATAAAATGTGCTAGAAATATATGAAGATAGGTGTATTAGGAGCAGGCCATTTAGGTCGTATTCATATCAAAATACTCAACGAAATTGAAGGTTGGGATTTAATTGGGTTCTATGATCCAGACGATGCTAATGCTGAAACAGTTATAGAGAAATTGGGAGTAAAACGATATGATAATATTGATAAGCTAATAGCTGATGCTGATGCAATTGATATTGTAACTCCAACTGTAACGCATTTTACACTAGCTAAGAAAGTAATAAAAGCAGGTAAACACTTTTTTGTAGAGAAACCATTAGTAAGTAATATTGAAGAGGCTAAAAAATTATTACATTTAGAAGCTGAAGCAAATTTAAAAATTCAAGTGGGACATGTGGAACGATTTAATCCAGCTTTTTTATCTATTAAAAATAGAAAATTAAATCCGATGTTTATTGAAACACATCGATTGGCTCAATTTAATCCGAGAGGAACTGATGTAAGTGTAGTATTAGATTTAATGATTCATGATATAGATATCATTTTGAGTATTGTAAAAACGAATGTCAAAAAAATTAGTGCCAGTGGTGTCCCGATTATTTCTAAATCACCAGATATTGCGAATGCCCGAATAGAATTCGATAATGGTTGTGTAGCCAATGTTACCGCAAGTAGAATATCGATGAAAAACATGCGTAAAACTCGTTTGTTTCAGCATGATTGTTATATTGGTATCGATTTTCTAGAAAAGAAAACGGAGATTATCAGTTTACAACATCAAAAACCAGATGGCAACTTCAATTATATGGAGTTAACTACACCTGAAGGAGAAACGAAGTTTGTGCAATTTGAAATGCCGGAGGTTACGGAAGTAAATGCCATAAAAATGGAATTAGAATTGTTTTTAGATTCTATTATACATAATAAACCAACCGAAGTAACTGTTCAAGAAGGATATAATGCGATGAAAGTAGCGTATCAAATTATATCGAAAATTACGGGTGAAAGACCGGCTTAGTCTTTTGGTAATTTTACATTTACAAACCAAAAATTATAAATAGAATTAATCATATTGATAAAATTCTCAAAATCTAAAGGTTTGATCGTATAGGCATTTGCACCTAGTTCATAACATTTAGAAACATCATTATTGGTATCTGATGTAGTAAGCATCACTACAGGAATCTTTTTTAAGGCAGCATCTTTTTTGATACGTTCTAATACTTCTATTCCAGAATATTTAGGAATATTGATATCCATCAATATCAAATCAGGTCGTGGTGCTGATTCATGTTCCCCTTTCTTATATAAAAAATCCAATGCTTGCTCTCCATCAAATGCTACGTGTAATTTCAAATCTAACTGATTCTGCATAAGCGCTTCTTGAGTTAATCTTACATCTCCTGGGTTATCTTCAACTAATAATAGGTTCATTGTCTTGTTGTGTTTGCTCTGCAAATCTATGATATAAAGAATATATAAAAAATATTTTGTTGTTTTTATTCCACTAAAAAAATCGTTTACTTAGTTTTAAAAATTAATAAAAAGCTTCATTAAATAGCTTAATACAACAATATTGAAACTAAGATACATTTTTTTTATCAATTCAAAGTAAATTTTAAAATTGTTGAGAAAATAAATGTATTCATATCCTAGCTATTGCCTATTAATTATATAATAAAGTTTAGTTTTGTATCTATAATAAATAAGGATTATGAAAATTGGAATTATTAGAGAAGGCAAAATTCCTGTAGATGCTAGAGTGCCATTAACTCCTAAACAATGTGCTTCTTTGATGGAGTTATACCCACAAATTGAAATCGTTGTACAGCCATCAAATATCAGATGTTATAAAGATTTTGAATATAAAGAATATGGCATTGAATTGATTGAAGATATTTCAAATTGTGATATTTTACTTGGTGTTAAAGAAGTTCCTATAGCCAATTTAATAGCTGATAAAACCTATTTCTTTTTTTCGCATACCATAAAAAAACAAGCACATAACAAAAAACTATTACAAGCTATTCTAGCTAAAAACATAACATTGATAGATTGGGAAACATTGACTGATAAGAATGGTACACGTGTCATCGCTTTTGGTAGATGGGCAGGTATAGTGGGTGCTCATAATGGAATTATGACTTGGTTAAAGAGAATAGGAAAGAATAATTTGAAAGCATTAAATCAATGTAAAAATTTGAAAGATGCCACCAAAGATTATGATGATATAAAACTGGGCAATATTAAAATTGCATTAACAGGTACAGGTCGTGTAAGCAGTGGTTGTGTTGAAGTATTAGATACAATGAATATTCGTAATGTTACACATAATGAATTTTTACATGAAACCTTTGAAGAGCCTGTATATACGCAGTTGAATAACTCGCATATGTTTTATACTCCAGGGGCTACCCATTTCGACAATTTACATTATCACCAATATCCAGAAGTATATAAATCTAAATTTGGCTTATTTACAACAGTGACTGATATACTCATTAATGGAATTTACTGGGATAAAAAAATACCTGCTTTTTTTACCTTAGAAGATATGAAATCGCCTGCATTTAAAATCAAAGTGATTGCTGATATCACTTGTGATATTGCACCAGAAGCATCTATTCCTTGTACATTACGTTCTACCACAATTGAAGACCCCGTTTTCGGTTTTGATCCTCAAAAAGAAAAAGAATGCTTGCCCTATAAACCATATAGTGTTGATGTAATGGCTGTAGATAATTTGCCCAATGAATTACCACGAGATGCCTCTAAAAATTTTGGAGACCTATTCGTAGAGCGTATTATTCCTGCATTAATGCATGATGAAGATCAAATGCTACTAAATGCTACCATTGCTAAAAATGGTCAATTAACTAAAGCCTTTGAATATTTAAGTGATTTTGTAGCTTAAATAAATTTAAAATCCATAGATAGCCCCATACTTTTTATGTGCATAATCTATAAATGGTTTTAAACGTAATTCACTACCTGTAATTTTTTGGCATAGTGCATTCGCTTTATATCGTTTACCGTGGCTATGTATATTGGTTCTTAGCCAACTTAATAAAGACGAAGTGTCGCCATTTTCTATTTGTGAAATTAAATTTGGAATGTCTTTTTGAGCTTGTTCAAAAAATTGTGCAGCAAAAAAACTACCTAAAGAATAAGTTGGGAAATAACCAAAACTGCCATGACTCCAATGTACATCTTGTAATACCCCTATTCGATCGTCAGTCACTTTCAAGCCTAAATATTTTTCATACATTTCATCCCAGGCTGTTTTGATATCTTTTACTTGTAAAGAATTTTCTATCAATCTTTTTTCTATTTCATAACGAATCATGATATGAAAATGATACGTCAATTCATCTGCTTCAGTTCGGATAAATGAAGGATGAACTTTGTTCATCGCCTTATAAAAAGTATCTAAAGGGGTTTGACTTAGTTGTTCTGGAAAATAATTCTGAACCAAAGGATATTGATATTTCCAATACGACAAACTTCTTCCTACATTATTTTCCCATAAACGACTTTGAGATTCGTGTATGCCTAATGAAATAGCTTCTCCCAGAGGCATGCCATATTCACTAATGGGCAAGCCTTGTTCATATAAAGCATGACCACCTTCGTGTATACAGCTCCATAACATATTTGCTATGTCATGTTCGTCTACTCGAGTAGTAACACGTACATCATGAGCATTAAATGAAGTAGTAAATGGATGCGTACTAATATCTTGACGGCCTGTATCAAAATTATATCCCATATGAGTTAATATATCTATCCCTAGTTTCCATTGTTGGTCTTTGTCAAAATATTGTTTCAAGCACGAATCACTTACTTGATCGCTTGCATTTATCTTATCTAATAATGGTTTTAATTCGTTTCGCACTTCTTCAAACAACGTATCTAATACAGCCACAGTCATATCTGGTTCGTATTGATCAACTAAAGCATTATAAATATGATCTTTAAATCCTAAGATATGAGCCTCTTCTCGTTTTAGTGCCACTAATTTTTCTAGATGTGGTAAGTATTCGCTCAGTTGATTATTTGTCTTTGCTTTTTGCCATGCTATAAATGTATTTGAAACGGTTTGACTCATTTGAATGATAAATGCAGTATCAAATTTTTTGCGTTTATCTAGCGCAATTTTCGTCTCTAAAACATTTATTTTCTGCGATTCTGTAAGTGAATTATCTATTGACAATTGCGCTATCAAATCACTTAATTCGTTGCTTACCATCATTTCATGAGAAATGCCTGATAGGGTTGCAATTTGTTGACTACGAAGCGTATCCCCATTTTTAGGCATATACGTTTCTTGGTCCCACATTAATACGGCTGTAGCATTATTGATATCAGCAATTTTCTTCATTTTAGCTTCAAAGGCACTATAATTCATATCTATTATTGGTTGTAGTTGAAAAAAACTTGTTTTTTAAAATGTTTTCCTTAAATTTGTTTGCTTACAAAATAAACCTAAAATTACCTTTCTATATGAGAAAACTTTATTCAGTCGTTTTTTTGGCATTCTTTTATAGTTTTTTAACTGCTCAAGATGTACATTTTTCCCAGTATTATGATTTTGCCCCAACTCTTAATCCAGCTTTAACTGGCAACTATGACGGAAGTTATAGAGTAGCTGCTATTTATAGAAATCAATGGAGTTCAAGTTTGCAAAAATATGCATATAATACACCAGGTGCTTTTATAGATCTTCCATTATTTGAAGGCTTATTAAGAGGAGATAAAATTGGTGCTGGTATTTTTGCATTTAACGATATTAGTGGTGCTGCAGGACTTACTAATCTTACTGTTGGTGGAAATTTAGCCTATCACTTAGCATTCGGAAAAACCAATCAACATCAAATATCATTAGGATTTCAAGGAGCATTTGTTCAAAAAAGAATAGATCCAAACCGTGTAACTTTCTTCGACCAGTTTGATGAAATTAGCTGGAGTGGTTATAATTCAACTTCTGAAAACTTAAGTAGAACATCATTTTTCTATGGTGATTTTGGTGCTGGTTTATATTGGAAAAGTAAATTTTCAAAAGTGGTTAAAACACAATTAGGAATTTCAGCAACACATATTCAATCATTCTTTGGCGCAACTGATCAAGCTTTCTTAATTACCAATAATAATTTAAGTCCTTTATATCCTCGTATATCTTCCGACTTAGGATTTGAATTTACTATTAAAGATCGTTATATCGTAGCACCTCAAGGTTTATATATGATGCAAGGTCCACTTAAAAAAATAAATCAAATGCAAGAAATTCTAGTTGGTGTAATGCTAGGATATAAATTTAATACTGGATTTAGAAATAATACTGCATTAATGTTAGGGGCTAAATACAGAGTAAAAGATGCTGTAATTCCTACACTAAGTATTGAATTCAGAAACTTTAAGATAGGTGCAGCTTATGATATAACACTTTCTAATTTAAAAGCATCCAATAGAAGACAAGGAGCATTTGAAATTTGTATGGTTTATACAGGTGAAAGTATTCGTTCATTTAAAGCGAGCAAGACTTTACCTGCAAGAAGATTCTAATTATTGCAACCTAATAGATACCCATAGTAACAATAGTGTAACTCCAATAAAATTAGTATGAAGAACTTTTTAATCCTTTTTATTACTGCATCTATTTTGCTTCCCGCTACTTCATTTGCCAAAGGGAAAGTAATGATAGATAAAGAAACCAAAATTCGACCTGCAACCGCTATAAAATTAGGCGATAAATTATATGCAGAATCGTATTATTATAATGCTGCTGATATGTATAAGCAAGCATTAATGATTAAAAAAGAAAATCGATATGCCATGTATTGGTTGGCAAAATCGTATTTTATGAGTAGAGATTACGAAAAAGCTGTGGTTTGGTATCAACAGTTTACACAAACAAAAGCTAAAAAAGATAAAGACATTCAAAAATTTAAAAAACAAGACAGCAAATATTTTAGTCAATTTCAATTTGATTATGGTGTAGGCTTACAAATGAATGGTCAATACGACCAAGCTATAGAAGCATTCAATTCGTTTGTTAAATCATACGATGGCGAGGATAAAGCTTCTATGGAAAAATTAGCAAAGTCACATATCGAAGGATGTCAGTTTGCTAAGGAACATACTGAATTAAAGAAAATTCATGTTCGTCAAATGGATAAGCTGGTTAATAATGCTTATACCGAAAGTGCTCCCTTTCCAGTAGGTGATAATCAACTTTATTTTACTTCTTTACCACAAAACAAATTGATACAAATTAATAATTGGAAACGTGTTAAAAAGGCAAAATTATTTCAAACATCTTTAATAGATGGTCAATGGACAGCTCCGAAAGCTTTAGCAGATAATATCAATACCAGTGGATATGAAGTTGGTAATTGTGCTATTTCTCCAGATGGTAAAAGAATGTACTTTACAAAATGTACTCACCCAATGGAAGACGAAGTATTGTGTGGATTATATGTAAGCGATAATGTAAACGGCAAATGGTCTGAGCCTAAAATGATTCCTGAACCTGTGAATAGTCAAAACTACACCACTACACAACCTACAGTTCGTCCATTAGAAAATGGGGGAGAGATTGTCTATTTTATATCTGATAGACCTGGTGGGGTTGGCGATATGGATATTTGGTATTTTATCAGAAATGTAAATGGGGATGTTAAAGGACCAACTAATTTAAAAGCATTAAATACAGTAGGAAATGAATTTACTCCAAGCTGGGATGATTTTAAAAAAGTACTTTACTATAGTTCTGATGGATTACCAGGTTATGGTGGATTTGATGTGTTTAAATCGATTCCAGGTGAAAATTTAGAATGGAGTAAACCTGAGAATATGTTACGTCCTATCAATAGTCAATATGATGATATTTATTATACTAGAGTTTTTGGTTCTACTTCTGGTTATATGGTTTCTAATAGAGTTGGTACAACCATATTAAATAGTGAAACAGCAAGTGATGATATTTTTAAATTTGAAGATTTTAGATATGGCTTAGAAGGAACTATTTCAAAAGAGGGTGGAGATGGAGCTCCTATGACAGGAGCTATTGTAAAGTTATATGCAGCCGATTTTCAAGGTCAAGATTCTTTAGTAGCTATCGATTCTACTATCAGCGCTGACGGAGCCTATTTCTTTAAATTAGCGCCAGATGCTAGTTATAAAGTAGTTGCTATTCGCGAAGGATATATGCCTAAAGAAGAAATGATTACTACAGTTGGATTGCCAATGGAAGATACCATTGCTCAAGATTTTAGAATTAAACAAGGAGTCATTTTTACTAGCGGTAATGTGCTTAAAGAGGGAGATGCTACTAAAACACCTCTAACCAATACTACTATTGTAATTCAAGAAAAAGATCCTATTACTGGTACGTATAGTATAATAAAAACGATTAATACTACAGCACAAAATCCTTTGTATAATGTTGAATTAGACAAAGAGAAAAAATATAAATTCAATGTGCGTAAAGATGGTTTCTTTGCCAAAACGATTGATGTAAATCCAAAAGATTTTGGCGATGTAACTACTGCAACTAAAGATTTAGTGATTACTGAAATGGAAAAAGATAAAGCGTATTCATTATCTAATATCTATTATGAATTTGGTAAAGCAGATTTAACCATGAGTTCTCAAAGTGTATTGGATGAATTGAAAAAATTACTAGATGAAAATCCTACTATTGTAATTGAGTTAAGTGCTCATACAGATAATAATGGTACAGATGAACGTAACAATGCATTATCACAAAGACGTGCTGAAAGCTGCGTAAAATATCTATTAAGTAAAGGAATTGCTAGAGAAAGATTAGTGCCAAAAGGTTATGGTGAAAGCAAACCAATTGCACCTAATAATAAACCGGATGGTTCTGATGATCCAGATGGAAGAGCTAAAAATAGAAGAACAGAATTTAAAATTTTAGGGGAACTAAAAGATAATGTAAAAGTAGGATATGAAGAAAAAGATAATGTAAAAAAATAAATTCAAATAAAACTATAAATAAAAAAACGTCATACAACTTGTATGACGTTTTTTTATTTATAGTAAATGGTGATTTATTAAGTTAAATGTTGTATTTTCGAATCAGTAGGATTTCATAATCTTTAAAAAAAATAGAATGAAATATTTTATACATGTTTTTTGTTTTACACTAATAATAGGACTTGCTGCTTGTAAATCGAAATCTATACATTTGGATAGATCATATAAAGAAGACAAAGTAAAACTAATTATTGATGCAAAAAAATCTACTTCTATGGATCCATGGAAAATAGATTTAAAAGCAAAAGTGTATGATTTTAACCAAGGTTCATTAAGCTTTGAACAACAAGTATCAGAACTTAAAGCAGAGGATATTAAAATTGATTGGATCGATGATAATACTTGTATTATCTCATTTCCATATGATGATGGCAAATTTCGAAAATTTCAATTGATAGCTACACCCACCAATTTCAAAATGGAAGAAATTAGTGAATAATTAAATACTAGATTTCTTCTTCCTTCAATTCGAATTCAATTCTTTTTTGAGCTAGGTCTACTGACTTTACGCGTATATCAATGGCATCGCTTAATTGATAAATTTTGCCTGATTTTCTTCCCACTAAACGTACTTTTTCTTCGTCAAAAACGAAAGTATCATAGCCTAATTTACTAACTTGTATAAAGCCTTCGCATTTGTTTGCTTTTAATTCAACAAATACCCCACCTTGAATAATTCCAGATATAATCCCTTCAAATTCTTCCCCAATTTTCTCCATCAAATATTCGCATTGTTTATATTTAGTTGCTTCACGTTCAGCGGTCATCGCAGCTCGTTCCTGATTACTACAATGTACACATTTCTCTTCTAAAGCATCAGCACTTAATGGAGGATTTTCATCTGCCAAACATTCTTCTAGAATACGATGAGCCATTACATCTGGATAACGACGAATGGGAGAGGTAAAATGAGAATAATAGGCGAATGCTAATCCATAATGACCGATGTTTTTAGTTGTATATACGGCTTTAGCCATCGAACGGATAGCTAAACTTTCTAAAATATTTTGCTCAGGTCTGCCACTGATCAATTTGAAAAAATCATTCAATTGACTCGCCACATTTTTTGGCGATTCAAATTTTAAATTATATCCAAAACGTTTAGCTGTTTCAGAAAATACTTCTAATTTTTTCATGTCGGGTTTGTCATGCACTCTAAATACCATCGGTACCTGCGATTTTTTTACGCGCAATTTTGAAACGTACATGGCTACCATTTTATTAGCCAGCAACATAAAATCTTCAATTAACATATGTGCTTCTTTTCGCTCTTTTACAAAAACATCTATAGGTTTGCCCGTTTCATCTAATCTGAATTTTACTTCAGGAGCCTCGAAAGCTACAGCACCATTGCTAAATTTTTCTTTGCGTAGTTTTAAAGTAATTTCATTGAGCTTTAAAATTTCAACACTAAAATCTCCTACTTTCGTTTCAATGATTTCTTGCGCTTCTTCATAGGTAAATCGTCTGAAAGATTTAATCACTGTTCGACCAAACTTATATTCAACTACTTTATGTTGATGATTAAATTCAAATATGGCTGCAAAACATAATTTTTCTTCATTCGGTCGTAAGGAACAGATGAAATTACTGATATGTTCTGGAAACATTGGGCACACTCTATCTGGTAAGTAAACAGAGGTGCTTCGCTCATATGCCTCTTTATCAAGTGCAGTATCTTCTTTAACAAAATGTGATACATCTGCTATATGTACCCCTACTTCCCAATTGCCATTGGTCAACTGACGAATAGATAAAGCATCATCAAAATCTTTGGCATCATAAGGGTCAATAGTGAAAGTGCATATATCTCTATAATCCATACGCTTTGCAATTTCTGCTTCCGAAATTACTTCGCTAATTTTTTCACTTTCTTCTATCACTTCAGGAGGAAATGTGATATTAAACCCATTGTCTATTAATATCGACTTCATTTCTAAATCGGAGTTGGATGTTTCGCTCAGTATTTCAATCACTTCCCCTTCAGGTTTTTTCATCCCTTTTTCATAACGAGTCATTTCCACTAAAACATTTGCTCCATTTTTAGCACCTTTCGTTTTATTTAATGGAATAAATATATCTAAAGGCATCTTGCTACTATTGGCTACGAAAAATGCGAAGTTGTCGCTCAATTCTATTTTACCTATAAAGGCTGTTTTATTACGTTTTATCACATCGATTACTTCAGCTTCTGGTCGCCCATTTCCCTTGTAAACATTGGCTAATACGGTATCCCCATCTAATGCGCTATGTAGGAATTTTCCAGGTATATATGCATCTCTATCTAGCTGTGCACTCATCAAAAATGCGCCACCCGTTTTAGTCATATCAATTTTGCCTTCTACATGATTTTTACCTCTACTCATTTGTTTCATTCGAACAGTATCATCATTGATATATTCTATTTTATTTTGTTCAATAAGTATGGAAATCGCTAATTCAGCTACTTCTAAGCTGTATTTTTTGAGCATTTTTTTTAGGATATCCTGTTTTTTGAATTGACGAGCTTCACTGCTTTTTAAAAAATGCAATAAAAATCTATCAGGCGATTCATGTGTGGTGTTTGATTTATAGGGGCTTGCACTTTTTTTAGTGTGTTCGTTTTTTTTTCTATTTGGCATTTTTTTCTATGATAGTAAATCGATGAATTGTAAATCTACATGAATTCTCATGAAAAATGAGGAAGCTTAATAACTTGTGCATATTATGTTATTATCCTAATTATAGCCATAAAGAATAGTATAAAGTAGCTTATTTTATATATTTTTGTAGGCTAAAACTCAGAGAATTGTTTCAAACTACAATAAAGAAAAGTGTGTCCATTAGTGGTATAGGGCTACATACGGGACAGAAGAATGAATTAACCTTCATTCCTGCAATGGCCAATCATGGCATAAAATTTCAACGTATAGATTTAGAAGGGCAACCTATAATTCCTGCTGATGCAGATTTAGTAACGTCTGTTGCAAGAGGGACTACTCTCGAAAAAGGACCTGCTTCAGTTACTACTATCGAACATTGTTTGGCAGCACTTACAGGTTTGCAAATTGATAATGTTTTAATTCAAGTTACAGGTGCCGAAATTCCAATTCTCGATGGAAGTTCAAAACCCTTTATAGATTTACTTGAATCAGTGGGTGTAGAAACCTTAGATGCTCAACGTGAAGAATTTGAATTACGTACGAATATTCATTATCTAGACCCTGAAACGGGTGTAGAGATGTTAGCTATGCCAAGCGATCATTATAAAATTACAGCCTTAATAGATTATAAATCGCCTACACTTGGACAACAACATGCTTCACTCGAAAAATTATCAGATTTCAAAGAACACTTTTCTCAAGCTCGAACATTTTGTTTCTTACATGAATTAGAAATGCTTATTGCTGCTAACTTAATTAAAGGAGGGGATTTAGATAATGCTATTGTAGTGGTAGATAGAGCTATTCAAGAAGATGAAATTGAAAAATTAGGTAAAATATTTAATAAACCAGATATCAAAGTGGTGAAAGAAGGTATCTTAAATAATGTAGAATTACGTTATCCAAATGAACCAGCTCGTCATAAATTACTAGATATAGTGGGAGATTTAGCCTTGGTGGGTATGCCTATTAAAGCTCATATTATTGCTACTAAACCAGGACATAAAAGTAATGTGGAATTTGCTCGTCGATTAAAAGCACATATCAAGTCGGTTAAAAATAAAGTGGAAGTTCCCATATATGATCCAAATAAAAAACCAGTCTACAATATTCAAGATATTGAAAGTATGTTGCCGCATAGATATCCGTTTTTATTAGTAGATAAGATAATTGACCTGACCGATAAATTTGTAGTAGGGGTGAAAAATGTAACATTTAATGAGCCATTTTTTACAGGACATTTTCCTGGAAATCCTGTCATGCCAGGTGTCTTGCAAATTGAAGCAATGGCTCAAACAGGAGGTATATTAGCATTAAATACGGTGGATGATCCAAATAATTATGATACGTATTTTATGAAAATTGATAAAGTAAAATTTAGACAGAAAGTAATACCTGGTGATACCTTAATTTTTAAATTAGAATTAACAAGCCCAATAAGAAGAGGCATTATTGAAATGAGAGGTACTGCTTTTGTTGGCGATAACGTAGTAGCTGAAGCAGAGTTGGTGGCAATTATTAACAAAAGAAGTACTGAAAAATAATGGGAATAGCACATATACATCCAAATGCAAAAATTGGTAAAAATGTAACCATCGAAGCTTTCGCTTTTATAGAGGAAGATGTAGTAATTGGGGATAATTGTTGGATAGGTCCATATGTATCCATTATGAATGGTGCAAGAATTGGCGAAGGTTGTAAAATTTTCCAAGGAGCAGTTGTAAGTGCACCACCTCAAGATTTAAAATACAAAGGTGAAAAAACAACAAGTGAAATTGGTGATCGAACCATCATTAGAGAATTCGTGACGATTAATCGTGGTACTACCCATAGCATGACTACTAAAATCGGTAAAGATTGTATGCTTATGGCTTATGTGCATATTGCACACGATTGTGTTATTGGAAATAATTGTATCCTAGCTAATAACTCCAATTTAGCAGGTCATATCGTACTTGAAGATTTTGTAATACTTGCAGGCTCTGTAAATATTTCACAATTCTTACACATTGGTAAACATGCATTCATATCAGGCGGCTGTATGCTTAATAAAGATATACCTCCATATATAAAAGCAGCCCGTCATCCTACTGTTTATGCTGGCGTTAACTCAGTTGGTTTAAAAAGAAGAGGTTATACCAACGACCAGATTAATAGCATCCATGATATCTATCGTTACTTATTTGTAATGGGGTATAATTCAAAACATGCACTAGAAAAAATAGTAGCTGAATTACCTGTAAGTGATCTCCGTGATGAAATCGTGGAGTTTATTGAAACCAGTAAACCTGGTGTACTCAAAGGATTCAACAGCAGAAATGATCGTTAGACTTCAACATATAACTAAAAAATTTGCTCATCAGCAAATTGTAAAAAATTTCTCCTATACTTTTGAATCACAAGGAACATACGCTATATATGGACATAATGGCGTAGGTAAATCTACTTTATTACAACTCATTGCTGGAGTTATTTCTCCTAATGATGGGAAGATAGAATATGAATTAGAAAATAAATCAATTCTTGTCGAAGATATTTATCAATATATTAGTATGGCAACTCCTTACTTAGAATTGATAGAAGATTATACACTTACTGAATTACTCGAATTTCAATTTAGTTTTAAACCCATACTACAAGGGGAAAAAGTAGAAAGTATTTATTCTTTATTGCCTTATGATAGAGAAAAACCTATCAAGTATTATTCGAGTGGGATGAAACAACGATTGAAACTAATTCTGGCTTTATTTACTCAATCATCTATTTTATTACTCGATGAACCTACGGCTAACTTTGATGAAGCAGGTATCGATTGGTATAAAAATTTAATGAAAACCTATCGACAAGATCGTTTAACTATAATTGCTTCCGCTCAAAAATATGATCATGATTTTTGCGATCATATTATTTCACTTGTTTAATTATTTATCGACCTTATATTTTTAAATGTTTTGTTTTTTTTATACATTGCATTAAATTAATGTCATATGAAAAATATATTTTTACTAAGTATTATGTTGTTTTTAATGGTTTTTCATACTACTGCTCAAAGTGGTTATGTTCGAAGTGCTATTGAAGAAAAATATGAAAACCAATATTTAAACGATAGTAATAGCGCATTGAAGCAATGGATGAATGGTAATCTGATGAATGTGAAAGTAGAGCCAAATTATCTTTTCCCTCAAACGATGACACTACACGTTACTTCATATAAAAATGATAAAGTAGCTAAAGAAACAGAAATGGATATTTATATGAATAATGCTATCAAAATAATGGCTTATCATGTAACTGATAAATCAAATACAAAAGAAGATATTACAGCCATTTATGATTTTAATCAAAATGCTATGATATCTTTAAATAAGACTACCATGACAGGAACGGCATTTAGTATGAATGCCTTTATGAGCAAAGAAACTCAAGACCAATTAAAAGAAAAACAAAACTCTACCACTACTACAAACACGAATACAGATTGCAAAAAAACAGGAAATAGTAAAGTCATACAAGGGTATAAATGCGATGAATATGTTTGTATTAATACCGAAAAAAATACAAAAGCTGTTATGTGGATTTGTCCAACCTTATTCAATCAAAATATTTCATCATCTATGTTTAAAGGATATACGAATGGGTATTCCACTCCTTCGGCTCCTGGTATGGCTATGGAAAGTTATTTTTATAAAAATGAAATTTTAGAAACTAAAATGGAGATAACTAGTTTTAAAAAAGATGCCAACTTGAATGTGTCTACCACTGCATACAAAATCAACGAATTCAAATAAGATAGTTCAGTTCATTTTAATTCCCATTTCTTATATAAGTATTACGCAACGTGATAGGTGTTTTTTAGCGTCTATTTAGTACATTTGTATAATAACATCAAGAATATTCAGAATGAAAAAGCTTTTACTTACACTTATTTGTCTTCAGTTTGCTAGTTTTTTTATGCTTCAAGCACAAAATGAGAACAAATCAACCAATGCTCTTTACTATCTAATCGAAAACAAATTAAAAACGGAACAATTCCATAAAGTAGCTCCGCTTTTTATTGAAAAATCCTTTGCTTCTGATAAAACAGCACTATTAAATAAAGCATTAACTAAGTATATATGTGCATCGCTCGATTTTAGAAATGTACGAACGCTTTATGCCCAAAATCTTAGATCCATTGAAATGTCACTACCAACACCAGATGGAAATATAACAGTGCTTTTAACTCAACAAGATAATCTAACGGAAGATTTTACAGTCATAAATAGTAAAACTAATTTGCCTGAGCCTTATCAAGCAGGTTTATACTATAGAGGAATTATTAAAGGGGATGCCAATAGTATAGCAGCGCTTAGTATTTTTCAAGATGAAGTCATTGCCATGGTTTCGAATGATGCAGGAAATTATGTTATTGGTAAAATGGGGGGTGCTGATTATTCTAAAGATGCTTATATCATTTATAACGATGCAGATTTAAAAAAATCAAATCCATTTGAGTGTAGTACAGATGATGGTAATCCATTAGCTCGATTAGGACCAAGCACAGCTCCTCCAGCGGATGTTATGCCAGGATACGTTTCAACATGTAAAGTTGTAAGAGTATATATCGAAGCTGATAGTGTATTATATAATAACAAAGGAACAGTTTTAAATACTACTAATTATGTGACGGGCTTCTTTAATATCGTTGCTACTTTATACCAACGTGATAGTTTGTTTACAGAAATTTCACAAATAAAAGTTTGGACTACAAAAGATCCTTATCGAATCACTTCTTCTTCTAATGCACTTAATGATTTTGGTATGCGTGTACGTGATACTTTTAATGGGGATATCGCTCATTTAGTTTCTCTTGCTGGTGGCTATGCCGGACTTGGTGGTGTTGCGTGGTTAGATGTTTTATGTGATGCCTATTTCGCAAGTCCACCTACCTATTTTTCTCGAACAGCCTATAGTGGTATTGATGCTACATATAATTCAACTTTACCCATTCCAGTTTACTCATGGACAGTAGAAGTATTTACACATGAAATGGGACATAATCTAGGTTCGCATCATACGCATTGGTGTGGTTGGTTATTACGTCCAGGTAAATATGGCGCTATTGACAGTTGTTATACCCGCGAATTATATTTAGGAGGCTGCGATACCTCAGGTCCAATACCAAACTCCACTATTAAAGGAACGATTATGAGTTATTGTCATCTTACTTCATCAGGGATTAAATTAGCTAATGGATTTGGCATTTTACCAGGTAAAGTAGTACGAGCAACAGTTGCAGCAGCTACCTGCTTAGGCAACTCTTGTAAGTGTACCGATTGGGTGAGCTTGGGTGCCAATAGAAGTATTTGTGATAGTATTAAATTTGATGGGACAGCAACATTTGATAGTATTCGATGGTCAAATGGAACTACTTCTAGATATCTTACAGCCAAAACAACAGGCAGTTACTGGCTCAAAATGTTTAAAGGAAATTGTTCGTTTATCGATACTGTGGTACTCACAGTAAATACTACTTCCCGACGTACTTTAAATCAAGCAATTTGTAATGGAACTTCGTATTTATTTAATGGAGTAAGTAGAACTGCAGCCGGAACCTTCTTAGATACCTTACTTAATGTTAGAGGATGTGATTCGATTGTTACATTAAATCTAACTATTAAACCTACCAGTACACGAACGATTAATCAAACCATATGTAATGGAAGTTCCTATTTGTTTAACGGCATCAATCGCACTACCGCTGGAGCATATAAAGATACTTTCCTCAATTATGTATCCTGTGATTCAGTTGTGACGCTAAATTTAACCCTATTGCCAACAGCTTCAATTACAATTAATGCTACTTTATGTACAGGAAGTTCTTATTTCTTTAATGGTTCAAATCGCACTCTTGCTGGAGCATATAGAGATACTTTTGCAAGTTATAATGGATGTGATTCTGTTATAACATTGAATTTAGGATTTACTTCATCGGTAAGTGGGAGTATGAATCGCTCTATTTGTAATGGTCAAAGCTACTTGTTTAATGGCATAAACAGATCCACTGCTGGAGCCTATTTAGATACAATACCAAGCTCAGGGGGCTGTGATTCTATTCTTACATTAAATTTGAATCTTAAACCAACCAGTGCTAAAACGATTGATCAAACCATTTGTAATGGTTCATCCTATTTATTTAATGGAGTAAATAGGACTTCAGCAGGAACTTATTTGGATACTCTTATAAACTATGCAGGTTGCGACTCATTATTGACATTAAATTTAACTGTACATACGGTAAATACCAATATAACTCAAGCAGGAGATATACTTACTGCAACAGCAACTGGTGGTGTAAGCTATCAATGGATTGATTGTGATAATGCTAACGCTGCTATTGTCGGAGAAATTAATGCTTCTTATACAGCAACTACTAACGGAAATTATGCAGTGGTTATTAATGATGGAATTTGTGTAGATACATCCATATGTATTCCTATTGTAGATGCAAGTATTAGTGCTATTGATGTTGCAAACATGATTGCTATTTATCCAAATCCAGCAAATCAATTCTTTACGTTGAAATCGACTAATAAATCTATCAAGTTTATTGAAGTAATTAATAATATTGGAGATTTAGTAATTAGAAAAGAAGTGACAAGTGCTACTCAAGATTTTGATATTAGCAAATTAGCGGCTGCTTTATATATTGTAAAAGTAAAAGACAAAAATGAAAGTGTTTTATTCGAACAAAAATTAAATGTGATTAAATAAGAAATTTATTTTTTTAAAAATATAAAAGCCAACTGTAATTACAGTTGGCTTTTTTTATTCACACCAGCACTTTAAACTAAAAACCTGCAAGGCATGCAGGCTCAAAACTTTAAACTCAAAACTCAGAACTTTGAACTAAATAACGTTATCCGATACTATCTATTTGTACGTATTTAAACACGAATATATCTCATTGCAACATTTTTCAGCATAGTATATTTACAGTTTAAAACCAGTCCATGAAAAAATATTATGCTAGTAAAAACCTTTGGAAGCGCAGTTTTTGGAGTTGATTCAACCACCATTACCGTTGAAGTAGATGTGAGTAAAGGTATTAAATACTATATGGTAGGGTTGCCTGATAATGCAGTAAAAGAAAGTTGGCAACGTATTGAAACAGCTCTTAAGCAATTAGGATATCGAATGCCTAATAAAAAAATTGTTATCAACTTAGCTCCAGCCGATATTCGTAAAGAAGGAAGTGCCTATGATTTACCTATGGCTATAGGTGTTTTAGCGGCTTCCGAACAATTATTATGCGATCGATTAGAGTCGTATGTAATTATGGGAGAGCTATCGCTTGATGGAGGTATTCAACCAATCAAAGGTGCTTTACCTATTGCTATTCAAGCACAAAAAGAACAGTTTAAATATGTAATCGTTCCAAAAGAAAATGCACGTGAGGCAGCAATCGTAGAAGGGATAAGCGTTTATGGGGTATCAAATCTAAATGAAGTAATTGAGATATTAGAAAATAGATCTTCTATTGAACCTGTACACGTAGATACACGAACTGAGTTTTATGAAAATATTAATCATTTAAGTTTTGATTTTTCTGATGTAAAAGGTCAAGAAAATATTAAACGTTCCTTAGAAATAGCTGCTGCTGGCGGACATAACGTAATCTTAATCGGCCCACCTGGTGCAGGTAAAACCATGCTTGCTAAACGAATTCCAACTATTCTTCCGCCGCTTACTTTATATGAAGCATTAGAAACAACAAAGATTCATTCAGTTGCTGGAGCATTACAAGCGCATGGTTCCTTGTTATATCAACGACCATTTCGTTCGCCACACCATACAGTAAGTGATGTGGCATTAGTAGGTGGGGGGAATAATCCACAACCAGGTGAAATATCCTTAGCTCATAATGGCGTATTGTTTTTAGACGAATTACCCGAGTTTAAACGTACGGTATTAGAAGTATTACGTCAACCTTTAGAAGATCGTAATGTGACGATCAGTAGAGCACGATTTTCAGTTACCTATCCCAGTAGTTTTATGCTTATCGCCAGTATGAATCCTTGTCCCTGTGGATATTATAATCATCCAGATAAAGAATGTGTATGTGCACCGGGTGTGGTACAGAAATATTTGAATAAAATTTCTGGTCCATTATTAGACCGAATCGATTTACATGTCGAAGTGACGCCAGTTTCTCTAGATAAATTAAGTGATGATACTCTTAGTGCTGAAAAAAGTTTTTCTATACGTGAACGAGTCATTAAAGCCCGTGAAATTCAAATAGCTCGTTATACAAATGCAACTGAGACTATACATAGTAATGCTCAGATGAGTGCAACGCATTTGAGAACTTTTTGTATGATAGATGCTAATGGTAAAAATTTATTGAGTAAAGCGATGGAACGATTAAGTCTTTCTGCTCGTGCGTATGATCGCATATTGAAAGTAGCTCGTACTATTGCCGATTTAGATGCTTCACCCAATATTCAAATAAATCATCTTGCCGAAGCTATTCATTATCGAAGCTTAGATCGTGAAAATTGGGCGGGGTAATATGAATGAGATTATTCTAAATTCGTTTTACCCTAATTGTAAAGGATTCAATATATGATTTGTTGGTCATCCCTAGCATTCGGGAGTACCAACAAAGGCGAAATAGAATTGGAAATTAAACAGGCTACTTTGGAATGTTAAAAATAGAGATCGTTTGTGCTTTAAAATCTTGATAAGCAGGTTGATTACTTGATGTTTTATCAGAGCAAATTACCACTTGTTTATCAGTCATGAAAGAAACACCCTCCACATTTCCATATAAAACATTGGAGCCATTACCCACATTTCCATTTTCATCACCTGTTGGAAAAGCATACAAAGTACCTTCTCCATCTAATTGCCAATTGGTATCACTCAATTTCCCAATCCAAAGTAAAGACGATTCTTGAGATGTCACCGCAATAGCACCAGACGAGCTGATGTCAATATCGGAATAATCATTCATTGCCTTATTTTGTGGAAACCTTATTGTAGAAATATATATCCATTCGCTGCCATTTGCTTCCATTACAATGATATCGCCACTTGCTTCTGATAGGCCAAGAAGATAATCCTTATTATTTCGATGATAAAAAGTTAATCCCTCGAATCCTTTATTCTTATAGGTCGACGTATATGAATAAGGTGCCCAAGCACTATCTCTTTTATGAAGCGAAACATCATAGTTATATATTCTGGGAGAGTATTGTCCGTTATGACTCTGATTTTCAGCTAAAACATAAATATTCGGCGAACCATCATAATCATATGCAATCCCTTCATAATTCGAACTATTTGAAGATCCAGTTGATAAAAAATTAGCAACACCATTTGCGATTAATGATTGCTGTACACTTGCTACTTTATAGGTATTGTCAAAAACTACATAAAAATGATCTCCAACATATTTTATACCACTTGCCTCGAAAACATCATTGTCAGTATAGCCCGAAAATAATTGATAGACTTTAGATTCTTTGATCGGAGCCCCCAATTTAATGGGCTCCAATGTAATGGGTGTCGAATCAGATGGTTTTTCCTTCTTACATGAAACGAACAGTATAGAAAGTAAGACAAAACAACTGATAGAAAAAAAAAGATTTTTGATCATATAAATTATAAAGCTGGATGGATTTAACTACTTAACTCCTAACGAAGATAGTTAATTGTACCATTCTCAAAGTTAAATTAATAAAAATAAATTGTTAAGAATTTTGATGAAACAGGACTCTATTATGTTTTTTCCTACTAACAAAAAAAACAAGACCTTCCTATTATTTACTCTAATAATATTAATTTTTAACGGGAGCCATAAGTGATTTTTTGGACATCCCGAACATTCGGGAGTACAAACAAAGGCGAGTGGAATTGTGCGGGTTGATGTAAATGAAATTTATCCTACATTCGGTTTACCCGATTTCTGTATCGCTTCAATCTCTTTAAAATAATCAGTCAACTCCACTAGTTTTGCCTCAGTATTGCTTAATATTGTCAAGTATGCCCAGTCCTGAGGATTCTTATTGAATTCAATACTATTATTATTTAAATGGGTTCGAATTTCATTAATCAATTCTTTGATATGATTTTCTTTGTCTTTTACTTTTTCTTTTATTGTCATTTGTTGTGTTGTTTCTATTTTCCTATAGACTATGCTTTCACGGATACTACTATACACATTATCTTACGATTACAATACGTTTATATATTTTAGTATTATTAAATTCTAGCTCCACAAAATAGGTGTCATTCGTTAAGTTTGCAGGTAAAGCCACTTGATGTTGATTCACGATACTACTAAATACCAGGTTACCTAAGGTAGTATATAATTTAATGTTGGCATCGGATGCTAAACCACTTATATATAAATAATCACTAGCGGGATTAGGATAAATATAAATAGAAGCGACTGTTTGATCCAATATACTATTGGTATTTTGTTCTTTCGCTTTCACAGTGATATCTATACAAATCGTATCCGTGCATTCAAATCCTCTTGTGGTAAGTGTTTTTACATATAAGCAAACGGTATACGTTCCTGGTCCAGCATATGTGTATATTGGATTTTTCATCGAACTCGTATCAATTGCTCCAACTGCAGTATCGCCAAAATCCCAACTCCAACGAACCAAATCACTGCTATTGGTGATGCTTGAATTGGTAAAAGTCATCTCAAAAATATTGCTCGAGTCAGCCGTAAATCCTGCATGTAAAATACTGCATTCATCAGCAATAAGGATGTCTTTACAAAGAGTATCATAACAATAAGTACCATTAATTTGCAATGCACTTACATATAAGCAACTTTGATAAGTACCTGTATTGGTATACGTATGAGAAGGCGATTGCAAGTTTGAAAGATTTGCGGTGCCAGAAGCAGTGTCACCAAAATTCCATGACCAACTGATCACTTGACTAGGATGTTGTGTGGAACTATCATTGAATTGTACAACATATCCTCCACTTGTATCATTCGTAAATAGGGCATCGACATAATTGCATTCATCTGCAACCACCACATTTTTACAAATCGTATCTCTACAAGTAAATCCCGTGCTTGTTAAAGTGTTTAAATACAAACAGGTACTGAATGTGCCCGGTCCTGTATACATATGATTCGGATAAGCGGTACTAGCAGCATTAAATGCACCTGAAGTAGGATCCCCAAAGTTCCATGTCCAACTTCTCGTATCACCCGCATTAGTTAAAGACGTATCTCTATATTGTATTAAATATCCACCACTGGTATCTATGCTGAAATTAGCACTCACATTTGAACAAGTATTAGTAGCTTGTCCACTAAAACTCAAATCACTTATTAAAATTGCTCCTGCACTCGATTGATTAAATAAAAATTTTACATACTTTATTTTAGTCAATAAAATTCCACTAAACGCATTTAAAGGAATTCGAATCGTATTGAACATAATCTTTGGTAAAATCCCTGAGGTAGTGCCCGGCGATAAAAACATGGCTTTCGTATAGTTGCTTGCTCTTACACTTGAGATATTTCCAAGTGAGTCGATGAGTTGTATACTATAATCTAAATTTACTGCTGTAGTATACTCTGCGTAATTTACAGCAGCTCTATATTGTAGATAACCATAAGCTGAAATATTTTGATAAGTACTTGGAATTTTATTTCGATACCAATCCGAAGTATTATCCCATTTCATATTCATTTGTGCTAATCCTCTAGCAGTTGTAGAACCTTTATGTGGTTCTTTAGCGGTGAACGTACTGATTCCACAACTTGTCATACTTAAGCCTCCACCGCATACAGTTGCAATCAATAAACCATTTTGTGATACTGAATCAGCTAAAGAATTAGTTGTTATACGAATACTTGTATCTATTCTATTTACATCTAATCGATCTCGAAAGGAAGGGTGATAGGATACAAATACTGCAGCGGTATCTAATCGTGAACTAATAGGAGGAATAATATCTACCACTTCAAGTATCGGATTAAATATCGTATCATTTGTTAAGTGTTTTCTAAAAAAAGCTGCTGCATAGGTGTTCAGTGCTGCACGTTGTTTGGCAGGTGTCAATCTCTTAGAACTTCCTGCACTCGATCCACAATAGGTTGCACCTGAGCCATAATTACTATCCCAATCATCAGAGGTGCCTGCAATATAAGCACCTGGTGTCCATACTGTATTGTAAAAATTATGATTAGCACCCATCATCAATACAGAGTATTTTTCACTGCTATCCGTACTTACATTATAACGGGCATCATCATAAAAATGCACACCTGCAATACTCGTCACATCTCCATCACAATAAGGTGCAATATTCATTAACGGAATATCATTTAAAATTCTTCTATTAAAATCAACTGGTGCAAGAGTTAATACCGCTTTAATTCCATATGGACTTCCTAAACTTCTATTATATAAAGCATTATAAACGACCCCTTCACCTCCTCTTGAATGTCCCATAGTTCCAATATTATTCATGTCTAATTGACCTACAAACCTAGTCCCAAAAGGTGCTGCACCTACTGTGTTATAAGTGTTCCATAAATCCATATGATGTTGCAATATCTCACCACGCGCTTGCATGCCTCTATCCGCAGTACTATTATCAATAGCGTTTATCGCATTTACCGAGATAGAGATCACTATAAATCCCTGACTAGCCATTAATCGAGCTAAAGTATCATAGCCTTCATAACTAGTTATCGATTGCCATCCTGTAGCTGGCGGCCAGGCTAAATTGGTATTGCTGGGGTTAGAAGTTTGATATACAGTTGAATGTCGACCATGCATAAAAAATAACACAGGGAAGGGTCCACCACTTAGGGAAGTAGGATAAAATACAGAGCCACAAACTTCAACCGCTGATGGAAATGCCGTAGGACAAGTATAGGCTAAATCGCCTAAATTGTAGTAATCTTTTGAAACCGCATAAGGGCCTGTTAATCCAGGGTCAGGCGTACTCTGAGCATATAAACTAGCTGAATTATAATAAAAAAATGTGGATAGAATTGAAATTGCAAAGAATTTGTATAATGCTTTCATCGTATAATAGTTGGATAGGATTATTTTTTTAATTTACTCTTTTTTAATGCCCCTAAATTCCAAGTATTATATGGATTTTCTTTGGCAAATTGGGCTAATATCTGATTGCTAATATCCGATTCAAGATATTCGCCATAGGTCATCCAAACAGTTGATTGGTCTTTGATTTGATCGAATTGGCTTTTTGGAATATAAAAAACTAAGGCTCCTTTTTTACCAATATTATATTGTTTGTTTCGATCAATCTTAATATTATCTATATATAAGACAAAAATATTTGCCCCTATATAAAATGATTTAGGCGATAAAATGGTTAATTCTACTTGGTTATTTACCAATTTAATCGAATAGATATTGGCTTTTTGTTTTTCTTGAGCGCTTAAATTGCCAATAATACCTAACGATAATAATAGGATAAAGAATCCTTGATAATGTCGTTTCATGCTTAATAATTGTATAAAAATGAAATAATATGGATTTTAAAAATACAAAATTTAAATACAAATACGTTTATCGATATTATCTTTTTATATTTGCTTATTATTAAAACTTAAAATAAGTAATCATGAATTTTCCAGCTAACTTAAAATATACAAAAGACCACGAGTGGGTAAAAATTGAAGGCAGCATTGCAATTGTAGGTGTTACAGATTTTGCACAAAAAGAATTAGGTGATATCGTTTATGTAGATATTACCAGTTTAGGTGATACCGTAAATGAAGGTGAAGTTTTTGGAACCATCGAAGCGGTAAAAACAGTTTCTGATTTATTTATGCCAGTAAAAGGTAAAATTGTAGAAACAAATCCAACTTTAGATGCTAGTCCGGAATCAGTAAATAAAGATGCTTATGGTGCTGGATGGATGATTAAAATTGAACTTAGTGCTGATGCTGATATGAGTCATTTATTAGAAGCTGATGCATATACAGCTCTAGTAGGTGCATAATTAATTGTATGAAACCTCAGCGTAAAACATATAGAATGCTCACAAATTTGTGGGCATTTTTTATTTTGATTTTATGTGTCATTCCAGGAAAGGATTTGCCTAGCTCCAATATCTGGCAAATTGATAAAGTAGCACATTTTATATTATATCTTGTATTCGCTTTTTTATTGCTAGCATCAGCCACAAATACACTCTATAAAACACAATGGATTGTTCTAGCTTGTTGTTTAATCTATGGTTTTGCGATCGAATGTATGCAAGGTCTTTTTTTGCCCGATCGCTTTTTCGATTGGTATGATGTAATGGCCAACTCAGTTGGTGCCATCGTGGGTGTAGGTCTATTTCATTTAGTGAAACATCATCTAATTCATAGTGTTGAGGAATAGTCTGCGTGAAATTTTTGTAGTTCGCATTATCATTTTATAACAAATCCCTTTTCATTTTTTTGTATTTTTATGTTCTATTGAAAAAAGTACTCTTCATATTATCCTTTTGTTTATATACTATCTTATTGCATGCGCAAGAAGATAGAGATCGTGCATTAGCATATCAATATTATCGTAATGGCGATTTCGATAAATCGATTGAATTATTTGAGAAACTTTACAACGATAACCCTAGTTTAGAATATTATCAGCAGTTGTTTTCAAGCTATAATGCTACTAAAGATTATAGTGCTATGGAAAAATTAGCTTCTAAACAAGCTAAAAAAGATCGTCACGATGCTCGGTATCTAATCGATCTGGGTTATGCATATAAATTAGAAAATAAAGAAAAAAAAGCGACTGAACTGTACGACGATATTATAAAAAATTTATTGCCCGAAGAGTCTTTCATCACATCTACGGCTCAACATTTTGAAGAATATAGAAATTTTGATTATGCACTGCAAACCTATGAAAAAGGGAATAAGCTATTGCGCGATCCATTATATTATGCTTTTGATATAGCAAGTATCTATTTTATTCAAAATAAAAATCCTGAAGCAATCGTACACCTTTTAGATTATATTAAAGGAAACCCAGATGAGTTTGATAAAGTATATGCTTATCTACAATCGGAACAAAATAAATCGGAAGTATTTAAAGAGCTAGAAAATCAATTATATGATCGAATTCAGAAAAGTCCGAATGATGAAGTATATGCTGAAGTATTAATCTGGTTAAAACTGCAACAAAAAGATTTTGCATCTGCTTTGATATATGCAAAATCGCTAGATAAACGAAATAATGAAGCAGGCGAACGAATCCTTCAAATAGCCTATCAGGCAATAGATGCAGAAGCATACAATGACGCTATAAACGCATTAGAATATATCTTGCAAAAAGGAGATAAAAGCCCTTTCTTACTAAGCGCGAAAATGTTACTTCTAGAAACAAGAAAGGATAAAATACTAAGTGGATTCTCTTATACAAATGAAGAATTAACTCTTTTGAAAAATGATTATCTTAATTTTATAAGTGTCTATGGTAAAAGTCCTGCAACCGCAAAAACCATTTGCGACTTAGCAAAAATAGAAGCCTTATATATGCATGATTTAGATGGAGCAATTGAACAATTAACAGAAGTAATTGCTTTAATTGGTCTTAATAGAGATGTAAAAAATAAAGCCAAATTAGATTTAGGAGATTATTATGTAATGAATGGCGAATATTGGGAAAGCACCTTATTGTATTCTCAAGTTGATAAAGAAGATAAAGATGGAATCATAGGAGAGGAGGCCCGATTTAAAAATGCAAAACTTTCTTATTATAAAGGAGAATTTGAATGGGCGCAAGCGCAACTCGATGTTTTGAAAGGTTCTACTTCTGAGTTGATTGCTAATGATGCACTACAATTATCGGTGTTTATCATTGATAACTCCGGATTAGATACCATTTATACACCTATGCAAATGTTTGCCAATGCGGATTTACTCATCTTTCAAAATAAATTTGATGCAGCGATTCAAACGATGGATAGTATTCCGCGTTTATTTCCAAATCATAGTTTGAGCGATGATATTTTTATGGCTAAAGCAAAAATTGCACTGAAAAAATTAAACTATGACGAAGCGATTACTTGGTTGAATTATATTGTAAAAAGCGAGACGTATAAAAAAGATATTTTAGGTGATGATGCCACGTATATGTTAGCAGGTATATATGAAAAATATAAAAAAGATATTCCTAAAGCGATGGATTATTATAAAGCAATCATGCTAGATTATAAGGATAGTGTGTATTTAACCGAAGCACGTAAAAAATTTAGACTGTTGCGAGGGGATAAATTAGAAGAGAAAGATAATTAGCAAATTAGCAAATGTGATAATTAGCATATGCGAGTGAAAAATTTTAGATACTTGAATGTTCTCCAATATTAACTTCTACATAGAATTTTGTAAACCTTTTTTTAGTAATTCAATTATTTTCATTGCTCAAATTTCAAATTTCAATTTAAGTGCAGTAGTTTAGTACCACGAATTTTAATTGAGTATTTAAATAATAAAGATGATTTTATATAATGTAACAATAAAAGTTGATTTTGATATTCATGATGAGTGGATACAATGGATGAAAGAAGTACATATTCCCGAAGTACTAGCAACTGGTTATTTTGTCGAAAATAAAGTGTATCGCTTAATGGAAGAAATTAGTAATGATGGCATTACCTATGCCGTTCAATATACGTGTAATTCTATCAGCGATTATATGACCTATCAAGAAAAACATGCAGCCGAATTACAAAAAAGTCATGGCGATAGATACAAGGATAAATTTGTTGCTTTTAGAACCTTATTGAAAGAAGTATAATACATGTAATAGTCTTATAAAATAGTTTAAATTAGGTTTATTGGCTTAATTTTACTTTATAATTAATAAAGTCATGAGATATATCTTATCATTTGTATTGCTCATTTTTATATTGCAAATGCATGCACAAGAAATCGATACACTACAAGATGTGAATCTACAACTCATCACAGTTACGGCATTTAAAAAGGAATTGCTCTCTGAATCTCCTTTAATTGTTTCCGGTATCAATCTCGACAGTAGCACTATTTATGGTTCATACAATCTTACAGATATGTTGGCTAAAATTCCCGGAGTATCTATGTTAAGTACCGGTCCGTCTATATCCAAGCCCGTGATTAGAGGCCTATATGGAAATCGAGTATTGGTATTGCTTTCAGGTTTGAAATTTGATAATCAGCAATGGCAGGAAGAGCATGGACTTGGACTAAGTGATATGGGTTTAGCTAAAGTAGAATTAATTAAAGGCCCTATGAGTGTGTTATATGGAAGTGAAGCAATGGGAGGAGTAGTTAATTTAATAGAGGAACAAAAGCCATTATACAAACAACGAGTTATTGATGGATCGGTTAAGTTTTTTTCTAATACATTAGGGGGTTCAATACAAGTAGGCATTAAAGAAAATCGAGGTAATAAATGGTTTCGTGTACGCTTGGGAATTGATAATAATGCAGATTATTCAGATGGTAACAATCAACGCGTATTAAATAGTCGGTTCGATGGTTATTATTTAAAAACTACATTTGGATTTGAGAAAAAAAATTGGAGCTCTACAAATAATTTGCTGAGTTCGTTTAATCGTTTCGGATTTATATTTAATGATATTTATACTTTTTTAAAACCCGATGCACGTTGGAGTAGATCATTAACTGATAATCCTGCTCATTTTGTGATTCTAAACATTCTATCTTCTGAAAATAAAATTACCCTAAAAAATAATAAAATACTTTATGTAAATGCAGGTATTCAATCGAATGAGCGAATGGAAAAAGAAGGAGGTGGGGCTATCAGTTTAAATATGCATTTGTTTACTTTTCAATATTTATTGAAGCTAGAGAAAAGAATTGATGACAAACAAAAAATAATTTTTTCACATTTAGGGTCAATAGAAAATAATACCAATTTCGGTGCTCGTAAAATTGTACCAGATGCCTGGATGCAAGAAAGTAATCTATCTTTTTGTTATGAAATCAAAATTAAAAACAAAGCACTCTTTGAAACAGGAGTAAATATTGGCCAAAAATTTATTAAAACTTCATTAACTCCTTCTGTAAATAGTGCAGAAAAAGAGATTGCACCTTTTTCCAAATTCGCACCTTACTATAATTTGTATGCAGGAATAAGTGCACATGCTCAAGAGCTATTTCATTTTAAATTTAATATTTCTACTGGAGTTCGAATTCCAAATTTAGCAGAGTTGTCGTCAAACGGTTTACACGAAGGTGTATTTACCTATGAAATAGGTTCACCTAAATTGAAAAATGAACAAATGATTGCACTTAATTTATTTATGTCGTATTTCAATAAATATATCGAGATTCATATCAGCCCTTTTTATAATCACTTTTTTAATTATGTATATTTGGCTCCTACAACCCAACAATGGTTTGGTTTTCCAGTGTATAGATACTATCAACAAGAAGCACAACAATATGGAACAGAAGCCAGTATTGTAATTCACCCATACAAAGGACTTCAATTCTCTACTTCATATAGCGGGATGAATAGCCGCACAAGAGATGGCAATTATACTCCTTTTATACCAGCCCATAAAATTTCGCCTCAAATTGCATATCAATTTGTTTTAAAACAATTAGTCAAACTAAACTTATTTACCTCAGCAGACTACAATTTTGCTCAAAACAGAGTTTATACAAATGAAATTAAAACGCCACGTTATTATCTGCTCAATGCAGGTATAAGTACTAGCTTTACTAAAAAATCAATTGATTATGAATTTAGTTGCACAGGTAATAATTTAACCAATTCAGCTTATTTCGATCATTTATCACGCTTTAAATATTTTGGTTTATTGAATATTGGACGTAATTTTACTTTTATGATGAAATTGAAATTTCATTCAAAATTGAATAAATAATGCGACAAGTAGTTGTCTACCTTTTTATATGTTTATGGTTTCTACAATCCTTTTTTGGGGTTGTATACTATACTTCTATTCGCCGTGTTTGCTATACTACTTTCATTGCAAAAAGACAGGATAAAAAGTATACACACATTCTATCTTTTGCTAAAGAAGATAAAATTAATTGGGAGAAAAATGGTAAAGAATTTATTCGAAATGGTGAATTATATGATGTGCTTAAAATAGATACAATAAATGATAAATATATTATTTATGCCTACGCAGATAGCAAAGAATCTAAGGCGCTAGAACATTATACAGCACTCGAATTGAATAAAAATAAGAATAATTCTTCAAAGAATAAAACTATAATTATAGATTTTTTGAAGTATATGACACCTATAAATCAATTTGATTATTTGACATATTTTAAAAATATACTTTTATTCTATAAAAATACAAGTCTTAATAAATCGTATATTCAATCTTGTCCTTCACCTCCACCAGAGCTTGTTTAGTTTTTTTTGAAAATCATATGCATGAAATATTTTTATGCATCTATCTTATTTAGCTTTAAACTAAAAGCTACTCGTATTTATTTAAAAAAAATTAAACCAAAATTATCAAAATGAAAAAAGTATTATTATCAATATTTATATTAAGTATCGTTTTTATCATTAGCTCATGCGAAAAAGATGAAGGTAAACTTCCAACTATCAGTTTTAAAACAGGTAGCGGTTATACTTCTACAAGTAGCTCTATTACTAAAGGATCTAATTTTATGATTGGCATCAATGCAGCTAAATCAGAAGAAGCAGATGTATTGAAAAAATTCAATATTTCTAAATCTATAAACGGTGCAACTGCGGTTTCTGTATACAATGCTGATTTAACAGGTGCTGATGCAGATGCGTTTTCTTATGATTATTCAATTACAAATGACACAGTTGTTGGTCAACAAAATAAATATATTTTTACGGTTACAAATCGCGATGGTTTAACTAATCAAGTAGACTTAACTGTAACAGTTCAATAAGAAACAGTATATATTTTTTTAGAGAAAGGCTGAGTATTTACTCAGCCTTTTTAATGTAAAAAAAGAGGCAACTGTCGAAAAGCTGCCTCTTAAAAAGTACTCAAAAAACTTTTTTAATTGTTTGTTTTCATGACTTTAGAACTCGACTCAAATTGCTTATGTTTGATATGTATAAAATACATCCCAGCACTTTTGTCGCTGATGTCGATAGTTATCGGCCTATCAAACGAACCAGAGTTGTTGTAAATAATATTACCTAACATGTCGCTTACATATATATTCATGGGGTTATTATATAATGTAGTATTTAAGTTGATTTGATAAATGCCTTCATTGATATTGCTTATAATTTTAAATAAGTCTTCATTATTTTTTAAAGGATTAATTCCTACTGAAGCATTACAATTATCAGTTCTTTTTAATTCATAACGTTCATTATTCATTACTTCATTCATCACTGCCACTTGGCCTTTGCTAAAACTATTCATACAATTATCATCTACATAATCCATGTAATTCATAAACATTTCTCCTCTGGCATCTTGGCCACATGAATCATTTGGACGATGCGGGAATCTAGGGCAACCAAAATTTTTGTCTTCTGCTGGTGGAGTATCAGCTACGTGATCATCCCCACAAAATGCATCGCCCCATATATGACGTAAGCCCAACCAATGACCAACTTCATGCACTGCAGTTCGTGCATTAGGTCGAGTAGAAGCACCTATGCCACCAAAACTTTGATATCCTACTACTACACCATCCGCTCTAGGGTCTGAAGTTAAACTAGTTGGAAATTGAGCATATCCTAAAACCGGAGATTCTAAATTACAAACCCAGAAATTTAAATATTTTGCTTGATCCCATGCATCTACTCCACCTAAGCTAGCAAACTTTACATTCTGTGCTGTACCCGCATCTAAATTAAAACTACGATTGGTTGTAAAAGTTCTTGTGATTCCAGTAGTAGGATTTAAGTGCTCGTCTACAGTAGCTAAACAAAATTCTATGCCTGCTGAACCAACTATGGGATAGAATGGATGTGTAATAGGAAGTGAGTCAGGGTTCTGATGATTGAAATCTCTGTTTAAGGCATCAATTTGTGACATAATCTGTGCATCTGAAATATTTTGTACAGTATTCTGATAAACTACATGCACTACTACTGGTATACGTATCACTTCATTCGTTTTAAAACTAGAAGCATCATATATACGCAATGAAGTCTGTTGCATTCTTAATTCAAAAGCATCATTGATTTCTTTTAACTCAGGATGTGCGGCTAATTGTTGCTGGTAATATTTCATAGTACCACACGATTCTTGTGCATTAATAATTTTTATACTAAAAAGAATTAATATGCTTAAGTAAATAATTTTTTTCATTTTTTTTTGGATAAAAATTTAATTAATAATAACTAGTATATACGATTGACGTATATAAAGTATTCGATTATAAGAAATAAGAGTTAATTATTCAGCAAAGCACTCAGGAGGAGGTACCATATTGCTTAAGACAATTTTTTCTTGTAGGATGGTATTAAAACCAATATGCGTATCAATCGATATATGTTCTATACATAAATCAATTGGATGGATTTGGTCGTTAGAAATAAGACTTAAAAAGTTCAATAAACTGATATCCGCATTGGAGGTTTTGATACCATTCATAAAACTCAATAGTTCAGTTTCACGGGTATCTTTATATACTTTTAACTCAATAATGTCATTTATCTGGGAACTACTAGCTATATCATACATGACGTTGTCTAAAACAATCTCATGGTTATGAATTTTTTTTGCAGCAGCTAATGAAATGTAAATCGTTTCATATTTCGAACTGTGTTTGAATTCCTGTTTAGCAATAATGAGTGAAGAGATATAATAGACATTGCATACTAGAATACTAATGGCTAATAGGGAGATTAATAAAATAGAAATATTTTTTTTCACTACAGCAAAGATAATCTATTTTTTTCATGTAAAAATTCAGTCCAAATCTCCTCTACAATTTCTTTAGCGCTTTTAATGCTTTTGATATAGGCACTCACTTGACCAATTTCTAGTTCTCCTTCTTGCAATTCGCCTTCAAACATGCCTTTTTTCGCCCTACCTCGCCCTAATATTTCCTCTAATTGTGCTTTATCAGCATGGTTTTGATAGGCTAATTTTACTTGCTGATAGAATTTATTTTTTAATAATCGAACGGGAGTCAATTCTTTAAGTGTTAGCTCTGTATCACCCTCATTTGCTTGTAATATAGCTTGTTTGAAATTTTCATGGGCACTGCTTTCTAAACTGGTTACGAATCTACTTCCTATTTGAACACCTTCTGCTCCCAATGCAAAACAAGCTAACATCGATTTACCGCTAGATATTCCACCTGCAGCAATCAACGGAATATGAATGGCTTCTCGCACCGCAGGAATTAAACATAAGGTGGTGGTCTCTTCTCTTCCATTATGTCCGCCCGCCTCAAAGCCCTCAGCTACGATAGCATCTACACCTGCCTCCTGACATTTAATAGCAAATTTCACACTGCTTACTACATGCACCACTTTGATATTTTCTTTTTGTAATATGGAAGTCCAGGTTTTTGGATTTCCTGCCGAAGTAAACACAATAGGCACTTTATGATTTATAATGGTTTCTATATGTTTTTCTATATCGGGATATAATAAAGGTAAATTCACTGCGAAATTTTTAGAACTAGCCTTTTTATATTTTACAATATGCTCGTCTAATACAGCTGGATACATACTTCCAGCACCTATAATACCTAGTCCACCAGCATTACTCACCGCACTTGCTAATTCCCAACCACTACACCATATCATACCTGCTTGTATAATAGGATAATCAATTTGAAAAAGTTGTGTAATTCGATTTTGAAACATGATTTTAAACTTTGTGTATACAAAAGTAAATTATAA
Source organism: Bacteroidota bacterium (assembly GCA_037130135.1). Lineage (GTDB taxonomy): Bacteria > Bacteroidota > Bacteroidia > Chitinophagales > CAMDFR01 > CAMDFR01. The sequence goes on from JBAXTO010000012.1 coordinate 61,848, forward strand.
TTTGAATTGCTCTACCTTTGTAGAGAAATTCTTTTATATCATGAAAAAAACAATAGACTCTAAAAAAGTAAATTCTAAAAAAGAATTTTCTCCAAAAAATACGACTTTCAAAAAAGACTCAAATGCCTATAAGGCTTCAAAGCCAATAGATAAAGGCTTTAAAAAGCCATTTGCAGGGAAGAAGTCATTTGATTCAAAAAGAGATCCGAATGCACCCAGATATATTGATACCTCTGACACGAATAAAACAAGAAGTAATTTTACCAAGAAAAAAGATGTTTCAGGCGAACAAAAAGGCTATTTAGGTAGAAAAGAAAATTATAATCCTGACTTTAAAACGACTGGGGCACGTAAAGATTTTTCAGATAAAAAAGATAATTTCAAATCGAGTACGACACGAAAAGTATTTAATGATAAAAATGAGAGTGTAAAATCAACGAATACACGAGCAACATATACAGATAAAAAAGAGAAGTATAGTTCATCTTCTACTCGTAATGATTCTCGAGATAAAAAAGATTCTTACCATAAAGAACCTAAAACAGATTTTAAACCGAAAGAGTTTAAATCATCTACCACAAGAACACCAAGAGTGATTGCTAAAAAAGCTACAGATGTATCTTCTATCGTACCTGTAAAAAGAGCTATTGAAACTGAAAACAATCCAAATACCATGCGATTGAATAGATATTTATCGATGAGTGGTATTGCCAGCAGAAGAAAAGCGGATGAATTAATTGAAGCCGGTAAAATTAAAGTAAATGGTAAAGTAGTAACAGAACCGGGAACTAAATGGAATAAAGGCGATGTAGTGGTTTTTGAAGGTAAGAAACTAGAGCCTCAACAACTCGTTTATATACTATTGAATAAACCTAAAAATACGATTGCTACCAATAGCGATGAAAAAGGACGTAAAACAGTATTTGACCATATAGACGAGAAGTTAGCTAAATTAGGATTAATCGATTTACGTCTGTTTACAGTGGGTAGATTAGATAGAAATAGTTTAGGCGTATTATTGATTACCAACGATGGTGATTTAGCGCAAGATTTAACGCATCCAAGTAAAGAAGTAGAGAAAATATATCAAGTACAATTAGATAAGAATGTAGCTGAAGAAGATATGGAAAAATTAGCTTCTGGTATTACACTTGAAGATGGTTTTATTCATTGTGATAAAATTGCATTTGTTCACGAAATGGCTAAAGATGAAGTAGGAGTAGAGATTCATAGTGGAAAAAATAGAATTGTACGTAGAATGTTTGAGCATTTGGGATATAATGTAATTAAATTAGATAGAGTATCTTTTGCAGGATTAACTAAAAAAGATTTACCACGCGGGAAATGGAGATTTTTAAAAGAAGCAGAAGTGCGCCAACTAAAGCATTTCAACCAACCAAAAAATAATAAGAAGAAGTAATCATAGCGCTTTTTAAAATTTATATATCAACTAAGACCTGTATTTATTACAGGTCTTAGTTTATTTTAAACGTGTATAATATTCTACTTTTTGTTTTCGTTGATAGAAGGTCTACTCTCAAATAATCAATTAAAAAATCCTTATCATGTCAGCAAAAAATACTACTCCGCGTCAGAAAATGATTAATATGATGTATCTAGTGCTAACTGCTTTATTAGCATTAAATGTATCAGCAGAAGTGCTTAAAGCCTTTAAAATAGTAAATGAAAGCATTGCTCAAAGCAATAATACACTTACTAAAAATAATAATTTACTACAACAGCAATTTGAAAAGCGATTGCAAAACGATCCTAAAAAAGTAGCCCCCATTCATGCGAAAGCCCTTCAGGCAAAGCAAATAAGTCAACAGGCGTATGACTTCATAGAGACTCTTAAAAACCAAATCGTACAAGAAGCTGGGGGCTATGATTTAGAAACGGGAATGGTCAAAAATGCCGATGATATTAATATTCCTACTCGATTTTTTGTAGAAGATGGGGGTAAAAATGGTAAAGCCCTAAAAAAGAAATTAGATGAAAGTACCCAGTCTTTTTTAACCGTCATAGATAATGAAAAAGACAGAAAAGAACTTGCTCAATTACTTCATGTAAATGAACAGTCAGGGGATCCATCAAAACCTTGGGAATTTAATACGTTTAATCATATGCCAGTAGTAGCCAGTATTACTATGCTCAATAAATATCAAAATGATATCAAAAATGCAGAAGCGAAAATTTTAGAAAATCTATATAAAAGTATAGACGAACAAGATTATAAAGTAGATGCCATGAAAGCTTGTGTGATTGCACCAAGCAATAGATTATTGCAAGGAGATATATATCAAGCAGATGTTTTAGTGGCTGCCTATAGCTCAACTCAAAATCCAGCTGTTTATTTAGGCACTTTCTCTTCTGCAGTGCATATAAATACGGATGGTACTTATTCTAAAATCGAAAATTTAAATAGTATTCCTTTACAAAATGCACGTAAAATGGAAGTAAATAATGGTGTTGCTAAAATCGAAATGAATGCTTCCACTGTAGGCGGACAAAGATATACAGGTGTTGTAGAAGTGAAAAATCCAAACGGAAAAGGATTTGATTATTATCCCTTTGAAGGACAATATGAAGTTACTCCTAAAATTTCAAGTATATCACCAACATTGATGAATGTGTTTTATATGGGCTTAGATAATCCTATAGATATTGCTGTTGGAGCTACCGGTAGTGAAATTATTCCAAGTATTGATCATGGCTCCTTAACTAAAGTTGCCAATGGAAAATATATGGCGCGATTTAGTAGCGTGGGTCCTACCACTATTAATGTAAAAGCAAAAGTGGGCTCTAAAGTGTTTGATATGGGAAGTCAAAAGTTTATTGTTAAAAAAGTACCTGCCCCTATCGTAACTATGAATGGAATTCCTGTTGGATCAGTCAGTGTACAAAAAGTAAAAACCATGACAGGATTGGCAGTTATGATGCCAGCAGATTTTCAATATCAAGTAAAAGCTAGTGCCATAAGTTATCGAGTTACCATACAAAAAAATGGTTCCATCATAGAAGATTTGATTACTGGAACATTGTTTTCTCCAAAGATTAAAAATGCGTTTCAAAATATTAAAGCAGGAGATGCTATCATCATTGAAAGTATAAATGTTTTAATGCCGGGCAATGAACGTAGACCAGTCAATAGTATTAGTTATTATGTAAAATAGAGACTTAAAAAAAAAGCACGAGATGTCTCGTGCTTTTTCGCTTCTTGTTGTTGTCGTTTACTTCGATAATATTTTATATAAATCATTTAAATCTGGCGATAAGATGATTTCAGTTCTACGGTTTCTTGCTTTGTTTTCTGGACTGTCATTTTTTACGATTGGGTTGTATTGCCCATGTCCAGAGGCAATCACCTTACGTGCATCTAATTTGTTTTCATCTACCAATATTTTAGTGATGGTAGTAGCACGCATCACACTCAAATCCCAATTGTCTTTTACCGAACCAATAGGACTGATAAATGCATCATTGTCGGTATGTCCTTCCACTACAATATTAAAGGTGTTTTGTTTTTTTAATACACCAGCTACTTTAGCTAATGCTTCTTTCCCTTTAGTATCTATTTCATAGGAGCCTGATTTGAAAAGTAATTTATCGCTCATACTCACATAGATTTTCCCATCTTTTTGTATCACACTTAATTCATTGCTATTAAAGCCTGTCAATGCTTCCAATAATTTGTTTTTTAAATAATTGGTAGCTGAATCTTGTTTGTTTAAAATCGATTCTAAGTTACGGATACGATCCTCACGTTCTTTTAAATCTTTTGAAAGCAAATTCACTTGATCTTCTTTACGAATTAAATCAGCCGTTTTTTGCAATAAAGAGGCATTCAATTTCTCTCTATCCTCGCTAGATTGAGCCAATAATATTTTATTTTGAAGCCCTAATTTTTCTATTTGTTCATTTAACGCGATGATATCATTATTCAACTTATTTTTTAAAGTCATCAATTGGTCGCGTTCGTTACTTAAAGTACTATTATCATTAGTTAATTTTTCAAGCTGCGCATTCACCAATTCTAATTCACTTTTCTTCGCATTGAGTTTTTCGTTGCAATCAGTACTTTCAGCCAAATATTTATCGGCTAAGCTTTTTTGTTCGTTAAACTTTTTGGTGCTAACACAAGATGCAAGAAATAGACAGATACTCAAATAAGAGGCAATTTTTATAATAGCTTTCATTTTCAAATTTTATTTATACAAAAATAGAAAGCATATGTATGCGTAAATACAGAACTAATCAACAACAAATGCTTGATAATGTATTAATATAGGCTACTGAAAAAAATAGTCGACAGATTAGTTAATTACAAGCATTTAGAACAGATTATATATAATTGTAATGGCTTCTACGATTCAAGCTACAAGCCCTATAAATAGGATAAAATCAACTAATAATTGGATGAATTATACCGAAGCTTCAATATTTTTATTGAATTTGCTCTAAATCAGTCCTAATTTAAGAAAAATTGACTTAAATAATCAAAAAAAGCACTACTTTTGCGTTCCGTAATAAAAAACGAATCCTAAATACTTACTTAATTTTAAAAGATACAATGAAAAACCATTTAAGCTACTACAGTCTATTACTTATTATTTGTTTATTGATTAATTCTACAACCTCTTTTGCTCAAGGGAAAGAAGATGATGGAACACAAAAAGCAAGCAAAACTAAAAAAGAAAAAGTGGCAACGACTACTACCACTGCTTCTGATAAACCTGTAACAGAGAATACCACTTCTACAGAAAAAGCTAAAAAAGAAAAAGCACCTAAATCTAAATCAACAGCTACTGTTACTGAAGCTAAAGTAGATAAAGTGAATGATGTTGAATTGTCTAAATTAAAATGGAAAAAGAAAAGAAAACTAGGTGATTTATCAATGGCTAAATCATACTATTTTGATGCAGTTGATTACTATCAATCTTCATTATCTGATAAACCTAAAAAGTATAAATTGTTATGGAGATTAGCTGAAGCGAATTTATATTCTAGAAACTATACAGCTGCCGCTAACTACTATAATCAATTGAGTCAGACTAAAAAAGGATTGAAAAAATTCCCAATTACAAAATACAAACAAGGTATTGCATTGAAAGAAGCGGGCAATTATACCGCTGCAAAAGATACATTAAATTCGTTTGTAAATCAATTTAGTAAAGTAGATGCGGTATTAGCATTAAAACGTTTTGCTCGTAAAGAAATAGCAGGTATTGAAATGTTAGATACACTAGCTTTAAGAAAACCTATGTTTCGTATGGTGCCAATAGGTGCAGCAATTAACTCAGGATATGAAGAATTTGCTCCATTTATTAAAGGAAACAAAATGTATTATACTGGTAGAATTACAGATAATATGAATGATTTAAGACAAAATAAAGCAAAGAAATCATACTATACCTTATTTGAATCAAGTAATAATGTTTCTGATTGGACTTTTGGTGTTCCTAATTTAGAGCCTATCAGCAAACAAATGGCCGATGTGAAAGATGCATATATTAGCCCAGATGGTAAATTCATGTATTATACAAGAACTGCTGAAGGATTAAAAGGGGTTGTACAAAGTAAAATATTTGTGAGTGAGAACGATGGCAATGGTTGGGGTGTTGGTCGTCCATTAAATGAAAATATTAATGATGTTACTAGTAATAGTAAACAACCCATGATTACAACTACTGCAGATGGTAAAGAAGTTTTATACTTTGCAAGTAACCGAATCACAGGTAAAGGGGGGTATGATATTTATTATGCGGTTAAAGGTGAAACTGGCGAATTTGGTAGACCCAAAAGTGCTGGCGGTACAATCAATACGAGCGGTGATGAGGTAACTCCATTTTTCGAAAATTCAACCAATACTTTATACTTTTCTTCTAATGGTCATTTAGGTTTAGGTGGATATGATGTATATTCAGCTACTTTAAATACTGATGGAACTGAATGGAGTGAAGCTAGTCATTTAGGGGTAGAAGTAAATACTAGTGCTGATGATTATTATTTTAGACCTAATGTAACAAACGGCATAGCTTATATGGCAAGTAATAGATTAGGCGGACAAGCAGTTAAATGTGCTACATGTACAGATGATATCTATATGGTAAAATTATTGAAAGGTAATGTTATTGTTATGGGTACTGTAAATGAAGAAGTGAATGGTATTTCTTCTTCATCAAAAGATGCAGTAGTAGAATTATATAATGCTGACAATAATATTAAGATCGGTGAAACTACAGTTACTGAAGGTAGATTCTCATTTGATGTAGAAAAAGAAAACAATAATATCTATTTAAGCTCAGTGAAAAAAGATTTTGAACCAGCTAAAGTAACCTTGAATATCGGAGATTATAAAGAAGAGAGTATGATTACAAATCTTACTTTAAAAAGAAACTTTACTTATGTGGGAACAAAAATCGGTACAGTATTCTTCGATTATGATCAATTTAGATTAAAACCAGATGCACCAGATACTTTAAATAAAGTGGTTGCATTTATGAAACAATTCCCGAACTATGTAGTTCAAATTGGTGGACATACAGATGATATCGGACCAGATGTATACAATGATTCACTTTCTCAAAAAAGAGCTAATGCGGTTGCAAGATATATATTATCAAAAGATATTGATAATTCTATTGTAAGTGTAAAAGCTTTTGGTAAAACATCTCCTATAGCTCCAAATAAAACACCTGATGGAAAAGATAATCCAGATGGAAGAGCATTAAATAGAAGAGTAGAATTTATCGTAATAGGCGAGAAAAAATAATACTTAAAAGATTTTATAAAAATCTTTCGTTAATTCCATATACATATTAGTATAATCGTTGCTCTCATCACTCTTCTGAATGATGAGAGCATCTTTTTTACAGACCTCTTGAAGGCGACTTAATTCCATAAGTACACGTTCAACTGATTTATTTTCTTTAGGATATACTTCCGTTTTTCTGTTGCAATAGAATCCAAAATTTATAGCAACAGATAGAAATTCTTTGGCCTCATTTGGAGGTAAGATAATAGATAGTTTACCCTCCTTTTTTAAGAGTGAATCACAAGCTTTTAATATTTCCTCATAACTTAAAGAAAGTGTATGGCGTGCAGTATTCCTAGATTTATCTGGGCCTAAAGTGCTATTGATAAAAAAGGGCGGATTGGTAATGATATGATCGTAGGTATCTAGCCTAATTTTAATGAAGTCTTGTATCGATTTGTGAAATAATTTAATTCGTGCAGACCAGTTTGATTGTGCAATATTTTTTTCCGCATCCGCAATCGCTAAGTCATCAATTTCTACCGCATGTATAAAAGCTTCAGTATTTCGTTGTGCCATCATTAAGGTTAATATGGCAGTTCCAGCACCTATATCTAATATTTTTTTTGCCAGATCTATATTGGCCCAAGCGCCTAACAAAACACTGTCGGTGCTTACTTTCATAATGCACTTTTCTTGATAAATCGTAAATTGTTTAAAATGAAAAGGTCTAGTTGTACCCTCCATAAGCTTAATAATTTCGTTACTAAAATAAGTAAAAAATCTATAAGTTGCTTATTACTTAGTTTTTATCTTGTAAATCTTATATTTATACGTAAAGTCAATAGATGCTTTATTAAACTCATTTAGATAACGCTGTTCTTTTTCATAGAATTGAATAAAACTAATTCTAGCTTTTTCTTTGATGTTTAAATCGTCAGGGTTTTCTTCTAATGCTTTTATGATAGGTTCTATATTAGTATGTGCATATTCTTTATAAAAATGAATCAATTCTTTAGATTTATCATAAAAAACAGTTTCGTTTTCAAATACGTTTTTTGATTCAATAAATTCGTCAGATTCATTTACCACTTTTTCAAGTTGCTTAAAATGATTATCAATTTTATATATGGAATCTAATGCTATGTCATCATCCAAATTGATAAAGTAGGGGATAATGGTATCAATGGCAACTTTGATTTCTGTATGATATTGTTTTGCTGTTGGTTTTGGCTGTCGACAAGCAAAAAGAAATAGGACTAAAAATAATAAAGAGGCAAAACGGTAAATCATTTTTAAAGTTAGTATTATTTAGTAAAAAAAACAATTTAACATCAAAATTTATTATAATTTTATACTCTATAATTTTACTGAATGAAGGGTTTTAGGTATTATGTTGTCATCTTATTTACTTGTTTTTTAGGAATTGCAAAATCGCAATCTATCAATATTGATTCGCTTTTTTTTAATAGCCCTAATTCATATCTACATAAACAAATCAATACGCGTCAAGATACACTTCATAAGTACTATACATCCACGGATGCTGTATTAGTATTTAATGAAATAGATACCATTCAGTTGTTTATTGAATTAAATAATACCTCTAAAGCAAATAAAACTAAATATTTAAGCTATCTATTAGATTATATAAGATGGATAGAAAAGCCAAATGCGAATAATTATTTTTCATCAGGAAGATATTTATCTTGCTTAAAGTTTTATCCAGCAGTTATTGATTACTCGAATCAAAAAAGATTAACTGAATTAATAGAACAGAATAAATTATTAGCTTTAAAATCGATACGGCTATACAGAAGCGAACCTGAAGCTAAACTGTTTTTAGATAATTATATTTATGAAAATCCAGATGATGTTATACGCAATATAGATGAATTTGCGGAAAGTAACTATGCGGAACAGATTTTAATGAAGCTAACTGCTTACTCACCCTTAAGTACAGAAAGATATTTAGGAGGATTTAATACAGTGAATCGTATGATCAAGATGAGTGAAGATCCTATTGCAAAAGCCATCGTAAAATTAGATAGTACTAGAACGAATAGACATATCAACTTTATATTTCTGAATGAGATTATTACAAATAATCAACTGCCTAGTTATGCCACCACTATTGCAAATAATAAAATTGCCTTTTTTAAAGAATTAAGCAAAATTCATTTTAATCCAAATGGGATAGGTAAATATTCGGCCGATAGAGAATTATCGATTATAGCAAGTGATATCATTAGAGAGATTAATTATTATTATAGTAATGGATTTAAAAACAATGTAAGTAGTATCGTATCCTCTTTTGATAAACAAGAAATGTATTTGATTTTTTTTTATGGATATCAAAATGCTAATACTTTTTCTTTTGGGGCATTTTTAAAATTAATTGAAGAGAAAGGTCCTGAATTATTTAATAAAGAATTTTATAATACAATAAGCACTTCTGATTTAGAGAATTTTATAAAAACATCGGATCAGTTTGCAAAAACACAAGACATTCTAGCACTTACAGAACCTACTTATCGGGATCAATTATTAATGTATCTATCTACAAATGAAGAAGTGAAGATAGATTTTAATACGTATTTGGATAATTTTAAAAATAATTTAGTATTTACTAATACATTACCCACTCAAGCTAAATCAACTACTCCTGCAGGAATAACCCTGGATATGAACTCAGATGTTAACCATGTGGTTTCTACTGATAATAGTTCAACGAATAATGAAATAGTATCTACTAATACACCACCTCAAAAGCAATCCATTATTGACCCAATACCTACTAAAGATATTGTACTCGATAATAAAGACATCAGTCATTCAAATATTAATACTACACACTATGATACAAAACCTATTGAAAATATACCTAATACTAGTGTTGTATTAAATAGCGATAAAAATATAGAACTTAAAAATATAAATAGTATAACATCCGATACGAAGTTGAATTTGATAGACCCTACCACTCCATTAAAAAGCAAAGATGAAATTCTATCAGTAAATAAATCAGATATAAGTTCTATTTCAACAAATGCTATTTTACCAACTAAAGAAATTAAACATGTTGCTATTCCAGTTATAATTAATATTAGACAAGATGAAAAATATACCTATGAAATATTAAGAAATATTGATAATACAATTGGTAATATTAATTATACACAAAACTTTTTAGATAAAAGTTACTCACGTAATGTATTGAATACAATTGCAAAAATGCATCCAGATGATATTTTTAGACAAGTTAAAAATTTACAATCTAAATATTGGATTAAGGATGTGTTAGAACGTGCAACGAAAGAATCTCCATTATCTTATAAAAGATATTTGCCAAATGAAAATCATCCAGTAAGATATATTTTAAATAATAGTACGGATAGTACGATTTTAATGCTAAATCAACTATATACTCAGTTTGGCTATAAATCGAACCTATATAATTTTATTGATGATATCATTAAAAATAAAAAAACAGCAGTTTGTGTAGATTCTATTTGTAAGAATAAGAACGCCTCTTTTAAAGAGATGATAAGTATTATTACTCAAAAAAATTGCATTGGTAAATATTCTTTAGAAAAAGAATTAGAAAGTAATTCACTTACTACAGTTCGTGCTATAAATGATAATTTAAGTACTAGTACAGATATTAAATTTCAAAGTGTTAAAGATTATACTCCTGAAGAATTATATGTATTAATGATTTATGGCGAAGACGAGTTATTCAAATCTTCTTTTACAGGAATTTATAATTTGTTTTTTTCAAAACTTCAAGGTAAAAACACCTATGATTTTTTACAAAAAATAGATTTTTTACATTTTAGAACGTTTTTAAAAATATTAGCCAACTTCAATAAAACAGAGGAATTTTTAAATAATATGTCTGCAGATCAGCGATTACTTCTGATTACTAAAATGGTTAAAAATTTAGACGTTGAAAAGTATAATCCAAGTGAAGTAATTTATGTTGCTGAAGCTATTCCTGGATTTAAGTTAATGAATGATAGAGCAGTAATCAATACTATGATTCGTAAAGAGTTTGAACGATTACAAGCAGAACATTCGGGGACTGGAGTTTTATTATATGGATTATTAGCCTCGATTATTGAAAAAGATGCAGTATCTGAAGTATCTTGGTATAAAGAAATAAAAGCAGATTTTCAATTGCCTAACTTAGATCGTATTAATATAAGTGTATTAAAGGTAAATAATATTGTTGTTCAACAACACTTTTTTTATAATGATGATGATGGTAAAAGTTCATTTAATAATTTTATGACTACTTTTAAATCAATGGCTAATTGGGAAATTATTAATAAAGAAACCTATGTACAAATAAATTCTACTTCGGGTAACAAAGTAATAATACTTGCTAATAAACCTGAATATGAACAAAATGGGATCAATGAAATTCAAAAATTCATAAAAGATAATCAATATACAGTAACTGTTGTGGTGCATAGAGGACATAGTTTTCATACAGAAAAAACGTTGAGTGTCATTCCTCCTACTACTAAATTACTTATTGTAGGCAGCTGTGGTGGATACTATAAATTGCCAATAGCTATCGAACGAGCTCCAGATGCTCAAATTGTTTCTACCAAACAAATTGGTACTATGCGTGTCAATGATCCTATTATAAAAACTATTTGTGAAGATATCCGAATCGGTAAAGATATTATTTGGTCAGATTTTTGGCCTATCATTGAAAATGAATCGGGTAAAACGCCTATGTTTTATGATTATGTTCCACCAAATAAAAACTTAGGCTCTTTATTCTTAAATGCATACTATAATGCTATTGAAAAATCTATAGTTATCGAATAATGAAACATATTGTAACTATTTTAATTTTACTTGTATGTGCTAATTTTTGTATAGCTCAAAAATTAACTAATAACAATTTGTATTATACCAATCTAGAACAAATACGTATCGATACGATGGATGGTAAACAAGATGGTATGGTGCAAATGAATAATGAAGAAGCTACACGAAAAGCTACTTATATTTATATTTATTTGATTGATTCTATTGAACAACATATTTTAAATAACTCTTTTTACACAGATCAAGAAAAATTCAATGTTATGGGGCATTTGAATATAGCCCTAAAAGAAATCACAGAACGAAATGTTTATTTGTTATCGTATTATGAAAAGGTATTTTCTACTTTATTTAAACTAACAAGTGCTAGGGATTATAAAGAATTAGAATTAGAATTATTTAAAAATATATATGCCTCCACACAGACTATTACATTTTATAAAAATACACCTATTGCCTATAATTTTTTAATTGAAGCGTCTAAAACATACCCTGATGAAGTACTAAAACATTATGGTGATTATGCCGATCAAGTTTGGGCTAAGAATGTAATAGTAGAAACAGCTAAACTAGCACCACTCTCTGTTAAGAAATATTTGAATGGGAATCATCCTATCAAAATGATTTTATATTCTAGTAATGATACTATAATTCAACTAATTCGTCAAATTTATGAACGATATGGGATGAAAACTAACGCTTATGTTCTGATTGATGGTATTTATAATAATTTTTTGACCATCGATAAAGCAGATAGTGTCAGTAAAGTAGATACTCGTTATCTTATGTATATGTTGCGTATTAGAAGAAACGCTCAACCTTTGGCTAAATATTCATTAGATAAAGAATTAGAATTTGTTTCACTGAAATATGTACGTGCAATTAACGAATTACATGATGTTGCCGATCCAAAAGTTAGATTTGCAATAGCTGATGAGCTTACACCACCAGAGTTATATACATTGATGGTGTATAGTGAAGATGAAATATTTACATCTACATTTCTAGGTCTATTTAATAGAATGCTTACACGTATGTACGCTCAAAAAGGAAATGAATTGTTAGATCAAGTAGGATATAATAAATTTAGAACCTTTATTAAATTATGTGCGGGATTTAATACCCTTGATAAGTTTTTAGTGACAATGGATCTTGCCGCTCGCGATATCATGTTGCAAAATTTTGTACAAAGTTTAGAAAAAGATAGAGGGAATTTAACTGCTCCAGTGCAAGTAGCAGATGCCTTTGGAAGCATAAAAGATTCTGGTGCATTAGCCATAATTGAATATGCACTAATCAAAGAATATACACGTGTAGAATATAATCAAAATAAAGAAGGTCTCACTATTTATGGGTTGTTAATGACTTTATTTACTGATAAAGCGGTAAATCAAAAAGTATTTTTCGATAAAATAGCAGGTGAATATGAACTACCTATTATAGATAAAGTGTCCTATTCAAACATGATTAGTAAGGATTCCCAAAATTTACAATTACATTTTTTCTTTGATGATGATGATGGTAAAGCTTCCTTTAGAACCTATATCGAAACTTTTACTACTGCAGGTTGGGTAATTACCAAACATGAAAAATTTGTAGAAATTACTAGTAAAAATAATAGAGTGAAAATTTTAGCAAATTTCCCTGAAAGTGAAGAATTAGGTGGGCAAGAAGAATTGATTAATTATTGTAATGAAAAAGGGGTGTCCCCTCAAATTATAGTACATCGTGGTCATAGTTACTATGCTATGAAAACTATTGATAAAGTTACTGCTAGTGCTAAAATTGTTTTTTTAGGTAGTTGCGGAGGGTATAATAATTTAAATGAAATAATTGATCGTTCGCCAGATGTACAGATTATCGCAACTAAACAAATTGGAACTATGTTTGTCAATAATCCTTTGCTGTTGCAATTAGCTAATGTTATTAGTTCAGGTAAAGATATAGATTGGGTTTCGTTTTGGTCGCAACTTGAAAAAACAGTTAAGCCAAATAAAGCGGCCTATGAACGTTTCGAAGATTATATTCCACCCTATAAAAATCTAGGCGCCATATTTATACAGGCGTATAGAAAAGCACTTAGTAAATAATTATGGTTACTTATCATTATTCATTTTTTGAATAGATTCAATATGATGCTGGGTATGAAATATCGTAAAATAAGCTAGTTCACGTAAACTAATTTTTCCTAATATAGGATGTGGAACTCTACATATATCTAGTTTTTTCTCACTACATTTTTCAAAAGATTGAATAAACGTATCGTACGTTTTTTCAAATTGAATAATTAAACTTTCTTTATTCATGTAATTTACTTCTTCAACGCTTGCATATTTGCCTGTTGCTTTGGCTCCTATATTTAATTTAGATTTATATAATTGTTCGAGCTCATCTATTGAACAAGCTTTTCTGGATACTTTGCCAAATAAAAATTGAACAACAAAAGAGGGTAGCTGATAAGGTAATGTAGATGATTTCGCAGAAGTTATTAAATGAAATAATTGTTCAGCAGCATTCCATTTTTCTATTGAACTTTTATACCTAAATGCTTCATCGTTTAATGATTCTATACAGCTTTTAAAATCAGTTTTGCTTTTTAGTAACGCTATTTTTATTTCGTTTTGATTCATATTTTATCGTATTAGTGTTACATTGCCAGTCTTCATTACTCGCTGATGATCTAGTTTGCAAATACCAGTAATTATATAGGTGTAATTACCCATTGGTAAAGCTCTGTTTTTATATGTTCCATTCCAAAAATTATCTTGCATACTCATGTCATCTTGTGCTTTGATATCATACACCAATTCACCCCATCTATCATACACTTGCACAGAAACAGATTCCATAGATTTGAATACTATATAAAAACGATCGTTATTGCCATCACTATTCGGGGTGAAAGCACTTACTGGTTCAACTGTACACGGAGAAGGAATCTCGGGCTTCTTTAAAACATAAATAGATTGACAAAAAGTATCATTGCAATTAAATATGTTTTGTGTTTGTAAACAGATCAGATGTGTGCCTTTTATTAAGGAATCTAAATATACACTATCCATATTTTGAATTCTAATGCTATCATCAATGATCCATAAAATCGAATCTGATTGTGTTGCTAAACTAATTAAGTAGGTAAATGAATCTTCATGTAAATAAATTGGACTATAATAGAATAATGATCTTGATTGAGGATAAGTGATTACTTCTTGTTCAAGTACTAATGGGGTTTCCAAACAGTTTGGATCATATACTTCTACGTGTATTATATGTGACCCACTCGAATTAAAAACAAAATTTTGTGTGTCTTTATTAATATATAATGAACTACTAGGTATGGTTGACCATCTATTGGTAGTATTTACTAAACTTAATGAAGCCTGTATAATTAATGGCTGACACCCGCTCGTATCAGATAACTGTAAATGATTATTGTGTTGATTATTAAAATATATATATTGAATGATTGTGTCTGAAAGCATTGGGCATTCATTACCATACACAATTAATTCTACAGGAATATAAGCACTATCATTCGACGTTAACAATATACTATTATTAATACTATCAAAAATAGGATTGGTCCATTCAAAATGGTTATTATATAGTGAGCCATTTACTAAAGTTGCTGTATCAGGTATGCATAAAGCAGTATCTGAGCAATTAATGTCTGCTATTGGTGCTTGTAAAACTTGAATGGTGTAAAATGCAGTATCCCAAGTCGAACAGGTTTTATTAAATGCATAAGCAGTAATCTGATAGGTCCCTGGTGTAACAAAAATATGAGAAAAACTATCTTCACTTGTATTAAAAGAATCGGATATATTCCAATAAATTGAATCGGTATAAATTGAATTGTTTTCTATTTGTACTTCTAATGGGGGACATCCTACTACAGTCGATAATAATGCATTTGCTACCGGATCATCATAAATTCTAAATTGAATTCGTTCGGTGTCTTTTACTAATGGACAAACCAAATTCCAACTTACTAATTGTACATTATAATTGCCTGCTTGTAAATAGGATAAATAAATCGTGTCGTTAATGGAATGTAATGTATCTTCTACAAGCCATTCAAGCCTATCGGTAGACAATGAATTAGTTACTAATGAAATATAGAAAGGTCTACAAGCTGAAGTGTCTCCAATATTTATTTGTGCCAAAGCGGGATCAATTGCATGAATGAGCATTGTTGTTGTATCGCTATTACTGGTGCAACTATCGCCAAATACAATTAATTTATACGTGTAGTCTCCACTTCGATTTAGTATTACAGGTAAATTAATGCTAGTAGAATCTATTAAGCTGTCATTTATTAGCCAATAAAAATGATTTGAAAAAAATGAGTGATTACTTAGGGTAGAAGTAAAAGGTACACATCCATATGTTTTTACTGTGTCAATTACAGCAATTGGTTTAGGGTGAATTCGTATACGAATAATGGCTGTATCAATCACGCTACAGTAGATAGATTTGCTAATTAATTTTATATTAAATACTCCAGAATCTGTAAAGAATACAGATATGTTATTTGAAATGCTATCAATAATACTATCATTAAATGTCCAAACAAAGCTTTGATAGTGTATGGAATTGTTATAAAAACCAATGGCACTATTAGGGCATGCACTTAATTGAGATACTACAATGGTTGAATGAGGTGGCATCACTGTCCGCATTCTAAACGTGTCAGTTTCTCTACTATTACAAATGTCACCATAGGTAGTTAAATATATATTATAATCTAATACACTATCTATATTTAAATAGAATTTATTATGTATCGAATCTACTCTACCAAAATCATCGGTCCATACAAAACGATTATAAAAGGTACTATTGTGACGCAACGTATCTCTAAATGGTAAACATTGTGGAGTGTCTATATCTATTATGCTAGCATGGGTAGCATTACTAATATAATATACAACCTTAACGGTATCTTTTCTATAAGGGCATTGGATACTATCAGATATTAAATAAAATGTTTGTAGTCCTGTAGTAGTAGCATAATAAATAATTGTATCATGTGTACTGTCTATTATACCTGTAGGTAATCGCCAATAGTTTCTGTTGCCCGATAATTGTACCCCTGTAAGTATAATTGGGTTACTAATACAACCTGAAGAGTCAGATATACGTATTGCAAGACTCAAAGGTTTTGCGGGGATGAAAAAAGTGTCAATTAAGGTATCTGTTGTGGAACAATTTCTCTTAACAATTAATTTTACTATATTCATACCATCACTAAAACGAGTAAAATTGATATTTCTATTTATGGAGTCTCTTTGTCCATTAGGTAAAATCCACTTAAATGAATTTACACCTATGGATTGATTTCCAAAATATACATATCCTCTACTGCAATAGAAACTATCATTGACGACTAATTTTGGTAGATAATTTGTAATTGTTGAAATCGATGGCTGATAAATTAAAGAAAACATGTCGTATTCTCCTCCTGTGATGCTATTTCTATAGGGTGCAGCTGTCGTGCCTCTCTCAGTTGCTCTACTACAAATGACATGAAAAAGTCGATTGTTCTTCTTATTAAATCTACATGATGTACCATGAATATGTCCTGCAAAATAATTATTGATTAAACTTGCAAAATATATTTCTTCTGCATTTTTTGAAATAGCTAATAAGTATAAATTACTTGTAGATCTACTACTAGTATCTGTTAAATATACTGAATCAGGAAAAGTACTACGAATCAAATTTAAAAAAGTGCTGATTAAAAAATAATTAGAATCTGATAATTCAAATGCTGTAATATTAGTAGTTACATCAAAATTTGTTAGTGGTACTTTATAAACTAATGAATCTAAATTTTCTTTATAACAGGTAAGAAAGACTCCACCAAATCCAGTAGATGCCTTACAACTTGGGTAAGGACTATATGCGCTTTCAGTATAACCAAGTATATATACCAATCCGCTATCATGTATTGCAAATTTAGTATAATCTAAAAAGGTTGAACTTATAAGTGTAGAAGCAAGTAAGTTCAGGCTATTATCAAATCTACTTACAAAACCATCACCAGCACCTCTATAGGTGCGTCCTACTGCTGTAGATGTAGTAGGGAAAGTTAATGAATAAGTCTTACCTAAAACATAAATATTATTGAATACATCTAAATTTAAACCATAAGCAGTTTCTGAAAAATTAGAACCTAAGAACGTTGAACTGATAATACTGCTTAAACTACTATTTATTTTACATACAAATGCATCATAACTTCCATTATACGTAGGGTCGAAAACCCCAGAAGTAATAGGAAAATCAAAACTAGTTGTACTTCCACATATATAAATATTATTTGAAGCATCCAGTTTAATATCATTTATTTCATCATCTGCAGAGCCACCAATAAATGTGCTATTTAATAAGGAAGTACCTGTATTATTTAAAATAGAAAGGTAAGCATCTCTATTAATGGTATCACCTGAATAGATAGGGTCTATACAACCAGGCGTTACTGGGAAATCTGGAGCATAAGTATATCCTCCAATGATAATTCTATTTAGAGGGTCTATAACAATTGAAGATACCATATCTCTTCCATAACCTCCAATATAAGTTGCAAAAATTTGTGTAGTGCCTAATGCATTATATTTGGAAATAATAACATCTCCAATACCTGCATAGGTAGTTCTGTATGCACCCAGTGTAACCGGATAAAGACCATTAATTGCGGTGCCTGCACTATACATATTTTGTAATGTATCAAAAGTACTACATCCTGCAAGTATCTGGTCTCTTCCACCTGAATAGGTTCCCATAATAATACTAGGATCAATTATTAATTCATATAGATGATTATATTTTTTAACAGAAAAACTAACTTGATTCTCTTCTAATTTAAAAGAACAATCAATATTTATTTTTTTGTTATCAATAATTTGATATGCTATAGGATGTTCTTCAATCACTTCTCCTAAACTCGTAATGATTCTTAAATTTCCATTTTCAATAAATAAGCCTTCTACTCCCGTATACTTTAAAAGTATATCACTGCATTTAGCATGAGGTTTTACAACAAAATCATATTTAAAATGATTATCGGTACTATATAAAACCCAATCTATATTTGGATAGACATTTTGTTGAGTGATTTTTTCATAAATAGGTACTTCCGATGCCCATTTAGATTGGTCGTTACTTACAAAATAATTTACATAATTTGAACGCTTATTCTCAACAATAAGATCATTTGAGGTGGATGCATTTTCTAATGTTAAACTATAAGCATGTGCACGTACACTATTAAATAATGCAAGTTTGTTCGAGTCTAATGCTTCTTCTATACTATTTATATCTTCACTCGAATATGTATTAAATACTAAAGAATGATTTTTTATATAGATATCATAATTTGCATTTTGGGTTTTGAATAAAACTTGCTTATCCCATTGGTTTTTATTTTGAATAAATTGTAAAGGCTCACTAGCAATCAAATTGTACGATACAAAATGAGTGATAATACAAAAAAGAATAAATGATTTTTTTAGAAACTTAAATTCTTTTTCAGTAAATCTTTTATAATATAACATTATCTAATTAAAGTTACATTACCAGTCTTATATGTTTTTTGTAATGTAAGTCTGCTTTTTGCAACAGCATACCATACAAAAGTACTTGTTGGTTGTTCTCTTTCTTTATAGATACCATTCCAACCTTCTCCTGCTTGTCCTTTAGGGTAGTTAAATACTTCTTCTCCCCATCTATTTACAATAATAAAACTTTCAAGTTCTAAATAAGGAGTGAGTACTAATCTAAATATATCGTTTTTGCCATCTCCATTTGGACTGAATGCCGTAGGTGCAATAATATCATCAACCGGAATAACCTCAATATAAATACTATCTTTTGTAATACATCCATCAGCATTAATAGTTGTAACATAATACCATTGACTGGTTGTTGGACTAGTAGTAGTTGGATTGCTAGATGTGCTTGATAATAGGGAAGAAGGTTTCCATGCAATAATACTATCTGTTGTATGTAACAAATTAGCAAATAAGCTTACTACCGTTCCTCTGCGTATAATACTATCGGGTGATGCAAATATATCAACAAAAACAGGAGAGATGCTTACTACTTGATCTAAACTATCGATACATCCATTGATGCCTGTAACAATAACCGTATAGGCAGTAGTATTAGTTGTACTAACAGTAACAGGATTGCTAGTAGTAAATGTACCATCATTCAAATTCCATTGATAACTAACTCCACCTGAAGCAAACAATACGGCATTTTCTCCTCTACAAATGATAGTGTCTGCAACACTGATTAATGGTAATGGTTTAACAGTTACATTCACAGAATCTTTATTCGTACAACTATTGGCATCAGTAATCGTAACATAGTATAATGTACTGCTTAAAGGAGTTACAATATTGGTTGCAGTAAATACGCCATTGCTCCATACCATCGATCCAACGCCAGTGGCTTGTAATCGAGCCGATTGATTTTTACATACAGAGGTATCATTACCCGCATCAATAGTTGGAAGTGGATTAAAGATTAATATTGTGGTGAGTGTACTATCGCAACCATATATGTTATTTAACGTATCGAAATAAATGCCATTGCTTGTTTGTGTAGCACCTCCACATACAAATGATTGTCCAGCACATTTGTTTACAGTACGTGTAGCTGCATTTGCATTATTTACAACTAAATTTGTACGTAGTACACTATCACAACCTGAAGCAGTTGTAATTGAATCATAATAAAACCCACTTGTACTTTGATTGGCACCACCACAGAAATAGGTGTCTCCATTACAAATAGATATGGTCCTAAATCCTTGTAAAATTGGATTAATAGTTAAGTTGGTGCGTATAACACTATCACATCCTGCAGTAGTTGTAATTGAATCATAATAAATACCACTTGTATTTTGATTGGCTCCTCCACAGAAATAAGTAGTTCCTAAACAAATGCTAATATTTCTTACTCCTTGTAAAATAGGATTAATAGTTAAGTTGGTGCGTAGTACACTGTCACAACCTGCAGCAGTTGTAATTGAATCATAATAAATACCACTTGTATTTTGATTGGCTCCTCCACAG
>JBAXTO010000013.1:0-55959 GCA_037130135.1 Bacteroidota bacterium
CTACCCTCTTAAGATAGATGGAGTAAGTAATAAGGGAAGATGCCTGCTGCATGACATGGTGGGCGGGGGTGGTGGGCGGACGTGTGGGCGGGGGTGGTGTTAGTGCTGAAAGACGTGGTGGAAGAGAGTTTATCTAAATAAAAAAACCTCGTAAATCTGTTGACTTACGAGGCTTTGTTTTTGCGGACCGGACGAGACTCGAACTCGCGACCTCCGCCGTGACAGGGCGGCATTCTAACCAACTGAACTACCGATCCAAAATCTATTTTCAAGATTTAGGACTGCAAAGGTAAATATTTTTTTTAAAAATCATACTTTTTTTTCAAGAAAATTAATTTTATAGATTTAGGATGCTCTCTTTTATCGTACTAAAAAATTGTCTAAAACATTCTTGGTCACTAAACTTAACTTCTTATCTAGCATCAAAGCGCCATTAAAACTAATCGAACCTACACTAAACACCGCTCCTCCCGCCGGATGCTCATAGAACGTCATCTCCGCGCCTCCTACCCCATAATCTGTAGAATCTTTGGCACTTATATTCTGTCCTTTTGCTAATAAAACCGTATTTATCGGCGAAAAGCTTGTCATCTTATCTGTTTCATGTCCACTGGCTCCTAGCCCCAAACGACCCGTCTTTGAAGCGATTCCTACCGTATCTCCATTTTTTAATCCGGTGCCTTTAAACACCCAATGATCGCTCTGCATGATTTGATATGGTGCATAAGTCGCTAATCCTTCTTTTGAAAACTCCACACCTAATAGTCCCGATTCTGCTCGACCTAAATCACGCCACTTCCCCCCTACATCTGTGTTTAAGCTATGTTGATCGCCAAACTTCATGCACTCTAATTGATCGGCAGTCTTCACCACTTTCCAATACACCTGATTGGCACCCATCGATAATAAACTCCCTCCTGCCTCTACAAAGCCTTGTATATGGTCATACATAGCACGAGTATAATACTCCCCATGTGAATTGATCACGACTACTTTATAGTTTTTGAGTATCGAACTGTCGGCATCTAACTCCTCATCGCTGATGAGATCATACCCGTATTGATTAACCTCTAACCAATTTAAGAACAATCGCTCCGAGCTTACTAAATGTGCTTCAGGATAGATACTTAACTGATTGATATTGTTGGGTCGTTGTGTCGACACCAAAGTAGCGATTTTTAATTGGCAAGAATTGGCATTCAAAAATTTATAGAAAGACGCTCCTCCCCAATCGTTATAGGCTGTCCACGTATTCGTGGAGGCAATCACCAGCAGTTTGTTTGCTGCTTTTTTTGAATAGATAACAATAGGTACCGTAAATGTTTTTTTATTGCTAATCAATTTAAAATAATACAAGCCAGGGCTCAAGTCTTCACTCAGTTTGAAATACAGACTAGGCTCCCAATGGCAACCATACATAAAAGAGCAATTGGTATAGTTCTGTTGTTTGGCACATACGCGAGGAATCACTTTCAAAATAGTATCTACTTGCGCCATTTTAGAAAAGCTGACACTTAATCGAGCAAACTTGGTATGCGCATAAAGTTTCACAATTTCGCCAGCGGCATAACTATATTTATCAGTATAGCCTTCTACCGCATGGTCATTGATGATTAGCTGTTCGTTTTGACAAGCACAAGTAGGCGACACAATATCCATGCTACTGTATTCTTGCACGGCACTAGCCATAGCATTTTGAGCTACTAGTGGAGTGTAGATACTAAATCCTATAAAAAATATAAGTACTCGAAACATGCAGCAAAGTTTAGATACAGACCATAATACCCACAAAAATAGCTATAAATAGCAGGCAAAGTAGTATTTGGTTCATAACATGTAGAAAAAAAATAAGAGGCTAAAAAAAGAATCTACTTACATTTGCCCTATGAGTAATTTTATTGTATCTGCCCGTAAATATAGACCTGCAAAATTTGTGGATGTAGTAGGGCAAGAGCATATTACGAATACGCTAAAAAATGCACTTAAAAACAATCATCTAGCACACTCTTTTTTATTCTGTGGACCTAGAGGAGTGGGTAAAACTACCTGTGCAAGGATATTAGCAAAAACCATCAACTGTACCAATATCACTTCCGATTTTGAAGCTTGTAATGAATGTGAGTCTTGTACTTCATTCAATAGCAATAGCTCTTTTAATATTCATGAATTAGATGCCGCGTCGAATAACTCGGTAGAAGATATCAGAGCATTAACCGATCAAGTACGTTTTGCCCCTCAATCAGGTAAATATAAAATCTATATCATAGATGAGGTTCATATGTTGAGTGCTGCGGCATTCAATGCTTTTCTTAAAACACTAGAAGAACCTCCTCACTATGCGATATTCATTTTAGCGACTACCGAAAAACATAAAATTATTCCCACGATTTTATCTCGTTGTCAAATATTCGATTTCAGACGTATTGCAATTGATACCATTGTATCGCACCTTGAAGCGATTTGTAGTACTGAAGGAATTACTGCGGAAACAAATGGTTTACATATCATAGCGCAAAAAGCAGATGGTGGTTTGCGGGATGCATTAAGTATGTTTGATCGATTGGTCAGCTTTGCAGGAAAAAACATGACCTATAATGATGTTGTCACCAACTTGAATGTACTGGATCATGATTATTTTTTCAAAGTGACTGAAGCACTACTCACCCAAAATATTGCAGAGGCACTCCTAACTTTCGACCAAATACAAAAAAATGGATTTGATGGAGATGATTTTATTTTAGGCTTAGGCGAGCATTTTAGAAATTTATTTGTGGCCAAAGAACCCAATACTGCTAAGCTTTTAGAAGTGAGTGGTGATTTAAAAGATCGTTATATTACGCAAGCAGCTATTGCGCCTATCGGCTTTTTAGTGAATGCTTTAAAACTCAGTAACGAATGTGATATTCATTATCGAATGTCGAAAAACAAACGTCTTACCGTTGAAATTGCACTTACCAAAATGTGCTTTATTAAAGATGCTATCTCCATAAGCGCTTCGCCAGTTTCAAGTGGGGAAGCAAAAAAAAAATAAGGATATAAATACGACGATACTCGAAAAAGAAGATGCTCATCGTATAGATCAAATTGATACTCCTGCTCCTACTGTCAACACGCCTACTGCTCCTACAACGACTGCTGCTAAAAGCACGAGTCAAGCAGCACCTCCCACTAAAGCCCCAATCATCACGCCTATCAATAAAACGAAAAAATTAAGTTTAGATAGTGTAGATGAAAATTTAAAACAAAAAGCGGCTTCGAATGCACATGTTACTAGTAATACATTAATGAAAGAGCCTATAGCTATTGATGTAAATCTATTCGAACAAAAATGGATGGAATTTGTTGAAGAAGTTAAAACCAAACATGAAAATTTAGGATTAGCCATGTCCTTAGAACAAGCCACTTATGAGATTGCGAATCATGTGGTGCATATACAAGTAAATAGTGAAACCACGAAAGAACTTGTAGAAAAAGATAAAAACATGTTGATTGAATTTATGAGTAAAGAATTGAATAATGATACGATTAATGTCATTATTCAAGTAAGTGAAAAAGCCTTTGAAATCAATAAAAAATCTTTATCTCCCAATGATAAATTAAAAGTGATGATTGAAAATAATCCTGCAGTAGCAGAGTTAATGAAGCTTTTAAATTTAGAAATTGACTATTAAGATTTTTGAAAAATATATAATTATTACGCATGAAAACATACATCATTATATCTGTATTAACCCTAATTATAACTATGACTGAAATAAGCACCGCTAAAACATATACGTACGAAACTTATCCAAATGATCCATTACACGCGCGTATTTATACGCTTGAAAATGGCTTGAAAGTATACTTGACCGTATATAAAGATAAACCTAGAATACAAACCTATATCGCAGTAAAAGCAGGTTCGAAATTCGATCCAAAAGAAACTACTGGTTTAGCGCACTACCTCGAACATATGATGTTTAAAGGCACTCCCAACTTCGGCACCAAAGATTGGGAAAAAGAAAAAGCAATTTTAGCGACTTTATCGCAATTATTTGAAGCGCATAAAAACGCTACTACAAAAGCAGAAAAAGATGAACTCTACCGACAAATTGATAGCGTTTCGTATGAAGCGAGTAAGTATGCGATACCAAATGAATATGATAAAATGACGAGTAGTATTGGGGCGAAAGGAACCAATGCCTATACCTCTAATGATCAAACTGTTTATGTGAATGATATACCCAGTAATGAAATTCAAAAATGGTGTATGATTGAAGGAGAACGTTTCCAACATTTAGTATTGCGTTTATTTCATACCGAATTAGAAACCGTTTATGAAGAATTTAATCGCAGTCAGGATAATGATGCTAGATGGTGTTATGCTAAAGTATGGGAATCTTTATTGCCGAATCATCCTTATGGAACTCAAACCACTATTGGGGTTGGCGAGCATTTAAAAAATCCGTCCATGATTAATATTCATAATTATTTCAATACGTACTATGTGCCGAATAATGTAGCGATTTGTATGAGTGGCGATTTTGATTTTGATAGTACCATTGCGATGATTGATCAATATTTTGGCGGATGGAAACCAGGTACTTTACCTACTTTACATTTTGAAGAAGCGAAAGAATTAACACAACCGGTATATCGTGAAACCTATGGACAGCAAGCAGAAAATTTATTTATCGGGTATTTATTTGCTGGTAGAAATACGCAAGATGAAAAATATTTACAAATGCTTGATATGTTATTGAGTAATGGTAAAACGGGTTTGATTGATGTGAATATAAATCAAAAACAAAAAACATTAGAAGCGAGCTGTTTTCCTCAAGTACTGAATGATTATTCAGTATTGATGTTGTCTGGCAAACCTAAAGCAGGTCAAACTTTAGAAGAAGTTCGAGATATTTTATTGGCGGAAATTGAGCATTTAAAACAAGGGAAATTTACCCAAGAAGATATGAATGCGGTAGTTACTAATTTTAAATTGCAAGAAATTAAATCGTACGAAAACAATTCGAGTAGAGCGAATAAATTTGTAGGGATCTTTACAGGCAATACCGACTATAAACAATCCTTAACTTTTATGGATGAATTAGCGGCGATCAAAAAAGAAGATTTATTGAAATTCATCAATGAGAAATTAAAAAATAATTATGTGGTTTCATACAAACGCAAAGGCGAAGATAAAGAGCGACATAAAGTAGATAAACCTAAAATTACACCTGTAGTATTGAATAGAGATGTTGCTTCTGCGTTTGCGCAAAACTTTGCAAATACTACGTCTAAAGAGATTCAACCTGTATTCTTAGATTTCAAAAAAGAAATTCAAGAGAGCCACTTACAGAGTGGTATTAAGCTAGAGTATATCCCCAATCAATTGAATAAAACATTCAACTTGCAATATATCTTTGATATGGGCACCAGCAATGATAAAGAGTTAAGTTATGCAATAGGTTATTTTAAATTATTAGGAACTGATAAATATTCGATAGAACAAATCAAAAATGAATTATTCAAATATGGTTTAGATTTTAATGTAAGTATCGATACACGTAAAATGGTAATCAGTTTAAGTGGACTGGAAGAGAATATTCAACCCGGGCTAGAAATGTTAGAACATTTGATTGCGCATGTAAAATCGGATACTACTGTTTTTAATGAGTATGCGAGTAAGATTATCAAATCCAGACAGAATCAAAAATCGGATAAAGGCTATATTTTACAGTATTTGATGAGTGATTACGCCAAATATGATGGACATGAAATTCCGTCCTTAGACATTTATACAGCGGCTCAAATTAAAGCATTAGACCCAGAGAAATTATTGAATAAAATTCGTACTATATTCAATTATAAACACAGCATTTTTTATTATGGTCAATTGCCTTTGAACGATATTAAGAAAAAATTAGATCAGGCACATCATACACCAAAAACCTTAGTGGATTATCCTAGCAGAAAAGTTTATACGTATAGCGATTTCAAAGAGCCTAGAGTGTATTTCTATAATTATGATATGGTTCAAGCTGAAATGATTTTCTTAGCGAAAGATGAAACCTACAACAAAAGTTTTTCGCCTTATATCAGTTTAATCAATGAATATTTTGGAAGTGGTTTATCTTCTATCGTATTTCAAGAGATCAGAGAACAAAAAGCATTGGCCTATGCCTCTTCTTGTGTATTTACAGCACCTACGTATCAGGATGAATGTCATTTTGTACAAGGCTATATTGGCACACAAGCCGATAAAATAAAAGATGCGATTCCTACTTTACAAGGATTGATTCATAGCTTACCGCATATTGAAAAACAATTTCAGAATGCGAAAGAATCAAGTATCTCTCAAATAGAATCAGACAGAACCACTCGAACGGATATATTCAATTTAAAAGAATTATTACGTTATAGAGGGATTGATTATGATATACGTAAAGATAATTATGCAGCGATACAACAAATGGATTTTGAGCATTTAAATGCCTTTTTCGAGAAGCATTTTTCAAAGAATACCTATTCGATTTTAATTATTGGTAATAAGGATAAATTGGATATGAACTATGTAAAAAGTTTAGGTACTTTTAAAGAGCTGAGCGAAAAAGATTTATTTGTCGACTAGACTAAACCGCTCGTTGGCGCAGCGCTTCATACACACATATAGCAACAGAATTAGAAACGTTCAGTGAATCATTTTTACCTAACATAGGAATTTTAATAATTTCATCTGCCTCGCTTAACCAAAAACTAGAGAGTCCCGTTGCTTCTGTACCAAAAATAAAAGCAATTGCCGAGCTATAATCACTTTGGTAGTGATAATGTTCTGTAGTGATTGCCGTTGCAAAAGAGCGAATATGATTCGATTTTAAAAAGTCTTGTAATTCTTCATTGGTACATACCGCCATCTGTTTATTAAAAAATGTACCGACACTATTTCGTATACAATTTGGATTATAAATATCTGTGTTGGGTTCGCATACAATCACCGCATCGGCCCCTGAAGCATCGGCAGTGCGTATCACAGCCCCTAAATTGCCCGGCTTCTCAATGCCTTCTAATACAATCAAGAGTGGACGAGCCGATAATTGTAAATCGGCTAATCGATGTGTTTTGGTTTTAGCAATGGCTACTACTGCACTAGTGGATTCGCGATACGAAATTTTATCAAACACTTTTTCAGCAAGCACATAACTAGGTATTTTTGTTTGACGAATAAAATCTGGAAGCATCGTACATTTTTCGTGAATATAATATTCTACTATTTCATAATTAGAATGATATAACATTTCGACTTCTTTCAAGCCTTCCACCACAAATAAGCCAGCACTTTTACGTTCTTTCGACTTCTCAATGAGGGTAACTATATTTTTAATTTTTTGATTTTGTAAACTTGAAATAATTTCCATCTAATACACAATTTATTTAGGTTCGAGAATGAGCACAATCTTATTAAAATCTGCAGCTGCATTGATTACACTTTTAAATGAATCATAGGCCGATATTGGCAAATCTAATATTCTATAACTTTCTTCATTTGAAATATCTAGCCTATTTTGTTCTTGTTGATAGCTCGTTACAAACTGACAAGCAATTTGATTCTCTACTGTACAGACTTTATTAATATTTATTTTATCCGTATTTTTTAAGACATAACCTGCTGGAATTTTCAGTTGTATAATTCTGTAATAGACATGGCTATAAGGAATACTGATGGCGGTTTGTCGACTACCTTGCTGATACATTTCTTCTTGTTTGCCAATCAAATCGCCCAGTTTAAACAAATAGGTATCACCAACTTTCTCCATTATATTTTGATTAGAGGTCGTACAACTGGCTTTGAATGGTACTTTCCCAAAATACTCAATGCCTTCATTGCTGGTTTTCACTTCTACATTGGTTAAGTCGCCCGTAAATCCCGACAACAATTCTTTACGCATTTTTTCTTTCTCTTTTTCTTCAACCAATTGCATATAAGGTTGAATTCGTTCGGCAATATAGCCCGACCAAGAAATATCATAGCTCACTACGGGTTTGCTTATATCAGTTGTAAAATCAACCCGTACAATCATCGAATCAATAGAAGCTGAATAATCTAAAGCAGGTATTTTTTTAATTTCTCCAATGCCGTTAAATACATTTTCTATTCGTAAGGGTTTAATGAATAATGCATAATTATCTGTGTATTGATAGGGAATATAAGGATATCGACTCAGCATTTCGGTAGGAGCTATATATTTATAATTTGGAAAATACATCAAATAATTCGTTAGGTGATTTTGATTTTCAAAGGTTGAATCAAATTTTTCTTCGAAGCGATCGGTTGTTAACACTTCTTGATGATTAATGCCTAAATAATTATAGACACAGCAAAATAATTTAACCATCCCAAAATAATCTGTTACTTTATTTTTAAAAATGGTAGCTAAATCTCTATTCACGATTGTTACATCTTCCCCGCAAATTATATTTGTTTTTATAAACGATTCTACTGCACGTATTTTATCTTCTTCATTTGTAATGGTATTAATATTACTAGCCACTAAAAATTTAGAGATAAGTTTTAAATCCGATTTAGATAAAACAGGATTCATGATGGGATATATTTTTTGAACTATCTGACTATAACTAAACAAGTCCATCACCCCTGTACGATGATTGCCTGTCATTTTATAGGCTATTGATTTTAAGCTAGCATTATAATTACTATATTTTTCTTCATTTAATGCTGCTACATTTTCTAATTGAATATATTGTCGGGTTTTCTCACTATCACTCGAATCAATGATAAATGCTTGTTCTCGTATATTGTATGTTTTGGTTTGAAACACCAGATAAGAGGGATAAATCAATTCAAACTGTTGCCATTTGGATGGATAATCGCTTTGTAAATCTATACTCATACCAGTCACTTGCGGAATCATTTTACGCAATACGATTCGTTCAATCAACGCTCCTACCACTAGGCCTTTCACTGCATAATATTGGTACTTCTTTCCTTCTTTTTCATCTTGCGCTTCTTTGATATCTTCATTCGTCAGTTCAATGATCTTACCATCTGGTAATATCACGCGTAATTTATTCATTAATAATTCTGTGTTTTCCGAAAATGGAATACGTATTGTATTATTACGTTCTATAGCATCACTCGAATTCAATAAAGTGATATTATGCCATAAATAATATTGATAGGCACCTTTTTCTTCTATGGTAAATTCCACTGCTTTTTTTTCTTCTATACAAATCTCGCCATACTTTTTATCTTCCTCACTGAGCGTATATTTTGGAATTTCTGTAGTCCATGAAAAATTCTTAAAAGGATAGTCTTGTGCAAGCGCAGCAAATCGAATGAATAGTATTCCTAGGATTATTAACGTCGTTTTTAAATTCATTAGGTAGATTTTTTTAAGGCTATATTTTCAGAAAGTATTTTATTCAGTTGTATCAATGTAGCATTCCATAAAGGGAACTGCTCTTTTTTAATTTGCATCTTTTTTAATGTAATCATATATTCTAATACGACTTGAGTAGCTGTCTTTACAAAATGGCTTGAAAACTGAATTAAGTCATTATCGATATTCATATCTTTAGGTAAATATTGTACCTCATAACCTTTCGGTAAGTCTAAGGTGATATGATAAGCATGCGTATCGGCATATCTAAAATATTTATCTATTTTTCGTGTCGTATCGATTTTACTATTGTCTAAGTATTTATTAAAAAATAAATTAATATACTTTTTATCTTCTACATTCAGTGCATAGTTTGCTAATTCAAAATCATAGTTGACGATATAATGTTCATCACGATTATTTACATGTTGTTCGTTATAATCTTTTAGAAAAAATTTATTATTTCCTAATTCAAGATAGGGTTTGATTTCTTTCATTCTTTTTTCCCCAGTATAATCAGACAACATTTCGAGCATATAATCTTTGTAATAACCAAAGGTATTTAAGGAGCCATGTCCTTTTACAAGATCTCCATCTAATTGAATATTGGTTTCAACTAAATAGGTATTCATACCTGCCTCAACTGCAGGGACACGCACAATTTCATAGTGATTACTGTCAATATGAACCATCGCTTCTTTATTTTGAATAAATTCTGATGGATAGCCCCAAGGAGTATATTTACTGGTCGCATCTAAAAAAATATACTGGCTATCTTTTTTATATGTAGCAATCATATGATTGTCGATAGCGGTAGTAGGAATATCTTCATAATCGTAAGGCAAATCATTACTTCCAATCCAACTCAAGTATACATTTGGTATTTTTTCAATTTGGATTAATGCCACTAGTAAGTTGGCCATATCTTTACAATCGCCAAATTTTTTATCGCAGACTTCTACCGCATTTCTAGGAATAAATCCGCCAAATCCATCTTCAAATGCCACATAGCGTATATGATCTTTGACCCAGTAATATATTTTTTTAATTTTTTCTTCGTCTGTGTTGGCGCCTAGTATAATCGAATCAGCAATTACTTTTAGTGCTTTATCATTATTCGACTGATTATTGGTACTGATAAATGTATTATAATACGCATGTAAATCATCTAAATTGGCGAGTACATTTTGTTGTTTGCCATTATACATATACGATTTGATATGATAAATAATATGAGGAATATAATAACGAATACTAAATACATCATCAATCTGATCTACTTTTTCGCTATTCTCATATTGCCAGGTATATACTTTTCTATCTTTATTGGCTGCGCTTGAATATTGAATAGGATAATCTGCTGTATTAAATAATTTAAATCCTAAATCGATATCTTCATCAACAGTAATGGTAAGTTTAGAGTTATTACAAAAAATACTCGACGCAAAGAAAAACCCATCTAATAATTCGGGTTGCGTAAATTCTTGTTTATAGTGTAATACTTTTTTAGTCCCTACTGCTAAATCACTATACGCAAATACCCGTTCGCTAATATCATTATGAAATACCATATCATCAAATACATGTCGGTCTTTAAAATCTTTTACATCTACTCGTTTGTAATTATTTTTATTGGGCACTAAGGTATAAGCCTCT
The DNA here is from genome assembly GCA_037130135.1 of Bacteroidota bacterium. Classification (GTDB taxonomy): domain Bacteria; phylum Bacteroidota; class Bacteroidia; order Chitinophagales; family CAMDFR01; genus CAMDFR01. The sequence goes on from JBAXTO010000013.1 coordinate 11,034, forward strand.
AAAAAAGTGAGTTTATAAAAATCTGAATATTGCACAGACTCTTGGTCATTGAGTACCGCGAGGTTTTTTAGGATAAATGTTTCTTCATACACATCTGAGGTAATTAATAATTTACCTTCCTTATGTGAAATATCGATATCGCTTTTGCGCGTGGTATAAATAATAAAATCATCGGGATGTTTTGATTGTTCGCTCAACAATTCCACATTCGGTTGTGCCGACAATAACGAAATAGTAAAAAAAAGAAAAAGAAAAATAGTTATTTGTTTATAATTCATGTATTGATGTTCGAGTAAAATTAATGCATTCAAAAAAACCTTGCTAAATTATATATATTCAACGTGTCTATAGCTAAAAAAATTGTTTATGAAAATAACTAATGTTCACTAGAAATATGGATTTTATCCACTATTTTCAAACAATCGATCCTACTATATGTAAATCTAAGATATTGACGAACATTTTAAATCTAAAAATGGTTAATAAGCTATAATTTTGTAAAAAATATGAATGTTATGAATACCTTGAATCAGATTCCTAAAACACCAACAGGTACTACCTTATCATGTAAAGGTTGGGTACAAGAAGCCGCTTTACGCATGTTATTAAACAATTTAGATGCAGAGGTGGCTGAACGTCCAGAAGACTTGATTGTATATGGAGGAAGAGGAAAAGCCGCAAGAAATTGGGAGAGCTTTGAATTAATCATGAAAGCCTTGAAAGATATTGAAGAAGATGAAACCTTGATTGTACAAAGTGGTAAACCGGTTGGGATATTACGTTCACATAAAGACGCCCCACGTGTATTAATCGCTAATTCAAACTTAGTTGGGAAATGGGCAAATTGGGATCATTTCGATGAATTAGAAAAAAAAGGATTGATGATGTACGGTCAGATGACTGCTGGATCATGGATTTATATTGGCTCACAGGGCATTGTGCAAGGGACTTATGAAACCTATTTAGAGTTGGCCAATCAACATTATAATGGAAGCTTACGTGGCACTTTGAATGTAACTGCTGGTTTAGGTGGCATGGGAGGAGCACAACCATTGGCTATTACGATGAATGAAGGCGTTTGTTTAGCTGCTGATATGGAAGAGTGGCGTATTCAAAAACGTATAGATACACGCTATATCGATGAGATGTATCATGATATTGATGAGGCAATCGACAAAGCATTGCACTATAAAAATACGAAAGAAGCTAAATCGATTGGGGTAGTATGTAATGCTGTTGATTTATTACAACGATTGATTGATCGTCAAATCACTCCTGATACCTTAACGGATCAAACCTCTGCACATGATGAATTGATTGGTTATTTTCCAGAAGGGATGAGCGTTGCAGAAGCGAATACTTTACGTGAAGCAGATCCTGAATTGTATAGAAATAAAAGTTGGGATACAATGGCTAAACATGTGAAACAAATGTTAGCCTTACAAAAAAGAGGAGCCATCACTTTTGATTATGGAAATAATATTCGCGGTCAAGCAAAAGATAAACGTCAGGTGATGAATGCTTTCGATTTTCCAGGATTTGTACCTGCGTATATTCGTCCATTGTTTTGTAAAGGAAGTGGACCATTTCGTTTTGTAGCATTAAGTGGCGACCCAAATGATATCGCAGTATGTGATGCAAAATTAAAAGAGTTATTCCCTGAGAATAAAGGATTAATCAGATGGTTGGATATGGCCAAAGAACGAATCGCTTTTCAAGGATTACCCGCGCGTATTTGTTGGTTGGAAATGGGTGCCAGAGAAAAAGCTGCTTTAGCATTTAATGACTTAGTGAAAGAAGGAAAAGTGAAAGCTCCTATCGTGATTGGAAGAGATCATTTAGATACAGGTTCAGTGGCTTCTCCAAATAGAGAAACTGAAGCGATGAAAGATGGTAGTGATGCCGTAGCAGATTGGCCTATCTTAAATGCATTGATTAATACTGCTGGTGGTGCTAGTTGGGTGAGTTTCCATCATGGTGGTGGAGTAGGTATGGGTTATTCTTTACATGCAGGAATGGTGATTGTAGCAGATGGTACAGAGGATGCGAAAAGAAGATTAACTCGTGTATTACATAATGATCCTGCTATGGGGGTGATTCGACATGCAGATGCAGGATATGATATTGCATTGGATACTGCTCGTAAAAACAATTTGGATATTAGAGAGCGATTGAAATAACATGTTTACAGAAAAACAATATTTTTATAAGAATAAAATTGTATGGATATTACTCCTACTTTTTATTTTAATACTATTCACTACTGGTTTAAATACTGGATTTAAAGTAGTGAATCTTACACCGTCTATAGTTTTCTTTATCCTCATATTATTCTTTAGTTTCATGAATCTTCAGACGCATATAGATGCAGTGGGCATTCATTACCGCTATTTTCCTTTTATCTTCAAACAAAAAACAATTGAGTGGTCGGCTATTGAATATATTTCAGTAGGTGAATATAATCCAATAGGTGATTTTGGAGGTTGGGGTATTAGAGGTTGGGGCAAACGAAGAGCATTGAATGTATATGGCAATAAAGGCATACAAATCAAATTTAAAAATGGCGATTTTCTGTTACTAGGAACAAATAAAATGGAAGAAGCTGCAAAAATTATTAGTACCTATTTTGCAAAATAAATCATTATTCTTTCGGATGATATATTTTCTCTGCATGTTTAAAAATCTCATTTTTATCAAAGGTCATGGTTTTAAATTGCTGATTTTGAAATAAATTCATTTGATCTGTATAATGCTTTGAATCAGGTCTGGAGCTGCTACCATAAGCTATTATAGATTGTATTTCAACCCCATTTTCTTTACTGAATTTATCCATTTGAATATATCCATCACCACCCACTACTCGAAATAGCCCATTCTTTTTATCCAATAGTTTAGCATCCGCTGCTCTTAATACTTCGCGTGCACCACTGGCAGGGATATTTACATTTCCTCTGGTATGTCTTAGTACATCGCCTAATTCAGGGGTTAAAAGATGATGCGTATGTAATAAAAAATTTCTTGCTTTTGTCAAAGACCAGCGCGCTTCTTCTTCGGTGATTTTATTTTTTCGTATCATCAAAAATCCAAAAGGAACCTTAGTTTTTTGCATTACATAATAATGGGTTACTAAAGCTAAAGCAGCTGAAGTATTATGCACATCATTATCTAAATTCCAATTTTTTAAGACTTGAATAGCATCTGCAATTCTAGGATATTTTAGTGGATTTAGTTGGTATAAATTTTCAAATCTATTGGAGTAACTTCCGGTACTATCAAAATTTTTATCAAATTTTATTCTGGTAAAATCATTCCAAGTAATTTTACTTCCTTCAAGTTGATTAAATAATTTTGCTAATCGTTCCCCTCTATTATATTCAAAAATTTGTAAGCCTGGATAATAAGTGCCTTTCCAATTACAATCAATACCAGATGCGTGAAGTGGAGTATTATTGGCATTATATAAAAAACCACAGCTTGGATTTTTATACGTTACTTTGTTTTCGTACGAAACTAGACTCGTCCATTTATATTTAGAAGAAGTGCCTTCAATAGGATTATTCCATTTTAAATTCGGATCTCTAAGTGGCATCATACCCGCAGAATGATAATAGATATTTCCTTCTATATCTGCATAAAGCGTATTAAACATCGTAAGATTATCTTGCTTCATACAAGATTCAAATTCATCTAAATTTTTTGATTTATTCATATTAAACCACTGTTCGGCAGCTTTAATATTAGTATATGCTGGAAAACGTATGGCATAATAAACGCCTTTGTATTTATATACTGGACCATAATCACAATAGGCTAACTTTTTATTAATAGATAGTATGATTGAACCTAGTTTTACTTTAAGTTTAAAATGATCAAAAATTAGTGGTTTGTAGACATTATCATATAAGTAAGATTTCTTTTTTACATTCAAGATATAAATATCTCCAAACGTATGATAGTTATTTGTATGAGCCCAACCTAAATGTTGATTTGCCCCTACAAAAATGGATAAGCCTCCAGGAAATAATCCACCAATAACATTCCATCCTTCTTCACTACAAATATGTGCTTCGTACCATGCATATGGACCTTCTAGAGGCTGATGTGAATTGACTAATAACCAAGCTTTATGATCTTCGGTGCGGGAAGGAGCAATGCAAATTGAGTTAGAGCCTTTATCATTCGGTTCAATATACTCATTTAAATGACCACTACGTATAGCTTTTATGGAATAACCAACTCCAGCCATTAATGATGAAGTAATACAATATCCTTTTATCATATCATATTTGGTAAAAGGCAAAAGGTTTTTTAATAATAACTGATCTTGATGTAAGTAGGCATAATCATTTACCCCTTGTACATAAGCATCAACCACTTTTTTGAAAGAGGGACTAAAATCAGTTTCATATCTATTATTTACAATTGTATCTATACCTAAAAAATGTAAGGCAAAATCGAAAATAACACCATCTTTCCCTTCCAACTCTCCTCTCCTACCTCTACCTCCAATGGCATTGATTTGTATATCATGAAAATTATCTTCACAATGTGCCCAAGCTAATCCGTATGCTGCATCTGCATCTGTAATTCCAAATATATGAGGTACTCCAAAAGAGTCTCTGACGATTGTGATATCATGTGCATCTATAAGCTGTGCAAATAAATTTACTTGGATAAATAATAAAAAAAGGAAACAAGTCTTCTGTAGCATAGGTAAATTTAGTAAAATAATCACTAAAGCTGCCTGATATATAAATTATAAATAGTTAATCATTACTTCTTCTCGAACCATTCAAGCGTAATAGAAAATAAAGTAACTGTGCCACCGATGCTAATGCTGCAACAAAATAAGTTAGACCAGCCCATGTAAGTGCATCTTTAGCTCCTTTATATTCTTCATCAGATTTGATAATGCCACTTTCTTGAATAAAAACTAATCCTCTTTTAGAGGCATCAAACTCAACAGGAAGGGTAATGATAGAAAATAAGGTTACTATAGCTTGTAATACGATAATCACTAAAAGCACATAATAATTGCTTTGCATCACATAAAATCCAATGCCAAATATAAATACCCATCGCATAATATTTGAACTAATATTTACTATAGGAACTAATCGAGATCGAAGCATTAACATACTATAAGCGGTGGCGTGCTGTACGGCATGTCCACATTCATGTGCAGCTATAGCAGCAGAAGCGATACTTCTTCCTTCATATACCTCAGGACTTAAATTAACCGTCTTATCTAAAGGATTGTAATGATCGGTCAATTGACCTGGTATATTCGTAATTTGAACGTCGTAAATGCCATTGAATTTGAGCATTCGTTCGGCTACCTCTTTTCCAGATAATCCCGATATTAAAGGGATTCTACTATAGGTAGTAAATTTGTTTTTGAGTACCGTACTAACTAACATTGATAGTAGTCCGAATACAATCATTATAATAAATAGCATATATATTAATTTTAATTTATAAACTAAAAAGTACTTGAATAAAGTTCATCATTAACAAAAATTAAATACTGAAAATAGAGTCAGCATATTTTTCGCGAATCGTTTCGAGAATATCATATAGCTCATTGATATCTTCAGAGCCGACAAGTTTTGTACGATATTCTTTAATATTTACGAGTCCTTTAAAATAACTAGCATAATGACGTCGCATTTCTAAAATACCTAGTTTATCGCCCTTCCATGCAATGCTTCGTTTTAAGTGTTCTACTGTAGCATTCACTCGTTCGTTTGTATCAGGTGGCGCTAGATGTGTACCCGTTTGTATATAATGTTTTATCTCTCTAAAAATCCAAGGATAGCCGATAGCTGCTCGTCCAATCATTACTCCATCTACTCCATAATCATTGCGCATCGCAACCGCTTTTTCGGGGCTATCTACGTCTCCATTCCCAAAAATCGGGATATGTATTCGTGGATTATTTTTAACCTTAGCAAGGTATTCCCAATTGGCACTACCTCTATACATTTGACTTCTAGTACGTGCATGAATACTTACCGCTTGTACGCCTACATCTTGTAATTGTTCTACTACCGATTCAATTTCAATGGAACTTTCATCCCAGCCTAATCGAGTTTTAACCGTTACTGGTAATTTAGTTGATTTAACAACTGCTTCAGTAAGCTTAATCATTTTAGGAATATCTTTCAAAATTGCTGCACCTGCATTTTTACACACTACATTTTTGACAGGGCAACCATAATTAATATCTAATAAATTGGGGTTAGCTGCTTCTACTATTTCAGCACTTCGCATCATCGGCTCAAATTCACCACCAAATATCTGAATCCCAATTGGACGTTCATCGTCAAATATATCCAACTTTTTAAGACTTTTATCAGCATCCCGAATCAAGCCATCAGAAGAGATAAATTCGGTATACAGCATATCTGCTCCAAATTTTTTACATAGATGCCTGAATGGAGGATCACTTACATCTTCCATGGGAGCTAATAAAAGAGGAAAGTCCCCTAAATCTATATTTGCAATTTTTGCCATTTGATGGTACAAAGATACAAAACAAAAATGGCTACGAATTCGTTCGTAGCCATTTTTATATTTAATTAATTTTGGTATTAATATTCTTTACCTGCTTTTAAACCTGGATGTGGTGCTGGTGGATTGCTATCACCTGCTTCACCATCTTGAGCTACTTTAAACTCAACTCTTCTTTGTTCAAGTCTTTGTTGAGGAGTAGTTGCTTTATCACCTTGTTTAAATTTCACGATAAATCTATCTCTACTTACACCATATTTAGATGTCATGTAATCGATTGCTTTATTTACACGGTTCCAAGCTAATTGCTCACCATATTTACCATCAATATTGATTCCTGTAACGATGATTTTCGCATCTGGACACATTTGTAATTTATCCGCTACTTCGTGTAAGTGTGCGTAGAATTGTGGAGTTACACCATATTTATCTTCTTCAAAATAGATAGAAGGTAATTCCATTTTTGTACAATCGTATCCACTTCCATTACCAGAACCAAACTTAGGTAAATTATCACAACAAGATGGACATTTAGCCACACCTGAAGCATCAATTGGACATCCAGGAGGAGAATATGGTTCTTTATCATCACAATCAGCGATACCATCTTTATCACTATCTAAAGCCACCCCTTTCACGTCAACTGGACAACCTTTTTTAGTATTTGGTTCTTTATCTAAACGATTTGGAACACCATCTTCATCATCATCTTTTAATAATTCATTTACGATTTTATCTGGATCCATATCCCCTAACTTTTTGTAGGTATAATCCATAGGATTTAACCACCATAATGGTTCAAGAGATTTTTTACCTAAGTTTACATTACAAGTTAAGAATGTATATAGGATATTATCATTATCTTTTGTTAAACCGTCCCAAGTATTTTCTTGCCATCTTTCACCATCTAATAAATCGTCACCTGTAAATGTTACACGAGTTTCTAAATTTAAAGATACTCTTTTAGATGCATGGAATCCTAAACCTAAACCAATACTAGCTGCTGGTACTAATTTCCAATTTTTAATCCCTACTTTATCAGTTAATCCTTCTGCTCTAGATTCAAATTTATTATCATAAATACTTTTTAAAGCTTCTTTGGTAGGATTTTTTGCATTTTTCAATAAGAAGTTAGCATATTTATCTGGTGGAGCAACACTTGCTGCTTTAGAATAAAATACAGATAATGCAGGACCATAATCGTACATATTACCGTTTGCATCTAATTGATCTGTCATAACATTATAGAACATTCCACCTGCACCAAAGAATACATAAGCATTTAATTTATTACGCTCTTTATGAAATCTTACGTTGCCTAATGTTACAACCCCTTGTAAAGATAATTCATGTACTTGCGTCTTGAAATTTTTAAACATTAAATTTCTACTAGTTCTTTCAGCAGTACCTACAGAATAAGTAACTGGTTTATTAAAATAGTTTAAATTTCTATTATACGCACCGTTCAATGCACCATTCCATTTAGAGTTTGATTTTGGTGTCCAATCTCTACCTTGTGTTTGACCATATACATATTGAAATCTCATAGAAAATAAATAACCAAAAGCTTTTCTAACAGTAAATGTAGCTCCAAAACTTTTAATTGGATTCAATACCGCTTTAACGTCACCACTAATTGCATACATACCTAAGCCTACACCTAATTCCCATTGATTTTTAGGTTTAGCAGGAAAGTAGTATTTATTATTCATAAATGCTTCTTGTTGTTTTGACTTGCCTTTTCCTCTCATGTATTCTGCAGAATCTATGGACACATCGTAACGTGGCATTTGAGGCTTACTAATCGCCTTTCTATCATTTAAATTATAGTCTGTTTGCTGTAAATCAGGTTGTAAATATTGAATCTGATTCTGGTTATCTTTCTTTTGAGCAAAGGTAACCACAAGGGAAAATACCAAGACTAAAGTTAAAAAAATCCTATTAGATAGTAATTGTTGCATCTATATAATTTTTAGTTATTTGAGTTGCTAAATTAGTAGTATTTATTAACAAAACAAAATTTTAAAAATCCTAATGTTGAATAAATAATATTTAGTAGCTTTATGAAGCTATGCAAAATGATAATATAAGCTTATTTATACCGACCAAGAATTAGCACCTTGCAATAATTTATTGACTTTAATATGCTCATTATCAGCATTATGTAACTTATTATGATTAGTATTAAGTCCTTCTTTTGAATATATTATTCCAAATATTTCAGGTAAGCCCATTTCAGAAAAATTTGATAAAATTTGTGCTTTAATTTTATCTGTACTATCATGAATCCACAATTGACTCCTATCTGTATGTATACTTAAGTCTACAATTTCTGGTTTATATCCGTCTAATTTAATCCCTAAATTATTTTGCTCTCCAAAAATTAATGGTTCATTTTCTTCTACAAATAATACATTGTTTTTTCGAACCTTTCTATCTGAAAATTTATCGAATGCACCATCATTAAAAATATGACAATTTTGATATATTTCTACAAATGAACTTCCCGTATGTGCATGTGCTTTTTTCAATACTTCTTGTAGATGTTTTGCTTCTCGATCCATCGATCTAGCTACAAATGTAGCACCTGCTCCTAAGGCTAATGAGAGTGTTCTAAAGGGTGCATCTTGTGTACCATTAGGACTCGATTTAGTATGCAAATGCAATTCACTTGTGGGTGAAAATTGTCCTTTTGTTAAACCATAAATTTGATTATTAAAAAGCAAAATATTGACATCAATATTTCTTCTTAGAAGATGTATTAAATGATTCCCTCCAATGGATAATGCATCGCCATCACCTGTTATAATCCAAACGCTCAAATCAGGTCGGGTGAGTTTTAATCCACTAGCTATTGCTGTTGCTCTTCCATGAATGGTATGCATACCATATGTATTCATATAATAGGGCAAACGAGAGGAACAACCAATTCCTGAAACCATCACAAAATTTTCTTTCGGTATCCCTAATTGAGGTAATACCATTTGCAATTGTTTCAAAATGGCAAAATCGCCACAACCTGGACACCATCTAATATCCTGATTGCTTTCAAAATCTTTTGCAGTAAGTATTTTGTTTAACTCTTCCATTATTATAAATACTTTTCAATTTCTAATTTTAAATCAGATGAATTAATCGGCTGCCCTTTAATTTGATTAAAAGCAATCGCATCTATAAAATATTCTTGTCGTATTAATTTTACTAATTGTCCATTATTTATTTCCGGCACTATTACTTTTTTAAACTTCTTTAATAGTGTACCTAAATTGGATGGAAATGGAAATAAATATTTGATATGAATATGTGCAACAGACTTATTTTTAGCTAGTAAATCTTTAGTAACAGTTCGAATACTTCCGTAGGTTGAACCCCATCCAACAATAGCAATATCAGCTTCTTCCATACCTAAATCAATTTCCTGTAAAGGAATAAAATCTGCAATCTTTTGAATTTTGGCGGCTCTTAATCGTATCATTTCTTGATGATTCTCTCCATCATATGAAACATTACCAGTAACATCTTGTTTTTCTAATCCTCCTAATCGATGTTCTAAATTTTTGGTGCCAGGCAATACCCAACTTCGTACTAAATTTTCATCTCTTTGATAAGGTAAATATGTATTGTCTATAACTTCAGTAATAATTTTATGTTGAATTGGCTTTAGATTTTCAATACTTGGATATAGCCATGGTTCAGTACCATTAGCTAAGAATAAATCACTCAATATAATAACAGGAGTCATATGTTCTAAAGCTATTTTACAAGCAGCATAGGTCATATCAAAACAATCTGCTGGAGTTGCTGGTGCAAAAACTGGTAATGGAGCCTCGCCATTTCTACCATAAACAGCTTGCAATAAATCAGCTTGTTCTGTTTTTGTAGGCATACCTGTAGAAGGTCCAGCACGTTGTACATCAATTACTACCAAAGGTAATTCCATACTAATTGCTAATCCTATTGCTTCAGTTTTTAGAGCCATACCTGGACCAGAAGTACCACAAACCGCTAAGCTACCTCCGAATGAAGCACCAATGGCACTTGAAATAGCAGCAATTTCATCTTCTGCTTGAAATACTTTTAAGGCAAAATCATTTTCTTTTTTGGCTAGAAAATGTAAAATATCTGATGCTGGTGTAATTGGATAGGTACCATAGTATAAAGGAAGTTTTGCTTTTACACTCGCGCAAATTAACGCCATAGAAACAGCTTCATTTCCATTAATACTTCTATAATTTCCTTTCAGTAGTTTGGCTTGATTCACTTTATAATGATGATGAAACAACTCCGTTATTTCACCATAATGAAATCCTTTTTGTAGTGCTAGAATATTGGCTTCTCGAATGGCTTCTTTTTTAGCAAATTTGTCTTGCAAGTATTTAATGGTATCATCTAAATCTCGCTCATATAACCAAAATATCAATCCTAAGATAAACATGTTTTTACATCGGTCTTTATCTTTAGCATCGATTGGCGACTGTTCTAATGCAATACTGGTAAGCTTAGTCACATCTACTTCAAAAACCTCTTTTACTTTTTCTTTAATATCAACAAGTGGGTTTACCTCTATTCCATAACCAGATAATTTTAAATTCTTAGAATCAAATCCTGAACTATCAGCAATTATAATAGTGTGTTTATTGATATAACGTACATTATTTTTTAGTGCTGCAGCATTCATCACTACTAATACATCACAGATATCGCCTGGTGTATCAATTTCTACTGATCCAAAATGCATTTGGTAACCAGAAACGCCAGCAACAGTACCTTGTGGAGCTCTTATCTCTGCGGGAAAATCAGGGAAAGTAACTAAATCATAGCCATGTAAAGCCGTGTTATTAGCGAACTGAGTTCCTGTAAGTTGAATCCCATCTCCACTATCTCCTGCAAACTTAATGACTACTTTTTCTCTAATGATTTCTTCTTTCATTTCCTTCAATTTAATAGGCTCTTTCGTCTTTGCCTTCCATATAATTCATAAAAGATCTGTTCACCACTCTATTTCCTCCAGGCGTTGGATAATTCCCTGTAAAATACCAATCTCCTGTATTATTTTTACACGCTTCGTGTAAAGATTCTATAGATTGATAAATAACTTCCACTTCTGAAAATATTTCTATTGGTTTTACAATTTCTGCAATTTTTTTAGAAATTTCTTCTACGGTAAATGACTTATAAACTTCTTTCACATAATTTTGTGAATCGCTTGTTTTATTCAGCTCACTCTCTTTACATTTTCTATATACTTCATCCATTATATACCAAGTATTTCGTTCTTTATGTAAGGCTATGGCTGCTTTAAACGCAATAAAATCGCTCATTTTCGACATATCAATTCCATAACAATCTGGATATCTAATTTGTGGTGCAGAAGATACGATAATAATTTTTTTAGGATCCAATCTAGATAGAATACTCAAGATACTTTTTTTCAAAGTGGTCCCTCGAACTATAGAATCATCCATCATGATAAGTGTATCGACATGGGGAACAATGGAACCATACGTGATATCATATACATGACTTACTAATTCATCTCTGCTACTATCGTCTGCAATAAAGGTTCGAAGTTTTACATCTTTAACAGCTATCTTTTCGATACGAGCTCGCTCATTTAATAACTCTAATAATTTTTCTTCACTTAGATGATTGCGTTTAATAGCATCTTTTTTCTTTTTATTTAAACTATCCTCTACTCCTTTTATTAATCCATAAAATGCAACTTCTGCAGTATTAGGTACAAATGAAAATACAGAATTTACATAATCATGATTCAAGGCTTTCATAACAGGCTCAGTCAATAAATAACCTAATTCTTTTCGCTCATTATAAATATCTTTATCTGTTCCTCTCGAAAAATAAATTCGTTCGAAACTACATGCTTTACGTTCTTTAGGTTCTTGTATTTTTTCTTCTTTTACGGTACCATCTACTTTTAAAATAAGTGCATGACCTGGTGTAATTTCTTTAATTGAATCGATATGTACGTTGAATGTAGTTTGAATACATGGTCGTTCACTAGCTACTACACAAACCTCATCATCTATATAATAATAGGCTGGTCGTATCCCATTCGGGTCTCTTAAAATAAACGAATCGCCATTGCCTACCATCCCCATCAATGCATATCCTCCATCAAAATCTTTGGTAGAGCGACTAAGAATACGTTTCACATCTAAATTGTCAGAAATGATATTCGTCAGTTCTTCATTCGTATAATCATTTTGTTTATATCGTTCGAAAAGTTTTTGTACTTCATCATCTAAGAAATGACCTATCTTTTCAAGTACAGTCACTGTATCACCTCGTTCAATTGGATGTTGACCTAATTCAACTAATTTTTCAAAAAGCTCTTTGGCATTGGTCATATTGAAATTACCTGCCATTACTAGGTTTCTGGTTTTCCAACTATTGGTTCTATGAAATGGATGACATGAATCAATCGTATTTACACCATGAGTGCCATATCGTAGATGTCCCATTAATACTTCAGCTGCAAATTCTACATTTTCTTTTAGGTAAGTAGCATTTTTAAATAGTGCTTGATTTTCATTTTTTACTTTCGAAAAACCACCATATATTTTGCTAAAAATATCTTTTATGGCTGCAGGTTCGATACTTCGTTGACGAGAGATATAACGATTACCCGGTTTAGCATTTAATTTTACTGAAGCTACACCAGCTCCATCCTGTCCTCGATTATGTTGTTTTTCCATAAGGAGATACAACTTATTAAGTCCGTATAAAGGTGTATTATACTTCTCAATATAATATTCGTAAGGTTTTAACAATCTGATAAATGCAATTCCGCATTCATGTTTTAGAGCGTCGCTCATAGAGGCCTAAAATTAAGTTGCAAAGTTAGTAAAATTGTACTGATAATATTTATAATAATTCTAAAGTTTCATTTATATAAACATCTTAATCACATATAAAAGTTCCATGTGTACAATAGATACTATTTAGACTATAAGTATAAGAATTGATTCAAAAAAAAATTATTTAGCAGCTAGAGTGCTCTCCAATTCTTTTATTTTCTTTTCTAGCTCAGGAATACGTTTCATATGCGCTAACATTTTATAAGCTTCTCTGAAATCCATAGCTGGCGAACCCGTAAGCGATTGATTCGGCTTATCTATTCCTTTAGATACCCCACTTTGTGCATTGATTTTAGTACCATCTGCAATTTTAATATGACCTACAAAGCCTGCTTGCCCTCCTACCATCACATTTTTACCTAATTTAGTACTACCACTCACACCAGTTTGAGAAGCTATTACCGTGTTCTCCCCTATTTCAACATTATGTGCTATTTGAATTAAGTTATCTAACTTCACTCCTTTTTTAATAAGAGTAGAACCCATTGTACCTCTATCAATCACCGTATTAGCGCCTATTTCAACCTGATCTTCGATTACCACATTTCCTGTTTGAGGCACTTTACTATAGGAGCCATCTTTTTGTGGAGCGAATCCAAATCCATCGCTACCAATGACTACACCTGAATGAATAATACAATCAGCTCCTATTTTACAAGAATCATAAATTTTTACACCCGCATAGATAATAGTATTATCAGCAATTTTTACATTATCTCCTATATATACTTGCGGATAAATTTTTACATTATTTCCTATTACTACATTTTCGCCGATATAGGCAAAAGCCCCTAAATATAGCTCTTTGCCATATTTAGCTGAACTATGAATAAATGAATTGGCTTCAATTCCTAACTTCGGTTTTTGAGTCATTTTTTGCACCATCCCTAATAATATAGCCAATGAAGTATAGGGTTCATCTACTTTAATAAGCGTTATATTTTCTTTTGTAGCAGCGTTATATTTTTTACTCACCAGTAAAATAGAAGCGTTTGTTGTCAATCCAAAATGCTCGTATTTAGGATTGGCTATAAAACTTAGCTCCCCTTCTTTGGCTTCTTCAATTTTAGCAAAATTATTTACTTTAATGGTAGGATTTCCTACTAGTTCGCCTTGTAATAGATGTGCTAACTCTTGTGCAGAAATAGATATCAATGTATATAGATTTAATTGCGTACAAAATTAGGAATAAGAAATGAACTTATCCTATTAACATAAAAATAAATAAGAAATGCTTATTTATCTCTGTAATACATATAAACTATAGCCATAGCAATAAAGCCAACTCCCATACCAATTGCACCCCCTACATTCGTTTTACCCATCAACATACCTATACCTCCTCCGATAAACATACAGCCAACAAATACTAATCCACCTATACTTGAGCCGCTTTTCTTTTTTTGTTCTACTTCCATTGTAATTTGAGTATTTGAAAAAATAATAAAAATAAATATACAAAATAATTTGCTTTTTGCGTTAGCGCTAATGTAACTTTATACAAATTTATTTCCCTATTTATCATACCGTAAAAAACCTTCCCAGCCATGTTAAAAAAAGTAGGCTATTTATTAATAGCTATAAGCTTTCTAGTTACATCATGTAATAAAGACAAAGTTAAACTCATCAGTAAAAATTTCGAAAAAGAAGTACCCACCACCGGTAATCTTTCCTTCTCTTTTGATCGAGTCTTAGCCCCAGATTCTATCATTGATTTTTGGGATACTACTAATTACATCACCTTCGAACCTGCTATTGGTGGTCGATTCAAATGGGTATCTGCTACTGAATTAGTGTTCTCTCCTTTTCAAGAACTCCCTCCTTCCACTAATTTCACAGCTACTTTAAACAAAAGTATTTGTCAGTTTACGAAATACAAATTGGATGGGGATACCAAATTCGAATTTCATACGCCTCACTTAAATATCGAACAATCGCATGCCTATTGGACAGCCCTAGATGATGATTATAGCAAAGTGTTAGTGCAATTAGATTTAGATTTTAATTATGATATTGACCCGAATGAAATTGCTAAAAATTTGAAAGTAGAAGTAGATGGAAAAAGTCAATCATTTAGCTTACTTTCCTCTGATGTTGGTCATCAATGTAGCGTCACATTATTAGATATTAAAAAAGAAGATAAAGACAAAAAGGTAACTATTAAAATTGGTGCTGGCTTACAAATTCATAATAGTACTGCAAAAACAGATAAAGAATTAAATGCTTCCTGTATACTTATATCTCCTTATAATTTATCTATCACCAATACCAATACAGAGCATGATGGTGTTGAAGGAAGGGTATCTATTTTCACTTCGCAACAAGTGAAAGAAGCTGAACTAAAATCATATATTAAAATAGAACCGAGCGTAAATTATGCTGTCATTATTGAGAAGGATCATTTCATGTTGTACTCCGAAGAATTTAAACCTAATCAAGTGTACAAACTAGTCTTAACCAAAGGTTTGATGGGAATCATCGGTGGTAAATTAAAAGAAGATTACGAAACCCAATTAGCTTTTGGTGAACTTGAACCAAGTATCAGTATCAATAATGCCAAAGGATTTTATTTGTCGGGCAAAGGATTTAAAAACATAGCGGTGAACATTATCAATGTCAAAAAAGTAAAAGTTACGATCTCTAAAATTTATGAAAATAATTTATTACGAGCGAATAATTATAGTCCGAATAATAATGAATATGATGAATATGATTATGAAAGTGAATACAACTACAGCTCTGATTATTATAGTGATGAATATACCGAAGGGGATGTGATTTGGGAAAAAACGTATGATACCAAAGACTTACAAAAACTGGGTAATTTACGTTTACTCAATGTAAACTTCGAAGATAAAATCAAAGATTTTAAAGGGGTTTATCATATACAAATTATGAGTGATGAAGATCGTTGGTTACGCGATAGCAGAGTGATTTCTATTTCTGATATCGGACTTATTGCAAAGCAAGGAAAAGACAATATGTATGTATTTGCCAATACGATTGAAAATGCCAATCCTATGAGTGGAGTGGAGATTACAGTGATTGGAAAAAACAATCAAATAGTTGGTAAAGGCACTACAGGCAATGATGGTATGGCAAGCATTAAACTTACCAATAGTAAAATAAAGGGCTTTAGTCCTTCGCTTATTACTGCTAAAAATGGCACTGATTTTACCTATTTACCGTTCAATAGAACATTTGTTAACACCTCTCGATTTGATGTGGGAGGTCGCACCGAAAATCCTAGTGGTATGGAATGTTTTATTTATCCAGAACGCGATATGTATCGTCCTGGCGAAACAGTAAAACTGGCCACTATCGTTCGTAATGCTAAATGGCTTATTCCTGGTGCCATTCCGATGAAAGTAAAAGTATTATTACCTAATGGGAAAGAATTTAAAACCTTTAAAAAAGCACTGAATGAACAAGGTTCCTTTGATTTAAGTTTTGAAGTTCCTAACGCCGGAATTACTGGTAGTTATTCTATAGAAGTATTAACCAGCAATGATATTTTAATTGGGTCTTCTTATATTCGTGTGGAAGAATTTTTACCAGATAGAATAAAAGTAACTGCCACTCCTAATAAAAAAGTTATGACTGCCAATGATGCGGTAACAGTAAAAATAAATGCACAAAATTATTTTGGTCCACCTGCAGCAAATAATGATTATGAAGTAGAATTTAAATTAGAAAAAGCATATTTCAGTGCTTCTAAATTTAGCTCTTATAATTTTAGTCAATCGGGTAATAGCACGTATTTTAATTCAGATGTACGAAGTGATAGAAAAACAGATGAAGATGGTAATGCCACTGAAAGCTATACGATTCCTGAAACCTACGCGAATATGGGCAAATTACAATTGAATATTTACACCACCGTATTTGATGAAAATGGCAGACCTGTTAATAGAAATAATACGTTGGATGTCTTCACCCAAAATACCTTTTTTGGGATAGGCGATTTTTCTTATTGGAATGGATTGAATAGCGCTATTGATATTCCTTTAATTGCCGTAGATAAAAATGGAAATGCCATCAGCGATAAAGCGAAAATTCAAATTATTAAATACGATTATAAAACTGTATTAGAAAGTAGTGGCAGTTATTATTCCTATAGAAGTGAGCGACAAGAAAAGCAATTAGAGTCTAGAGAAATTAGTATTGCTGGCACAGCCACTACGTATAAATTTGTTCCGCGTACTAGTGGTGAATATGAAATAAGAGTGTATAAAGCAGGTACCAATGCCTATGTAAGCAATGTGTTTTATGCATATGGCTATGGCAATAGTTATAACTCTTCTTTCGAAGTAGATAATGAAGGAAATATTGATATTAGTACCGATAAGGAAAAATATAATGTAGGTGAAACGGCGCATTTATTATTCAAAACTCCATTTGCTGGTAAGATGATAGTAACCATCGAAACCAATGAAGTACAGGATCATTATTTTGTAGAAACAGATAAAAAAACGGCTAGCTTAGATATTAAAATTACAGATAAATATTTACCAAATGCCTATATCTCTGCTACCTTAATCAAACCACATAAAGCATCTGAAATGCCACTTACTGTTGCACATGGAGTACAACCTATTTTAGTGGAAAATCCAAATACACGTATTCCAATGAGTATTACTGCTGCAAAAAGTGTTCGTAGTAAAACCAAACAAACAATTAGTATTAAATCTGCTCCTAATTCGTATGTAACTATTGCTGCTGTAGATGAAGGCATATTAGCGATGACCAATTTTGATAGTCCCGATCCACATGCTTATTTCTATGCGAAACGTGCAATAGGTATTCGTTCTTTTGATATGTATCCTTATTTATTTAATGAAATTTCTAAATCAAGTACAGGCGGTGATGGATATGATTTAGCTAAACGAGTAAATCCATTGACCAATAAACGAGTGAAATTAGTTTCGTTTTGGAGTGGTATTATCAAAACTGATGGAAGTGGCAACGCCTCTATGACGATTGATATCCCTCAATTCTCTGGTCAATTGCGTATCATGACTGCAGCCCATAGAGATAATACCTTTGGTATGGCGCAAGCCACGATGATTGTGGCAGATCCGGTGGTAATCAGTAGTGGATTACCTCGTTTTATTAGTCCGGGTGACACCATAGACTTACCTGTAAATATTAGTAATACCACTAAAAATAATTTAAGTAGCACGGCCATTATTAGTGTGACTGGTCCTTTAAAAATAGTTGGAAATACTTCACAAAGCATCAGTGTAAAAGCAAATGGCGAAAATACAGCTAACTTCAAAATAGTGGCTAATAATTCAATTGGTGCTGCCAGCGTAAAAATTACTGTGGCTAGTGGAAGTGAAAAATATGAAGACTTGACCGATATAACAATTCGTCCTGCTGCATCCTTACAGAAAATTTCTAGTAGTGGAAGTATTAGTGGGGGCGCGACACAAACAATCAATGTGAATGCCTCTAATTTTATACCAAGTAGTTTAAATGGACAAATAGTTATTAGTAAATCTCCTTTAGTTCAATTTACCGATCACTTAGATTATTTAGTTCAATATCCGTATGGCTGTATGGAACAAACGATTTCTGCAGCATTCCCTCAATTGTATTATGGCGATATGTGTATTGCATTATATAAAGGCAATAATAAAAACATGAATCCGAATGCGAACATTGATGAAGCGCTGAAAAAAATCAAACTTTGTCAAACGTATAATGGAGGATTAACCATGTGGAGTGGTGGTGGAGAAGTGAATTGGTGGGCAACAACCTATGCTGCTCATTTTATGATTGAAGCTAAAAAAGCTGGTTTTGAAATAGATGAAGGCTGTCTAGATCGTATGTTAGGTTATATCAAAATGAAATTAGTGAATAAAGAAACTATCACTTATTACTATAACAGAACCTTAAATAAAAAGACTGCTCCACAAGAAGTAGCATACTCCTTATATGTGATGGCATTGGCGGGTAAACCAGAAAGTAGTATCATGTCGTATTATAAAGCAAATACCAATTTATTAACTGCAGATGCTAAATATCTATTGTCTGCTAGTTATTATATAGCTGGTGATAAGACTAAGTATAAAGATATTTTACCAGGTACTTTTGGAACAGAGATCAGTGTTACACAAAATGGAGGTTGTTTTTATTCCGCTATTAGAGATAAAGCAATTGCCTTAAATGCCTTGATAGAAATTAATATCAATGATCCTCAAGTAGCAGTATTAGCGAAACAATTGAGTACTGAAATGAAAGCGAATAAATATTTAAATACGCAAGAACGAGCATGGGTATTTTTAGCTATGGGTAAAATTGCTCGTCTTACAAAATCGAGTACCGTAACAGCAACTATTACAAGCGGAGGAAAAAGTATTGGCAGCTACAAAGATGGAATGTTAACGATACCATTAAAACAAATGAGCGGCAATCAAATTGTGGTGAACACCAAAGGTAGTGGCGCCTTATATTATTTCGTTCAATCTGAAGGAATATCTAGCACCGGAGCATATACGCAAGAAGATAATTACTTACAAATTCGCAAATCATTTTATGACAGATATGGTAGAGCCATCACTGATTTAAACTTCAAACAAAATGATATAGTTGTAGTTAAATTATCATTGAAATCGAGCAGTGGATATGTAGACAATGTAGTTATAACAGATATGTTGCCAGCAGGATTTGAAATTGAGAATCCACGTATCAATGATGTGCCAGGTACCAGCTGGATAAAAGATGATGCATATGCCACACATACTGATATTAGAGATGATCGAATTAATTTATTTGTAGGTGCTTCAGCCAATGTACAAAATTATTATTATGCTGTTCGTTGTGTAAGTAAGGGTACATTCCGTATGGGTCCTGCTAGTGCAGATGCCATGTATAATGGTGAATACCATTCGTATAATGGAGCGGGATATGTAAGGATTAAATAAGTTAGTATTCATTTAATTAAGAAATGCCAGATGAGTTTCATCTGGCATTTTTTTTTAAACAAAACAAAATGATTAGCAGTTTTACATAGATTGATTAATTTTAACCTCGCTTATGAAACATTTATTATACATTCTATTAATCTTTGTTATTTCTTTTGCTTGTCAAGCTCAAGACACTAAAAATGTGAGAGGACAAGTAATAGATAAAGATTCTAAATTCCCCATCATGGGTGCTACTATCACCTTGGTGAATAGTAATCCAATCATAGCGGTTAGTACAGACATGAATGGCTATTTTACATTAATGAATGTTCCATTGGGAAGAGTAAGTATCAAAGCGACTATGATTGGATATAAAGAATCAGTTGCTAGTGATGTATTAATTATTGCTGGAAAAGAATTACAGTTGAGTTTTGAATTAGAAGAAAGAATTAATGAAATTGAGGAAGTAACAATCAAAGCAGATGGTAATGCCAACCAAACGGCAGCTAAAAATGAAATGATCAGTGTAAGTGCTCGTTCGTTTGATACGGAGTTGACGAATAAATTTAGTGGTAGTAGAAATGACCCAGCACGAATGGCGACGAACTTTGCAGGCGTTAGTGGTGCGAATGATGCACGGAATGATATCATCATTAGGGGTAATTCACCTATGGGATTATTGTGGCGTTTAGAAGGGGTAGATATTCCTAGTCCCAATCACTTTGGTAGCTTTGGAAGTACTGGCGGACCTGTAAGTATGCTTAATAATAATAATTTAGCAAAAAGCGATTTTATGACCGCGGCATTTCCATCAGAATATGGTAATGCGTTGGCAGGAGTATTCGATTTAAAAATGAGAAGTGGTAACAAAGACAAATATGAGTTTATGGCTCAGATTGGCTTTAATGGAGTGGAAGTGGGAGCTGAAGGTCCATTCAACAGAAAGAAAAGCAATGCGAGTTTTATGTTTAATTATCGCTACTCCACTTTAGCTTTATTTAAATTGATAGGTGCTAATTTCGGCACTGGTACGGCCATTCCGCGTTACCAAGATTTATCTTTCAAAATTGATATTCCAACCAAAAAAGCAGGTGTATTTAAAATTTTTGGTATTGGAGGAATTAGTGCTATTGAATTAATTAGCTCAAAAGTAGATACCACTAAAAAGAAAAATGATTTGTTTGGTAATTATACGCAAGATATCTACAACAAAGTACAGACTGGAATTGCGGGTATATCTCATACTTATTTTATCAATTCTAAATCTTTTACGAAAGTTGTCATTGCCGTATCTCATCAAAATCAAAAAGCAATTATAGATACCATTAGTTTAACCGATATAACCAATGTACAACGATTTAATAAAGTAGCACTCCGACAAAACAAATACTCTTTTCATGGGATGTATAATATCAAAGCCAATAGTAAAAATACTATTCTATCAGGGGTGATGGTCGATGTCATGGATCAATTGTTTTCAGATAGTATCAAATTATTTAATGCATTCATTCCATTAAAATATAATAAAGGCTATGGTGTATTGACTCAAGTATATACTTCGTGGCAACATAAATTCAATGATCAATTATCATTAGTTACAGGCGTGCATTTGATGCATTTTTCAATTAGTAATAGTATTGCTCCTGAATTACGTATTGGATTTAAATATCAAATCAATGCCATGCAATCCATCAGTTTTGGTTATGGTTTACATCATCAAATTCAACCATTACCAACCTATTATAACAATGATATTTCAATTGGTGCAATAGATAGAAGCCCTACGAATTTAGATATGAAATTTTCTAGAAGTAATCATTTGGTAGTAGGCTATGATTTAGTATTTAAACGCAATTTCCATTTAAGAACAGAAGTGTATTATCAATACTTAGATAAAATACCTGTAGAGTCATTTGCTTCTTCTTTTAGTATGTTGAATGCAGGTGCAAATTTTGGCACACCGAATAATATCAACTTGGTGAATAAGGGTGAAGGTAGAAATTATGGGATTGAGTTAACCTTAGAGAAATTTTATTCGAAGGGATATTATTTTTTACTTACTACCTCATTATTCCAATCACAGTATAAAGGAAGCGACCATAAATGGCGTAATACCGCATTTAATGGCTTGTATGTAGTGAATGGCTTGGCTGGATATGAATATAAATTTGGTGGAAGAAAAAATAAAACCAAAAAATACAGTGTGGCATTGGATGGAAAGATTACGATAGCGGGTGGCAGATATTATACGCCAATCGACTATGCTCAAAGTGCTATTCAACGTCAGGAAGTACTTTTAGATAATCAGGCATTTACTAAAAAATATCCCTACTATTTGAAACCTGATTTGAAATTTACTTTTAGAATGAGCATGAAGAAAATTACGCATGAGTTTTCTTTCGATGCACAGAATTTCATCAATAGAAGAAATTATTTTAGAATTGCATATAATCCTAGAACCAATAGCGAGAGTGTGCAATACCAACAAGGCTTTTTCCCCTTACCACAGTATAGGTTGTTGTTTTAATGCAACTACTCTCGCAACGTCCTTCAGTCCAGAACCGAAGCTTCAATACTCGGGAGAATCTACATTTATCACAAACTCTATCTATATGTCAGGTAGCTTCATTTTAATGAGTGATTAATTTCTAAAACATATCCCCCATTTTCATAATTATCTTTTCGTATATTTCGTTAATATTACATCGTGACTTTCCAACAAATTAAAGCATCAATAAAAGTTTTTTTGCAAAAAAAATGGGTGAAATTTCCACTTGTTTTTTTGGCTGGCAGTATTCTATTATTTTTTATTCTCTCCCTTATTTTTCCTTTAAAAATCAATATCGATTATAGTCAAAGTGTACTCGACAAAAACGATAAAGTACTCCAAACGTTCCTAACATACGATGATAAATGGCGACTCTATACCGAACTAGATGAAATTTCTCCTTCCCTCAAAAAAGCTATCATAGCTAAAGAAGATAAATATTTTTATTATCATCCAGGGATTAATATTATCGCGATTGGAAGAGCATTTATCAATAACGTCATCTATCATAAACGCACTAGCGGCGCTTCTACTATTACCATGCAAGTAGCGCGTATGCTCGAACCAAAACGTCGAACGTATTTTAGTAAGCTCATCGAAATTTTTAGAGCGCTACAACTTGAAATGAAATATAGCAAAGCAGAAATTCTACAACTTTATTTGAATTTAGTTCCTTATGGTGGAAACATCGAAGGGGTAAAATCGGCTTCCTTATTTTACTTTCAAAAAAATCCTGATTTTTTAAGTCTAGCAGAGATTACCACACTAGCTATTATACCTAATCGTCCATCCTCCCTTATCATTGGCAAAAACAATGGTGCATTGGTGGAAGAACGCAACAAATGGTTGAAACGTTTTGGTAAAGAAAAAGTATTTTCCGCTAAAGAAATTGAAGATGCGCTCACCGAAACCTTAACAGCCAAACGTAATGTTTCTCCAAAGTTAGCTCCTCATTTTTGTAGACGAATGACGCAACAATTTCCGCAATTAGCTAATATTCATACCAACTTAGATTTAGCTATTCAAAGTGATGTAGCCGATATCTGTAAAAATTATATTCAAAAAATTAATCATCAAAATATCAAAAATGCAGCTTGTATCATCATCGATAATAAAACATCTAAAATAGTAGCCTATATCGGTTCTGCTGATTTTGAAAATACGCTTGATGGCGGACAAGTAGATGGTATCAAAGCCGTTCGTCAACCTGGAAGCACCTTAAAACCTATACTTTACGGATTATGTATCGATAAAGGTTGGATCACTCCAAAAATGATGATGACAGATGTAAGTGTCAATTTTAATGGGTACAGACCAGAAAATTTTGATCGAAAATTTAATGGATATGTTACGGTGGAACAAGCTCTCTCCCACTCCTTAAATATTCCTGCGGTTAAATTATTAAATCAATTAAGTCCAGATACCTTTAGTAAAAAACTAATTGAAATGGATTGTCGACAAATCAAAAAAGATGAAAAACATTTAGGTTTATCGATGGCCTTGGGCGGTTGTGGTATTCGATTAGAAGAATTGACCAATATGTATGCAATGCTTGCCCGACAAGGGGTTTGGCAAAATATCAGTTGGTTGAAAGAGAAAGATCAAGCGCCTTTAACTAAAAGAATTTTAAGTCCTGCCAGTGCTTTTATGATTACCGATATACTTACACAAAAAGAACGTCCTGATTTTCCAGTGGGGTATGAAAATAGTTTTCACTTACCTAAAATAGCATGGAAAACCGGCACTTCCTATGGTAGAAGAGATGCTTGGAGTATTGGCTATAATGAAAAATATACGGTTGGTGTATGGTGCGGCAACTTCACAGGAGAAGGGGTACCCGAACTGACTGGTGCAGATATAGCAACACCTTTATTATTTGAGATATTTAATAATATCGATTATAACAGCGATAATCAATGGTATAGCAGACCTAAAGATTTAGACTTTAGATATGTATGCAGCATCAGTGGGAAAAGACCTAATGGTTATTGTAACAATCAAGTAATGGATTATTATATTCCACTGGTTAGTGCAAATGCAGTTTGTAATCATTTGAAAGAAATTTATGTCAGTGCTGATGAGAAAATATCGTATTGCAATGCTTGTATACCAACCACTGGATATATTAAAAAAGAAGTGATGAATCACGATCCAGAAATGCTTGCTTTTTTCGAACAACATTTTATGCCTTACGATAAAATTCCACCGCATAATCCAGATTGTGAAAAGCTTTATCAGTATGGCGCTCCAGAGATTACTAGCCCCAGTAATCACATGGAATATTTGCTTGATAAAAAAGAAAGCAATCAATTAATGTTAGCTTGTCAAACGAGTATCGATGTAAAAAAAGTATATTGGTATGTAAATGATCAGTTACTAAAAGAAGCCAATGCGAATGAAAAAATATTCATACAACCCGATGAAGGCATTTTAAAAATTAGTTGCAGTGACGATAAAGGCAGAAACACAAATGTGACGGTGACGGTGAAGTATGTGGACATGTAGATCAATTACGTCCCGAAGATTCGGGATTCAAATTACGTCCCGTACCGAACGTTCGGTACTTCGGGATACGAATTAATAAATCAATTAAAAATTAAGAATTAATAATTAATAAAAATAGGCAGCATTATAAAGGGTAATACAATTTTGACCTGTCTGCCGATAGGCAGGCTTTGAACTTTAAACTCAGAACCTGACTGCCGACAGGCAGGCTATGAACTTAATATCGTTTTACATATTTTTTTTGCCAATCCCGGACCTTCATAGATAAAGCCGGTGTAAAGTTGTATTAAACAACACCCGAGTTGAAATTTTTCAATCGCATCTGATCTATTCATAATCCCTCCTACTCCAATAATATCAATACTTTTATTAGAAGTAGTCTGAATTATATTAATCACTCGATTCGATTTTTCACGCACGGGTTTTCCGCTCAACCCTCCTGCACCTATTGATTCTACTACTTTTTCATCAGTATCTAAAGTCTCTCTACTGATAGTAGTATTCGTAGCAATAATGCCTTGAATCTTTGTTGTATTTACAATTTCTACAATTTCATGTATTTGCTCATCACCCAAATCAGGTGCAATTTTTAATAATATTGGTTTAGGTTTCGCTTTAACTAAATTGATTTTTTGTAAACTGCCTAAAATCTCTAACAAACTATCTTTGTCTTGCAAGGCCCGCAAACCCGGTGTATTAGGCGAACTCACATTTACTACAAAATAATCGACATGGTCAAATAGTTTTTCAAAACAAATGATATAATCATCCACTGCATTTTCATTCGGCGTAATTTTATTTTTCCCAATATTCCCACCAATTAGAATTTTTCTTTTTTTCAACGCCTTTAATCGCTCTACTATACTATCCGCTCCATCATTATTAAATCCCATACGATTGATGATCGCTTTATCTTTTGGTAAACGAAACAATCTCGGTCTATCATTTCCTGCTTGTGCTAAAGGCGTTACCGTTCCTATTTCTACATAGCCAAATCCTAGACATTCCATCACTTCGATGTATTTAGCATTCTTATCAAAGCCTGCTGCTAAGCCTACTGGATTTCTAAAATGTAAACCCCATTTATTTACTGCAAGTCGAGTATCATTTTTAAGATACAATGCGCGTAAAATATTTTTGGCAAAAGGTATTTGAATAAAGAAATGTAGAAACGAAAGTGTAAAATGATGTATATCCTCGGGATCGAATAGAAATAATATTTTAAGTAATAAAGAATACACGTTTATAATTTTTACAAAGATATTAATTAGTATATGGAACTAATGAAATCATTCACAGAAATCATACACATTTTAATCACAATATGAGTAAAATTGATTTGCTGATAAAAAATTGATTAATTTTAATTTTTAATAGATGAGTGAACAAAAACAAATACTTCCATTAGCTGAACGATTGCGACCAAAGATACTGGCCGAAGTTATTGGACAAGGACATTTAACAGCTCCACAAGCCGTTTTATATCAAGCGGTACAAAACAAAAAAATTCCTTCTATTATTTTTTGGGGACCACCAGGTGTTGGGAAAACAACATTAGCACGTATTCTTTCTAAAGAAAGTGATTTGCATTTTTTTAGTCTAAGTGCTATTGATGCTGGAGTAAAAGAAGTACGTGCAGTAATTGAAACAGCTGCTAAATTAGGAAAAGCCCTACTGTTTATTGATGAGATTCATCGATTTAATAAATCGCAACAAGATTCTTTATTAGCTGCTATTGAAAAAGGGATTATCACTTTGATTGGGGCAACTACTGAAAATCCTTCTTTTGAAGTAAATAACGCCTTACTTTCTCGTTGTCAAGTCTATATTTTACGAGAGCTCGAGGAAAAAGATTTAGTGACACTATTACACCATGCTATCCAAACAGATGAAATTCTACAAAGTAAAAAAATTGAGATCATCGAATATCAGGCCTTGATTTATTTTAGTGGTGGAGATGCACGTAAATTACTTAACATATTAGAAATTATCGTTGATGTACAAGTAAATGATTCTATTAAAATAGATAATGAACTAGTAAAAAGTATTTTACAAAACAAACAAGCCTTATACGATAAAAATGGTGAACTTCATTATGATATTATCTCTGCATTTATCAAGTCAATCCGAGGTAGTGACCCAAATGCTGCTTTGTTTTATTTAGCACGAATGATATTAGCAGGTGAAGATCCTACCTTTATAGCAAGACGATTATTAATTCTTGCAAGTGAAGATATAGGAAATGCCAACCCTACTGCATTAGTAATGGCTAATACTTGTTTTGATGCAGTGAGCAAAATCGGCTATCCTGAATGCGATTTAATACTTAGTCAGACAGTTATTTATTTAGCCTCCTCACCTAAAAGTAATACTGCATGCACGGCCATCATAAAAGCTAAACAATTGGCTAAACAATATGAACAAGCTGCAGTTCCATTACATTTACGAAATGCTCCAACAAAATTGATGAAGCAGTTAAATTATGGAACTGATTATAAATATGCACATGAATTTGAAGGTAATTTTGTGTCTCAAGAATTTTTGCCCGATGAGCTTACAGGCACACAGATATTCAATCCAGGACTGAACATACGTGAAAATGAGTTGCGGCAATATTTAAAAAAATGCTGGAAAGATAAGTATAAGTATTAAAAAAATCACTACCTTTAGTAAGCTAAAAAATATCATGAAGAATCTATTCCTTTTATTATTTATAGGTATTGTATTGTGTTCAAATGCACAAAACAAATGCGCCTCTCAATACTTGTATGAAAAAAAATTACAAGCTAATCCAACTGCAAAAGAAATACATAGAAATGCCGAAGCTTTGATGTCTGATATGTTATTGCATCAAGTAAACGAAAATCCTAAAAGCAATCCTACAATAGCTCATAAAACGAATGCTGTTATTACTATTCCTGTAGTGGTGCATGTAGTATATCGTACTCCATCCCAAAATATTTCTGAAGCACAAATTAGAGAACAAATCAGAGTATTAAATGAAGACTATCGTTCAAAAAATCCAGATTCATTACCCGTATCACATCCATTTTGGTCTTATACAGCAGATGCACAATATGAATTTTGTTTAGCTTCTATCGACCCCAATGGCAATCCGACCAATGGTATTATTCGCACTTCAACAACTACAAATGGATATGATGCTGATATAAATGGTGATGATGTAAAATTTACAATTACAGGTGGTCAAGATAATTGGGATCCTCATTATTATTTAAATATATGGGTATGTGATTTGATAAATGGAGTTTTAGGTTATGCAACCTTCCCTGATCAATTAGATGCTAATCCGCAATTAGATGGGATTGTTGTTGGATACAAATATTTTGGTACAGGAGGAGTAACTGTTAGTCCAAACAACCTAGGAAGAACGCTTACACATGAAGCAGGTCATTGGCTAGGTTTATACCATCCTTGTGAAACTAGTTGTGAAAACGATCTAGTAAGTGATACACCTCCTTGTGAACAATTAAATTATGGCTGTCCTAGTTTCCCTCGTAGACCCAATAATACTTGTGGAGGTGATGCAAATGGTGAAATGTATATGAACTTTATGGACTACGTAGATGATCCTTGTATGAATACTTTTACCTATGGACAAACAGTTAGAATGCATAACCAACAAAATACCTACCGTCCTGATATTGCTACTGCCAATAAGTGTGTATCAACTGCTAGTATCAATGATGGTAAAACAATTAAATTTAGTATATACCCTTATCCTTCAAATGATTTTATTGAAATTTATTTAGGTGATGAACAGCTATTTAAAAACCCAATGATTGAAATATGTGATGAATTAGGAAGAAAAATTTATTCCAAAACCTTTTATAATACCAATAGCCTGCATATTGAAACAGCAACTATCGCTAGTGGATCTTATATAGTAACTATAACTGATGGTGCTATACAAACTAGTAAACCCATTTATATTTTACATTAGCATGAAATTAAAAATTATCAATCATTCTACCAATCCGCTTCCCGAATACCAAACCAATGGTTCATCGGGAATGGATATCAGAGCATTTGTTGAAGATGAAGTGGTGCTACTTCCTTTTGAAAGAAAATTAATTCCCACAGGAATTTCTTTAGAATTACCCGAAGGCTATGAAGCACAACTTCGACCAAGAAGCGGCTTAGCAAATAAACATGGAATTACTTTACCTAATTCACCCGCTACTATTGATAGCGATTATCGTGGCGAAATTAAAGTGGGGTTAATCAACTTATCGAGCGAACCATTCTATATAAAAAATGGAGAACGAATTGCACAGATGATTATCGCTAAATATGAAAAAGTGGAATTAGAAGAAGTAGAGCTATTAAACGAAACCCTAAGAGGCAGTGGAGGATTTGGAAGTACAGGAATCTAGAAATCTTTATTTTGTATTTCATGAATTATATTTAAGAGTTACCCTATTTTACCTTAAAGTTAAATCAACATTTTAATAACGAAGAGAAGTTGATAACTCCATTTCTAAAAATTCATAGTCTCAAAAAAAATATGTAGGTTTGTATATCAGTACATTATAAATAGTTTTTGTTACGTTATGAATATAATCATACCAATGGCTGGATGGGGTTCCAGGTTAAGACCACATACACTTACAGTGCCGAAACCGCTTGTTAAAATAGCAGGTAAGAGTATAGTGCAACGTTTAGTTGAAAATTTAAGCAAATCGGTTAATGAACCAATTGATGAGATTGCTTTTATTATACGAGAAGATTTTGGAAAAGAAATTGAGCAAAACTTGATAGATATAGCCAATAATTTAGGCACCAAAGGATTGATTTGTTATCAAAGTGAACCTTTGGGAACTGCACATGCCATTATGTGTGCCAAGCATTCATTAAAAGGAAATATCATCGTAGCTTTTGCAGACACTTTATTTAAAACTGACTTCACTTTAGACACAACGGCTGATGGTGTGATTTGGGTAAGTAAAATTGATGACCCTAGCGCGTTTGGTGTGATCAAATTGAATGAGCAAAATATTATTACTGACTTTGTTGAAAAGCCTAAAGAATTTGTATCTGACTTAGCTATTATTGGTATTTATTATTTTAAAGATGGTGCTTATTTACGCAATGAATTAGCGTATTTACTCGATAATGATATCAAAGAAAAAGGTGAATATCAATTGACCAGTGCTTTAGAGAACATGAAACAAAAAGGATCTAAGTTTATTCCAGGTCGTGTAGATGAGTGGTTAGATTGTGGCAATAAAAATGCTACTGTACATACCAATACAAGAATATTAGAGCATATTAAACTAGAGGAAAAACTGATTGACACCTCAGTAAGTATTGAAAACAGTATTATTATAGAGCCTTGTTATATTGGTAAAGGGAGTAAAATTACAAATTCAATTATTGGCCCGTATGTAAGTGTAGAGTCAAATACCACTATTTCAAATAGTCAAATTACACATTCTATTATTCAATCAAAATCAACTATTGATAAACAAATTATGACTAATAGTATGATTGGAAGTAATGCTTCCATTATGGGAAAAAGTAATGATTTTAGCATAGGAGATTATAATCAACTAATTATCTAATGAATAAACTTGTTTATATATTTTTCTTATTAGTATGGTCTGTTTCATTGTGCTTTGCAAATGATCAGCCTAAAAAAAATGCGAAGAAAAAGAGCAAAACTTCTGTAGAAAGTTCGGCTAGTATTAGTAATACTCAAACAAAACTTAGTCCTAGAGATATTGAAGAAAATAATCTTTTCTTTGAAGCTGAGCGCTTAAAAGTTTTAGAAGATAATAAAAATGCCATAATCGCATTTGAGAAAGTATTATCGCTCAATCCTAATAATCATGCAGCCATGTTTGAATTGGCTCGACTTTATTATATCATAAAACAAGATGATAAAGCCTTAAGCTCAATAACAAGTGCTGTCAAATTAATGCCTAATAATCTTTGGTATAATTTAGTATATGCTCAAATATTAGCTATCAACGATGATTATAAAGCGGCGATTCTTGTATACGATAAAATCATCAGTATTGAACCTCGTGAACAATCCTACTATTATGATAAAGCTGGATTATTAGAATCTACTAATGATATTATTAAAACAATTGATTTTTATAATGAAATAGAACGAATTTTTGGAATTGATGCATATTGTATTGAGCAAAAAAAACGATTGTATATAGGCCTACACAAAACAGATATGGCCATACATGAACTTGAAAAGCTTATCGAAAGTGATTCTACTAATCCTGAGTATTATAATTCACTTGCTTCACTATATAATAGTAACAATCAAAAAGCTCAAGCAGAAAACATCTATAAACTTGTACTTCAAAAATTTCCAAATAATCCTAAAGCTCTATTATCATTCGCAGATATACACTATAAAAGAGGGGATGTACAACAAGCCATTGATTACACTTCTCTAGCTTTTGCTAATATCGATTTAAGTATTGATGCTAAAATAAATATTTTATATCAGTATGTAAATAATTATAATACTAAGAAAAATGAGTTTCAATACGCTTATCAATTGGCAAAAGTATTACGAACTACCTATCCTTCTGAAGGTAAAGCCTATGCTATCAGTGGTGATTTATACTTTGTTGCGGGAAGTGATAGCTTAGCTCTTTTTTATTATATAAAATCAGTTGAATTCAAGAAAGATGTTTATACTGTTTGGCAACAGATTTTATTGCTTTCGAGTGAACAAGAAAAAAATGATATACTAAAAAAATATTCAGAAGAAGCTATAGAACTTTTTCCATTGCAACCTCTACCCTATTATTTTAATGGAATCGTCATGTATCAATTAAAAAGATATAGAGATGCTGTAAATGTATTACAAGAATCATACAAACTAAGCAGAGAAAACAATTCATTACGAACTCAAATATTCGCTTGCTTAGGTGATAATTACCATGAAATGGGCAATCATAGAGCATCTGATTCGTGCTTTGAAGCTTCACTTAAAAACAATCCTTCAAATACCTATACACTTAATAACTATGCATACTATCTTTCATTACGAAATGATCAATTGCCAAAAGCAAAAGAATATGCTCAAATGGCAATTAAAATTGATAGCTTAAATCCTAATTACTTAGATACCTATGCTTGGATATTATTTCAGTTAGGCGATTATCCTAAAGCAGAAGAATTTCAACTAAAAGCTTTGCGTAATAGTGATTTGACTGACCCGATTTTATTTGAACATTTTGGCGACATATTATTTAAAAACAATAAAGCTGATGAAGCTCTTAAAGCATGGTTAAAAGCTAAAGAAAAAGGATCTGTTTCTAAAACCATAGAAAAGAAAATAAATGATAAAAAATGGTATAACAATGAACTACCATAAACATTTTGCTCTCTATTTTATTTTAATTTTAACTATAGGACTTTGCACTCAATGTAGTGTTACAAAAAAAAATACAAGTATTTCTTCAAACTATAAAAGTTTTACTTATAAAACTATTGATGCTAAATCATCAGGCATTTATAATGATGCGTTTAATGAACAAAACTTTAATGCCTATTTTAGAATAGAAAAAAACAAGTATATCTGGGTATCATTAACTGGACCATTAAGTATAGAAGGTGCCCGTATACTAATAAAACCAGATTCTGTAGCCGTGATTGATCGTATCAATAAGAAATATTATTCAGGCTCCTATAGTGCATTTCAACAAAAATACCATATTCCACTTGCATTTAATGAAATACAACAAATACTGGTGGGCGATATTTCAATGGATGCACAAAAAGAAAACTGTGTATTGTCTAATGATTTACAAGTATGTACAATAAAAAATGATAGTGCTGTATTTACTTATATGTTAAATCCTAAAAACTATACACTTGAAAAAATGCGTGTAAAAGATAGATTTAGCGTGCGTGAACTAAGCATTAAATTTGCATCATACCAAATAATAAGTGGTAAACTATTTTCGTTTAATAAGGAATTTGAGATTAATACACAAAATGAGTTGCTTAAACTACAATTGGATTTTAATAAAGTGGAGTTCGATAAAACAATCGACTGCAGTTTTAGTATTCCCGAAACTTATCAAAAAAGCAGTTTTTAGTCTAGTACTTATCAGTTTTTTCTCCGCTATACTCTTTGCTCAAACTACCAAATCCAATAGCAATAAAAAGAATCTAGAAAATAAATATTCTACTTTATTGAATGACATAAAAGTATTAGAGCAAAATCTTTCTAAAACTACCAATGAAAAAAATGCATCTATGCAACAATTGCAATCTATTTCTAAAAAAGTAGAAATGCGATTAGCTTTAATTAATAATATCAATTTACAAGTAGTAGAGTTAAATAAAGATATTCAAGAAAAAAACACCGCTATTTCTTTGATGAGTGCTGATTTATATAAACTCAAAAATCAATATGCAAATACTTTAAATTTCCTTTATAAAAATATGGTAGATGATAATATCATCACTTATGTAATAAATGCCGAAAGTATTAAAGATGCTTATAATAGATACTTATTATTCAAAAAATATACAGAGTATAATGAAGTTCAATCACTGAAAATAATGAATAGTATTCAAAGTTTAAATGATAAAATTGAAGCATTAAATATAGCAAAAGCTGAAAAGACCAAAATGATGGCTAATGAGAAAGAACAAAAAGCCAAAATAGAAATTGAAAAGAAACAGAAAGATGCTCTTGTAAAAAAATTAGTTCTGGATGAAGCGAAAATCAAAACTGCTGTTATCAAAAAAAATAAAGAAGCAAAAGAATTAAATGCTCAAATTCAAAAAATTATTGATAAAGAAATTGCAGATGCTAAAAAAAGAGCTGCAGCTAAAGCCAAAACTACAGCGAAAACGAGTACAACTACTTCTCCCACAAAATCTACTAATTCTACTAGTGGATCGACTACTAAAACTGTAACAAAAGAAAATGATGTAGCGTTGAATTTAACCCCTGCCGAACTTACTCTCTCAAATGATTTTGAATATAACAAAGGTAAACTTCCTTGGCCAGTTGAAAAAGGAAATATTACTAGTACTTTTGGACGTCATCCTCATGCTTTCTTAAGTGAAGTAATTGTAGAAAATAATGGAATCGATATCAAAACTACTCCTGGTGCGAACGTACGAAGTATTTTTGAAGGTACGGTTATTAGTGTTTTTTATATGTCATTCAATCAAAACTCTGTAATTATTAAACATGGTGAATACTTTAGTGTATATTCAAATCTTAAAACAGTGAATGTGAAAATTAATACTAAAGTAACTACCAAACAAGTGATCGGAACTGCATACACTAATCCTACTGATAATGTTAGTAGTATGCATTTAGAACTTTGGAAAGGGCATCTCAAAAATGATCCAGCAATTTGGATTAGAGCTCAATAATCCATAAAATAGCAGTATAAATCTTATTCAATAAGATTCACTCTTCTATTAAAAACCTTAAATACACTTATTATTTTATAGCTTCTCTATTGTAATTTGACCTAATTTTATTAAAGTTGCATATAAAAATTGTAACAGATAATCTTACATTTTTAAATAGCATACATAAACCGTAGACACATCAACTTTACCTGCTTTATTAGTCTTTCTGAAGGAATATACAAACAACTAAATTATATTTCTATAATCAAGCAAATAATATTAATAAATTCAATATTTATAAGCTAATACTAGCTGAATCAATAAGAAAATTTTACAATGACTCATACCATAGTATCTTTTTGAATTTGGGAATAATACAAAATGAATTTGTATTCAGTATGTAGTTAGAAAGAATAGATTATACTTGAATGTAGACTACACTTTTGGTATCAAAAAATTCTTCTTTAAAAAATTCTTTGATTGGATATACTACCGAATATTTTTTATGCTTTTTTAATTCTTCTTTTAAATCACCTCCTTTTAAACATAATATACCATTAGGTAATTTATTCTTATGTGTTTGATGAATTAGTTTTTGAGTCCAACGTAACAAATCGTCTACAGGAGCAACTGCACGATTGCATACAAAATCATACTTTGTTTTAAGTGATTCACAACGCACATTTAATGCTTGTACATTTTTCAGTCCTAATTGCTCAATCAAATCATTCACAACAAGTATTTTTTTACCAATACTATCTACTAAAGTAAATTCACATTCGGGATAAAAGATAGCTAATGGGATACCAGGAAATCCCCCTCCACAGCCAACATCTAGAATTCTGGTACCAGGCTCGAACGAGATTACTTTACATATAGCTAGTGAATGTAATTGATGATTGATTTCAAATGAATCGGTATCTTTTCTGCTTATTAAATTAATTTTTGTATTCCATTCGAGCAATAGCTCTTTATGTTTTTGGTACAATGCTAATTGATGCGCGCTTAATGCAGGAAAATATTGATGTATAAGAGAAGCTTCCATTTCAATTAATCTAAATATAAGGCATCTAAACCTCTCTTTTTCATTTCTACCAATAAAGCTTCTTTGGCTCTATTTAATTGACCCTTTAAGGTACCTGATACTAAACCCAATTCAGTACCAATTTCTTCATATGACTTTTCTTGAAAAAAACGCATTTCTAACAAGTCTTGATAATGTGGTTTTAAAACTTTTATAGCATCTCTAAGTTTTGCATAGAATTGCTCCTTCATCAATTTGGTATCAGGTGTAATTTCTTTATCTGCAATTTCTACTGATTGTGGCTTTTCATCATCATTATCCGCATTCGTATCCACTTGAACGGTAATACCTTTTAATTTTTTATTACGTAAAAAATCGATTGAGGCATTAGATGCAATTTTATGTATCCAAGTACTAAATGCAAAATCAGTACTATATTTATCTAAATTTTTATATGCTTTTATAAAGGTAGCTGACAATACATCTTCTGCATCTTCTCTGCTATGTACAATCTTTAAACAAACCATGTATAAAGAATCTTTATACTTTTTGTGTAGTTTATTCCATGCAGATTCATCGCCTTCTTGCAAAAACTTTTGCACTAAGAAAGCATCTTCTTTCATTCGTTCTGATGGCTGATTTACTACTACCACGATTTATTTTTGTTACTCAAATATAATGGATGAATCATAATTTGATAGCATAAATATAATATGTCTAAAATAAATACAGGTATTTTACTCCTGAAATGGAGCTTTTCGGCACAATATGTTTTTACCAACATACTACTTGTTAAATACCCCAGAAACAAAATACTAGCACTAATTAAGACAGCAGGTATAAAAAACAATATCCAAATATAGGTGATTAATAAAAATAAAAAACTGATTGGATAGGCCGCTAATATGATTTTATCGATGATTTTATACTGATAACCCGTTGATATATGCCTTGTTTTTTGAGTTATAAATGCTTGAAAACTTTCTTTACTTGCTGAATACACAAAACTATTTTTATCTATGTTTATTCGTGTATTCATTCGACTTGAAGCTGCATTTACAAATAAATCATCATCGCCCGAAAGAGTATTAATTGCAATAATTTTTTCGAATACATCTAAATATAATTCTTTTTTAAATAACATATTTCTCCCTACGCCCATATAAGCGTGTTTGGATAATGCCATCGACAAATAAAAAACTGCTGTCATAAAATTTTCATACCTGCTCCATAAGTTTATTTTTGATGCTGTTTCGATGTAAGGGGCAACACCTAAAACTATCTCAGTGGCACTATCAATCAATTTGCAACTCATAGATTCTATCCATTGAGCAGATGCTGGTCGACAATCGGCATCACACACTAAAATCCAATCATACGCTGCTTGTTGAATGCCAAAATGAAGTACTTCTTTTTTACCGGCTATTTTTTTTTGAAAACGATGTACACTTAATTTGGGATGCTGAATAGTTTGTAAATACTCCCAACTACCGTCAGAGGAGGCATCATCAACTATAATTACTTCATAATTACTATATGTTTGATGCAATAAGTAAGTAACTAATGTTTCTAGATGACGAATTTCATTTTTACAACAAACAACAACGCTTATCTTTGCATCAGAGGAATGATTGTTTACTTCTTCTCGATAAAATGCTAATCGAGAAAAAATAAATATAGGATAAATTAGTTGAATAAATAATGCAACTAAGAAAATACTAAAAATCATATAGGATGCTATTAAAAAATCGATTGAATTGTAAATTTAGAAAATGAAATTTGAATTAATACAGAAAGATTCTCAAAGCAAAGCGCGTGCAGGATTAATTAGTACAGACCATGGAGTTATTGAA
The DNA here is from genome assembly GCA_037130135.1 of Bacteroidota bacterium. Lineage (GTDB taxonomy): Bacteria > Bacteroidota > Bacteroidia > Chitinophagales > CAMDFR01 > CAMDFR01. The sequence continues at coordinate 48,641 of JBAXTO010000013.1, forward strand.
ACACCTATATTTATGCCTGTAGGCACTGCAGGTACTGTAAAAGCAGTTCATTTTGAAGAGCTAGAAAATGAAATTCAGGCACAAATAATTTTAGGAAATACTTATCATTTATATTTAAGACCTGGTTTAGATATAATTCGCGAAGCTGGTGGATTGCACAAATTCAATAGTTGGAATAGGCCTATTTTAACTGATAGTGGTGGCTATCAGGTGTATTCACTTGCCGATCGACGTAAAATAAGTGAAGAAGGTGCTAAATTCAGTTCACATATAGATGGTAGTAAACATTTATTTACTCCTGAAGTGGTAATGGATATTCAACGTACTATTGGAGCTGATATCATTATGGCTTTTGATGAATGTACACCTTATCCATGCGAGTATGTATATGCAAAAAACTCTATGCACATGACACATCGGTGGCTTAAAAGATGCTGTGATAGATTTGATGCCACAGAACCATTATATGGATATAGTCAAACTTTATTTCCGATTGTTCAAGGTAGTGTATACAAAGATTTACGTAAAGAAAGTGCAGAATATATCGCTTCTATGAATAGAGAAGGGAACGCCATTGGAGGATTATCTGTGGGTGAACCACATGAAGACATGTATGAAATGACCGAATTAGTTTGTGATATTCTTCCTGCCGATAAGCCACGATATTTAATGGGTGTAGGTACCCCAGAAAATATTTTAAATGGTATTGAATTAGGCGTAGACATGTTTGATTGTGTGATGCCTACTCGAAATGCACGTAATGGCATGCTTTTTACCAAACAAGGTATTATCAATATTAAAAATAAAAAGTGGGAAAAAGATTTTAGTCCTATAGATTCTTTAAGTGAATGCTCTACAAGTAGGATTCATTCTAAAGCATATTTACGACATTTAATGATCTCAAAAGAATATTTGGGAGCACAAATTGCATCAGTAAATAATTTAAGTTTTTATCTTTGGTTGGTAAAAGAGGCTAGGAAATCTATTATTGCTGGTAATTTTAGCTCTTGGAAAAAAAGTACACTTGACATTATAATGCAACGTTTATAATAATCTCTTAAATTGGTATCCTATGAAATTAGAACATCGTAATCAACACCTCATTAGCAATCAACGATTCCTCTATAGACTATTAAAATATAATTTTTTTAGTATGCTACTCATCTCTTTTTCACTTGGAATGGGCATGTGTGGCTATCATTATATTGGCCGAATTAGTTGGTTAGATAGCTTTCATATGTCGTCGATGATCCTAACTGGAATGGGACCTGTAGCCGAAATGAAAACAGTCAGTGCAAAAATATTTTCATCCCTCTATGCACTCTATAGTGGAGTTGCTTTTCTAAGTATTACAGCTGTTTTCTTTGCACCCATCATCCATCGGATTCTACATATTTTGAATATCGATTTAGAGGATAAATAATTAAATGGAGTAAGTTAAAAAAATATTCTACCTTCACTTGTATAGGTATAATATAGCATGTACCTTATACTTATTATTGCAAGAAAAATTCAATACCCTTATACAACATTTTATAGATACAAAAATTGGTATTTGTAATAATTTCATTAAAACAGACTTAGCTAATAAGCTAGGTATTCATTTACAAGAACTATACGATAATAATTTATTACTAGCTGCTGAAATAGGAAAAAAAGCAGATCAAAATAAAAATGAAAATATTCGAAAAGATAAAATATTTTGGATAGATCGTAAACATCATCATCCTGTAGAAGATGAATTCTTAGATATGATTGATGAATTTATACTATATTTAAATAGTAGTTGTTTTGCTGGAATCTATGATTATGAATTTCATTATGCTTGGTTTGAAAAAGGAAGTTTTTATAAAAAACATTTAGATCAATTTCAGTCTAATACTTCTAGAAAATATTCATTTATAATCTATTTGAATAAACATTGGAAACATCTAGATGGTGGTGAACTAAAAATCTATGATGTAGATAGTATTTCTATAATTACTCCTACAAATGCTAAAAGTGTATTTTTTGAAAGTAGTGAAATTACACATGAAGTATTATTGAGCAATGAAATTAGAATGAGTATTACAGGATGGTTCAAAGTTCGACCTCAAGAATAAGCCTCTAAAAAATAAATTTATACTATTACCTTTGTGTGGTGTTAAAAAAATTAGATTTCTATATTATTAAAAAGTTCATAGCCACTTTTGTGTTTATACTTTTTGTATTAGTATCTATTGCTATCGTAATCGATTTAACAGAAAAAATCGCTACATTAATAGAAAAAAATGTATCTTTTTGGGATATCACTACTAAATATTACCTTTATTTTATCCCTTATATCGGCTCTCTTTTAGGTCCATTTTTTATTTTCATTTCGGTTATTTTCTTTACTTCATCCATGGCTGGCAAATCAGAATTTATAGCCATTTTAAGTGCTGGAATAAGCTTTAATAGAATTTTATATCCTTATATGGTAGCTGCTACTTTATTAGCCACCATCATTTATTTGGGCAATAATAAGTATGTGCCATTATCGAATAAAGCTCGATTAACATTCGAGAATTCTTATATCAATAATATGCATTTTAGTTTAAATAAAAATGCACATCGTCAAATAGCAGAGAACACTTATTTATACGTAGACAATTATTCTCAAAAAGATAGTATTGGTTATAAAATGACTATTGAAAAAATAGTAAATGGTAATTTAATATATAAGCTTCATGCAGATAGAATGGTATGGCAACAAAAAACTAAAAAGTGGCGCTTAGAAAATTATATGATTCGTAATTTAGAAGAGAATTGTGCTGATAAAATCACCTATGGTTCAAGTATTGATACCGTATTCCCTATTAATCCTAGTCAATTATTTGCTAAGTTTGTTCGTAATGATGAAATGACAACTGATGAATTAAATGATAAAATCAGTGAAGTTAAAGTTACTGGTGCTGATGGTAGAATTTATTATGAAATTGAAAAATACAGAAGAACTGCTGCTGCATTTAGTATATACCTTTTCACAATTATAGGAGTAAGTATATCTGCTCGTAAAACTCGAGGAGGTATTGGATATCATCTAACTATGGGAATTGCCATGTGTGCTGCTTTCGAAGTATTAATGAAATTTACAACCACCTTTTCAATCAATGCCAACCTTCCCCCAATATTAGGTGTTTGGATACCCAATATAATCTACTTATTTATTGCTATCTACTTTTATAGAAAAGCTCAGAAGTAATTTATCTTTTTACAAATACCTTTGATTTGAATAATTTTTATATTGTATAATTAAAAATACATATAAGGTTAATTAATAATCTTTTAGAATATCACTAAACTATTTTTAGTAACTAAATTAATAGTAAAACGTATACTTTTTTTTATTATTTATTCGTAACTTTGATATAGGACATTGTACTTCAATATTTTAAAAAATTAAAAATGCTAAAGAAATTTTCCTTTCTACTTTTATTGATATTTACATTCGTTGTATCAAATGCTCAAAATGCAATCGTTGGTACTGAATTATATGGTGCTGAAGCCTCTAAAATTATGTTTGGCGCCGAACATGTCTGGTTGAAACAAGACAATATCATACCTACCTATATGAAATTTAGAGAGACAGAGGCAATGGATGAAAGAACCTTTTTATTCCATCTGCAGAAACAATTTCAACTTCCTGAAAACTATTCATTTAAACAAATAGGAGAAGAAAAAGATCCGTTAGGATATACACATAAACGTTTTCAAATATTGGTGAATAATATCCCTGTAAATGGAGGTGTTTTTATATTGCATATACATGATTCAAAAGTAATGATGTATAATGGATACTTATTTAAAAATGTTAAAACGCCTACTGTACCTAGTTTGTCTCAAAGTGATGCATTACATTTTGCACTTAGAAATATTGGGGCTACTACCTATAAATGGGAATTGCCTGGAGAAGAAGCATTCCTAAAAAAAGAACAACATGATCCAAGTGCTACATTTTATCCTACTGGTAGCTTAGAGATTGTTCAAGAAAATGGAAACTCGCTTTCTACAAATTATATCCTTTGTTGGAAATTTGATATCTATGCACATCAGCCTATGGGTAGATATACTGTATTTGTAAATGCTCAAACAGGCGCAATCGTTCATAAACAAGATCGAATCTGTACTGGTGATGCAAACGGAACTGCCATCACAGCTTACAGAGGCTCACGACCTTTTATAACAGATAGTACAAGCCCTACAAACTTCCGATTAAGAGAAGCTGCAAGAGGTTTAGGGATTCGAACATTCGATTTACAAAGAGGAACTAATTATGCAACTGCTATTGATTTCTTAGATAGTAATAATGTATGGAATAATATCAATGCCAATAGAGATCAATATGCTACGGATGCACATTGGGGAGCAGAAAAAACCTATGATTTCTATTTATCTAAAGGTCGCAATAGCATTGATAATGCAGGCTATCAATTAAATTTATATGTACATTATAGTACTTCGTATTTAAATGCCTTTTGGGATGGTACTCGTATGACTTTTGGAGATGGTAGTACAGGGTATACACCGCTTACTTCGCTTGATATAACTGGGCATGAAATTAGTCATGGCCTTGATGAACGAACTGCTGGATTAAATTACTCTTATGAATCTGGGGCTTTAAATGAATCTTTTAGTGATGTTTTTGGAACCGCTGTAGAGCAATATGCCGATTCCGTTTTAGGGAATTGGCTGATTGGTGAAGATATTGGTTCCCCTTTCAGATCCATGTCAAATCCAAACTTATACTCTAATCCTGATACATATCTAGGTACTTATTGGTATACTGGAACTGCTGATAATGGTGGCGTACATACCAATAGTGGAGTGCAAAATTTCTGGTATTATCTTCTAACCCAAGGAGGCTCTGGAACAAATGATATTGGAAGTGTTTATAATGTTACTGGTCTAGGTAGAGTAAAGTCATCTAGCATTGCATGGAGAAATTTAACAGTATACTTAACTCCTACTTCAAATTATGCAGATGCTCGTTTTTATGCAATTCAATCTGCTGTAGATTTATATGGCCCTTGTACACCTGAAGTTACTTCTACTACGAATGCCTGGTATGCAGTAGGTGTTGGAGCAGCATACTCTTCGGTTGTCACCGCTTCATTTACAAATAGTGCATCCGTAAATTGCGCCGTACCTTATACGGTTACTTTTAATAATAGAAGTACAAATGCTGGATCATTTATTTGGTATTTTGGTGATGGTGCTACAAGTACTGCTACTAGTCCTTCACATACCTATACCACTCTTGGTACCTATAGTGTAAAGTTAGTAGCTGATGGAGGCTTATGTGGTAAAGATTCTATTACATTCACTAATTTAGTAAATCTTAGTGCATCAAATCCTTGTACGGTTGTTTTACCTCCAACTGGAACGGCAACAACTCAAACATCTTGTACCGGTACTGTTTATGATGATGGTGGTCAGTTTGGACTCTATTCAGATAATACAAATAGCTCGGTTACGATTGCGCCAACTGGTGCAACTGGTGTTACTCTTAACTTCACTAAGTTTAGAATGGAAAACACCTATGATTTCGTTTATGTGTATAATGGTCCTTCTACTGCCAGCCCATTAATTGGTTCTTATACGGGATTTACATTACCTGCCTCTATCTCTTCAACAGGTGGTTCAATTACTATTAGACAAAGTAGTGATCCAAGTGTTACCGATTCGGGCTTTGCAATCAATTGGACCTGTACAATTGCACGTCCGGTTGCGAATTTTACGGCAAGTCCTAACCCAGCTTGTACTGGTCAAAATATAATATTCACTAATACCTCTACAAATTCACCTACATCCTATTTATGGTCGTTCCCAGGTGGAAGCCCTTCTAGTTCAACAGCTACAAATCCTGTGGTTACATATCCAACTCTTGGTACTTATACAGTTACACTAATTGCAAGTAATAGCTTAGGTTCTGATACGATTACTAGATTGAATTATATCACTATAAATACAGGAACTGCATTACCAATTACTAATGGGTTTACTTCAACTACTTTCCCTCCTACTAATTGGTCGATAATCAATACCAATGCATCAACTACTTGGGCAAGAACTACTGCTGCTGGAAGAACTCCAACTACAGGTAACTCTATGATGTTTAATAATTTTAATATTGATGACAGAGGAAACAACGATGAAGTTCGATTACCAAAAGCCGATTTAAGAGGATTCTCCAACGTAAAATTGGTTTTCGATGTGGCTTATGCTCCTTATAATACTACCTTTTTTGATGGTTTAGATGTACTTGCTTCTAGTGATTGTGGGACAACTTTTTCTACTCTATATTCTAAATCAAATACAGTTCTTGCAACTGCTCCAGCAACAACTACTATTTTTACCCCAACCTCTTTACAATGGAGATCGGATACGGTATTATTAACTTCTTATATTGGTCAGCCAAATGTTACCGTTTCTTTTAAAAATATTGCTGGTAATGGACAAAGATTATTTATAGATAATATTAATTTATTTGGTATACCTAATGCAGATTTTAGAGCAAATGATACCACTATTTGTAGAGGAACTGCAGTGACTTATACCAATATTTCAACAGGGAATCCAACTAGTTATTCCTGGTCATTCCCTGGTGGAACACCTTCATCTTCAACTGCTACTAATCCAGTAGTTACCTATAATACTGCAGGTCTATATAACGTTCAATTGATTGCAACAAGCGCCAGTGGAAGCGATACTACTGTATTCACTAATTATATTACTGTAAGTGCGCCAAGCAATGCGACTATCAATCAAAGTATTTGTACTGGTACAAGCTATTTATTTAATGGTGTGAATAGATCTACTGCAGGTACTTATTTAGATACTATGTTAAATATAAATGGTTGTGATTCTTTTATCACTTTAAATCTTACTATTAAATCTACAACTGCAGCAACTATCAACCAAACAATTTGTGCTGGGGCTTCTTATTTATTTAATGGGTTCAATAGAACTACATCAGGTACATTCTTAGATACATTAACAGGTAGCAATGGATGTGATTCATTTTTAACTTTAAACTTAACAGTTCGTCCAACTAGTTCTGGTACTATCAACCAAAGCATTTGTGCTGGGACTTCTTATTTATTTAATGGAATTAATAGAACAACTACGGGTACGTATTTAGACACTTTAGTAAATAGTGCATTATGCGATTCATTTGTAACGCTCAACTTAACTGTTCGTCCAACTAGTTCTGGTACTATCAACCAAAGCATTTGTGCTGGGGCTTCTTATTTATTTAATGGGTTCAATAGAACTACATCAGGTACATTCTTAGATAC